>CALFOT010000026.1 GCA_937919925.1 uncultured bacterium | reverse complement strand
GCGTGGCACAATCTTTCGGCGCAAGGTCTTTGGGTGGATTCTCCACAATTCGCGCGAGCTGGCCGGCAAGCTCTTCATAACGTGCACTCAAAAAATCAGCTTCCAAGGCTTGCACAGCGGTAGAGAAATTTTTCTTGTTAACCGCCTTACCTAAGGCATCAAGAGCTTTGTCGACCGCCTTGCTGTGTTTGCCGGCCTGCCCCTGAACTTTTTTAAAGGTCTTCGTCCACAAACGATCGTTCGCGAAGACCCGGTTGGCCGCGACAAAATGCACCATCCAGGCAGCAAACTCTGATTTAGAGCTGAAATCCAGTGCCGGTTCCGCAACAGCATCCTGATGTGCTTGCAAAGCGAGCGCTAAAAATTCATCGAGTAGCACCACCTTGCCGGCAAGCAGCGCTTTGTCTTCCCCTTGATACTTTTTCAGCAAAACACGTGCTTCGAGTTGCGCAGCAAGCATCCCCTCAAGACTTGGTTGCGCTGCGTCGAATTGCACCATCGCCATCTCTACCGCCTGCCAAGCCGTTTTGACCGACACTTCATCCAGCCACTGCAGCATTTCTAACACCTGCTGCGGCAACGGCCAGTGGCCACTGGTTTCCGTCAAACCCTCAACCACATAGAGCTTCAGTTTCTTGTAGCCTTCCTGTTGATAAATATCATGGGTGCGATAGGCGCACTCCACGGACACCACGGCATCCGCTTTGCCATGCAAAATTCCAATCGCAACTTTATCGCGGGCAAAGTCGGAATGTTTCACATCTAAAACATTGCCAGCGTGAGCAATGATGCCATCTACCAATTGCGGATATTCCCCGGCGAACCAATAGGCAAAAAATGCACCTTGGCTATGCCCGTAAAGATAAACTCGTCCTATTGGAAATTCTTCCCGAAAAAGATGAATGAGACCAGCAATTTGATCACCATCTTTTTTACCCTGCACAAAATTGAACGCCCCATTCCCGGGAGTGAGCCCATCTGGTGAAACGATGATGTCGTCGGCGCGAAACGTACCCCCAGCAATAGAATAATTCCAGAAGGCCCAACCGTGTGGCATGCCGGTGCCGTGCAACATGAGGATCAACGCTGGCGGCGCACTCGCCTTGATTTTCTTGGGCACGCGGTACCAATACGGCCGGCCTTCAGGAGTGGTCCACTCCAATACCTTGCCGCCCGCTACGGCCGCGGAGGGGGCCACGATTTCATCCGCCTTTTCCTGTGCGTGCGAGGCCACCGGCAAACCCAATGTGAAACCGGCAAGAAAAACAAAAAGGACGGTTCTCCTCATCCTGCCATTCTATCTTTCCACAACCCTACTGCCGACATTTGGCTGCACCATGATCGCCAAGTCTTCCAAGCGTAAGGCCGTTAGCGGGCCGCCGTACACGCAGCCAGTGTCTAAGCCATAACACCAAGGGTTGCCATGCGCATCCACATGTAAGCCGGCAGCGCTTTGCGCATGGCCAAAAACAACAAACTCCGGACCGTGCCAGGTTTCATACCAGTACGGATGGTTCGGCAGATTTTCCTGACGACCTTTCCGCACCAACTGGCTTGGAGGAATCTGTTCGGGGATTTGACCCGGCAAAACACAACCATGTACGAGCAGCCAATCTGTGGTTTCAGACTGTTGCCACGCACTTCCGCACAACTTACGGCGTTGGAGATAAGAACGGCCGTGGATAAAGGCAATCAGCTCCTCCGCAACTGGCAGCGCATTTTTATGCATGACTGTGCCGCCGTCGCCACGCAAGTCATCGATGCTACAGGTGGCTTGGCCCTTGCATCTACGCAACAACGAGCGTTCGTGGTTGCCGTTGACCATGTCGAAGCGTGAACCAAGCCGCTGCAAGATTTGCAACACCCCCGCTGGGTCTGGTCCGCGGTGAAATAAATCGCCGACGGAAAGCAGTAAATCCTGCGCTTGCAGATCCATCTGCTCCAGCAACAACTGCAATTCGGCAGCGCATCCATGCACATCACCGACCACCCAAGTGGAGGTCATGAGGCCAAGCCGAGCTCCGCGCGCCAAGCGCTTTCGACCTCAGCCATCCATTCTTGTAGGCCATCACCACGCGGATCGAACTGCAAACCTGCGGCCTCAAACAACTGCGGCAACTTCACCGAGCCACCCAAAGCTAGCGCCCTTTTGTAGGCCGCGACGGTGGCGGCAGGATTTTGGCGATAGTGAATCCACAACTGCAGAGCACCCATCTGCGCGAGCGCATATTCGATGTAATAAAACGGCACTTGATACAAGTGCAGTTGACGTTGCCACAAAGCGGCGCGTTCGGCTGCGAATCCGGTCCAATCCACATTGCCGCTGAAGCGACTCTGAATCTTCAACCAGTTCGCTTCACGGCTTTGACAATCGTGGGCGGGATCGGTGTAAATCCATTGTTGGAAAGCGTCAATCGTAGCCACCCACGGGAAAGTCGTAACCATGGATTCCAGCGAAGCAACACGCGCCCGCCGCGCGTCTGCAGCCGGATAAACCGCCGGCAAATGCTCCATGGCGAGCGCCTCCAGCCCCATCGAAGCCACTTCGGCAAACTCCAACGGTGGCATGCGGTAAGCCACCGGCTCCAAGTCGCGCGCGAGCAAAGCATTCAACGCGTGGCCTCCCTCATGCACCAAAGTTTCTACATCGCTGTGGGTGGTCCCCGAGTTGGCGAAAATCAACGGCACGCGGCGGCGCTCCAGAGTATCCATATAACCACCGGGCGCTTTGTGCGGACGCGTGCTCAAATCGAACAAACCTTCGGCGTACAACCAACGTAGCTCTTCGTCGAACTGCGGATCAACCTTGGCGAGTAACTTGGCCGCAACATCCACGTGGCTGTCCACATCGTGAAAAGGTTCGAAGGCCGCTGCCTGCTCCAAATCTACTGCCAAATCCCAAGGTCGCAGCGCGCTAACACCAAGTTGTGCCTGGCGATATTCCTGCATACGCTTCATCACTGGCATCACGAACTTTTCAACGTTCTTATGGAATGCCAAACAATCTGCCGGAGTGTAATCGAAACGCCCCTTGGCCAAGTGCATGTAATCGCGGTAGTTGTCAAAACCAGCATTTGCCGCTTGTTTTTGCCGCAGAATCACCAGCGCATCAAAAACCGTATCCAACTCGCCCTTATCCACCAAGCGCCGCGCGACGGCCACTTTCCACGCATCTTCCCGCACTTGGCGATCGGGGTTTTCCGCATACGTGCCAAGCGCTGCCAGGGTACGTTCTTCGCCATCAAAATCCACGGTCATCGCGCCGATGACTTGTGCATAACGATTGGCCACTTCTTCTTCTTCCGCTTCGAGCGCGACGTTTTCCTCGCGAAATAATTGCACGCCAAGCTCCACATCACGATCGTAAACCGACCACTGTTGTTGATCTAACTGCGCGCGCAGCGGACAGGCCAAATATTTCTTATCCAAACGATCATCAAGCGGCTTGATGGCCGGCAATACCTTGGTTTGGTACTCCATGTGTGCGGCCTCGGCGTGCTGGTCATCGGTATGACAAGAGTTGGCAAACATCCGCTGCAAAGCCTCCTCGGCAATCGCGGAATCCAATTCGGAACGATCCAGCAACCACGCTTCGAGCTCACCCACACTGTTTAAATCACGGGCCTCCAACTCCAGCAGCCACGGCTCAATCGCGGCGAAGCTAGTTGGAGCAAAAGAAGCCGGCAGCTGACGCGCGGCGGGAGCAGGATGGCGGGAAGTTTTCATTCGGCTTTGGTTGGACGCTGCATCAAATTCTTGACCGCTTCGCGAGGATCGACTTCGTCAAACAAGATGCTGTAAATCTGCTGCGTGATCGGCATATCGATCCCTAAAGAATCCGCAGCACTGTGAATGGCTTGGCAAGTCCAAACTCCTTCCGCAACTTTCTCCGTATTGGCCAAAATATCTTTCAGGCGCTGGCCTTTGCCAACCAGCTCGCCTAACGAACGATTGCGCGAATGCTGCGAATAGCAGGTGACCATCAAATCCCCCGCACCGGACAAACCAAAAAAAGTCTCGCGCCGCGCGCCGTACTTGCGACCAAAACGCGCCATCTCCACTAAGCCCCGTGACACCAGCGCAGCCTTGGCGTTATCCCCCAAACCGATGCCGTCGGCAATGCCAGCGCCAAGCGCGATGATGTTTTTGAGTGCACCACCCAGTTCTACACCCACCAAATCGGTACTGGTGTAGACGCGCATGCTGGAACTACTCAGGTGCGCTTGGATTTGCTTAGCGAACTTCGGCTCGTAGGCTGCAGCAACCACCGACGTAGCCAGACCATGCGCAGTTTCTTCGGCGTGCGAAGGGCCACTGACTATGCCTAAGCGATCAGTAGAGCCAACAATATCAGCCAAGATTTCCGTCGGGCGTTTCAAAGTGGAAAGTTCCAAACCTTTCGAAGCCGAAAAGATGGGCAGATTTTCAATCCTGCCTTGGAACTTTTCCATGGTTGGGCGCAGGAATTGTGTAGGCACCACGGTGAAGATTTCTTCTACCCCATCCATGGCCGCGCTGACATCGGAAGTCCACAGGATGTCTTTGGGAATGGGTACCCCAGGGAGAAATTTGCGGTTCTCCCGCGAATGGGCCACCTCAGCGGTGTACTGGGGATCGAAGCCCCAGACATGGACCCGGCGGCCGGCGCGGTGCAGAGACAAGGCAAGCGCCATACCCCAGCCGCCGTCGCCAATAACGAGACTTTTTTTATCCATTTTTACGGTTCCTTCCAGAAAACAGGCGCTGCAGATTGACGCGATGGGTGAAGAACAGAAACAGCCCGCCACCGAGGGCAAAGTACTTGACCGGATCTGGATAATCCAAAATCCAGGCCGAGACGGGCAGCATGATGCCAAACACTAGCGATCCAATCGCTACGATGCCCGTCAGCTTGACCGAAAGTAGCCAAGAAAGCCCGGCAAGCACAAAACCCAAAGGCTGGAGGGCGAGCATCGCGCCGCTGAGCGTGGCCACTCCCTTGCCGCCACGAAAACGCAGCCAAAGAGGCCAGATATGGCCCAGATAGGCGCCCACTCCGCCAGCCACCCCTGCTTCCGGCCCGTCGAGCCACAGTCCTAAAAATGCCGGCACAAAGCCCTTGGCCATATCGAGAAAATACACGGTCAGCCCGAGTCTGCGGCCGAGCGCGCGCCCCACGTTGGTGGCCCCAAGATTTCCACTCCCAACTGTGCGTAAATCAATTCCCTTCGCCTTCGCAAACAGCAGTGAAAAAGACACCGAACCGAGCATATAGCCGGAAATTCCGCATCCAACGAGAGTGGCTAGGGGCCCCATTCCAGGCCAGGATAACGTTGCGCCAAAGAAAACACTTGACCCCTCGCTCTGAGGCGGTATCAACATGCCCTAGGAGGGTCATCACCCCCCCGTAGTTGACCCCAAACGAATAACAGATTCATGACGTACGTCATTGCAGAACCTTGTGTAAACACCAAAGACACCGCTTGCGTGGATGTCTGCCCCGTTGAGTGCATTTACGAAGCTGAGCCGGAACCTGGCACGCTCAATTTGCCCATGTTCATCCACCCCGAAGAGTGCATCGATTGTGGGGCCTGCGAGCCCGAGTGCCCGGTGGATGCGATTTTCACGGAGGAGGATTTACCCGATAACTGGATTTCTTTCCTGCAAGCCAACGCCGATTTAGCGGCCGAAAACGACGCTTAATCGGCAGTTTTAGCCGCATGTCCTCGCGCAAAAGTGAGGCCCATCAAAAAGCAGAACCGAGTCCAGCAATGGACTCGGTTCTCTTTGTTTTGGAGCGGCTGATGAGATTTGAACTCACGACAGCCACCTTGGCAAGGTGGCGCTCTACCACTGAGCTACAGCCGCGTAACGGGGCGAAAGGATACGACCCCCGTTGGATGACGTCAACGTTCTCTTACCGAGGAATCCTCAGGGACCAGGAATACGGGTTCTACATCAGCAAGGCCGAAGAGCTCGACGGCACGTCGGCAAACCTGTTCACGAACTTGGTCGATGCTTAAATCGGTCAAAGAAATTTGCCCACCAGCCATTCTTCCATGGCCACCGCAAGAACCGTCGCTGCCAATGATGTAGCGCAACGCGGGGTAGGCATCTGCGTCAGGCATGTCGCAGCGCAAAGAAATTTGATAGCGCCCATCACAAGCACCACCCGCCAACGACCACTGTTGCCCTTCCAAGCGCAAGAACCAGTCTGCGACTTCGGCCACAGCTTCTGGGCTTTGTACTTCGCGAAGGAGAGTGAGTAATAAGGTGCCGTAATCTTGGCAGGCAGCCATGGCCTCCTGCATTTGCAGGAAATAAGCGCGGGTTAAGGGCGGTTGATCAATGGCGCCAATGATTTTTCGGTCCGCAAGATTTTCAAGCTCACGAAACGCCAGTTCATCGGCCGGCGTGGCGCCACGCAGCAAATTGTTGGTGTCATAGCGCACGCCGCAAAACAAAGCGGTTGCGGTGCGTTTGTCCGGCTCCACGTGATAGTGCCGCAGCAAGTCATAAATCATCGTGGAAGTCGCGCCGTAATTCGAATCAACCCACTGAAAGGGATAGTCCGCGGGCTCCTCACCCGTTGCGCTAGCAGGACCATCGTGATGATCAATCACCACCAACACCGGCAGCCCGCCGGGAGGATGGGTGTGACTAAATCCAGGCTGCGAATCGACCACCATCACACCGTGGTAATCCGCGGGATTCACGCCTCCTTTGGGTAAGGCGGAAATCTCCAGCAGCTGGCGCATGGCGACGTTCTCCGCGCGCCGAATACGCCCTTCCAAAACCAGCTCCGAGTGGAGGCCAAATTTTTTGCCGAGCAAATAGCTCAGGCCGACGACGGCACCTAATCCATCCGGATCCGGGTGCCGGTGGGTGCACAGCAACACGGCTCCCGAAGTAGGCAATGCAGCGGCAAATCGGTCTAGAAACTCGGGGTTCATGATTGCAGGTGGGACTCCAATTCGGAGCGGGACTCTGTCAGTACCTCACTAGGATAGGACGGCGCAGCGGTGAGCACCTGAATTGCGGCCCTTGGTATATATTCTCGGAGCAGTTGCCAATCGACTTGACCAAGGCCCGGCGGGAGTAGCGTAGTACCCCCGGAGAAATCATGTAAGGTACTTCCCAGCATGATGTTAGAGAAGGAATCTAACCACTCTCCAGGTTCTTCGCCAGTGGCCATAGCACGCGTTTCGATGGCCCCGGAATCGTGCCAATAACCCACCTTTAAGGCGCGGATTTCTTCTTGGAGCAAGGCAAAACGCTGCGGATTCAAAAGCCCTGCCGGGGAAGGATCTGGCACCAACGCTACTTTCAAGCCCGGTGCCTGGCGACGCAACGCGAACAAGAAAGCCGCCAAGCGCATGAGTTGCCGCTCCCATTCCAAAGGTGCGAGCGTGGCGAAATAGAGGGCTTCGGCACATTTGGGATCGATGCGCTCACCACTACGCACCCGCACCAACAGCTCCAAACCGCGCTCGATTGCCTGCGGCCTAGCCTCAAAACCGCTGGGGATCAACAAGTGTTGGCATTGCAGCTTGTTTAGGCGCTTTAGCAGAAGGGGAACATCTTGCTCGCGCCAGCGGAAGTGCTCCATACTGGGAGCTTGGGGGGCTAACAGCTGATCCGCGGCGACGGCAATCACCGTACCTGCTTGCGTGTGACGGAGTTCCATGCCCTCCTCAGCCCCTCGCGAAATCCCCCCAGAGAGCAAGGCTATGCCCTCAAACCCCAGATGAACCGCTTGTTGCAGCTGCTCTGTCAGCGCCACCGCGCGTCTTCCGAACCAGATATTGGCCAAGTGCATCTCGGCCATTGTCGCAAAATGTTGGATTCGTCTACAATATGCATTCTCTGCCTAATCTTTGGGAATATTTCCCATCCGCAGAAGTTCCAATACCCATGATTCGATTCCTTCTTCCTGCTCTCCTCTTGCTGGTTGCTTCTTGCCAAGCCCCGCAGAACTCCCAGTCTGATTGCTGCGCAAGTAGTCCAGCCTCACCTGCTAGCCTGACTAGCCCTGCTAAGGATTGCCCTTCTTGTAGTGCCAAAGCTGCCTCCGCAAGCCAAGCTTCCATGGAAGAAACTTGTGTCATGGCTGGCACCGGTGCGTGTGAAGAGGGCGGCGATTGCCCCATGCAAGCTGCTTGCGATGCAGGCGTTTCGGCTTGTGGCGATAGCTGCGAAATGAAAGCAAAAAACAATGCTGCGGCCACCAAGGCGCTGCTCATTGAGGCCACTGCTGATTGTGAAAGCTGCACCGCTGAGAAAATGTGCAGTGATTGCGATGCCGCCGTCAAAGCCATGTGGGCAGCTTGCGAAGGCTGCACCGAAGGCGCTTTCTGTGACGACTGCCTCCAGGCCATCCAGGCCTCGATGGAGTCCGCTTGCGATTCTTGTGAGATGGAGTCCGCCTCCGAGTGTGAGTCATGCGAGAGCGCAGAGGCAACCACCACTGCCGCTATGCACGAAGGCTGCGTGATGGCTGGTACTGGCGCTTGTGAAGAGGGCGGCGATTGCCCCATGCAAGCTGCTTGCGATGCAGGCGTTTCGGCTTGTGGCGATAGCTGCGAAATGAAAGCAAAAAACAATGCTGCGGCCACCAAGGCGCTGCTCATGGAGGCCACTGCTGCTTGTGAAAGCTGCACTGCTGAGAAAATGTGCAGCGATTGCGATAGTTCCGTAAAAGCCATGTGGGCAGCCTGCGAAGGTTGCACGGAAGGTGCTTTCTGTGATGACTGCCTAAAGAGCATCAAAGCTTCGATGGCTGGTCACTGCGATGGCGGTTCCTGCGAAAGCACGCAAGCCACCGGCGCAACGAAGGCTTCTGCAGAAACCACCACCACCAAGTCTTCCTGCTGCGATACCCCACAGGGCTAAGCTTCCGAGAGTCTCATGTTGAAACCGCCGCGCTGCCATGCGCGGCGGTTTTCTTTTTGGTGCCTCTCCACTGAGTTGCCCAGTCTCACTCGCTAGCGCGATTTAGACTTTGATTTCCCCCTCCGGCACTTGGATGTGAGCCCGCTCAGCAAGCAAAGGTTCCACCACTTCGGTAAGAAAATCATCTACCTGCTGGGGTGCGCGCCCAACAAAACGTTTTGCATCCACTAAATCTTCTAGTTGATCGGCAATCGCAGCGAATGCCGGATCTGCAGCAATCCGTTCGAGCAAATCATTTTGACCATCTCCGGCTTTGAGGCGATAGGCCGCTTCATGACTGTGCACCCGCATCGCTTCATGGAGCTGCTGACGATCGCCACCGGCTTGCACACACGCCATCAAAATAGTTTCCGTCGCCATAAAGGGTAACTCTTTGGCCAGATTTTGAGCGAGTACTTTGGGGTACGGCACCAAACCACCCGCCACATCCGCTACCAACAGCAGGATCGCATCGGCGGCAAGAAAGGATTCCGGAATCACAATGCGGCGGTTGGCCGAATCATCTAGGGTGCGTTCCATCCATTGATTCGCCGCGGTATCCAAAGCATTGGGCGCCAGATGCAACAAATAACGCGAGAGTGCACCAATCCGCTCCGAGCGCATGGGATTACGCTTGTATGGCATGGCGGAAGAACCGATTTGTTTGCTACCGAAAGGTTCTTCCAACTCACGGCGGTGGGCCATCAAACGGATATCGACGGCAAACTTGGCGGCGGATGCGGCAATCCCGGAAACCGCATGCAACACCACCCCATCCCACTTCCGTGGATAAGTCTGGCCGCAGACGGGAATGCTGCGCGCAAAACCCATACGCTCGGTGATGCGCTGATCCAACTGGCGCACTTTGGCGTGATCACCAGCGAAGAGTTGCAAAAAAGAAGCCTGCGTTCCGGTGGTGCCTTTGACGCCACGAAATGGCAGACGGGCGAGCACGTTCTCAATCTCTTCTAAGTCGAGCAGGAAGTCTTGCAGCCACAACGAGGCGCGTTTGCCTAAGGTGGTGGGTTGTGCCGGCTGAAAGTGGGTCAGGCCGAGCACTGGCTGATCGGCTTGTTCACGCACGAAGCCGGATAGCGCACGAATCACCCCCACCAGCCGCGCTTGCAGCAACTTCAAGCCGCGCTGCATACACACCAAATCGGCGCCGTCCGCAACATAACAAGAAGTTGCGCCAAGATGAATGATGGGCATGGCACCGGGCGCTTTTTCACCATAGGCGTGTACGTGGGCCATGACGTCGTGACGCAATTCGCGCTCCAACTCGGCGACGCGATCAAAATCGATGTCTTCGCGGCAAGCTTTGAGTTCCTCGACTTGCTGCTGCGAAATCTCTAGCCCGAGTTCGCGTTCGCTCTCTGCTAAGGCGATCCATAAATCGCGCCAAATCAGCGAGCGGCAACGGTAAGAGAAATTCTGCTGCATCGCGGCGCTGGCATAGCGGGTGGCCAGCGGAGACGAGTAGGTATTGTGCGTATCAGTCATCCGGTGAAGGGTAGCGGGAATGGGGAAGCGAAGGAGGGAAGTAAATTCCACAGCAGACTCAGGGTTAAAAGTCCGACAATCGGCAACCAACGGGCGCGCAAGCCGCCGTGTAAATCAGACCATCCGGCAACCAGAATGCCAAAGGTGGCACCGAGTACATCGCTGCCGAGATCCCAAACAGAAGAATCTCGAAAAGGAATGCTGTCCTGATGCAACTCATCGAAGATGCCCACCAGCAAGGCAAAACTCACGCCCAGCAGAAAGGCTTTTGCGCTCCGGCAAGCCTGGCCAAGCACCAATAGACTAAATAAGGCAATCAGCGCAAATAAGGGTTGGTGGACAAGATTCGCGCAATAGGAATGAAGTGCGCCCACCTCGCCGGAAGCCTCGGGCCCAGGTCGGCCACCCTCGTACGCCACCAAGGCCAACAGAAAGACTAAACAGAAGACCCGCAAAAAAGTGCGGTTGGCGAGCCAACTTTGGTAGCTCAGCAATTTCATCGTGGTTCCAGCAATAAGGACAGGTCCAGCGCACAGACCGAGTGGGTCAAGCTGCCCATCGAGACGCGATCCACACCGGTTCCTTCCAGTATGGGTAATTGGGCAATCGTGAAACCACCACTCGCTTCCAGTTCGGCATGAGGATACTTGGCATGCAGAATCCGGATCGTTTGGCGCAAGGTTTCCCCACGAAAGTTATCCAACAGGACATAACTTGCACCACCTGCCAGAGCCATTTCGGCTTGTTCCAGGGTTTCGGCCTCCACACCCACTACACGCCCGGCGGCAGCAGCGACGGCCTTCGCCACGGTTTCCGCATAACCTAGCCCTGAGAGTGCGAAGTGATTCTCTTTCAGCAGCAGTTCGTCTTCAAGATCGCGGCGTTGGTTGATTCCGCCGCCATGCACCACCGCCGCTTTTTGTGCATCGCGTAATCCTGGAACTGTTTTGCGCGTATCCAAAACCTTCACCGTGCCAGCACGCGCGACCGCTTGAGAAGTTAACGTGGCCACCCCACTAAGTTGCTGCAAGAAATTCAACGCCACGCGTTCGGCCGCCAGAATTGCAGTAGCCGAGCCCGTGCAAGTCAAAACCAAATCCCCTGGTTCGACGCGACTGCCATCATGGGCGAACCAAGAAATCTCCAAGGAATCATCACATAAAAGAAAGGCGGTTTCGGCGAATTGGCAACCCGACAACACCCCTGGCGCGCGCGCAAGGATGGTGGCTTTGGCCAGTGCCGCAGCAGGCACCACGGCCAGCGTAGTGGCATCGGCGCTGGCGTGGTCCTCCACGAGGGCCGCAGCCACAAGCTGGCGCATCTGCTGTTGGAGTGTCATCCCCGCGGTCATGCGCATATTCTAACCGCGCCCACTACGGGACTTGGGCTTGGCGTTGATACCAGCGCTGGACCTCAAGGGCGGTGGTTTCTCCGACCCCCGCCACCAGCGCTAAACGCTCCGGGGTAAGCGGCAACTGCAGGAAGGGACGTTCCGCAACGATACGGTTGGCCCGGTAGCTGCCCACACCAGGCAACCAACTCAGGCGCAAACTATCATCTTTCTGCAGATCAGGAATGAGGGTGCTCGGGCCAGCGTTGGGTTTGAGCCAGCTAGAGAGACCTTGGTTTTGGCCGAGTGCTAAGGCACGCCCTGCAGCCAAGATCAAAATCAACGCAAGTAGAGTTTCATGTCGAGGCGCTTTCACCCCAAGCAGACGCACTCACGCAGCCGGCGACACGCTATCTCCTTGACTGCGCATTAAAAGATCGATGGCACAATCCACGGCAGAATCATTTTCCAACAAAAATAGCGCGGCATCTTTGCACTGACGCGAAGACGCAAACCACAATTGGCCTTGGTCGAAAAATAGCGTGGCATAGGGGCCTTGCTGGCCACGCAGGACGATTGGCCAACTGCCTGCTTGCACGGAAATCTGCGGACGCAAAGCCACACAAGCATGGAGAAGCCGTTGCGCATGGGGCTGAAGCGCTGCGGGCAGACTTTGCACCAGGGTGGAAATCTCACCATCTACGGCTAAGGGTTCGGCAATCAACTGCGGTGCGGTTTCTGCTGAAAGCGGTGGTAGCCACAAAAAAGCCCGCAGCGGAAAGGCACGCGCCAACAGCACCAGGCGCTGACGGACAGAGGTTTCAAAACTTGGCGCCAGCAGAAAGACTCGAGGCGCCGTCGGCCGGGAGAACAGGGCTTGAAAACGGGCACCATCTGCGGTCATCCGCGCGGCGATTTCAAGCAACTGGTCGAAAAAATGCACGCCGAATTTTTCGGTGTGGATGACCAAACACGGGTGGCCGAGCGGGTCCACAGCGCACAGAGGCACCTTCAAACCATGGCCGAGCTCGAGGCCTCGGTCTAGAAACCGCAAGCCAGGCTCTAAGGCATCTGGGTGCCGGGCAAGCCACTTGTTGGCTTCGGCAAAACTCCAGTCGGTGGCGGGTTCAGGGGGGATCATTGGAAGGACGCTCCAGGAGGAAGTTTACCGCGCTTTTGCGGCCTAACCCCTCCTGTTTTCAACGTTTCCAAGGAATCTGCAAATGAAAAATGAGGATCCATCAGGACGCTAGCCGCGATCGCCAGAGCGTCCGATTCGTCTGTGGTGTCCACAGCGTGCTCTGGCAGACCATAGTGCATTAAAACAAGCCTTTCCACCTGTTCTTTCGTGGCGGCACCGGCCCCTGCAATGCGCGCTTTGATGGTGGCGGGTGGAATTTCCACCAGCCGCACCCCCGCCAGCTCCACAGCCATCAACACCACGCCGCGCGCTTCCCCCAATTTCAACGCCGAGTGGGCATTTTTGCCGAAGAAGGCCGACTCCAGAGCCACCACCGACGGCCTGGAACTTTCCAGTAAGGCCTGCAGCTCCTCGAAAAGAATTTTCAGGCGTTGGCCAATCGGCAGCGGTGCACGCCCCAGCCGCCACACTCCCGAATCAATCCGCCGCAGCTTGCCACCGGCAACGCCCTCGGCCAACGCCCACCCCACTAGCTGGGTACCGGGGTCGATGCCGAGGACGCGGGGAGAATTCATCCGCGCATGCTACTCCTTCGGTAGATCAAAATTCATCTGCTGGCCACTACTGAGATTCAGAATCTCGGATTCGTACTCACCACGCACAATCTTGTAATGCCCCGCTGGTAAATCCAAAAAGGAGTAACTGCCATCTGGATTGCCCATGGCCATTTCCAGTTGCTGGCCGTTTTCATCTTGCAAGCGCAACAAACTATTCATGTCAAACATGCCATCATTTCCACCAGGCTGCGAAGCAAGATTACGACCGGAAATGCTTGCTCCCGACAGGAGTTGATGCGCGCCAAGATTGAGCTCACCACTATCCCCAACGGAGAACGGTTCGGATTCCCATTTCTCAAAACCAGCCGCCCGGCTCTTCACCACCCAAGTCCCCGCCGGCACGTCGGTGAAACGATAAACACCGTCGCTATCGCTGACGGCATTGGCATCCGTGGGGTTGCCCGTTTCCATCGACATGGCTCCTCCGCCGCCACTACTCACCATCATGATCATGCCCACTCTCCGCGTGGACCCGCCTTTGCCAGGCTCTTGGTAAGTGGTCAAGCTAAGACTCGCTCCTGGCACCGGTTTACTATTGGCGAACAGAGTACCGGTGACTTCCGAACCGAGCACTTCGATGCGTAGTGATTCTTCACCGCTGTGAATCTCCACCTCTTTGCGTACTTGCGGCGCATGGTTACCCGCGCGCGCGACCAAAGTGTAAGTACCAGGCTCCTTCGGGCTCAACAAAGCAACTCCATCGGCGCCGCTGATCACCGGACGCTCTGCACCCATGCCGCTCATGCCACCCATCATCATTCCGTTGGCAGATTCTGCTGTCTCCAGCCAAACCTGCACACCGCCGGCAGGTGTGCCATTGCGGCTCACTTCAACATGCGGCAGAGCCATGTCATCGACCATGATTTCCATTTCCAAAGTGCTGCGCCCAACCAATTCCACCACACCGACTTTGTGGTTGCCGTCACCATCTTCTTGTTCTCCATCCATGCTAATAAACATCATTCCCATCCCATCAGAGCTGGCTTCTCGATAACCCAGTTCATAAGCGCCAGGGCGCAAGTCATCCCAAACCACACGGCCTGCAAGACCGCTCTTCTGCGTGAGTTCCTCGCCATTCTCAAACTGCGGCTTCAAGTAAACCTCAACGCCACTCAGTTGACGACCGCTGACGGTTTTCACGACGGCGCGCAAACTTGCAGCCGGCTGCATCACCATTTCTAGGCGTTGCTCGCCGCTGTTGCGCACAAACTCCAACACACCATCCGCAAAACCATCTGCCTTGACGGTCACGCGGCGCTCGCCCTTGACGACGCCAGGAAGAATCGCAACGCCCGAGGCATCCGTTTCGCCTTTCACAGCCTCATCGGGGCCATTGATGGTTTCCGTAGACCCTCCATGAGCGCCACCCATTTGAATGACCATCTCACCAAATTCATTGCCGCCGCCACCACGGGTGACGTTCACTTTGGCGGATCCAAGGTTTTCTCCAGCTGCACTTTCTACCGCTACGATGAGATGTTCCGCCGCTACCATTTTGATGTTCATGCCGACGATATTTTCATACACCTGAACAGGCATCGCATCGACTTGTGAATGGGTCTGGTAAGCAGATAAAAGAAATGCACCCGCACTAAGATTGCGGAAGGCAAAGTTACCGGCGGCGTCGGTAGTTACTTTTCGTGCACCCATTAAATCGAAACGAAATTCCTCGCCTGCAGCACCAGAGGCTTTGGCCGTGATGGCAACCTTGGCGGCGGGTTTTCCATTCGGCAGCAACAAAGTGCCACTGAGGGTCAAGCGCGGTTGCAAGCGCACCAAAAACTCCTCGCCAAGCGGAGGAATCATCGCGCGAGTGGTTGAATAACCATCGGCGTTGACCACCAGCATCGTATCTTGATCATCTAGCCCGCCGATGCGGAAATGACCGAGCTTGTCGGTTTCCACGGCGCCCTTCTGACGCGGCGGCACCGCTTCGGAACCTTCTCGGGCGCCATCCTGATCGACTTCTTCGAAGGCAAATTCTACTCCAAGACCATCCAAGCGCATTTGCCGTGAGATGAACGCGCCGACCACGGGGCGACCATCTATATCCACCACCGTGCCTTCCGCAACACGGCCTTCTGTCATCGCCAGCGTGGCCTCGACTGCACGACCGGTACCCGGAATGACCAGTGGATCCAGTTCCGCCGCAACGAATCCAGCCGAACGCGCTTGAACCCGATACTTGCCGGTAGGCAAACCACCCATACGAAAGGAACCATCCTCTGCAGTCGTTGCGTGGCGGGTCACAGTGGACCCGCGCATCATGGAGGAGCCACTCTCCTCCAAACCTACCGAAGCCCCTGCTAGTGGCTTGCCTGATGGATCCAAAACGCGGCCAACCAGTAGATCGCCAGCGGTCAAAGTCATGGTGCCAAGATCAAGATCTTCGCCGGGGGCAAGTGCTGCAAGTCGATGGCTGAAAGGAGCCCAAAATTCACCTCGCCCTTCTAACTGTAAAGCTTTGCCCGGCTCCACCTCCATGGTGACGCGCCCATCCTTATCGGTGGTGGCGCTGGCTTCAAAAGTTGTCTTACGTCCGCCACTAGCGACAGACATGCCATAGTAAATGTCCTGCCTACTTCGTTCGGTGGCCGTCAAGGTTGCGCCTGCAATGGGCGCGCCGCTGTTTTCCACCAGTTGCATATGAATACGACTGGGTGCCAAGTTTGAGGCAGCTCCCGCAACGCCGTGGTTCTGAGAATCTAACTCTGCACGGGTAAGCGTGGTGCCATGGGCGGCATTTTCAAGCGTACTGGCGGCGTCAGCGGCTTCGTTTGCAGTGGAATCTCCCGCCTGGGCAAGGCCAGAGGAGCCAGCGGCAGCCGAGTTTCCTTCCGAGGAGGGATCATTCAGTAAAAAGATAACGCCAATCCCCGCAAGGAGGACCACCAGAAGTATCAGTAGGATTCGGTTCATGGATTGTGTGGGTACCGGCGCGGCCGGAATGCACCGTTATAACGACCGAGGTAGTTGAACGTTGGGGAATTCTCTCAAAAACTGCCTGAGGCCCTTTGAGGCCGCCCTGATAGGCTCTGTAATATGAAGGTGGATACCGCTGCGGTACTGGTTGCGGCTGGCTTGGGCCGGCGGATGGGCGGGATCAATAAGAACTTGATGGGGCTCGCCGGCCACCCCGTTTTATTTCACAGCCTCAAGACCATCCGTTCCTGCGCATCGATTGGGCGGATCGTTGTGGTGATGAAGGATAGCGATTTAGAACGCCTACAAGCCGAATGGCACACCACTCCGCAACAACTCGGCGCCGATTTGGTGGTGCAAGGAGGTGCCGAGCGTTGGCTCTCTAGCCACAATGGATGTATGGCCGCAGGTACGGATTTCCCTTTTCTATTGGTGCACGATGCCGCCCGGCCGCTGGTCACTGCCGTAGACATCGAAGCCGTCATTGCCGCCGCACGTCGTTGCGGCGCGGCCATCGCAGCCGAGCCGGTGGCCGATACTTTGAAAATGGCGTGCGCGGAAGATCGCGTACAAAGCACAATGGCGCGCGACAGTATGTGGCGCGCGCTCACACCTCAAGTTGCGCGCACTGATTGGATGATGGATGCTTTTGCCCGTTGGGATGTCGCAGAATACGGATTGCCTAGCGATGAAAGCATGATGCTGGAATACTGTGGGCACGCACCCGAGCTAGTGGCAAGTACCAGCCCAAACTTCAAACTCACAGCACCGCGTGATTTGCTCCTCGCTGAAGCGCTGCTGCAAGATCACTCCCCCGCGCCACATACCCCAGCATGAATTCACCCATGGATCGATTGCCGCGGATTGGCCTCGGCTGGGATCGCCACGCTCTGGCTGCCGGGCACACTTGCAAACTGGCTGGTCTCGAGATTGATTGCCCGGTTGGCCCGGTTGGCCACTCGGATGCCGACGTCATCCTGCATGCTCTCACCGATGCTTTGCTTGGCGCTGCAGGCTTGGATGATCTGGGTACTTTATTTGCTGATACCGATCCACGCTGGAAAGATGCTGCGTCTACTGATTTTCTCGCTGCTGCGGTGGGGTTATTGGCCGATTCAAGCCTGCGGGTGATTTCGGTAGATATGGTCGTGGTGTGTGATTTACCCCGCTTAGCGCCGCACCGTGGCGCGATGCGCGCCAACCTAGCACGGCTTTTGAGCTTGCCCGTCAACCGCGTGAACCTCAAAGGCAAAACCACCGAAGGGGGTCCTGCCAACGCCAGTGCGGCCATCGAAGTCCACGCGATTGTAATGCTCAAGGATGTCACGCCATCGGGCGGTTGTGCGTAGGTTTCTAGCCCATGGCTCACCACGGCAACACGCTCATCTCTTCGCTCTGTTATGCAGATGCTCCCGCGGCCATCCTATGGTTAGAGAAAGCCTTTGGCTTCACGCCGCATTTAGTCGTACCCGAGGAATCGGGCAAGGTGCGCCACGCGCAGCTAATGACCGCCGATGGCAAATCCATGTTCATGCTCTATTCGCAGCGCCACGATCACCCACAGCATCCTAGCGCGCCGCCAACCCAACTCGGCGGCAGCTCCCAAAGTCTTTACCTGGTGGTGGATGATGTCGCTGCGCACTATGAGCGCGCGCTTGCCGCTGGTGCCAAAATCATCCTGCCACCTACAGCACAGGATTACGGCGGCAGTTGCTATACCTGTGTCGATCCAGAGGGGCACATATGGAATTTTGGCAGCTACAATCCTTGGGCTTAGCCGCTGAAAGACAAAGCTTGCGGTGGTTGTTACCACATCGCGCCGCGCGCGATTGGGAACACTGGCCCCATTGCATAACTGAAGCCGAACACCAGCAGATAGGCGGCAGCGTCATCGTTCAAACCAAACTGCACGGCGCCCTGTAGTTCCAAGGAATCGCTCCATTGATAACCGCCGCCGGCTCCGCCATACCATTGGGTAATTGCGGCGCGCGGTTCATAAACCATCGAAGCTTCAGTGAAAGCGCGCAAACCCGGTTGCACCAGAAAACTAGCCGCGAGCACCGCGCCGTGTTCCACGACGACAGAATCTAGATGATCTTCGCCAAGCAAAGCGAGTTCATAGGTTCCAATCAGCGAATAAGCGCCAAAGGACTGACCAAGGCTTGTTGCCATGATGAAATCGGTTTCACCTTTGCGACCGGCCGGGCCAGCATGACTGGTAGGCAAGACTGCTTCCACTTCAACGATGCCTGCAGGACGGCCCTGGGTGCCGTCGGCGTATTGATACTTCGCCGTGACGGTGACATCGCCGACGCCGTGACTATCCGTACCTGTTCCGGCACTGTAGTAAGGAGCAAAACCAAGCGCGAATTCAAAACCGGGGCCGAGCCCTGCATTGATTTTGAGCACACTCTTGGCTTTTTCGCCCGGATCCACATCGGCTAAACCTTCTACCTCTAGCTCGCCGGCACCAACCACGCCTGTTCCCACCGTACGACTGATGTACGGCGTGCCCACATACTCGCCACGCCCTGCCGGCAAATAAGCACACGACGCAAACAGGATAGTAGCGTACAGAGCAAACTTGAGCATGAGGATTACAGGTAACGCGGGCTCATGGTAAAGGCAAGGTGCCAGGAATCGTCAAAGGTTTCGTAGCCGAAATCAATGCCGGAATCGGCGTTGGGTGTCCAGAGAATACCAGACTGCAAGTTTTCGCCCCAATAAAGGGTGCGCAAAACTGCAGTATCCTCACCGTTGCGCGTTTCGATGCGGCGATCATAAAAGTTGCCATAACCCAAGCCTACATAGAAGCCAAGAGTATGCGTGGGTCGAAACAGGCCGCCCATGTTGAAAACAAAGGCGCCTTGGTAGTTATCCCAATGCTCGTCGTGGTGAAGGTTATCGCTGTCGCTGGCTTCATTGGAAAGCAAGTCGAGGCCAACCACCGAATCCATCCGCATCGATGCATAGCTCCCCCACCGACTGGTGCCAGCGTTGAAGGCCGCAAAGTGAAAACCGGTGCGCGCGTTTTCGCGGTGGAGGCCACTCACCACCCCAAAACTCACCACGTTCAAAGACTTCATGCGTTGATCAGGGCCATGTGGCAAAGCGCAGCTGCCAGCCGGCAGAATGGGGATGGCGAAAAGAAGGCAGCGCGCGGCAATCGGCAACATGACAGGTGAGATTTTAAGCAAATGTACAGCGCAGAACTTTGCTTGCTAACCCGGTCAGAGGTACGGATGCCGGATCCAGCCACTGCGCACCGCTGGTGGTTGGCCTTTCGGTAGTGGCCACCAACGAATAGACAAAGGCGCGAATCCGGTGATGAGTGATGGTGTGGCGTACAACCCCATGATCCTGCAGTGCGGCTGCAGATTGGGTTGCCAGGCCCTGCAAGTCTAGGGCAGCCTGCGCGGGTGATTGCTGAGCCAAAAGGATGGAAGGCGGCTCGAATAGGCCTGGGCTCCAGCCACCTTCGCGTTGCGCCAACAGGACCCGCTCACCCACCCTGTGGACGAGAAACACCATCTCCAGATCCACCCATTTTTTGGCTTTCTTCGGTAGCGGCAACTGCGCAGCTCGCCCTGCTTGCCTCGCCAAACAATTTTCCCTTAGCGGACAAACATCGCACAAAGGGTTGCGCGGCAGACAAACGGTTGCCCCCAATTCCATCATGGCTTCATTCAATTGCCCCGCAGCCGCTAACTCATCCAACGGCAGTGTTGCCATCCACACAGCACCTTGCTGACGCGCAGCCAACTCCAACTGCTTGTCGTCGGCGGCGAGCTCCCACGCAAATAAGCGCGCGACCACTCGTTTCACATTGCCATCCACCACTGCAATGCGTTCCCCAAAAGCGAGGGATGCAATTGCAGCCGCTGTGTAGGCACCAATCCCCGGCAAAGCCCGCAAGGCTGCGGCAGTAGGCGGAAAAGTACCCTGATATTTCTCCATCAGCAGCGCGGCTGCGGCATGCAACATGCGCGCGCGTCGGTAATAACCGAGCCCGGACCACGCTCTTAAAACATCGACTTCTGCAGCGAGTGCAAACGTTTGCGCATCCGGAAATACGCGCAGGAAGTTTTCAAAGTAAGGGATTACCGCTTCCACGCGGGTTTGCTGCAGCATGATTTCCGCAATCCAAGTGCGGTATGGATCGCGCATGCCCTGTGCATTTGCCACGCGCCACGGCAAAGCGCGTTGTTGCTGTGCAAACCAAACGCGCAAAGCCGCAGGGATGCGCCCCTGCTCGACGATGCATCCTTTCCCTGCCACGCTCTTGCTGGGCAAGCGTGGCTTAAACGCGGGAGCGACGGCGTTGTCCGCCGCCTCCACCCCGCGAATTGGAAGGAGCACCACCGCCCTGATGACTGCTTCGGCGTCCACCGGGGTGACCGCCGCCAGCACCGCCACCGCGCGAAAGACTCCGACCGCGCCCGCCACCGCCACCCCCGCCGCCGCGATTGGCAGCCATGGGTTTCGGGCGGACACTAGGATCGACCTCGAAGGTCGGCACGGTCACTTTCTCAAGCGAACGCCCAAGTAAGTTCTCGATATCGCGCAGCAGTTTGATTTCATCAATACAAACCAAGGAAACCGCATGGCCACCTTTGCCAGCACGCCCAGTACGACCAATGCGATGCACATAATCTTCCGGCACGTTGGGTAGCTCGAAGTTCACCACATGCGGTAGTTGATCAATATCCAGACCACGGGCAGCGATATCCGTAGCCACTAAGACGCGCACTTTCCCGCTCTTAAACTCGGCCAACGCGCGCGTGCGCGCAGCTTGTGATTTGTTACCGTGAATCGCAGACGACTTCAAATCATCTTTGTTGAGTTGTTCGGCCAGACGGTTCGCGCCGTGTTTGGTGCGCGTGAAAACCAACACCTGCTGCCACTTTTGACCACAAATCAAGTAGGACAGCAAATCGCGTTTGCGTGCACTATCCACCGGATGAACCACTTGGGTAACCATTTCGGCAGTGGTGTTACGACGCGCTACTTGCACTTCTTTCGGTCGGCGCAGGAGGTCGCTGGCGAGATTGCGAATTTCATCGGAGAAGGTCGCCGAAAACAACAGGTTTTGACGTTTTGCGGGCAAGGCCTGCAACACTTTCTTGATGTCGCGAATAAAACCCATGTCTAGCATGCGGTCGGCTTCATCTAGCACCAAAGTTTCCACTTGATCCAACCGAATCGTGCCTTGCCCCATGTGATCGAGCAAACGACCAGGAGTGGCCACCACGATATCCACGCCTTGGCGTAACTGACTGATTTGCGGGTTGATATTGACTCCACCGAAAATCACGGTGGACTTCAAGGGTAAGTACCGCCCATACGTCTGCACGCTGGCTTGCACTTGTGCGGCAAGCTCACGAGTAGGCACGAGAATCAAAGCACGCACCACCGGACGCTGACCGCGGCGATGGCCATCCATCAAGCGTTGCAGCATCGGCAACACGAATCCGGCGGTTTTACCGGTACCGGTCTGAGCGCCCGCGAGCACATCATGACCATCGAGCACGATTGGGATCGCTTGCTCTTGAACGGGGGTGGCCTGATCGTATCCCTGATCCGCAATTGCGCGAAGCAGTTCGTCCGACAGGCCAAGTAGTTGAAAGGACTTGGGCATTAGGTCGGCACTTGGTTAGGTTTCAGAACCCGCAGATTGCGGGGAAATCACGATGACGCAGGCCGATTGCGCCAATAACCTTGGCATTATAACTCCCTTTGCCTTCGCCACCGCGATTCTCGCATAAATGATTCCAGGCGTTACGATTGCAACGTGAGTCACCCTCGAAAGTTTGATTTGGTGCTGCATGGAGCAAGCGGGTTTACTGGGCAGCTGGCGGCGCAAGAGTTAGCCGCACATGCACCCGCGCATTTGCGCTGGGCAGTTTGCGGACGTTCCCAAGCACGCGTCGCGCAGATTGCGCAGAAACATAAGGTGCCGGCTTTGTGCGCCGATGGCCTCGATCGAGCGGCCGTCGACGCCCTGGCCGCGCAAACACGCGTGGTACTTTCCTGTGCCGGCCCCTTCTCGCTTTATGGCAACGCGTTAGTGGATGCCTGCGTGAAACATGGCACGCACTATGCCGATCTCAGCGGAGAACTCCCCTGGATTCACCAACTCATCGCGCGTCATCATGATGCCTGCAGTGCTGCGGGCACCACGCTGATTCCAGCGTCGGGCTTTGATTCGGTGCCTGCCGACTTGGGTGTTTGGGCGCTGCAACAAGAACTTGGCGCTTGCGTACCCATTCACGGATTCTTCGCCATCCGCGGCGGCTTCAACGGGGGCACGCTGCACTCCGGCATTGCGCTTGGAGAACGCGGGGAACTGCAAGCCGATCCACTCGAGCAGCAACCCCGACGACAAGTTTTTCCGGTACCTAGTCTTGCAGCTTGGGCCGCCCCCTTCTTGATGGCGCCGGTGAATGAAAGTGTGGTGCGCCGTAGCGCCGCACTGCTTGCCCCAAGCACCCAAGCTTATGGCGAAGGCTTTGCCTACCACGAACACCTGCTCGTGCGCACTCGGAGCAAGGCCCATACCATGGCGGTTTTGCTGAAGCTGTCCAATGCCATGCTCAATTCCTCTTTGGGCCGCAAATTCTTACGCCGCTTTGGCCCCAAACCCGGCGAAGGCCCCAGCGCACAAAGCATACGCGAAGGCTACGCGCGGCTTACTTTGCTAGCGGGCCCGCTGGATCAGCCCCTGGCGCAACGCCGTTGGTTCTGGAATGGCGATCCAAGCAATCAAATCACGGTGCGTTGTTTGGTCCAAACGGGATTGGCCCTGGCTGCAGGAGAAGCCCAGCGCGGAGGAGTGCTGACCCCCGCAAGTGCACTCGGTGCGACGCTGCTGCAGCGCTTGTTCGCGATTGACGCCATGCGCATCGATTAGCGCAGGATGCCGCACTTCACCATGGCCCGCGCAAACAAAATCTGAGCGATGGCTAATAGGAACATCACCCCGGTAAACAGCAGATCAAAGGTACTGCCCATCACATCCATCCCATCGCTGAATCCGAAGTTGCGGATGGTCACAACGACCATCGACACACAAGAGATGATGTAAATAGGAACCGTTATTTGTTTGCGCAAGAGCAAAGTGATCGAGCCAAGCAAACCATTCCAGACACCCAGTGCCCAAAAAGTAGTAACCCATTGGGGAAAGCTATCGACGAAGGCGAGCATCTCGGGGGAGAACTGCTCCAAATAACTTTCATTGTGTGATTGGGTCATGAAATAATCGAAACACCCCATAGCATTCCACAGCAATGCCAAAACGGCGAGGAGCCAAAAGTACCAGGGTGTGCGGGTAGTGCGAGTGATGACTTGCTGATTCATGATGGTCTTGCGGCCATCCTAGCAAATCACTGCAGAGGGGTGCCAACCTGCAAGGCCCACATTTTGGCGTAGCTGCCGCCCATCTGGATTAAAGACTCATGCGTGCCTTGTTCAATCACCTGTCCATCTTCCAAAACCAGAATACGATCGGCGCCGCGAATGGTGCCCAGGCGATGTGCAATCACAAAGGTCGTTCGCCCAACCATCAAGTTCTCAAGTGCCTCTTGCACTTGGCTTTCGGAAGCGGAATCCAAGGCCGATGTGGCCTCATCGAGCAACAGCACTTCAGCATCTTTCAGCAGAGCGCGCGCAATGGTTACACGCTGCGCTTGGCCGCCACTCAAACGCGAACCAGAATCGCCAACTTGAGTTTCCAAGCCCTCCGGCAAACGCGCGAGGGTCTCGTTGAGATTGGCCGCGCGACAAGCTTCCAGCAACTCTGCTTCGCTGGCCTGTGGACGGCCATAAAGAATGTTTTCGCGAATGCTCGCTTGAAACAAAAACGGCTGCTGCTGCACCACCGCCAAGTGATCCAACCAATCGCCATGCTTGAGGCTACGTAAATCTTGCCCATCAATCAGCACCGCACCGTGACTGACGTCGTAAAAACGCGCCACCAAATCCAACACCGTGGATTTCCCGGCGCCGGACAATCCAACCAAGGCAATCCGTTCTCCGCGCTGCACTTCAAGATTGAAATCGCGCAGGGCCTGCTCGGGCGAATCGGGGTAAGAAAAATCAACGTGCTCAAAACGAATGGATTGCTGCAAGCCGGCAAATGGTTTGGCAGTGGCAGAATCCGTGACTTCGGCTTCTAAATCAAAGACCTGAAAAACGCGGTCGATGGAACCGAGCGAGGCATAAATCACCGCCATGGCCCGAGTCATTGTTTTGGTATAGGCGAACACCGTGGCAATCGCCATGATGAAAGTCATCATCGAACCGACGGTGGTGAAGATACCGTTTTTATGCATGCCAACTAAGACCAAGTGCACAATCACCAACACGCCAAGCACGATGCCCACGCCGCCATTGGCGAAGAAGTTGGTGGTTGCAAGACTTTGCGCCTGGGCGCGAATCATGTGTTCGGATTCCTCCACAAAGCCCTGGTTGACGGCACGGAATTCGTCGGACTCCCGTTGTTCCATACGGAAGGCTTTCACCACCCGAATCCCCGATAGCACTTGCGTAATCCGCTGCGTGCTATCGCCCAACTTATCTTGGGTGGCACGCGCGCGACGGCGGATGCGTGGGCCAATCTTGGCCACCGGCCAAGCCACCAGCGGCAAAAAAATCACCATGCCAAGTGTTGCGACCGGTTCGGCCATCCACGCGATGGTCAACGACACCAGCACCGCAATCGGTGCTTGTACGATTTCTTCCACCATCAAACTCAGGATGCGCAAACTGGCGGAGACATCCACGGTCATGCGCGAAACCAAATCGCCCAAGCGGCGTTCGGAGTGAAAGCCCATGCCAAGTTTGGTGACAAAATCCGCCATATCCTGGCGCAAATCGGTCACCATCAAAACTGCGAGCATGCGCGAAAAACGCAAAAACCAATACTGAGTGATGCTGAAGACGATGGCTAACAGCACCATCAACATCACCAACGCAATCACTTCGCTGACCCCATCGGCCAGGCCCCATGCGCCCAAACTATTCAGCCACGGCTCTAAATGTTCGTTCAGGAGTGTGGTGAGTGGAGAATCATCCACTACCCCTAGAGTAGGAGCAGAATCAAGCTCAAGGCGATCAATCAGCGGCTGCACCAAAATGATGGTGGAGCGCGCGCCGACTGCAGAAATCGCGCCGAGTAAAACAATGAGAAAAGCATTACGGCGACGTCGGGCCAAATAGGGCCCGAGTCGCCGATAAGCACCGAGAATCGAAGCCTTCGATTTCTTCGCCAATGCTTATTCCGTTACTTTGCGGTGGGTGCCGCAGCTTCAGCGGCTGCTGCCTTGCGTAGTGCGTTCAGATGCGCAATAAAATGTAGGCCGAGCAGATCATCATTCACCATCCACTGCACGTTGGCATCGTTCATGAGATCCACCTCTTTCTGCGGAGCCTCGTGACCGGTCACCCGATAGAAGTAGTAGCCCAGCGGACCTTTCACTGGACCATACACGGCGTTTAAATCTGCACGGAAGAAAATATCATCCGAAATCGAATAGCCGAACAAAAAATCGGTGTAATCGTTTTCGAGCAAAAATCCGCGCAAATCATTGCGGCTGAGAGATGGGAACATGCCGCGGTTGGGCTGTGGCATGCTGCTTGCACTATTGGCAACCGCCTCGGGGTAATCGCTGTATTGCAGCAACACTTGATCGTATGGCTCGCCGTCGGCAAGAATCTGACGCACCTCCTCGGCCCGCTCTTTGGCGCCTTCATAAGGATCGCCATCTTTGCGGAATTTACCGGTGGCTTTTTCCCGCGCGCTGATGAGCAAAACTTCAGCCCGCACTTTGCCGGCACCGTAAAAAGCACCTCGCGCCTCCACCATCTGATCCAGCATCGTCAAGTACTGTTCGGAAGTAGCTTCCGGCATGGTGGCACGGAAAGAATGCCGTGCACGCAAATACTGGCGATAAACCTCCATGCTCGGGAAACCCAAAAACTGCAACACCATCATCTCATGCGAGATGATCGTGCCTTCGTAAACCTTGCCCTCTTCGCTAAAGAAGGTTTCGAAATCAGCTGCACTCATGTAGTGACCCGATGCCTTCAAATTGGCTTCCAGTAGCTCCATATTGGCAACAAAGGTCGAAGCCCACAGCACATCGGTATCGGTCAACATGCCATCAATGGTGGCGAGGACATCGTCGGTACGGAAAGTTTTCCCATCTACTACCAAA
The DNA here is from genome assembly GCA_937919925.1 of uncultured bacterium. Classification (GTDB taxonomy): domain Bacteria; phylum Planctomycetota; class UBA1135; order UBA1135; family UBA1135. Next base: position 35,484 of record CALFOT010000026.1, on the reverse strand, counting down.
CAGACCCCTTCTGGTAAACCAGACGACGGCTTCAAAATCTTGCCGCGTTCGCGCAAGTACTGCCACACGCTAGGCATCAAAAACTGATTCAACATTTGATCCGCGAGAGGCAACATTTCCTCGCCGGCGGCCTTCTTCTCCAGCAAAGCGTCGTAATCCTTTTTGACGTAGGCATCCCATTGGTCCGCCAAGATTTCCTTGATCTGGTCGAGGGGCCAATCACTGGGATCCGTGGGGAAGAACATCCGTTGCGCAATCATGCCGCGGCGTAGCTCCTGGCCAAAAGTTGCTTCAGTGAAGCCTTGCGCACGCACCATCGCCCAAAAATCGACAGTGGGATCTTGTTCCATCACCATGTCGTAACGGCGCTGCACTTCGGCTTGCACTTCGGCATCGGTGACCTCGACAGCACCCACAAAAATGCCGGTCTGCTGACGCCGCTCTATCTCAGATTGAAGCACCGTATCGAGCACCAGCTGCAGGATATAACGCGAACCAGTGGTGTAAATATGAGTGCGCTTGAGGCGCTCTTCATGGCTAATCGTTGGCGCGACGCTGACGTCAGTAGCAACGACCACCGGCTCGACGACCACCGGTTCCTGCGGTGCAAGATTGGCAGATTCAAGCGCTGGGCACCACGGCGCCGACAAAGCGATGGAGAGTAGAAAAGTTGAGAAAAAATTCATGCGTGGGTAGTACGGTTCCCGCTTTACGGGTGGATTTGGCATTTTACCAAGTTTGACGACTACTTGTGAAGTGTGTGTTGTAGTGTCTGGAGGTGCGCGAGGAAATGGTAAGTCAGGAGATCTTCATGGACCTGCCAGCTCATGCGGGGGTCGGTGTCAAGATTGACCTCTTTGCGTGGCGCCTTATGGCTGAGCACCCGATAGAAGTAGTAGCCCAGCGGACCGCGAACTGGGCCATAGATGCTCTTTTCCTCTGCGTTGAAGAAAAGTTCATCTGTGATGGAGTGCCCAAACAGAAAGTCCGTGTAGGCGTTTTCATTCAGAAAGTCACGCAGTTCATGCCGCTGTAAGTTTTCAAAACGGCCCCGGTTGAATTGTGCTTCCGGGTTGGAAGCGCCCGACACCGAAGGCGGGAAATCACTGTACTCCAAAAGCACTTGCGCAAAAGGTTCTCCCTTGGCGAGCAGGCTCCCAACCTCCTTGGCACGCTCCGCTGCTTTAGCGAAAGGGTCGCCGTGTTGCGCGAACAAGCCCGTTTCTTTGTTACGCGCGCTTAACAACAGGACTTCCGTCCACACCCGGCCACCGCCGAATGATGATTTGTACAGCAACAAAATTTGCTCCACGAAAGCTTGGTACTCAGGTGTATCGGCGCTCGGTAAGGTTGTACGAAAGGAGCGACGCACACGCAAATACTGACGGTAAGTTTCCATGCTTGGAAAGCCATAGTATTGTTGCACCATCTGCTCATGCGGGAAGAAATCGTTGTACCCCCCCTGCTCTTCGGCAAAATAAGCCTCGAACGCTTCCTGATCTAAGTAATGCCCGCTGGCTTTGAGATCCGCTTCGAGTAACTCCACATTGGTCACGAAATTGGTGGCCCAGGCGCGATCGACATCGGTCAGTAGGGGTTCAATTTGGGCTAAAACATCTGCGGTGCGATAATCCTTGCCGTTGATGCGCAAGCAGATGCCCTCGGCCAAACCAGACGATGGGTAGGTGATTTCAATCTGACGGTGCAACCATTGCCAAACACTCGGCATCAGAAACTGATGGAGCTGGCCATCTTCGAGCAAACGATACTCACCCTTTGCTTTCATCTTCAGCAAGGTTTGGTGATCCGCACTTAAACTTTCCTCCCAACGTGGAAGCATGATTTCTTTGAGCTCCGCCACCGGCCATTGCTCCGGGTCAAGAGGAAAAAACATCCGTTGGCCAAGGAGGGTGCGGCGGACTTCCTGCGCGAAAGTGATGGGCGTAAAACCCTGCCCGCGCATTAACCCCCAGAAATCCACCGTCGGGTCCTGCGCGAGCACCATTTCCATACGACGCTGAACCTCAAAATCGACATCCTCTGGGCTAAGCTCCACTTGGCCAACAAAGCCGCCCGCTAAGGTACGCCGTTGAATCTCCGCTTCCAAGGCCGCATCCAGCTCTAGCTGCACGATGAAACGCGCGCCGGTGGAGTAGATGAAAGCCCGCTGGAGCCGCTCTTGGTGGCTAAGCTGGTCCACTGGAGCAGTGACAACCGGCTCCTGAGCTGCAGCCGCAACGGGCGTTTGGCTCACGAAAACTAGAAGAAAGGTAGCGAAGGACAACATGCTGTGAAAGTTTCGACCCCAAATCACCAGTCGATTCTGTATTTTACCCCCTGATTGTACTCCCTCACGCAAATGCTCAAATCCTTCCTGTTTCCGCGGCTATTTACCCACCCGGGCCGCACCCTAGTGCTGACGGCTAGCCTCGGGCTATTTTTTCTCAGCTGCAGCCGCCCCGAACCACTGCGTATTGGCACCACCGAAATCCCTTTTCAGCTAGTAGACGATGCCTATCAGAGCATGACACACAGTTTTTTGGTGGAGGGGCACGACACGATTTGCCGGAGTCTACTGATGAATGGTCTCGCCGTTGGGGCCATCCTTCATCAACGTTTGCCCCAGGAAAGCGCTGCCGCGCGGGCTCTCGCGCAAGAGATTGCCGAGCGCTTGCAAGCAGGCAGCCGCTTTGCTGACGAATTGCTGCGATGGACGGAAGAGCAGTCGCTATCGGTACAAGTACTACTCCCTAAACAACCAAGTCCAAGTGCTTTAGGCGCTGCCATTAGCGCGGCGGTGGCTTCCCTGGTACCCGGCGAATGGGCCGGCCCGGTGCAGACGAGCTATGGTTGGGAGTTGGTTTTTCTCGCCGAACGCCAGGCCGGCCCCCGTAACCGCGCCCAAGTAAGCCTCTATGTCATCCAGTTCCCCGTAGGCTCTAGCGGCGCGCGCAGGCAAGCTGAGGCTGACTGGTCTACACTGCCTTTGTCGGGAAACCAAGAGCTCATGGACTGCCTGAGTTTGGAGTTCCGCCGCAACCGCATTGTTTCCCAAGACCAAAAATGATTGCCCTCCTCCCCTTTCTGATGCTGTCCGGCCTTGCCCACAATGCACTGCCTCTGCCCCTGCAGCCAGAGCCACATGCGTGGCACTCATGGACTCGTCTGGGAGCCCAGGAGCCGGAAACCCCCGCTGCGAAACCGGCAGCGGAGCCGCAAAAGCCGGAAAAGAAAAAATTTGCGCGTCTCAGTAGCCCAGATAAAGACATGGCTCTGTCGGGCTTGCACGCCATCGAAAAGGGCGAGAAGCAAGAGGATATTGACGCCGGCGTGAAACTTTTGCTGGACCTGGGCGAGGCTGTGATTCCACTGTGCCTCGATTCCGTTGCACGCATGGAAAAGGTTTCCCGTTTGGATCCCTTGTGGGCTTGCTTGAATGGAGTTTTAGTGGATGACGACTTGAAGCTCGCCTGGACCAGCTTGAGCAAAAAATCTCCCGATGCCGCAAGGATGTATTTGTTGCGGCGCTATTCGGATAGCACGCGCAAAGATGCTGCCGATTTTTTACAGCTCATGATGGCGTCGAAAGCGCCGGCTGTGGCCTATGAAGCAGCACGCGGCTTAGTTTTACGCGGCAATCAAGATGCCTTAAGCATCATTGAAGAGCATATCCAAAGTCGCTGGCTCAAAGAGGCCGCAACATTTCGGCTCGATTTTGCCAAAGTCAATCGCCAAGCCTTGAGTTCTGCCTTAGCACCCTGGCTCAAACGCACGCGACTCAAAGAAAAACTGGCCGGCTTGCGCATGTTTGAGTTGTTCGGAATCCCCGAACACATTCGTCTCGTGGCGCCTTTCCTTGCCGAAAGCGATACCTCGTTGCGTCTTGCGGCGATTAACGCTTGCCGTGTGGTCGTCGCCAAGGAAGTCCCCTTGGAGCGCCCTTCGATGACGGAAATCATTGAGCGCGCCGAAGCCTGGAAAGCCAAACTCTAATGCCACCGTTCGGTACGGCTCTCGCGCCGAAGTTTTTTGCGGCCCTCGCTTGCATGCTGCTTGCCGTGCCAGCTGCGGCCCAATCTTCCAAAAAAAATATCTGCACGGTCTGCGGCGAAGACCCCAAAGTCATGGAGGCTGCCGGCATTGTCAATCACGGCCCCTTCACCTTCTTCCAGTCCGATTCTGCGGAACTTCAAAAGCACCTTGACGCGCGCGACATGGTGTGGCTCGAAACCACTCATTTTCGCTTTGGTTCGGATTTACATCCGTGGAAGATTCCGGTCAGTGATAAAAAGGCTTACCTCGCAGAGCTGGAAGAGCTTGCGGCATTCTTCCCGGCTGTAGATCCCCCCAAAGTCAAAATGCTGGATCGCTGGATGCGTGTGCATCTGATGGCTTTTCGGATGGAGAAAGCGTATGCGCATTTGCAGGAATTGTTCGGCTACACCGAGGAGCAGTTCGCTGTTTTACCCGCAGAAGAAATTTTCGTCTCCGCTTCCGATAGCACTTGGCAAGCTGATTTGGCCGCAGATTTTTTATCCCGCCCCAAGCGGGCGGCTGGCATGCCAGGCTGGGTCGGTCTGGGCCGCTATCTCGGAATGCCTATGAAGTTCGAGGTACTCATGTTGCACTATGAGGCAGATTTGCTGGAGACCAAGCAACATTACATTGGTCATATCGATGCCCACCCACAACGCTGGCATAACACTTGGCGGCCACCGAACACCGAACCCGTTTCGCGCTCGATGTGGTTTGGTTTTTCCACCGAAGCGGACAAGATGAAACATGACCAGCACGTGCATAACGCACTGTTGCATAACGTCACCATCAATATTTTGGATGGCTTCATGTTGTACTTAGTCGAAGCACCGGTTTGGCTGCGTTCCGGCTTTGGCCATTACATGTCGCGGCGCAATTCGATGAAGTATAACTTTTATGATCTTGATGAAGGGTCATCGGAGCAGAGTCGGGATGCTGAAGAGTGGAAACCGCTGGTGCGCAAATATGTGACCAAAGACGAAGCCCCGGGATTTTCGGAACTCAGCCGGATGCGCTCCTTTGGTGATTTGAATTTCGTGGCCCACCTCACTTCGTGGTCGAAGTTGATGTTTTTGATGGAACATGATCCAACTGCTTTTGGCAAATGGATTGTGCAGCTGAAAACCGATCCCAACCAAACCAACAACCTCGATGCCCAGCGGGTTGCCTTCAAAGACAATTTCGGCTGGACTTTTATTGAGGCCGATGAAAAGTGGGCCGCCTGGGTACTGGAAACTTATGCGGTGAAATAGTTGTGAGCCTGCCGCGCGAATATGTTGTCTTTGATACAGAGACTACCGGAATGCCTCCGGGTGCGCGGCTCGTGGAAATCGGCGCGGTGAAAGTACGTGGCCACCACATCGTGGATCGATTTTCTCGCCTGATTCATCCTGAATGCCCCATCCCGCCCGTGGTGATTCGTATTCATGGCATTGATGATCAAGCCGTCGCCAACGCCGCGAAGGCCAACGAAGTGGTTCCGGAGTTCTTGCAATGGGCCGGTAAAGCGCCGCTGGTGGGCCACAATGTGCAATTCGATGCCACCATGCTTGCTTGCGAAGCAGCGCGCTACGGCTTGCCTCTGCCCGATAACCCAACTTACTGCACCCTACTTGCGTCGCGACGATTGTTGAAATATAAATCACACGCTCTGCAATCTCTGGTTGCTGAGCTGGGATTGCCTGCTGCGGAGCATCACCGCGCCTTGGCAGATGCGCTGCATACTTGGAATTTGATGCAAAAACTGGAGCTACTGTTTGGCCCTCAGTTCCACACTGCCTCAATGGGTTGTGGGCGCGAGTTATGCTCTTTTGCGCCGGAGCCGATTCGGCTGCCTGAGCCGCGGGAATTCCTGCGAGAAGCTGCGCTGGCCGGCGAGGCCATCACCATGACCTACCGGCTGGCCCATGGCGGCGTCTTCCAGGCGCTCGTGAGCCCACGTTTTTTCTATCGCTCCGGAGCCTATCTTTGGATGGAAGCCCTGTGCCATGACCGCAACTTCTATAAAACATACCGAATTGACCGCATTCTCGCCGCCCAGCCCGGATGCTAGTTGCCCGAATGGCAGGCTGTTGTTTCTGGTACTTCCCATACTTCCAGTCGCCGTTATACTGATGGGCTAAGCTGTCCTTTCCCTGGCCGAAGGACAATTCCCGGCTATTTTATTCGGGTATATCCAGGCCTTTGTTTCCCCCGAATTACCTCTTACCACATGATCAATACCGAAACTTCCAAGGAAGAAGAGGCCACTTCCGGCACTTCCACTTTCCAAGCTCCTTCTTTAGGTGGCCATCCTTCAGAAAGCACCATCATACTTGATGCGAATGAAGATCTTGCTGGCATCGAACGCGAAGATCTCGAAGATCGCTGCCTCGATCTTAAAGATGAACTCTGGCGTTTGCGCCGCGAGCTTAATCTGGATCCTAGCACTGGCAAAATCCCGAACAACGGTGGCTACGCTTCCGCAGGTGGGTTCCTTAAGCGTCAGCGCGTTGCAGTTTTCGTCGACGTACAAAATATGTACCACTCGGCCAAGAAAACTTTCGGCCGCAACCTTTCCTACTCCAGTATGTTGCGCACTTGCGTACGAGACCGGCGCCTAATCCGCTCCACGGCTTATGTCATTGAGCGCGAAGGCATTGATCAAGTCAGCTTCTTGGATCACCTGCGTTACTGTGGCTTCGAGGTCAAGCGCCGCGAAGTGATTGAACGTATGGATGGTTCGCGCAAAGCCGAATGGGAGATTGGCATTGCCATGGACATGCTGCGCATCGCCGACAAAGTTGATGTCATCATTGCTGTTTCAGGAAATGGCGTCTTCGCCGATGTCGCTCCCTTGATTCAGGCTAAGGGCGTCAAGTTCGAGTGCTGCGCTTTCCGCGAAAGCATGAGTGATTTGCTCATCCGTGCGGTAGACCAGTACCACTTGCTTTCAGAAGACAACCTTTACCAGAACGACTAGTTCGAACTCTGGTCTTTTGTATAGCCACCCCCTCCAGGGGTGGCTATTTTTATGCTGCCTCCGCTTGGCAGATCGATGGCCTCCGCACTGCGCAAACGTTTTGTTTTGCCCGCGATGGTCACCGAATCAACCCCTGATTTGCCGGGTTCTCCGCCTCCGGCGCCAGCAGCTTGTGAATTTCTACGGGTTGCTGCAAGCGTTAAGCGCACGGGTTCTAGGAATTCGATTTCTTTGAGCAAGCCGTCGCCACCGCGAAATTCGCCCCGACCGCCACTGCCGCGGCGCAGCGCGAGGCGTTTCACGCGTACCGGCAGTTCCTCTTCGAGAATTTCAATCGGCGTATTGCGCGTGTTGGTCATGTGCGTTTGCACAGCACTTGCACCGTCACCCTGTGGGCCAGCCCCGGCACCGCCGCCATGGGTTTCATAAAACACAAAAGGTGTGCCGTCGGCGCGCTTGCCACCAAAAAGTAAGTTGTTCATGCTGCCATGACTGGCGGCCGGAAATTTACCGGGCATCAATTGGCGCATCGCAGCGAGTAGCAAATCCACAATGCGTTGCGAAGTTTCGACATTGCCAAGTGCTACGCCGGCAGGAAAACAAGCACCAACGATACTGCCCTCCGGCAGCCGTAAATCGACGGCTTCCAACGTGCCACTCGTTTCCGGAAGGTGGCCGCCACCTATCGCTTGCAACAAATAAAACACTGCCGAGGTGGTTACCGCCCGATGCGTATTCCACGAGCCTGGCACCTGCGCTGCAGAGCCGCTGAAATCTAAAATCAAACGGCCCGCTGTGACTTGCAGGCGTAACTGCAAACGCGGGCTATCCACTCCATCGAGAAAATCGTGAACCTCCACGGCATGGCGCGGCCAACTGGCTAACATCGTGCGCGTAAAAGCAGCGCCGTGTTCAAACAAGGAAGCCATGGCGCGGGTGAGCGCCGCAACACCATAACGCGCGAGGAGGTCGTCGAAACGAATCTGGCCACGATGGAGTGCGGCGAGTTGCGCTTGCAAATCCCCGCGCGCGGCAGCGGGATCACGCACGTTGGCTGCGAACAGTTGCCATACCGCTGCCACATCTTTGCCGCCCGCGCGCAATAGCAGTGGCGGGATCAGCAAGCCCTCGCCGAAGATGTCCGCGGCACCACTCATCGAGCCAGGCTCGGCCCCACCGATATCGGCATGATGGGCACGATTGAGTAAAAAACCGCAGCGTTTGCCGGCGTGGAATAAGGGCGCCAATACGGTGACGTCATTCAAGTGAGTGCCGCCGCGGAAAGGATCATTGAGCACCACCACATCTCCAGGGCCAGGATCCAACTCCTTTAAGACCGCCGGAACGGTGCTATGAGCGCTGCCCAAATGCACCGGAATGAATGCTGCATGCGCCGCCAAGCGGCCTGCGGCATCGAGCAGTGCACAAGAAAAATCAAGGCGCTCTTTGATGTTCGGCGACACCGCGCTGTGCTGCAAGGCTGCGCCCATTTCATCGGTCACGCTCGCGAACAAATGCCGAAACACAAACAATGCAGGATCACGTTGGGTTGGATTCATGCTTCACGCTCCAACACCAAACAATTCCAAGCATCGAGGCGGGCACGCCAGCCAGGCGGCACCAACGTGGTGGCGGAATATTCTGCGACTACCGCTGGACCGTGCAAAAAATCCCCGGGCTGTAAAGACTCCCGTTGGTACCACGCACAATCGAAAGTGCGCGCGGCGTTCCCAAACCAAGTGCGCTGCCGGGAGCGCATCTTGGCTGGCTGGTGGGATTCACGCAGACGCTGCCATTGCGGCGTGCTTGGCCCATCTATGGTGACGGTGATGGCCACCAACTCCACGCTCTGATCCGTGCGGCGATAACCAAAACGCCTTTCGTGTTCGGCAAAAAATCGCGCGCGCAAGTCTGGTCCTTCTTCCAACACCAGAATGCCAGCTTGGCCGGCCCCGCGTAACTCGACTTTGCAGCAACGCCCTAGTGCAGCGCGTGCGATCCCTTCGCCGCGCAAGGCCGCAACACCCTGCTGCAGCAGCGGCGCAAACAATGCGGCGCGTTGGCGAAAAGTTGGCAGCGGCTGCAAAACCGATTGGGTGTAACTGCGGCGCGCCGGAGCAGCGAGCAAACCAAGTGCCGAAAAAGCGCCGGCTAGAGGTGGCACAACTACCGCCCGCATCTCCAAGTTGGTGGCTAACCAAGCTGCGTGTAAACCACCTGCACCACCAAAGGAATACAACACCGCGCGGCGCGGATCGCGTCCTTCTGCCAACGAAACCTTGCGTAAAGCGCGCTCCATATCTGCCGTCGCGATGCTCAAAATTTGCTGGGCCGCAGCGTGGGTGCTCATCCCGACGGCCTGCCCCAACTGCTTCAAAACCCTGCGCGCGGCGCCAACATCCAAAGGAAACGCACCGCCAAGAAAGGCGTCGGGCTGCAAGCGACCGCACAGTAGGTGTGCATCCGTGACGGTGGCGACGTCGCCGTGACGGCCGTAACAAGCGGGCCCAGGTACGGCCCCTGCCGACTCCGGCCCCACAGCCAAAGCGCCGCCGGCATCAAGATGGGCGGTGCTGCCGCCACCCGTGCCCACCGTATGAATGGGTAAGCCACGCGCCAATAATGCCAATCGACCCACATACAGCGGGCGCGTTTCCGGTAGGGCTGTGGATAACCACGCCACATCGGTGGAGGTGCCCCCCATGTCCAGAGTCATCAACTCGGTATCGCCGCGTTTTTGCGCAAGCGACAAAGCTGCACTGAGGCCACCCGCCGGGCCCGATAAGGCGAGGTGCACTGGATGTTCGAGCGCCGTTTCGACTGCGGCAGTACCACCATCCGAACGCATGATGCGCAGCTGCGAACCAACGCGACTAGCGCACAAACGTTGCTGCAAGGTTGATAAAGCGGCACGCACCACCGGCGCCAAAGCGGCGTCGGCCCAAGTGGTGGTGGCGCGTTCATACTCACGCACTTCGGGAGCAACCTCAAATGAGAGCATCACCGGCACGCCCAACTTGCGCAGCGCGCGGCCCAACTGCTGTTCATGTTGGGGATTGCGAAACGCATGCAGCAACGCCACCGCCACCGCCTGCGGCTTTTTCTTTGCCACCAAAGCGACTACCCGCGCAACTTCCGCGCGATGCAGTTTGGTCACCACCGCACCGCCGGCATCCAAACGCTCCGTGACTTCCACCACGCGGCTACGTGGTTGGGCGGGCCGGGTGGCGCGCGGTTCTAAGGCATACACTTCATCGCGATCTTGACGCCCCACCGCTAGCAAATCCGCAAAGCCGGCCGTAGTCACAAACACCACGCGCCCCAGCTCACCGGTCAACAAAGCATTGGTAGCGAAAGTCGTGCCGTGAATTAATTCAATCGGCGTTTCCGCTACGACTAAGGCATCCACCGCATCCAACACGGCACGTGACGCATCTTCGCGGGTTGTGGGTAGTTTGGCGAGGCGAAAACTGCCATCTGCCATCTTCATGACGGCGTCGGTGAAGGTGCCACCAGTGTCGATACCTAAACGCTGCATGACCGTGTGAAGCGCGCGCTTACTGACCAAAGGCGATGGCGCAGTTCTCCAAGCGCGCGCCTTTTTCATCGGCAATCGCGAAGCGACCGCCACCACGCATATTTGCCGAGCCGTAGAGACCATCTTTGCGCAACGCGTAGAACGTTAAACCGAAGTTTGGCTGACCATCTTTCCATAAGGCCGGCTGCCAACGTGCGCCGCGCTCAGCTTGCTGGGCAACCCGCCGTAAGGCATACAAACAAGCTTCTTCCGGAGTATCCCCAGCACGCATCCGTTCCACCACTAACCACGAACCGCCCGACAGAATGGCCGCCTCGCCGCGGCCGGTAGCGCCTGCCGAGCCAACTTCGTTATCGCAGTAAAGTCCACAACCAATCAACGGCGAATCGCCGATGCGGCCGGGAATTTTAAACGCCAACCCGCTCGTGGTGGTGCAACAACCCAAATCCGCATTGGGTGCCAACACCGAACAATGGATGGTTCCCCACGGCCGTGGTTCTGCCGCCAACGCAGGATCGGCTGGAACCGTATCCAGCAACGGCCAAAGACGATCGTCACCACTGCGTTGGGCGCGCCACTTCAGCCAAATCCCGCGGGCGCGCTCGGTGAGTAGATTCTCCGCCTTAAAGCCATAGTCCAAAGCAAACTGGCGCGCGCCTGGGCCCACCAAATTAATATGATCGGTGTGATCCATGACCAACTCCGCGACTTGGGCAGGGTGCATGATATCTTCAATCGAAGCCACGCTGCCAGCGTTGTGGGTGGGGCCATCCATACAAGCACTATCCAACTGCACCACCCCGAGTTCGTTCGGTAAGCCGCCATAACCTACCGACATATCATTTTCATCGGCTTCCACGGAGGCCACGCCGCGCACAGCAGCAGAAACTGGGCGCATCGCTTTCTCCAGGACCAAAGCACGCGCCACGGCAACACTGGCAATGCCGTTGGCGGAAGAAATCGCTAAACAAGAACCCGCGGCATCTGCAGAAAAAGGCCGCCTCGCGGTTTCAGATGAAGCAAAACTCGGCAAGGTACTGGCGGCCATGCCAACACCTGCGACACGAAGAAAACGGCGGCGTGAAATGCGAGACATAACGCCAGACTAACGGCGCCGCGCCTACTTGGCTTTGGCAACCGGGGTACGCTGACGAAATTCCATCTTGGTGACCTCCCAGAGGTCATCCCGGTCGACGCCAGGCTCAATGCCGCGACTGCGCCCGCTCCCACCCATGGGGCGAAGGTTCAGCGCAGTGGTGCGGATTCGCGGGTACTGCTGCTCCGCACGGAACAGGAAGGTGCGCAAACTTGGACGGCTGAAACCATCCGCGCCCTTCAAGAACTCAATCTCGAAACGGGTATCTGCATAGGTTTTTTTGGCCGCCAAGGGGTTCACCGTGACGTTGATATCGCCCATTTGGGCTTTGTGCGCCTGACGCTGAAAGTGCATGCGGAAAGATTTTTCTGCCGAACTTTTCGGGGCTTCCACGCGCCGTTGCTTGAGGTCGTCGCAAGTTTCCCAAATGGTTTTCAACTTGGCCTTGTGAATTGCGCTCGCTTGATCCCAGTTAGCAAGACTGGAAGTGGACCACAATTGCAAAGCAACCGCGGCGAGCGCCAAAAACATCAATAAGTACAGAGTGGTGCGATTACTCATTCGCCGATCTCCGGGGTGACTGGTTGGGAAGTCAAAATGAGCACCTTGACTAAACCTGTTTTTGCGCCTTCACTGCCAACCGATTCGGTAGTTGGAATGAGGGCTTTTTCCAGAGTCCAATCCTGGCGATCCAAAGCAGCCGACAAGTGGTCAAATTGGCCAATCAAGTTGCCACTACCATCCGGGAAAATCGTGATGCCGAACTTTGCCGACACATGAGCTGGGACACGGGGGGTGCCATCCACGGAAGTAAACTCAAAGTTCTCAATCATCCACTTACCCTGGTAACTGGACATTTCTTGATCGAGAAAATTCATCAGTAACCGCCAAGCTTCCAAGCAGGAAGCTGGCATTTCAGTGGCAGTGGCGCCCATCAACTCATCGAGCTGCTCCTTGCCTTTCCGCACATTCACGGCCAAACGCACAATACGCTCTTCATCGGGCAGGCCCGAACCGGCAAAATCACTTTTGATCATCCACTCCACCGGATATTCTTCATCATCAATCACAGACTGATTGAGTTGCTCCACTTTGTCATTCGCGACTTGGAACATCTGATTTGCATCAAACTTCCGCTGTTTAATGACCTGCAAATTGATCACAAAGCCAATCGCGAAAAACACGATGACGCCAACCAAGGCCAGCGTGAGTGGACCTTCCACGCGCTCCAAACCACGGGCGTAGCGAAATTCCTCTTGGCGAAAGTTCATTGGCGACACATCCGCACCGAGACCACGCAAAGCGGCACCAAGCGCGATGGGTTCCGGAACTTCTCCGAGACTATCAGCAAGCCCCAAATCGAGCGGCGCCACATCTTTGCCAAGGCGTTGCTCCAGGTAGACCTCTAAACCCGGAATCAGCGCGCCCAGCATATACAGGCTGCCGCCACTAGGAATACTCATGGCGGCTAGGCCGCGGCGCACTTCCGACGCAAAGCGAGTCATAAAAGAGGTGCGCGTGGTTTCTTCTGCCAGTTCGAGGGCGGTTTCCAGCGAAATCCCAAACGGCAAAGAAGAATCGCCGCCAATGGTGACTTCGTGATCGCTGTCACTTCCACTTCCACTTCCACTTCCACTTCCACTTCCACTTCCACTTTCACTTTCACCTTCACCTTCACCTTCACCTTCGCTGAGGGCAAGCTCGGAGCCAGCTTCCGCGGCGCTTTGCTCGACACTTACCAGCGTACCTCCCGCCTCATCGGCGCCCACCGCAGCGCTATTTTCCTGGTCGGCTTCGGCCGCCGCCAGCACCGCGTCTTCAATTTTCAAACCACGCGTCAACTCCAGCCAACCCAGTGGCAACGCGCGCACCGCGTACAAAGATCCGTCGCCATTGAGCGCCATGATCAGACTCGATTCTGCGCCTACATGCAAATAAGCCTCGCGGCTCTCCGGCTCACTATTGCCGGTGTGTGGCAACACGCCAAGAGCTGCCACCAAGCTTCCGTGCGAAAGCGTCATAACCGGCGGATCACAATCCGCAGCCGCAAGGACTTCCAGTGCCGAAGCAATGCGATCTTTTTGCAGCACGCTCACCAACAAAGTTGGCGTGGCACGGCCATCATTCAATTCCATAAAATCTGCGATGACGTCATCAATATCCAGGTGATAAAGCTCCGACTCGACCTCAAACTTGAGCACCTGCATGACCTTTTCGCGATCATTGAACGGCATACTCAGCTCGCGCATCACCACCCCAGAAGCGGGCAGCGTGACGATCACTTGATCCACTTTGCCAGCTTTGGCGGTTTCGGCAATGAGTTTGCCTAGGCGCTTGGTACTCCGGAGATCCTCGGCGCGAAAAATCGCACTGCCAGATTTAACAACGGTATAGCGTTTCGCACTGCCTTCGAGGAGTGCGAAATCGAATCCGTGGGATTGAAGGTGGATGCCTAGACTGCGTGCCATGTCAATTCAAACCGTCAGGTTAACGCGTGGCAGCTCTGGCTACCACTACTGATGGATGTTGCAAGGTTTCAGAAGTACGTCGCTGGGCTGCATCCAGGATGCGACCGGCGAGCAACTTTTCAAACTGGTGATCAAGCTCTACCCAATCCGAGTCGACCTCGGCAAGGCGTTGCTGCAGGAGTTTCTCACGCTCCCGCTCGTAGTGGAAGAGCAAGACGCGTAAATCATTGCTCTGCTGGCGGTTTAAACCCAAAGAAGCCACCATACCAAGCTCATAAGCGCGCAGATCCGGCGCAAGCTCCTCCAAGGGGCCACTGGCACCGCGGCGATCCACTGTGTGTCCGACAAAAAAACCCGCGGCGAAGGTCAACAGCGCCGGCAACAGAATCAAACTCCCAGGAGACTGCCTCATTAATTTTGCGGGATGGGACGTGCCATAAACTCACGAATAGCCGTATCGATGGCGCTGGGCTCACTGGCATAAGTATCCGTTGGCACCGACAACATCAGCCGGTCGACCACCCAAAAACCTAGCCCCAGAGCCAACAAAAGAACGGCCGCGCGGTTCCACAAACGCAGGGCGCGGGCCACCCGAAAGACTTCCTCTGCCAAGCCGTCTTCAAAGCGCGCCTGCATGGCGAACAATTGCTGTGCCGACGGCGCCTCTGGTTGCAGCAAAGCCAGGTCTTCCCTGAGAGACCGCCATTCTTGCAGCTTGGCACGCGCCGCCGGACTCTCCATCAAGTGTGCGCGCACCTCGCCGGCATCCATCGTGGAGGCCTCGCCATCAAACCACGCCGAAAGGCGCAAATCCCATTCCTGCTTCCCTTTGTTTTGACTCATCAATTCACCCCCAGACGCTTGAGCTCTGCCGCAAGACGCTCGCGCGCCCTGAAAATTCTTGATTCCACTGTGCCCTGTTTCACATCCAGAATCCGCGCCACATCGCGGTAAGACATGCCTTCGAGTTCGCGCAAAATCAGAACTTCGCGGAACTTTGGCGGCAAGTTGTCGAGTGCATTACGAACCAATTGGCGGCGTTCCAAAATGGAAGCCTCTTCATCCGGCGTGGCGGAGGCACCCGCGATGGTTGGATCCGCGGGCTGATCGGAAATCAAGCTCATGGGAGTGGAGCGCGTTTGACGCACCACTTTGCGGCGATAATCGCGCAGAGTGTTGAGCGCTACTTGGTACAACCAAGTGGACAACGCCGCTTCACCACGAAAAGTGCTGATGCGGCGCTGAACCTTGAGAAAAACCTCTTGCACCCCGTCTTCTGCCTCTTTTGGCGCTAACCCACAGCGCAAAGCCAGGCCATAAATCTTCGCACCATAAACCGTAAACAGCTCCTCCAGCTGTTCCGGAGCGACTTTGGGGGTCGGCGGTGGTTGATTGTTTGGCAAAGACATGATCACGACAGGCTTAGGACGTCTGTCGTCCAAAAAAGCTTCCCATCCAAGGAAAAAGACTTAACGCGTGCCCTATTCCGCAGGAAACAAGTGCCCCAACTTGTCTCTCTTGGTGCGCATGTAGCGCTCATTGTGTTCCTGCGGAACGATGCGCAGCGCCACCTGTTCCACAATCTCCAAACCATAACCATGCAACCCGGCCAATTTCTTCGGATTGTTGGTGAGCAAACGCATTTTGCGCACGCCCAAATCGTTGAGGATTTGCGCCCCCATGCCATACTCGCGCATATCCGCTGGATAACCGAGTTTCTCGTTGGCTTCCACCGTATCAAAACCCTGCTCTTGCAACTGATAGGCCTTGAGCTTGTTCTCCAAGCCAATTCCACGGCCCTCTTGGCGAATGTACAGCAGCACACCTTTGCCGGCGTCCTTGATTGCTTGCATGGCTCCATGCAACTGCGGCCCACAGTCACAGCGCAAACTACCAAGCAAATCGCCGGTCAAACACTCGGAATGCACGCGCACCGTGATGGCCTCTTGCAAACGTGGGAATTTGGCATCATCGGGCGGCGCTTCCCCCCAGTTGTAAGTGAGTGCAAAATGCTCTTTATCATCCGTTAGCGATTTATACAGATGCATTTGAAAACCACCGTACGAGGTTGGCAAATCCACTGCAGTCACGCGCCGTTCCACCAGTACTTCGCGGTGCCGGCGGTATTCAATCATGTCTTCGATAGTCAGAATCGGAATCGAGTGTTTCTTGGCAAAGATTTCCAACTCGGGCATCCGCGACATGGTGCCATCCTCATTCATGATTTCACAAATGACGCCGGCCGCCTTCATTCCAGCCATACGCGCCAAATCCACCGATCCTTCGGTCTGACCGGGACGCATCAACACACCGCCTGCGCGGGCACGCAACGGGAAAATATGACCAGGGCGCGCCAAATCGCTGGGCCTAGCACCATCCTTTACGGCAGCCAAAATCGTGGTGGCGCGGTCCGCTGCAGAGATGCCGGTGGTGACGCCAAGGCGCGCCTCGATGGACTCCAAAAACGCAGTGCCCATACTGGAAGTGTTTTCGGCCACCTGCGGACGCAAATCGAGTTGCTCACACAGTTCGCCCGACAAAGATAGGCAAATAAGCCCACCCCCCTCTTTGCGCATGAAATTAATGGCGTCTGCAGTAATGGCTTCCGCAGCCATGACCAAGTCACCCTCGTTTTCACGGCGGGGATCATCAACCAAGATGATCATTTTGCCCGATTTTAGGGCCTCAATGGCTTTTTCTACGCTTGCAAATGGCACGATTCGTCCTCCAATTCGGCCATTGTACCCACATCAAGGAGCAAACGAGCCCTGGCCTTTATTAAATAGGAATTCGGATAATGCCGATGAAGGTAGGTGCGATTCCCTAAAACGACCTCGATCCTCGTGACAACCACGGTAGTGGCGGTTGGAGCTCTGATTGGCCTGCCCAAAATCAGCCAACTGGCGGCCCAGGTCGAGCAACAGGACGGTCAGCTGCGCCTATTAAACGGCGCAATCGAGAGCTTGACGACGCAACAACAATGGTTTCATCATGGCATGGACATTTATCAGCAAGAACTCGACCAGCAGGCGCAGGTTTTAGGCCATCAAGAGGAAGTGATCCAAAATGGCTTTGAGCGTATGGATGAAAGTTTCTCCGCCATCAAGGGTCTCCGTAGCACGGTAGAAGCTCAGGCCGTAACCACTGCTAGTTTGCAGCCCAGGGTCCTGCCAAGTGTGCAGCGCGCCAATCTACGCCGCGATGTGTTGCAGCCGGTCTTTCAAGTGAGTGGCGAGGAAGCCGTCGGAAGTGCGGTACTGGTCTACCACGGTAGCGATGAAGAAGGGGCGTACTACTTGGCCCTGAGTTGCTACCACGTCTTGCGCGACATCGTCGATTTTGAACATACTGACACGCCCCATGAAGTGATGTTCGACACTATTTTTGATCAGCTAGGAAAAGAGCCTGTCACCATTGCCGGGCGCATGCTGGCGGAAAATATTGACGCCGATCTAGCTTTGATTCGCATCAATACCAGCCGCGATTTGGGCCATTTGGCCATGCTTGCACCGCTACAGCAGGAAGCTCTGGTGGAGGCCTTCACCCCGGTTTACACCGTCGGATGCCCTTTGGGCACCAGTGCCCAAGCCACCCGCGGAGAAGTCACGCGCAACGATTGGGTGGTCGACGGCCACGATTATTGGATGGTTTCCAGCCCGGCCTATTTTGGCAATTCCGGTGGTGGAGTCTTTTTGGCGGAGTCCCACGAGCTCGTCGGTATCTTCTCGAAGATTTACACCCACGGCACTTATCGCCCGCAAGTGGTCACCCACATGGGCTTAGCGGTACCGCTCGCCACGATTCACGCTTGGCTACAGAACATCGGCTATGGTCACATTCTGCCGTCCGTAGAACACCCCGAACTACGCATGGAAGAAGCGAGTAGTGCCCCTTAGGGTTGATTCCAGCCTGAGAACCGTGGGAATGCTTATGGGCGTTGCCGGGAGCTACCGCTAAACTACAGGCGGAACTCACCTGAGCCCATGTCAAAGAAACTCACGCTAATTTTAAGTTTATCAGTAGGCGCCGCCGCCATTTTGGCCGCCACTGTTCCCCACCCTCAACCCACCACTCCGCTGGTGGATCTCTCGATGACTGCGGTTGCGGCCAACGCCACTGCACCCGTAGAGCGCCCGCTGCACTGGGCCAACCCGGAAATCGCTGCCCCGCTGGCGGAGCTCAACTTCGAAAAAGCCGCCACCCTGCTGGCAGCTGGCGAATTCGAGAAAGCTGCGGAAGAGGCCTTACGGGTGCTGACCTTCCTCCCCTACGCAACCGAGGGTTATCAGGTGATGATGGATATCGCTCGCGCCACCGATGATGTGGAAGGGCAACTCCGTTGGGGTAAATGGCTGGCGTGGTCTTATGCGGCTGCGGGTAACAAAAAGTCCTTGGAGGAAATTTCGGAACGACTCACTGGACTTTATTCTGGCTGGAATCAAGAAGAAATCACTTTGGGGGAATGGCGTAAGTCCATCGAAAAAGCCATCAAATCGGCGTCCGGCAAAAAGCAGTATCGCTTAGCTGGGCATTTGATGGACAAGCTGCTCGATTTGAGCCCTGCGGATGCCAAGCTCAACCGCGATTACGACAGCCTCGTGAAGAAAGCTGGCACCGAATTATCTGGTGGCGCATTCGTGGCCTCCACGGTGGCGCGCAAGTCGGCCAAATGGTTGGCCACCAACAATGCCAAACACTCGGAGTGGGAAACTCGCTGGGAGAAAACAACCAAGAACTATGAAATCGAAACCACCATGGACTACGCGTTCTTTGAAACGCTGTCCGCGGCAATGGATGAGATGAATGATTTTTATCGTGCGATTTATGACATGAAGAAAAAATCCCCGCGCGTGCGCATTTTGGTGCACCGCAAACGTTCTGATTTCGACCGCCTCACGGTACAACTCACCGGCCAGCCCATTGTGAGTGAAAGCGTTGGCGGCTTCTGGTTAGTGAGTGCGTTGACCGTGAATACGTATGACCGTTCGATGGGAGACCCCAACCAAACGCGCGCTGACTTGTGGTCTACTTTGTTTCACGAAGCGAGCCACCAGTTTATGTCCATCATCATGGACAAAAGTGAAAAACGCAACTACTCGATTCCGGCTTGGTTGAATGAAGGTGCCGCCTCGTACTTTGAGGGTTGTATTATCAAAGCGGATGGCACCATTCTAAAAAACAATGTTGCCGAGCCGCGTTTGCGTTCTTGGTGGTACCTAGAACACAGCGACAAACGCAAATCGCTAAAGGATTTGGTGGCGAATATTCGCAACGCTGGCCCGGACTTGGTGAACCACACGCGCAGTTATGAGAGCGTTTATTACCCTTACGGTTGGGCTTTTGTGTATTTCCTCCTCAACTACGAAGAAGGTGACATGCGCGTGGGTCAAGCGATTACGCCAGGGCAAGCCATTCCCGATGCACACAAGATGGTGCGTAAAGCAGGGCGCTTGGTTTACCGTCAGCCCTACCTCGATTACATCGCGTTTTTCGCCAAGGAAGGCAACAAAGACAACGACCAGTTTTACCCATGGGAAATTGCCAAGAAGATTTTCATTGATGATGTCAATGATCCGGATGTGCCCAACTGGGACGCCTTTGAAAACCGTTGGCGAACCTTCACCAACTCCTTGTACGGCGAGTTGTTAGCCGGCCCGGAATTCGCCGATGTGTTGCAGGCCCGTTGCCGTGGTTACCTGCTCGCAGAAGACTATGAACGCGCCCGCGTCACCGCCGAACAGGCCGACGAAAAACGCCCCTTCGATGCCGAAAGCTACCGTTTGCTTGCCATCTCCAACATGGGGGAAGGCTTAAAGGGCGATGCCGTCTACTGGATGGTGCGTCACTGGGAATCGGTTTGGCAAGCCGGCAATTTAGATGCGGCTGCTGTAGCAGAGGAATGGCTATCCGCCAACGGTGGTCGCGAAGTTTTGAATTTCTACACGGATCCAACCAAGGCTTCTTTGCAGCAAATTGAGTTGGATATGGAAACCGCCTTTGCCGACGGACATCCCATTCTGGCCACCTTGTTCGCCACCCATACCATGCAAGCTTTCCAGTTGGAATTCGCATCTCTGCTGGCGAAGTCCACCGAAATGAGTGAGCTTGCTGGTCAAGATTTGCGCGTGTGGCAAGCTGCCTACGATAAGACTGTGGAGAGCAACCGCAAAGACACCACCGATACCGGCGCGCTGGTGGAAGTGGTCAAATACACGGAGGATGGCTTGCTGTTGTTTAACCCCGAAGGCTCTGCCTCACCTGGTTACGAGCGCACAGATGTCAACAACTTGTTTTATCTGGAGCCACCGTTTGCAATCCGCGGAGAACTTCAAATTGATGGCAATGCCGTGCTAATCCCGCTAGGGATCGACCGCAACGGCACGGCCAGCAGTCGCATTATTTTTGTCCAGCACGAGGATAGTTCGCAAGAGGTTTTGATCGAGGCGCTAGGCTATCGCGTGGATCCGAAACGCGGTAGCGCCCGAATCATGGAAACCACCCTCTATCGGGATGGCTGGATTGGTAAAGGCCCCATCAAGTTCGAGTTCAACATGGCGGCGGATGGCACTGGCTCCTTCATCATCAATGATATGGATCCTGTTCCTTTGCCCGAGGAGTTGAAGAAGAGCCTTATCACTGGTGGCTTCGCCGTCGTTCCCAACGAAAACACCGCAGCCCTGTTCAAAAGCTTCAGCGTGCGTCCGAACAAACCATTCTGGCCCGTGACCGGTACTGCAGATGTGGAGTAGGCGCTAAGCGCACAACTCCACTCAAGAGCTACAACAGCCCGTGCTTAGGTGCGGGCTGTTATCAATTTTCCGCCTAACAGTTCCAGTTTCGAATCTTGATCCACGCCAGCTGTACCGCGGCGGAGTAAGGCACATTCGAGATTGCTGAGGCGCGTGGGAGAAATCGTGACACCTAGTTTGCGTAGTTCATCACGAATCGCTTGCTTGCGTAAATAACTCGGCAGGCAGCCGAAATCGCTAGCCGCAACCAGCATCTCCTCCTTAGCTTCGTGCCATTCGCGCGCCTCTGCGGATAACTTCAGTAACGCAGAAATAGGATCCCCCGTAGCGGCTGCCGCGAGCTGGGGAATGATTTCCTGACGCAGTAAATTACGCGTCGCCACCGAAGGATCAGCGTTAGTGGGATCCTCAATCCAGGCCTGATGCAAGGCCACCAAAACGCGACGCATTTCCGGCCCGCGTAACCGCAACAAAGGGCGCAGCAATTCGATGTCGGGGGTGAGCTGCCGACGTGATGGAATACCACATAAACCAGGCAGCCCGGTGCCGCGGAGTATGCGCATGAGCACGGTTTCGGCATTATCATCGGCGTGATGCGCCAGCAAAATGCGCTTGGCACCGTGTTGCGCGGCAGATTCCAGCAGCATGGCATAACGCGCATCACGCAACTCCGCCTCATTGGCAGTTCCATCCGCGTGCGCACACTTGATTTGCACCTCAAAGCCTAATTCCTGGTAAATCGCAGCAGCGGCACTGGCATCTTGCGCAGAATCCACGCGATGGCCATGATCCACGACCACCACAATCGCTGTGGGCAGTTGGGCTAATCCCTGAATCACCTGTTCGCGAGCGGTATGTTGCCACGCAAGGGCTAAAAAAGTGGAGTCAGCACCGCCGGAACAGGCCAACAGCACGGGGCTGCTGGCCGGCCACGGGCCGAAGCTGTGAATTCGGTCTGCCGCGAGGTCGAGCATGACACTAGAATCTCTGCTTCCACCCTCCGGGGGAACCCCCTTCTGGGATTTTTCCGGAAGCCCCCAAAACCCTTTAAAAAACCAATCACCATGGCCATTCGCATTGCCATCAACGGTTTCGGCCGCATCGGCCGTAACGTCTTCCGCATCATGCACGCGCGTAGCGCCGATTTCGAAATCGTTGCGCTAAACGACCTCACGGATGCCAAAACCCTGGCGCACCTGCTCAAATACGACACTGTAGGTGGCCGTTTTGACGGCAAGGTGGAAGTCGATGGCAGTTCCATCGTCGTAGATGGCAAACGCGTGCAGATTCTGGCCGAACGGAATCCAGCGGACTTGCCGTGGGCCGCATTGGGTGTGGATTTCGTGGTGGAAGCCACTGGCATCTTCCGCAAGCGCGCACAATGCCAGATGCACCTCGACGCCGGCGCCAAGAAAGTGGTGCTGACGGTGCCGCCATCCGACGAGATTGACAACATGGTCGTCCTGGGCGTCAACGATGAAACCCTCACTGCTGACCAGAAGATTCTGTCGAATGCTTCTTGCACCACGAATTGCTTAGCACCGGTGGCGAAAGTGCTGCACGAGTCTTTTGGCATCAAACGTGGTTTGATGAACACCATCCACGCTTACACCAACGATCAGCGTATCCTGGATTTGCCACACAGTGATTTGCGACGCGCGCGCGGTGCGGCTTCCAACATCATTCCAACTTCCACCGGCGCTGCCCGCGCAGTGGGCAAGGTTTTACCTGCTTTGGCGGGCAAGCTGGATGGTATGTCGATGCGCGTGCCCGTGCCTGCCGGCTCGGTTGTCGACTTGGTTTGTGATTTAAACCGGGAGTCTGTCACCGTTGCGGAAATCAATGCCGCTATGCAAGCTGCTGCAGAAGGCCCTATGAAGGGTATTCTGCAATACACGGAAGATCCTATCGTTTCTTCGGATGTGTTACGCAACCCACACAGTTCGGTGTTTGATGCGCTTTCCACCATGGTGTTGGATAACAACATGGTCAAAGTTGTGTCCTGGTACGACAACGAATGGGGTTACTCAAACCGCGTTTGCGACTTGATTTTCAAGGCGCACAACCTGTAGAGGCTGAGCCCTCCGCGGAGTTTCGCTCCGCACTTGCCGCCGCACTCTTTGCAGGTGCGGCGGTTTTTTTTCAGCGCTGCTAATCTATGCGCCATGAGCCTCGCCAAACGGACCCTTGATTCTGTCGATTTCGCCGGCAAACGCGTTTTTATTCGGGTCGATTTTAATGTGCCCATAAAAGATGGGGTGATCGGCGACGACACCCGCATTCGCGCTGCGGTGCCCACCATCCTGGCGGTGCTGGGTGCGGGTGGATCGGTGATTGCCGCTTCTCACCTGGGTCGTCCCAACGGCAAAGTCGTTGAAGAACTGCGCATGGGGCCAATAGCGCAGCGCTTGCAATTGCTACTCGGCAGTTCCATCGATGTAAAATGGGTGCATGATGTACGCGGCGATTTAGCCAAGGCTGCTGCCGCTGATTTGGAGCCTGGGCAAGTCTTGGTGCTCGAAAACCTGCGTTTTGAAGCTGGGGAAACGGCCAACGATCCAGCTATGGCCGCCGACTTAGCCGCGATGGCCGATGTTTTTGTGCAAGATGCATTTGGCACGTGCCACCGCGCCCATGCGTCCACCGCAGGTTTGCCAGGACTTTTGAAACCTGCCATTGCCGGCAAGCTCTTGCAAAATGAAATTGATGCGTTTGACATGGCCTTTGGCAAACCGAAACGCCCGGTGATTGCCGTCATCGGTGGCGCCAAGGTTTCAGACAAAATTATGGTCCTTGAAAACTTGCTCGATAAGGTAGACACGGTGCTGATTGGTGGTGGCATGGCATACACTTTTTTAGCGGCTACTGGTATTGGTGTGGGAGCTTCTTTGTGCGAAGTGGAGAAGTTCGAGGTGGCGCGCGCGGTGCTGGCCAAAGCTGCCGCGAAAGGAGTGAAGCTACTACTGCCCATGGATCACGTCATTGCCGATCGCTTTGCCGCCGATGCTAACACCCAACGCGTGACCGGTGCCATCCCCGCTGGCTGGATGGGTTTGGATATCGGCCAGAAAACCACCGAGCTGTACAGCGCCGAAATCAGTGCGGCTGCAACAGTAGTGTGGAATGGCCCAATGGGGGTTTTTGAGCTAGAGCCTTTCAGCCATGGCACCTCTGCCATTGCCAAAGTTCTGGCCGCAACCGATAATCTTTCCATTGTTGGCGGCGGCGATTCGGTGGCCGCCATCAAGAAGAACCAAGTCGAGTCACGCATCTCACACATCTCCACCGGTGGCGGCGCGTTTCTGGAAATGCTCGAAGGCAAAGTGCTACCCGGCATCGCCGCGTTGGATAACAAATAAACCGCCACCCACGCAAGGCCATCCTCCTTGGCGTTTCCATAGAAAAAGATTCTGCACTTAAATGTGCAGGATCTTTTCGCTTTTCATCACACTCACACGCTTGATGCGTGACAACGGCACAAACTGTTTCACTGGCTCATCGTTACCGTGGCCACTCGAGTGCTGAAACTGCGTGCCGAGAATCAGGTGATCCCCTTTCAGCTCCATGACCTTGGCTTTGTAAAATCCAGCTCCAAGACGATGGCCGACGGGCGCATCCTCATAGGACTCGGAGTTGGCCACCGTGACCACGCTGCCAACCAGTGCGCGCAAGATGTCGGGAAAAGTATCCAACGCGTGGGTGGTCATGAATTCTTGAGAATTTTCTGGGTGAGAATCAGGCATGGAAGGGGCTACGAAAATGGGCTCAGAATGGTACGAAACCATCCTATTACCCTTTCGGCATTCGGTGTAAAGAATTATGCACCAATTACTCTTAAAATGGATTTCACCTGATTCTGTAATCTATGGGATATCCTTTTGCTGGGAATGACATTCACTCTCCTGCTGCTCCTAGCGGTTGGACTGTCGATGACCCTGGCAGTCCTGTTGCTCCGACGGCTCGAGGTTCGCAATATCGAATCGCGGTTGGAAGAACGTAGTAAGGCGCGCCAGACCGGCAGCCATACGGCCCGCTTGTTGTATCCCCACGTTGATTTGTCCCGTTGTATAGGCTGCGGGTCGTGCGTGACTGCCTGCCCGGAAGAGGGCGTGCTGGAGCTCATTCACGGTCAGGCTTTGGTGGTCCATGGAGCGCGCTGCGTCGGCCACGGGCGCTGCGCTACCGAGTGCCCTGTAGGTGCAATTGCGCTCACCCTTGGGGATTTGGGCGAACGCCGTGATATCCCGGTGGTCACGCCTAGCAATGAATCCGAAACCACGCCGGGCTTGTTTTTGGCAGGTGAAATCACCGGTTTCGCCTTAGTGCGCACCGCCCTGGAGCACGGCCGCGGCGTGGCTGCCGAAGTGGCGTTACGCGTGAAAAAATCCAGCTCCGCGGCCACCAGTGTGCTGGATTTATGCATTGTCGGCGCCGGCCCAGCGGGTATCGCCTGTGCACTGGAGGCGAAACGCCACGGTTTGAAATTCGTGATGTTGGAACAAGACAGCCTAGGTGGATCGGTGGCGAAATATCCACGCCGTAAGCTCGTTATGACTCATCCTATTGTGTTGCCCCTCGCCGGTAGTCTGGATCGCGATTCCTACACGAAAGAGGAGTTGATTGAAAAATGGGAGACCATCGTTCGCGAACAGCAACTACCCCTACGCAGTGGCGAGCGCTTCACCGAACTGGAGCAACATGCCGACGGCAGCTTTCAGGTGAAAACCGTAGACAGCTCCTTTCACGCCAACCATGTTTGCCTAGCCGTCGGCCGCCGTGGCACACCGCGAAAACTTGGTGTACATGGTGAAGAGTTATCGAAGGTTCATTACAGCTTGATTGACGCCCATTCTTTTCAGCAACGCCATTTGTTGGTGGTTGGCGGTGGCGATAGCGCGGTTGAGGCGGCTATGGGTTTGGCCGATCAACCCGGCAATCATGTCACTCTTTCCTACCGCAAATCTGCGTTTTTCCGCCTGAAGGCACGTAATGAGGCACGCTTATCGGGTTGTATTGCTAACGGCAACTTGGAAGTTTTGTTCCACTCGGAAGTCGAAAGTATTCGCGACCAAGAAGTGCTGTTGCAAGTGGGCGCTGAAGACAGCAGCGTCCGCCAAGTCACTTTGCGCAATGATGAAGTGTTCATCATGGTGGGTGGAATTGCTCCCTTTCCCCTGTTGGAACAAGCGGGATTTTCCTTCGACCACGCTGGGCGCGAAGCTGCGGAAGAGCTTAAAACACGCGGCACTGGGCTCCTGCCCGCACTGGCCTTTGGCCTTATTGCCACAGTTGCGGCCCTAATTTGGGCTTACCTGCACCGCGATTACTACCGATTATCGGATGTGCTAAGGCCAGCGCACCCCTTGCATGCCTGGTTGCGTCCGTCGCGTGCGTTCGGGCTTGGCACCGGAATTCTGGGTGCGTCTTTGATTGTCATGAACCTCAGTTATTTGCTCCGACGCGCACCCAAGGGCCCGATTCATTTCGGCTCCTTGCAAGCATGGATGACATCGCATGTAGCCACCGGTTTGCTGGCCTTGATTGCAGCGATGCTGCACAGCACTTTTTCACCACGGGATACCGTCGGCGGCCATGCCTTCTGGGGCTTGGTTTTTCTCATTTGCACCGGCGCCATCGGCCGCTATTTGTATTCGTTTATCCCCCACTCCGCGAATGGTCGCGAGTTAGAGCTAGATGAAATCCGTGCGGAAATGGCCACCCTCGCCGCCGAGTGGGATCGTGACAACCGCGATTTCGGCCACCGCGTCCAAGAAAAAATGGACGCGCTGATTCGCACCGGCCGCTGGAATGGCAACCTCGTAGTGAGGATTGGATCTCTGGTGCGCCAGCAGCGGCAACTGCGGCGCAGCTTACGCGCACTTGGCAACGAGGGCCGCGCAGAAGGTATTGCCGAGGATCAAGTGTTGCGTGTGTTGGAGCTTGCGCGCCGCGCACATTGGGCCGCATTGATGGCCACGCATTTTGAAGAAATGAGGGGAATCCTGGCTTCTTGGCGCTATTTCCACCGTTGGGTGGCGTTGTTGATGGTTCTGCTGTTAGGCGTTCACATTTATTCCGCCCTACGTTTTTCGAACATCACCTAGGCTTTCTTTTGAGTAAAAATCTTTCTCGACTAGCGCTCACACTGATCTCTCTAGGATTGGTGTTGTGGTTGGCGTTCGCAGACCTCAGCAAAACCAACCCGGGCGAAATCAGTGCGGCGCACGCTTCCATTAGCACTCTATTGGGCGGCCCTACCTGTAGTAAGTGCCATGGCGAAAAGGCGGAGGATTTGCCGGCTGCGTGTTTGGATTGTCACCAAGAAGTTCAGAGCGATATTCAAAACAAGCATGGTTTACATGGCACTCTTGTCGCCCCGGGGGCAATGGAATGTAGCCTCTGTCACAGCGAACATCACGGCAGCGCTTTTGCACTCGTTTCCGAAAACAGTTTTTCCCTGGCAGGTGTGGAAGATTTGGCGGCTTTTGACCATGTGATGTTTGATTTTCAGCTAGAAGGCAAACACTTGACCATCGCCTGCCAGAAGTGTCATGAGCTGGCAGAGATTGCGGTCTTAGAGGAAGGCCAACGTCGTTATATGGGGCTGTC
The DNA here is from genome assembly GCA_937919925.1 of uncultured bacterium. GTDB lineage: Bacteria > Planctomycetota > UBA1135 > UBA1135 > UBA1135. The sequence goes on along the minus strand of CALFOT010000026.1, from coordinate 8,027 downwards.
GCAGGATTGCGTGACTTGCCATGAAGATCCGCACAAGGGCAAAATGAAAGAGGATTGTGCCAGTTGCCATGGCCAAAGCGAAGCCTTCGATTTGGTGGCAACCTTTGCCCACGACGAGCGTTTTCCATTGCGTGGTGTGCATGATGAAATCGGCTGCGTGGAGTGCCATGCAAAAGACGATTTATACTCGGTGGAATCCATCGGCGGAATCAATCCTCCGCAGTGGCGAGCTTGTGCGGATTGCCATGAATCGCCGCACGCAGAAAACTTTCTTGCTACGAATTATCAGCGCTTTCCGCAGGAGGAACAAAACTGTGCCGCATGCCACTTGCTGGAGCACACCGATTTTGTTGCTGCACGCGCCTACTGCACTGCCGCAGAGCACGAAGCCTCTGGCTTTGCCCTGATTGCTCCCCACGACCAGCTTAGTTGTGATCAATGCCATGCGGCTCCGCCACAAGATCGCAGTGCGCAGGCCACCTTGGCCACCTATGCCGCACGCTTCCCAGGGCGTTCGGCAGAAGACTGTGCGGCTTGCCATAAGGACCCACACGCAGGGCAATTTCAAAACGGCGATTTGGCCGCCGAGAATTGTTTGTCGTGCCATGATCCCTTGCAGTTTCAGCCGGCAAAATTCGATAACGCGCGCCACGCCGAGACTGGCTTCGTGCTGGATGGCGCCCACGCAGCAACGGATTGCGCTCTGTGTCACGTGGATGAAAACCTCGATGATGAGCTAGGCCCCGTTTATGCGGCGGTGGATAGCAAATGCCAATCGTGCCACTTGGATGCACATGATGCCTGCTTTGAGGAATTTGCGCTGGTGAGCGATCGCTCCTCACTGGATTGTAATCGTTGTCACGACACCACTTCTTTTCAACAAGTGCTGGCGCCAGGATTTGATCACGGAGTCTGGACCGCCTTCCAGTTAGAAGGCAAGCACGCGCGCAATGATTGTGAAACTTGCCACCAACCCTTGCCCGCACCAACCGCAGCCGGGCGTAGCTTTGGCACTGCCACGGCACTGCTGGAGCGGAACCAAGATTCATGTGATTCTTGCCATGAAGACGTCCACCTAGAAAGTTTCGACCGCCCTGGACTTCCACTTTCCGTAGCAGGCCGTGAAAGTTGTGCACGTTGTCACGGGCAAGAACAATTCTTGCCCGTGCCGGCTGCTTCTTTCGATCACGCGTTGTGGGCCAGTCATGAATTACGCGGCGCCCATGTGCGTGCAGAATGCGCCAGTTGCCACACGCCAGAAAGCCGTGCGCTAGGCAAAGCGCGGCCGCCACTTGGTAAAGAATGCGCCGCTTGCCACGCTGATCCGCACGACCAACGTTTCGACGCCTTGAATTTGCCCGCGTCGGTCAACGGCAACAACAGTTGCGCACGCTGCCACAATGAAGAGAGTTTTGAGGATATGCGAGGTGCACCTTTTGACCACGAAGCCTGGACCGATTTCGCGCTGGTAGATGCCCACCGTTTCGCGGATTGCGCGGCCTGCCACGGCCGCAGTAACGCGGTGGCGTCAGCACCTGCAACGCGCAGTCTCGGTAAAGTTGCTGACTTATTCCCCGGCTCCACCAATCGTTGTGAAACTTGCCATACGAATCCACACGGGGATAGTTTCCGCGTGGCGGGAGTGCCCAACAACCTCAATGGCAAAGAAGGTTGTGTGCGCTGCCACAGCCAGGTTTCATTCCGCGTTGCCGAAAACAATTTCGACCACGATCGTATGACTAGCTTCGATCTCCAAAGTGCGCATACCAACGTGGATTGTTCCAAGTGCCACCGCCCACTCCAGCGGCGCGGCCGCGATGCACGCAGTTTTGATCGCGCCCTCGGCACGACTTGTGCGGACTGTCACGCCGATCCTCACGTCGGCCAATTCCGTAACTCTAAGAACGACCAGTGCCAAGACTGCCATGCAGATCAAGGCACCTTCCCAAGCGGCTTGTTGTTTCGCCACAAAACACATAGCAGCTACCAACTCGACGGCGCGCATGATGATCTTGCTTGTGCTTCATGCCATGTTGCCTATCCCCTTGCCAATGGTCGCACCGTGGTGCGCTACCGACCGTTGGGAACAGAATGCAGTGATTGCCACGGCTTACGATGAACCATCCCCTCCTCTTAATCCTTTTATGTTTGCTGTTTGGAACCAGCAATCTCAGCGCTGCGCAGAGCGGCAATCACTTGGTCGAAGGCCGGGTCTTGGTTGCAACCGGCGACTCCGTCGAAATCGATCGCGGCCTAGTGGATGGCTTACGCCAAGGCGATGCCGTCACGATCTATGTGCCGTCAGGAACTGTGATTACCGGCCGCATCACCACGCTGGATCAGCGTTCGGCAACGGTTTCCGCACCCGGCAGCAGCGGCCAGATTGATATTGGCGTGCGTGTGGAGATTCGGATTCCAGCGGGGCGCACCAACAATACCGGCACTGGCAACACCGGCAAAACGGTGGAGCACGCGCCATGGGAAAACGCGGTCGAAAATTGGCCCACTGATAAACCACTGCTAGCACCGGTTTCAGGCCTCTCGGCGGCCGATCGCGCCACCACCATCAGCGGTCGCTTGTATGCCTTCACCGATATGGTTTGGGATGATGAGCGTTCCACATCTTCAGTATTCTCGCGCGCTGGAATGGATATGCGAGTAGGCAACGCCTTGGGTTACGGCGGGCAAATACGCTTGGACCTCGAAGGGAACCAAGCGGATTTCACTTCCGCCGACGGCCTCCGCGATGAGTCCAACAGTGATTTTCGTCTCGATCGAATCTCTTATGCCGTTGGCGGTGATCGCCATCGGCCGGTGCGTGTCGAAGCTGGCCGTTTTCTACAACACGAGTTTCCGCAGTTCGGCGTACTCGATGGCGCCGAAGTGAGTGTGCGTTTACGCAATGGCCATCGCCTGGGCACCAGTCTCGGTTATATCCCGGTGCTCTACGGCAGCCACGCCGGCACCGGCGATGATTTACAAACCGCGGTTTACTATCGCGCGGTTTCCAAAGATGAAAAATCCAACGTGGGCGCGGGCTACCAAAAAAGCTGGCACCTAGGTGATGCCGATCGCGATTTAGTGATCCTGGAAGGCTCCACTCGCGCGGATAACGGTTTCTATTTTCACAGCTCCGCGTGGATTGATTTATATGATTCGAACGATCCGGCACGCAGTGGTACGGAACTTTCGCGGCTCGTGGCTAGCGGCAGTTACCGCAACCAAGACGGCAATGGTTGGATGGTCAGCCTCAGTCAGTTCCGCTTTCCGAATCTTCTGCAACAGCAAATTTTTGATCCGACTGCATTGGTGTACACGGATAAAGAAGTGCGCCGCGGCGACGTCAGCGTGTTCCGCAAATTCACTGCAGATTCCACCGGAACGGCGCGTGCGCACCTTTGGAACGATGAAGATAACTCCGGTGGCGGTGGCGAGCTGCGCTGGGATACGCGCAATTTGTGGCTGGAGCGTAGTCGGGCAGGCGCCGCTGTTTTTGCCAGTCAGGGGCAGTTTAGTGACTTGCTCGGATTCCGCATGGATGGTGGTTTGAGCTTCGATGCGGGTAACCTACGCTTGATGTGGAATAGCACCACCTACTCCAACGTCGGTTTCACCAACAGTACTTCCGACTTACTCCAACACCGCGCGCGTCTTTCTTTTGATACTGCGCTGGGCCAGGGTTTAAGCCTTTCCCTTTACGGCGAACTTCGCACTGGCGATGAACAGGACTCGCGTTCTGCCGGTTTTTACTTCCAAAAATCCCTGTGATCCCGGATTTAGCATGAAACGACTCACAGCAATCAATCCTCTCTTTTTCGCCGCCATCCTAAGCCTGCCGATGATCATTTTGCAGGCCTGCTCCACGGCCGACAACCCGCAAAATTGGTACGAAGGCAACGGCCCAGTGATTCCGCACGATGATTTTCCAGGCGACTGCTCGCTTTGTCACGAGGGTAACGATTGGAGCGAAGTGCGGCTGGATTTTGAATTCGATCACCTGGAGAAAACGGGGGTAGCACTCGAAGGAGCGCACGCCCAAGCACAATGTTTACGCTGCCACAACGACCGCGGTCCGGTCGCCACCTTTGCCGCCGCCGGCTGTGCGGGTTGCCACGAAGATGTGCACCTCACCCAACTGGGACGCAATTGTGAATCGTGTCACGGCCAAGAAACTTGGCAGCCACAAGGGCAGATTGAAGCCCACAACATGACGCGCTTCCCGTTAGTCGGTGCGCACGCTGCGGCATCCTGTTTCCGCTGCCACCCCGGCTCCGAAGTGGGTTTGTTTAGCCCTACCGATACCGCCTGTGAAGCCTGCCATGGCGATCTCGCGGCAAATGTCACCGCCCCAAATCACCTCGCGCAGGGTTGGGTGAGCAACTGCCAAGATTGCCACATGGCCACCACTTGGCGCAGCGTTGGCGGATTCGGCCATGATGATTGGCCACTGAGTGGAGCACACGCTGCAGCCGATTGTTTGGATTGCCATAGCAGTGGCCAATTCACCGCACTCTCCACCACTTGCTTCTCCTGCCATGATGCAGAATTCCTTGGCACTACCGATCCCGATCACGTGGCTAAGGGCTTCGCGACCACTTGCCAAGATTGTCACGGCACGAGCACCTGGCAGGGCGCTATTTTCAATCACGCTGGGATTTCAAATGGTTGCGTCACTTGCCACTTAACAGATTTCCAGGCCACCACCAATCCAGATCATGTGGCCTCTGGCTACCAAACGGATTGTGAAGACTGTCACGGTACCGTGACTTGGGAGGGCGCGAATTTTAATCACGTCGGCATTGTGGATTCGTGTGTCACTTGCCACCTAGACACGTACCAAGCCACCAATGATCCAGCTCACCAAGCGAACGGCATTCCAACCACTTGCGAAGATTGCCATAGTACGGATACTTGGTTAGGCGCAAACTTTGATCACAACGGAATCAGCTCTTCCTGCGTGACTTGCCACCTTGCCGATTACCAAGGCACCACCGATCCGAATCACCAGACGGCCGGCTTCCCAACCACCTGTGCTGATTGCCACGATACGGTGGATTGGGGCCATGGTACCTTCAACCACAGTTTCCCGATCAACAGCGGCAAGCACAGCGGATTTAATTGCGTGGAATGCCATACCACCGGCACCACCGTGTTCAGTTGCATTGATTGCCATGAACATCGGCAGAGTGAAGCCGATAGCCACCACGGCCCCGAAGTGACTGGTTACCAATGGAACACGGCAGCGTGCTATTTCTGCCACCCTGATGGCGTGGCGGAGGATTGATTCAAACCCGTTCCGCGAACACCAGACGGTGGCCAGAGCCCACCCGGAACAACATCGGATCCTGATGGATCTTGAAGCCAGCAGCTTTGGCCATGGCGTGCACTTGCGCGCGGCTCAAAGTGTTCTTCGGATGTTTTTTATTGAGGCCCAAGGCGGTGGCCGCGCGGCGTATCAGATTCTTCAAACTCGCGCGATCAAAGTAGGTGAAAATCACCCAGCGATCGGCAACGCGAAACAACTCTTCGATGTGCTCGCGCCGTACCACTGGATCGGCAAGGTGATGGCTCAAACGCATGGAAAACACCAACTCTACCGCCCGATTTTGCAATGGAATACGATGACCGAAGCAGCGCATACGCCCCAGCAAGGGGGTGTCTGGAAAGACCTCCGCAACTTTGGCTAACATACTGCCGCTGTAATCGGCCTCTAAAACTTCGGCGCCGTGGCTACGCAAATAAGGCATATAACGGCCCCAACCACACGGCAAATCTAAGGCCGTGGCCACCCCGCCTACCTGCGCAAAATAAGCATCGAGCAACTTATGCTCGCGGCGGTCACTGAGCTTGCGATGAAACTTGTGGTATTCATCGAGGTACTCCTCCGCACCTTCCGCGGCGTGGTATTGAGCTAGTCGTTCGGGAAGAGTCATGAGATGGATTAAGGGCGGCGGCCGCTCCAGATTGCCCCAAGATAATAGGCGATGCGACGCAGTTTCTGACCCCATCGCGAGCGCAATCCTGGGCGAAACTTCATCACCCCGGGTACAGGATCTAGGTCACCTTGATACCCAGCCAAAATCTGGGTCACCTGGATGGGTGTGAATACCGCATGGCTGCCGGCCAAGTCTTCCAAATCAAGACGTCGAATGCGGGCGGGCACGCCGCGGAACCACAAACAGGAATACGGCGCATCCAGCAAGCTGACGGTGTAGCCAGGCGCCTCCCCTACCATGAAGTTTTTCGCCTGCATGCGAAAATGGCCAAAGCCCGCATCGTGTAGTTGCCGCGCAATCCGGCCAACTTCCAGACACAGAGTTCCTGCAACCTGCGGAAACTCTTCGAGAGCCTGCGGTAACGGGATGACGTCGCCCAGAGAGGCGGTGGCCACCACCGAAAACTCCAACTTGGTACCGCGACGTGACTCCGCAAACCACATCGGTCGGCCCACGGGCAGACCAGCGATATCCATGGCCAATAACGCCTTCCATTCGCGTAAAGCGCGGCTGCGCGCCGCAGCTCCCAGCGTTTTGCGTTGCGGTGGCAAACGGTATTCCTTCAAAAACAACGCACTGCCATCCGGCGCAGCACCTAGCCAAATGCGCGTTTCCACTTCCTCTTTCACCGGCACCGCCGAGGCGCGCGAATCGGTGTAGGACTCGGCACAGAAATCGGGGGTGGCCCAGTCGATCTGCGGATGCGACTCGCAGCGGGTGAAAACTACCATTCCCGCCCAAGATAGCCGCGCGCCGCCTGCATTGCTACGCCGACGCCGACGCCACCTAATCGGGCGGCGGCGGCGGCGGCGGCGGCGACGGCGGCGGCTGTTGTTCTGGCAGAGGCGGGCGGCCGGGTCGCTGCGGTTCCACATCCAACTCGCCTTCCTGCAAGCGCCCCTGCTCCACCAACAACTGGCGGAGCAGGAACTCCACTTGCCCATTCAAGCTACGAAACTCCGCATCCGCCCACCGCTTTAAAGCAGCGTGCACGCGCGGCTCCATACGCAACAAGAAGGATTTACGCGTAGTCACAAACTAGTAAATACTGCCCGTGTTGACCACTGGTTGGGTGTTTTTATCCCCACACAAAACCACCAGCAAGTTCCCCACCATCTGTGCTTTGCGCTCATCATCTAAATCCACGATGTTGCGCTCACTGAGTTTGGCCAGGGCCATTTCCACCATCCCCACTGCACCTTCCACAATCATCGTGCGCGCAGCAATAATCGCCGACGCCTGCTGACGCTGCAGCATGGCACTGGCGATTTCCTGCGCATAAGCCAAATGACTAATGCGTGCTTCAATCACTTCTACACCTGCTTTATCCAGACGCTCCTGCACTTCTTCTTTGAGCTTGGCGGCAATCTCTACGGTGTGACTGCGCAACGCGATGACATCGGTATCGATTACTCCGGCTTGGCCTTCGCGTTCTTCATGCGAATCGTAGGGATATTGGGTGGCCATATTGCGTAATGCCGCCTCACTTTGCACGCGCACAAAATCTTCGTAGTCATCCACTTCGAACAGAGCTTCGGCGGTATCAATAACTTTCCACACCACCACCGCGCCGATCTCCACCGGGTTACCCGCTTGATCATTGACCTTCAGTTTGTCGCTATCAAAATTGCGCACCCGCACGGAGATTTTCCGCTTACTCATAAAGGGGTTGGTCCACCATAAGCCGGTTTTGTGCACCGTGCCTTTGTAGTTCCCAAACAAAGTCACCACGCGCGCCTCATTCGGGCTAACCGCCATCAGGCCAATCAGCGTGAATAAAAAGCAAATCATGCAAAACAGGCCCAGTAAGACGAAAAATCCAGTAGTACCATCGCTGCGGGATTCACTTGCCTGAACAAAGCTCAGAATCGCAGTAAGGAGAAAAGCTGGTGCCACGACCAGCAAAAACAGCAAGCCGGACTTAGGGTAGAAGGTGTTTTCCTTGATCATGCCCTAGTATACGGGCAAGATATCAAAGTGATATCACTTTTCTTCCTGATAACGATCTTTTAGCAATTTTTCGCCTTTTTC
>CALFOT010000025.1 GCA_937919925.1 uncultured bacterium | reverse complement strand
TTGGCGTGCTTCATTAGCGCCACAAATGGACGGTACGGCATGGGCTCGAGTAAGAAAATATTGGGCAAGTCCGCCAGGTTTTCCATGACCGGACCGCGCACACGTGGATTGAGATGCACCGGATAAATGAAGCGATGGTCCTGGAACTGCTGCGCCAAAGCACGCAAGGCGCTGCAAATCTGCTCGAAGCCGCCGCCAAAGTTTTCGCGACGGTGACCGGTGACCAGGACATATGGGTATTCGCGCCAATCGGCACCCAGCTCCTCCTGAACAAAACCATCGACCTCAGCCTGGGTGGCGATTTCTTCGTGCCGCGAGCTTTCGATTTGCAAGGCATCAATAACCGTGTTGCCCGTGACGGTAATGCGCTCTTCGGCAACGCCTTCCTTGCGCAAGTTTTCCGCTGACCACTCGGTAGGCGGAAAATGCAGGTCTGCAATCGGGGTCACTAACCTACGATTAGCCTCTTCAGGGAAGGGGCTGTGCATGTTGCCGGTTCGCAACCCTGCTTCCACGTGCCCGACTGGAATCTTGCGATAGAAACACGCAAGAGCTGCCATCAAAACAGTCGTGGTATCGCCCTGCACGAGAGCGAAATCAGGCTTTTCCGCAGCAAGGAAGGCGTCGACCTTGTTCATCAGCCGCGCCGACAAACCGGCAAGCGATTGATTCGGCACCATGACATCCAGATCGAAGTGCACCGGAATTTCGAAAATGTCCACTACCTGCTGCAACATCTCGCGGTGCTGTCCGGTGGAAACCACAATCGGCTCAAGGCCTTCTGCGTCTTGCAATGCGCGCACCACCGGAGCCATCTTGATGGCTTCGGGGCGGGTCCCCATGAAAACAGCTATGCGGTAAACCATTTTGCGGCAAGAAATCGAAATCAGGAGTTAATGGCCGCGGTAACGCCACAAGCGTCAATGACGATCTTCTCGGCGAGTTGAGATCCACTGAGTTCCATGAATGGAGAATGGCCCACCAGGAACACGAGGACGTCGGCTTGCTCGAGCGCCTGATTCATGTCTACCAGCTCACTGTCGCCAAGTTCTTCGATGTTGGGCTCGACCACGATCACACGACCGACATCGGCTCTCTGGAGCTCCTGGATAATTTCGACTGCTGGGCTCTCGCGAAGATCATCGATATCGGGCTTGTAGGCCGCGCCGAAGCAAGCGATTACCGGCTCGCGGAGTTTGCCAGCGGCAGCCTTCACCTTATCAACGACCCAATGTGGTTTTGAGTTGTTGACCTCACGAGCTGTTTCCATCAGCCTTGCCTTGCCATTGGCAATGTGCACGATGAACCACGGATCAACCGCGATACAGTGCCCGCCGACCCCGCAACCAGGTTGCAGGATGTTCACGCGCGGGTGACGGTTGGCGATTTCGATCAACTCGCGAACCTCGATACCCAGGTCATCGCACACCATGCTGAGCTCGTTAGCGAATGCGATTTGGACATCACGACTGGCGTTTTCCACCAGCTTGGCCATTTCGGCGGTACGACTATGGCAGAGAATCAGCTCACCTTGGACAAAAGTCTTGAAAAAGCCGGCGGCCACCTGAGTGGAAACCTCGTCGATGCCACCAATGATGCGGTCGTTATTGACGACTTCCTGCAGAATACGGCCTGGCAGCACGCGCTCGGGAGCATGAGCGAAGAAAACCTCGCCGGCCTTGAGGTTGGTCTTGTCGAAAACGATTTCAGCAATCATCTCCGTGGTTCCCGGAGGGCTGGTGCTCTCAAGGATTACCAGGTTGCCTTTCTGTAGCACCGGACAAATGCTCTCCGTGGCGTTGCGCACATAGTCCAGATTTGCCGCTCGTCCCTCTCCAACAGGAGTTGGGACGCACAGCATGAAAACGTCGGCTGCTGCTGGCTCCGCATGGGCCTTTAGCCGTCCGCTTTCAATACCCGAACGGACCAACATGTCCAAATCGGGCTCGATGATATGGGCTCGGCCCGAATTGATGATCTCCCGTGATTTCGGATTGATCTCTACTCCATGAACGCGGTGCCCCCTACTTGCCAAAACTGCCGACGTTGGGAGCCCGATATAGCCGAGGCCAACCACACAAACTTCAAGGGTCTCGGAGGCAATCATGGGTCCTGAGGCAGCAAGGCGCGGGGGAGCGGATGTGGGTGCCGACATATCAACACTATATCTTCGCCCGAGCTTCTACGAAACGGACAAGAATCCCAAAAGCACCGTAAAGAACTGCCAGAGAAGCCAGCAAAATGAACCTTCCCTCGGGGTTGAGGTCGACATAGACACGGGCTGCAATGACCATCGAGGCCATCAAGCCGTATTCGGCCAATGTGGTCCTCCGATGTCCCCAGCCAGCCTGGACCAGGCGCTGGTAGGCATGGCTCCTGTGGGGCTCCCAAAAGCGCTCGCGATTGGCAGCGCGGCGAATCAGAGTACTGGTTGCGTCGATCCAAAATGGAGCGAACAGGATCAAGGGAACCCAAAGGTCAAAGGCACCGCTTGCAATACCACGAAAAGTCACGACGGAAACGAGGAAGCCGAGCGGTGCCGCCGCAACGTCTCCCAAAAAAATTGACGCCGGCGGAAAGTTCCAAACCAGAAATCCGGCCGCACTGGCTGCCGCAATCGCGCACAAGGTCCCCAAATAGGGGTCCTCGCCGAGGAATGCCATCCAACTGCAACCGCCAAAGCCGAAAGCGGTCATGCCACCTGAAAAGCCATCCATGCCGTCCATGAAATTGAAGAGATTGGTGAACCATACAACGAAAAGCAACGTCGCGGGCAAAGCCAGCCAGCCGAAATCGATGGGGTTCGACGCTAGCCCTGGCAGCGGCAAGGACTCCCAACGAAGATCACCATAGAACAGCAATCCTGCCGCAAATAAATGGACAAGAAAACGAACTTTAGATGACAGTGAAAAGTGATCATCAAGAAAGGAAACCGTCGCGATAGAGAAGAAGCCTATCGCTGCATACCACCCAGGGAAACAACCCTCTCCCTGTATGTGAAAAAAGATCTCAAAGACAAGAAGGACGACGATAATCGAAATCCCTCCACCATGCGGCGTGGCCAATTGATGCAACGACCGGGAATTGGGGGAATCCGTGGAAATAAGAGGATTACCTGGGACTATTAACCAACGGGTAATAAGAAAGGCGCCGAGGAAGGAGGTTCCAGTTATCAGGAAAATGTTCATACTTCCAGGCTCCTCTTCATCATGCGAAACCAAAGCGTCATTTGCTGAATTCCCTCTTCGGCAGAATAGGGTGGAGTCCAGCCAATCTCATCTCGGATGGGGCCGCTATCAACCTCCAGGTCGCCAAGAAGTCGAGCGACCATAGGGCGACTTATCGGCATCGAGCGCCGCAGAATAGCCTCAAAAGATGAACCCGCAGCACCAGCGACGTGAAAAAAAACAGGTGGCACCTTGAGCAGCCGAGGGCGGCAACCAAGAGAATCCCCAATCATCCTGATGAGCTCTGGGGTACTAAACACCTTAGCTTCAGACAGGAATAGCGTCCTGTTTATTGCTTTGGGGGATATTGCAACATGATGAATCGCGTGAACGAGATTGCCAAGGCCAATAAGGCTGCGTCGATTCTTGACCATGCCTAATGGCAAGGATTTATTGTCGGCAACAGCCTCCAACAGTCGCAACATATTCCCGCGTACCTCTGGACCAAAAACAAGAGGGAGGCGAAGAATAACGGTATCTAAATTTGCCGCCTTCACGGCTAACTCCGCGTCACGCTTGCTGCGCCCATAAGCATCCATAGGACGGCACGCCGTGTTGGCATCCCAGCGTTGGCCTGGAAGGCTATGCTCTCCGACAGCCTTCACGGAACTGAGAAAAACAAACCGGGAGACGTCGGCCCGTGTCGCCTGATCGAGAAGGGCCTTTGTCCCGTGATGGTTTACTGCTTGATAGATCTCCTCGGCGCCCTGCTTTTCCTCCTTCAAATGATGTACGCGTGCTGCCAAATGAAACACGGTGTCGACACCTTCTAATGCTTCGCGCCAATCCGTCTTGGGATCAAGTTCACCTACGACGACTTCCACGAAAGCCTCGCTGCCAAGTCTATTCATTGCGCCAGGTCGGCGCACACCAGCGCGGACCTTCCACCCCTGGTCAAGAAGGAGGTTAGTCAAGGCACTGCCAACAAACCCATTGGCGCCAGTAATGAATGCTCTTTTCATACAGGAGGAGAACCCAAGGCCGAGGTTATTATAGCCACTCCATGAGTCCCCCATCGCCGCGAGATCCACAACAAGAATCAAGGAAGATTTGGATTGTTGACCAGAACACTATGCCAATCGGCCTTGCTGGGGGCACCCGACACTATGAAATTGGCAAGGCACTTTCCGCGCAAGGTTTCGCCGTCGAGGTCATCACCTCGGATTTCCATATCTCTGAACATAGACACCTCCTACTTCGCTGGCCACGCCTTTGGAAGAGCGAATCTTTTGGGAGCCTTCGGTGGCGCTGGCTTTGGGCTTCCGGCTATAAACGCAACAATTGGCGTAGGCACCTGAACCTACTTACATTCGCTGGATCACTTTTTACTTTTGGGGTTTTTCGAAGAACGCCTGCAGTCATCATTGGGTCCACTCCTCATCTGATTGCAGCTTTTGCGGCTTTCCTGCTGGCGCGATTGAAGCGCTGCCACTTCTATTTGGAGGTCCGTGATCTCTGGCCTCAGGTGCTCATCGATATGGGAGGAAAATCTCCCCGAAGTCCAGTGGTCCGGATCCTCGGCTGGATGGAAGGAGTCCTTTACCGCAATTCCCACCGAGTTCTCGTACTGGCACCCGGAGCTGTTGATTATGTCCGAGAGCGTGGAGCTTCTGCTGACAAGATCCTCTGGGTTCCAAACGGCGTCAGCCTTGTCGACCTCGAGAGTCTTCCCGATCTTGACCAAGCACGAATGGAGTTCAAGGTTGACCATGACCGCTTCGTGCTTTTGTACACCGGCGCTCACGGAACGGCGAACTCGCTCGCCACTCTTGTTCAAGCCGCTGCCATCCTCGATTCTCAAGCGCCTGGGCAATTCAGAATTATCCTTGTCGGCGATGGCATGGAGAAAGATTGCCTAATCAATCAATCTCGCGATATCGAATGCCTCCGATTTGTCGATCCAGTTCCAAAATCTGACCTGCCAAGGTTACTTCAAGCTGCCGACGCACTTGTCTTGACCTTGCTTGATGTTCCTGTATTTCGCTACGGCGTCAGCCCCAGGAAACTCTATGACTATTATTCCGCAGCTAAGCCTGTGGTCGTGAATATTGGGGGCGCCGTCAGCGAGGAAGTCGAAACCCAACGCTGTGGCGTAACGGCTTCGCCTGAAAATCCCGAAGCCTTGGCCGCTGCAATCCTCAAGCTATCTAGGATGCCTGCCGAAGAGCGTGTCGAGATGGGGTTGCGTTCCCGCCGTCTTGCTGAATCCACCTACAATATGGAAGTAATCGCTGAGCGGATTGGCACGCAGCTTAGGGAAGATCTGCAGCCTTTATCTTGATGACGGATTCCTTGCCGACAATCGGAACTCGCAGGACCTTGAAAGGAATAAGTTGTTGGCCGGATCCGCCAATCAACCTAATCTGACTTCTTCCTTCAGCTTCGACTTGGTCCTCTGGCGAGAGATGGCAGGGGGCAACAGCGCCTTCGCGCGGATCCAACTCGAGCCTATCCGCAATGGTTACCTGATTGCGAGCCGTAGCCGTTTTATGAGCACGAAGTCGTCGGCTACAACTATCGCATGTCGGATTTGCTGGCCGCCGTTGGTCGCGCACAGCTTACCCTGCATCACCATGATGCCAGAGCCCGAGCAAGACCGTGCCACGCGTTGGCTCTCAGT
>CALFOT010000024.1 GCA_937919925.1 uncultured bacterium | reverse complement strand
TTGAAGGTGTTCTACGCTGATGAGCCACGCGCGATGGAGTTCCTCAATAAGAAAGACGAGGTTCTGAAAGAGATGCAAGATGCCGGCGAGGAAGTCGTCGTCGAAGGTCGCTAAGCCTGAATCCGCAATCTTTCCTAATTTGAAGTTGGCATCGGGCAGGTACAATCCAGCCCGATGCTGACCATCCTCGACAACGCCGAAATATTCAGCCCCGCAGCGCTTGGCCAGCGTTGCCTAGTCATGGGTGGCGGCAAGATCCTTGCCATTTTGAAGGCTGGTGCCGATTTATCGCTGTTGGCTACTCCTGTTGAGGGTTTTGAAATTCAGCGTTTTGATTTTTCCGGGAAACGCCTGGTGCCAGGCTTTATCGATGGCCATACCCATATCACCGGTGGCGGCGGTGAAGATGGTGCAGCCACCAAAGTGCCGGCGCCGTTACTGACGGATTTCACCACAGCCGGAGTCACCACTGCGATTGGCTTACTCGGCACCGATGACGTCACGCGTTCCACTGCCGAGTTGCTAGCTGGCGCGCGCGCGCTGCGGGAACTTGGTTTATCTGCTTGGTGTTGGACTGGTGGTTATCACCTGCCGCCAACTACATTGACTGGCACCGTACGCAGCGACATCGTCAACATTGATGCCATCATTGGCGCGGGTGAAATCGCAGTTTCGGATCATCGTTCCAGTCAGCCCACGCTGGAAGAACTGTTGCGCATCGCCAGTGAGTGCCATGTTGCCGGTTTGCTTACCAAGAAGGCTGGTGTTTTGCATTTGCATCTTGGCGACGGCACCCGTGGCTTAGAGCTAATTCGTGCGGCGCTGGATACTGCGGAGTTACCTGCACGCGTGTTTCAACCCACGCACGTCAATCGTCGCAAGGCTCTGTTCGAAGAAGCACTCGCCCTTGCCGCCCGCGGTTGTCACATCGATATCACATCCTTCCCCGTAGGCCCGGAGGAAGATGCCTACCCCGCAGCGGTTGCGCTAAAACTTTATTTCGACGCCGGCCTGCCCGCCGCGCAAGTGAGCATTTCCAGCGATGGCGGCGGATGTCTGCCGGTATTCGATGAGTTCGGCAGTATGACTTCGATGGATATCGGCAAAAGTTCTTCGCTCCCCGCCACGCTGCAAGAGGCGTTGGTGCTTGGCGTGCCTTTTGATTTTGCACTTGCCGCGCTGACTTCCAATGTTGCTGATCACTTGCGTTTGTATGGCAAAGGCCACATTCGCGTTGGTGCTGACGCGGACTTGGTGGCACTGGATTCCGCCGGTGCCGTCACGGATGTCATTGCTCATGGTCATTGGATGCTGCGCGATCGGCAACCACTACAGCGCGGGATGTTCGAGTAGACTGGGTTCGCCCCCAGGAGCAACATAGAGCACGATGCCGTTTTCAGAGCCAACTCCGCCGGTGGAAAGCCCTTTTCTTACCCAAATCAAGCCGTACTATCCAAAGCCACGGCCGCCAAAATCCACCGAAACGATTGAGTACTTAAATATCACGCGTGAAGATGGCAAGGCGATCAACGATTTATACAACAAGGTGTTCCAGCAAAACCGCAGTTTGGAGCATTATATGTGGAAGTATTGGGATAATCCGGCTGGTCCACCCACCGGATCGCTGGCACGGGAACGCGCTACCGGAAATTGCGTGGCGACCGGAATTGCACAGCGTCGCCGTGGCTGGGTAAATGGTCACGATACTTATGGCGCGTTGATGTGCGAAAGCGCCACGGACCCAGACTTGCGTGGTGGCGGGCGTTTATGGCGTGAAGTGATGAATGGTTTTGCCGTTGTCAGCGCCGACGTGGATGGTATTTATTGGGGTTATGGTGGCCAGTCCACAGAAGAAGCAATCAAGATTGGTGAGCGTTGGTTCGGCTACCGTGTGATTGTGCAGCTGGTTGCTTGGGAGATTCGCTTGAGTACCAAGCCGATTTTCGAACGGCGAGTGGGTGGCTTTAGTTCGTTCCTTGCTCCGTTGTTTGACTTCTGTTTGCGTTTGCGTTGGCGTAAACATCGCCTTGGGCTGGAGACTCGTGAAGTCACTTGCTTCGGTGCGGAATACGATGAACTTTGGGAGCGTTATCGAGATCTTTATACCTTTTGTTTTCATCGCGGCGCGGCCTCTTTGAACTGGCGTTATATTGAAAATCCCCAGTGGCAACATCGGGTCTTAGAGGCGCGCAACCAGGGCAAGCTGGTTGGCTACATGGTCTGGCGTGAATGGAGCGATAACGGTACACAGATCGCCACCGTACTTGATGTATGGCATGGAAAAGAGCCAGCTGTGTTGGAGACTCTGATGGACGCCGTGCGCCGCAAGGCAGCAGCCAGTGGCTGCGCTTTTTTGCGTTTCGCAGTGCAAGAAGAGGGGCTGGAGCAAGCCGCCTTTGAGTCGTTTCACTCCGGCCGTAAAAGCCCCTACGAACGGGTCGACAAGATCATTTGGACCCCTTCACCGGGTACCGATGGGGGTGGAAAACCCGAGCAGGTTTATCAAGATCAGTGCACTTTGATGCACGGTGGAAGGGACTGGTTTTACACCCAAGGCGACTGTGATTTCCGCGATTAAGATGTCAAAAATTGGCGTAAAAGCCCTAAAATCAGCCTGAAATTGAATCGTCGGAAGATTGGCAGATTTTTGCTTTTTTTGTAAGATAAGGTTAACCCGAATTCGATTTTAATCATGCCATCCCCCAGCCCCCCTCAACGCGCGGAAATCGTGCGCCGTCTTGCAATTAGTCTTGCAGAGCTACTGCGTTTGGAATCTCCGGATTCGATTCACGCAGAATCCGATCTTCGTAAGGACCTAGGCGTCGACAGCCTTGGTCTTGTTGATTTGGTGACTGTCGCCGAAGAAGACTTCTCTGTTCGTTTTAGCTCCAGCACTGATTTTTCAGTGATTCACACCGTCGGCGATGTCGCGGGTTTGATTGAGGAGCAGCTTGCACGAACCAGCGCGGTGTAACCATGGCTATTCAGCCGCCCTATCCGAGTTTCGAAACGCCTGACGTTATCGATGATTTTTTCGTCGCCGGCCGAAATTTGTGGCCCGACTTGGCCTCATTTAAGAATCTCAAGTTTGACCGTGAGCAAGTGCCCGCGGAAATCGTGCGTTTCTTGCGTAGTACCACTCTCAATGAGCATGGCGTTGCGCATTATCTAGGCAGCTATTTCCAGAATTACCAAAACGATTTCAAGCTGCGCTTTTGGTCGGCGATGTGGACGGCTGAAGAGTACACGCATTACATTATTTTGCGTCGTATTTGCCAGGGCTTAGATGCAGATCTCACCGAAAAAGATTTTCATGGTTTGGAGATGGGCGACTATTTTCAGAACATGAAGGCTTACCTGGATCGGATTAAGGTTGATCCGAGTATCGACATGCGTATGTTGCAGTTGATTTATGGAGTATTGCAGGAGTACGGCGCGGTGATTGCTTACACCGCTGCGGCTGAGCAATGCGGCATTCCAGAAATTGCGGCGATTTTGAAACGCGTGGCCAAAGACGAGATGCGCCACTGCCGTTTTAATCAAGTTGCACTTGAGGCCATGTTGGAGCATTGCAGCGAAGGCGAAAAGGCTCTGGTTTGGCCACAATTCCGCGCGATTTGGGGCGATTTGGAAATGCCTACCGAGCACATCGGCTATTTCGCAGAGATTGGCGCTACCGATTTGTACACCAGTCTTTGGGATGGAGAGAAGAAGTCCAAAATTGTGTTGTACTTATCGCGCTACTTCTCGAAGTATCGGCAGTACATGAACAACTCGGCGTCAGCCTAATTGGAAGGATGCCGGAGCCTCTTTATGACACGCTGTACCATCGCCTTGAAAAGGTGCGTTGGAATATGAGCGATATACCTTTCGACCAAATTGATAAGAGTGCGGTAAGCGCGGAAACGCTGCAGTTCGTGCGGGTGAATTGTTTGATGGAGCTTTCTTCACTGTACGCCACGCGAATGTTTTTGCGTGATTTCCAGAACAATCCCGATTTCTGTCAGTTCCAGAGCATTTGGTACTTTGAGGAAATGCGCCATTATTTGGTGTTGCGCGAATATCTCAAAGCATTTGATGCGGAGCCGGATTTCACTACTTTGGGTGAATACGATACGGATCTTAAAGAAGCGCCGTGGCCGAATACTTTGGCTATGCATTGGTGTGGCGAACTGCGTTTAGGGCGCTGGTATTTGCAGTGGTCGAAAGCGGCTCCGGAACCGGTGTTGAAGCAGGTCTACAAGCTCATTGCGGAGGATGAGTTTCGTCACGCACAAGCCTACGAAGACTTCATGGAGCGAGCCTTGGAGGAAGATCCAAGTTTGCTGCTACCGTTTGCGAATGCCAGTAAATGGATGTTGGTAAACCCGCAAGGTGATAAGCACCCCACAACTTACGGGGCAGGCTCGGCAGATGGCCGAGCGGTTACCGAGCGCATTGAGGGCTATGGCGGGCTGCAGCAGTGGATTCAGGATTCCGTACCTGATGAAGTCGAGCGCAGTTTGGAAGGCCGCGTTCTCAAAACACTGTCCAGGTTGTCTGGAACCGTGCTGCAAAGCCGCACCGATTTGGTGAAGCTAACTTTACGACTTCAGGCAGACGCCTCAAGTGCTCCCGTACCCTCGAACCCCTCAGCCTGATGAGTATTCAAAACCGCGTTGAAACTGGCGATAGCGCCGTTCATTACGATTCTTCTCCAACTCTGTTTCAATTGTTGCTGGATAAGAATATGAATTATTCATCCGGGATTTACATGACCGGCAAAGAAGATCTGGATCAGGCACAGATTCTGAAGATGGATCGGGTTGCTGAAATCTGTGGGTTTCAGGCTGGCCAGACTTTGCTGGACATGGGCTGTGGCTGGTCTGGTCCGGCCCGCTATTTTGCAGAGCACTACCAGATGAATGTGATTGGCTACACGCTTTCGGATGTACAGCGCGACTTCGCCATGAAGAAAGCCGAAGAGCGCGGCATTGCCGATCGTTTAGATATCCGTGTTTGCAGCGTTCTAGATGCAGATCTTGAACCCGAGAGTATTGATCATGTGATTTTCTTTGAGAGCATCATTCATATGTGGGAGAAGCTCGATTTATTTCGTTTGTGCCATCGCGCCCTGAAGCCTTCGGGCATGTTGTTTGTTCAGGAAAGTAATTACGATCGCAATTCCAATACGGATAAGTTTCGCGAAGATCGCGGCTTTCAGTTGGTCGACGAAGTTTTTGGCAATACTGCCACGATGGTGTCCACAGGTGAAATGATTCGCCTGATGGAAGAGGCAGAATTTCTGCCGTGTTATAGCGAAAATATTTCCAATCATTACAAGCGCACCCTTGAGCAGTGGTGTGATCGTATTGATCAGTACCGAGAAGAAATGTCCGCTGCAGAGCCGGGGTTTTTCCCAGGATTCCGCAAGTACATGATGATGGCTTTAGCCACTTATCGCCTTGAGGGAACGGTTTGCCATATGACGGCGGGCCAGAAAACGCCAAACACTTGGGCGCTGCGTACCAAGTTGAAACCCTAGTGCTATGGTGGGCACCGCTGAACCTTCATTCGCAACACCTGATGCGGATGCGCTGTTTCAACGACTTGAGCGTTGGGTGCGGGGAAAGCCTCATGAGCTTGCCGTATCCTTCCTTAAGGATCTGAAGCTACAAAGCACCGATTTCACCTGGTCGGAGTTGTATCAGCTGATGCAGCGCGGGGCGTCCGCCTATCGACAAGCTGGTTTGCAAAAAGGCGATCGTGTGCTGATTGAGTTGCCAACCAGTGAGATTTTCGCAAGCTGTATTCTCGGCGCGTTTTATTTAGGTTTAGTGCCGGCCGTGATTGCTCCGCGCGAAGGCCGAACCAGCGCAACGGCAGAGTTGGAATGGAGTTATCAACTAGATTTGTTTCGCGCCAAGGCTGTGGTAACGGCCCAGCCCTTGGTGGCAGGAGAAAGCACAGTCCATCTCGATCCGGAATCCTTTTTGCTGGCTGATCCAAACAGCGCTGGCCCACGCGTTCATGGCAGCGAGATGGCTTATGTGCAGTTCAGCTCTGGTAGCACCGGTGCACCGAAAGCGCTTTGGTTAGAGATGGGAGCGATAGCATTCAATCTCGAAGGTATGCACCGCTGGGTCCCTATTATCGCTACCGACCACGTGTTTTCATGGTTGCCGGTCTACCATGACATGGGTCTGTTCGGCGCATTTTTATTGGCGCTGTATGCCGGCTGCCCAATCACGATGGCTGATCCTAGTTTGTTTGCGCGCTCACCACTCATGTGGTTTCGAGTTATGCAGGAGAAAGGCTGTAATGCCACGGTTGGTCCGCCTTCGGCCGTTTCAGGTGCACTTCAACTACTCAAACGTCGCCCGCTCGAAGGTTTAGATTTGTCTCACTGCGAGCGCTGGTTAATTGGTGCCGAACAGGTGACGCCAACCTTGATTCGAAAATTCAACAGCGTAATGAAGGAGTATGGTGTTCCGCCAGAGGCTCTCAAGCCGGTTTATGGAATGGCGGAAGTGACTCTTGGGGCCACCATTCCACGGATTCGGCGCAAACAGCGTACAGAGGGCGTGCAGCGGCAAGCCTTTGAAATGGATTCTGTGGCCCTGCTCGCATCTGCAGATGCATTGCCGCAAGATATTTTGGAATGGACCGGCTGTGGCGTTCCACTGGAAGGCCAAGGTATGCGCATCGCCGACAAAGATGGGAATGATTTGCCCGAGCGGCACGTCGGCAGCATTTTATTGAAGTCGGCTTCTTTGTTTAGCGGATACCTGGATGGCGATGGAATCGTGCCGCGAGAAGGCGAGTGGTATGACACCGGAGACTTGGGTTATGTGGTAGACGGAGAGGTGTTTATCACTGGGCGTAATCGGGAAGTCATCATTAAGAACGGGCGGAATTATGCGCCCGAGCGCATCGAAGAATTGGCCGGATCGGTAGACGGCGTCGGCCGTGGCGCCGCATTTGGTATTTTTGACAGTCGCCGCCAAACCGAACGCATTGTTTTGTACGTGGAAGTTCAGCCGAAGTATTTACGCGCCGCCGAGCAACGTGATTTGAAGCGGTTGGAAATTCGTAATGCGCTTGCATCGGCTCACTTTGAAATCGATGAGGTGCAAATTTTTGCCAAGGGGTTTTTGCCACGCACGACGAGTGGAAAAATTCGGCGGGGCACAATCCACCAGCAGTATCTGCAACAACTCTCCAAGGAAGACTGAGTTCCAAAATGAATCCATCACCACATACTGCACCCCGCGGCGAGGCCGTCATCACTGGCATTGGTTTGGTTACTCCGGTTGGAATCGGCCGTGAACAGAGCTGGCAGGGATTTTTGGAAGGCAAGAGCGGCATTGCTCCACCCCGCGATTGGGACTGTTCCGGTGAAGACGTACAACTTGCGGGCGAAGTGGACGTCAACTTTGAAGAACAGTTTTTGGCTAAGGTGAAAATCCCATTCGCGCGCCGCTTTGGTCGTTTTACCAAGTTCGCATTGATGGCAGGGCAAGAGGCGGTAGAACAAGCCGGTATCAATATTGAGCAGACTGACCCCACGCGTATTGGAGTGGTGCTGGGCATTGGCGGCGGCGCAACGCATTACCTTGGCCCCATGGGAGATGCGATTAAGGCCGGCGATGCAAAACTGTTTGATCGCACAATTGATCATTACTTTGTCATCAAAACGATGTACAACGCACCCGCCGGCATGATTTCCATTCAACATGGTTTTCAGGGGCCATCCACAATGGTCTCTGCGGCATGCGCCTCTGGGAGCGTTGCCGTCACCACCGGTCTGGATTGGATTCGTAGTGGCCGGGCCGACGTCGTCATTGTGGGTGGCGCCGAATCGACTGTGAACCGCGAGGCTCTGCAGGCTTATTGGCGGGTGCGCGCATTGACCAACAAGAATGAACTTGGCGCCGCCGCCTGTCGGCCTTTTGATCGGGATCGCTCCGGCTTTGTGATGGCTGAGGGTGCAGGCATTCTCGTTTTGGAATCCGCGCAACATGCTGCCGCCCGCGGCGCCAAGGTGCTGGCTAGGGTCATGGGTGCTTCGATGGTGAGTGAGGCCTTTAAAATTGCCACGCCGCAACTTGATGGCTCCGGTATGGCGCGCGCCATGACCGATGCATTGGCCGACGCCGGATTGCCGCGGACGGCAATCACGCATATTTCTGCGCATGCTCCTTCCACGCCACAGGGAGATTTGGCGGAAGCCCGCGCCATCAACTTGGCTTTTGGCGACCACACTAAAAACCTGTCCGTCACGGCACCGAAATCGGCATTCGGGCACGCGCTGGCTGCGTCATCAGCCATCCAAACAGCCCTGCTGGCGCTTTCTTTGCAGCGTGGCGTGCAGATTCCCACACAAAACTTGGATCAGCAAGACCCCGAGATTGAGTTGGATATCGTCAGCGGCGCGGCTCGGCCAAGCACTGATGCCTATGCCATGATCAACGCTTTCGGTTTCGGCGGCCACAACGTTTCTTTGGTACTCGGCAAGGCTTGATCAGTGGGGAGCTCGCGCGGCCAGACGGTGCGGCGCGGCAGCCGGACATCGTTATCATGAGGGGCCAGATGCGAGCGCCCTCCTCCCTTTGGCCGCCCGTTTAAAACCCTTCAATTCGCATGTCCCGCGGCTACATTGTTCCCATTGGTGGAGCGGAAGAAAAATTCCGCGATCCCGCCATTCTTCGTCGTTTTCTTAAGGTGTGTGGCGGCCCCGATGCCCGCGTCGTGGTGATTCCGACGGCATCCCGCCTAGTGGAAACCGGTCCACGTTATGTGGAACTATTCAAGGAGTTTGGCGCCGCTAATGCGGTTTCGTTGCCGTTCGAAGAACGCTCTGACTGCGCGCGAGAAGATTGGTTGACCGAGGTGCGCGATGCCACTGGTGTTTTTATTACCGGTGGCAACCAGCTACGCCTATCGACAACGATTGGCGGCACTGCGGTAGCAACCTTACTCCGCCACCGCAACCACCACGAAGAGCTACACGTTGGCGGCACCTCGGCCGGCGCCTCGATATTGTCCGAGCATATGATTGCTTATGGAGAGGAAGGCCCAACGCCACGGTGCGATATGGTTGCGCTCGCACCTGGATTCGGACTTACCCAAGAGTTCATCGTGGACCAACATTTTCAGCAGCGCGATCGGCTGGGTCGTTTGCTCACGGCACTTGCTTTCAATCCTCGGCCGATTGGAATTGGTCTTGATGAAGACACCGCTGCATTTATTTCGCCTGAAGATCGCCTGGAGGTCGTCGGCAGTGGCGCGATCACAGTGATTGATCCATCCGAAATGGAATTTAGCTCGATGGACTCCGCGCGGCGTCACGATCCCGTCAGTGTGATTGGAATCCGTCTGCACATTTTGACCGAAGGCTGTACTTTCGACCTCCACTCACGCGAGGCTACCCACCCCGCCGCCAACCTCTCCTCCTAATTCATGCGCATACTCGATCGCTCTGTTTACTTAGGTCCCAGCCTCTACGCTCACTTTCCCGTCATTCGCCTGACTCTGGACCTGGAGCAATTGGAAGATTGGCCCACTGCCAAACTTGGTGACGAATTTATTGACGCCTTGCTCGCGGCTTTGCCTGGCCTGCAGAAGCATGGTTGCTCTTTCCGCGAAGAGGGTGGTTTTGTGCGTCGCATGAAAGAAGAGGGGGGCACTTGGTTGGGCCATGTTTTTGAGCACGTCGCCATTGAGCTGCAGAATATGGCAGGCGATGAAGTAACTTTTGGAAAAACGCGCGGCAACGGCGAGCTCGGCCAATATGATGTAGTATTTCAATATGAGTCGGAAGAAATAGGGCTTGCAGCAGCGGAGTTAACTTTGCGTTGTTTGCACCACTTGTTACCAGTGGAGCTGCAGCCTTCCGCAACGCGCAGCGAAAGTTTTGTTTGGGAGGAAGAGCGAGATGATTTTATTCGCTTTGCCCAACGGCGTGCGCTCGGGCCATCGACGGCATCTTTAGTGAGGGCCGCCGAAGAGCGCAATATTCCGTGGCTGCGACTGAACCGCTATAGCTTGGTACAGCTAGGACATGCTTGTTATGGCAAGCGTATTCAGGCCACGATTACTTCTGAAACACGCCACATTGCCGTTGAAATCGCTTCCGATAAAGAAGAGACGAATAAATTACTGGGCGATCTTGGTTTGCCGGTTGCCAAGCAAAGGCTGGCCTACTCGGAGCGCGAGGCGATTCGTGCGGCTAAACGAATTGGTTTTCCGGTGGTGCTGAAGCCACTCAACGCCAATCATGGCCGCGGTGTTTCGATTAACTTAAGCACCGAGGAAGAAGTTGCTGTTGCCTTTGTAAATGCGCAGCTTCACAGCCGCGCCGTCATCGTGGAAAGTTATTTATCAGGCTTTGACCACCGTTTGCTTGTGGTTAACGGTACTTTGGTTGCTGCCAGCAAGCGCGTGCCGGGTCATGTTATTGGCGATGGTGAAAAGACCATCGAGGAATTGTTGGCGATTGTGAACTCTGATCCACGGCGCGGCATTGGTCATTCCAAAGTGCTCACGGAGATTGAGCTAGATTACCAAGCCAACCGTTTGCTTGAGTTACTGGGCATGACCAAAGACAGTGTGCCGGAACCAGGCCGCGTGGTTTTTTTGCGCAGCACGGGCAACCTATCGACCGGCGGCACCGCCGTAGATGTCACGGATATATTGCACCCGGATAACCGCTCCATGGCAGAACGTGCGGCCCTCGCAATTGGCCTGGATGTTTGTGGTGTAGATTTTCTCACCGACGATATCTCGGTCTCTTACAAAATTGGCGGCGGCGGAATTTGCGAAGTGAATGCTGCGCCGGGTTTCCGTATGCATGTGGCGCCGTCCGAGGGTCAGCCACGGGATGTGGCTGGCCCAGTCATGGATATGCTGTTCCCCAAAGGCTCGCCTTCACGTATTCCGATTTGCACCATCACCGGCACCAACGGCAAAACGACTACAGCTCGTATGGTTTCGCACATTTTCAAAATGATGGGCAAGGTGACCGGTTTAACCACGACTGATGGCGTTTACATTGATGGCCACCTGACTGTCAGTGGGGATATGACTGGGCCAACGGCGGCGCGCATCGTGTTGCGTGACCCGAAAGTACAAGTGGGAATTTTAGAGACCGCACGAGGCGGCATGTTGCGGCGTGGCATTGGCTATCGCAGTTGCGATGTTGGCGCTGTTTTGAATGTGCAAGCGGATCATCTCGGCTTGCGTGGCGTTGATTCGTTGGATGATCTCGCTAAGGTCAAACGCATCGTTGTGGAAATCGCCAAAGATACGGCGGTCTTGAATGCAGATGATGTTCACTGTCTGAAAATGGCGGATCACACGCGGGCGAAACATCTTTGTTACGTCACCATGAACAGTGCGCACCCATTGGTGCGCAATCACATTCGTGCCGGCGGCCGCGCGGTGGTGCTTGAGCAGGGCATGGGTGGTCACATGATTGCTATCTACGACAAGAATCAGCATATCCCGCTGCTGTGGTCGCACTTGATTCCGGCAACTTTGGATGGTCGCGCGCTGCACAACGTGCAAAACGCCATGTTCGCCAGTGGCATCGCTTTCAGTATGGGCGTGGATTTGGAGGGAATTCGTCATGGCTTACGCACCTTCGATACCACCTTCTTCCAAGCACCCGGCCGCATGAATATCTACGATGAGCATCCGTTCAAAGTCATCATGGATTATGGGCACAACCCTGCGGCGGTTTCTGCCATGGTGGATTTGGTGCAACGCCTGGAACCGAAAGGCAAACGCACGGTTGTGGTTGCCGCGCCAGGTGACCGCCGCGATGAAGACATACGCGAAATCGCGAAACTGTGCGCCGGCAAGTTTGATTATTACATTTGTCGCCGTGATGACGGATTGCGCGGGCGTGCATCCGATGAAATCCCTCTTATGTTGCGTGAAACTTTGATTGCCGAAGGAGTGTCCGTGAACGCCATCGAAGTGATCCCGGATGAACAGCGGGCAATTCAGCGAGCGTTGGAAATGTCAAAGCGCGATGATTTGCTGCTGATTTTCGTCGACGCCATCGGACGTAGTTGGAAGCAGATTCAGGACTTCCAGTCCGACGAAGCAGTCACCGGCGAGGCAGAACATTACGCGCCGTCTGAAGTGGATCTTGGCACCTTTGCGGGTTTTTCCGGTTTTGATTTTGATAGCAGTGTCGAGCTGGCTCAGGATGAACGCGGCGTGCGTATCGTGAGCCAGGAAGAAGCCGATTAAATCGCAGCGCATGGTTACGGAAAAAAACTCTGCAACGCGCGCAATGCGTGATTCCCGCCGCTTGACTGGGCCGAATATTCTTGGGGAAAGACCAGGCCCGGTGATTGATATTGCCATCCAAGATCAGCAGGCAGAGATTGCTTTGGCCGCTTGGAAGAGCGCTGCAGAGTCTTTGCTCGAAGCGGTTGGTTGGGGTAGTGAAAGCACGGTCGCGCGGCGGTTTCCTGGTGGCTTAAGTTTGGGTTTTAGTGCTCCCATGGATGCTCTTTACGCGGCCTGTGAAATGAACGAATGGGCGTGGTCGGTTGCCGAAGCACAACTAGATGGCAACACACTTCCCTCCCTTGAAGCTGCTACGGCGCATTTCCAAACTGAAATCCGTGCCGAAAGCAATCCGCTGTTGCTGCGTTTACAAGTTGCCGCGCAAAAACATGGTGCGTTGTTCTTGTGCTGTGATGATTTTGTTTCGATTGGTGCCGGGCGTCACGCCGAAACATGGCCCGTGAAATCCTTGCCGGAAGCTGGCGAAATCGACTGGGATCAACGCGAGCGCATCCCCATTGCCATGATTACCGGCACCAACGGCAAAACCACAACGGTACGGTTGTTGCGCTCGATGGTGAAAGCACAGGGGAAAGTGGCGGGCATGTCATCGACGGATTGGTTGATGGTAGGGGATGAGATTATCGATAAAGGAGATTGGGCGGGGCCCGGTGGCGCGCGCACGATTTTGCGCGATAACCGCGTGGATGTCGCCTTGCTCGAAACCGCGCGCGGCGGCATGCTGCGCCGTGGTTTGGGTATAGGTGCGGGCGAAGCCGATGTTGTGCTGTTGACCAACATTGCTGAAGATCATCTTGGTGAGTGGGGGATTCAGGATCTCGCTATGCTCGCCGATACCAAGTTCGTGATTCGTCATGCTGGCCGCTGCATCGTGCTCAACGCCGATAACCAACAATCGGTGGAACGCCAGCATTTGGTGCACACACCCATCACTTGGTTTTCCCTGGATGCGCAAAACCTCGTGGTGAAAGAGCATTTAGCGCAAGGCGGCTGCGCGGCGCTGCTCGATACCAACTCCTTGTGGTGGTGCGAAAACCACGAGCGTCAGCGCCTTCTCGCGGTTGACGAAATCCCCATCACGCTCAACGGTGCCGCTCGTCACAATACCGCCAATGCTCTTGCGGCCATCGCAGTTGCCAAAGGGCTAGGTTTGGATCATGAATCTATTCTTAACGGTTTGCGCAGTTTCCGTAGCGATGCAACCGATAACCCTGGCCGCCTGAATATTTTCGATATCAACGGCGTCAAAATTCTGGTTGATTTTGCCCACAACCCGCATGGCCTGGATGCACTCATGACGATGGCCAAGGCTATGCAACCCAAGCGCTTGCTGGTCACTCTCGGCCACGCCGGTGATCGTCAAGATGATGCAATTTGTGAAGTTGCTCTTACCGCCTGGCGGCATGGTCCAGATCGCGTCATCCTCAAGGAGCAAGAGAGAGATTTACGCGGGCGTTCCCTCGGTGAAGTCCCGCAGATCATGAAATCGGCCTTGCTTGCCGCCGGCGCGCCTGAGAGTGCAATCGATTACGCCGCGGATGAAATCGAGGCCGCCAAGCAAGCGCTCGCGTGGGCAAAACCTGGCGATCTGCTGTTGTTGCTGACTCTCTCCCATCGCGAGGAAGTGCTCCGTTTGCTCACGAAACTCAGTACATAATCCTGCAACCGATTTGGAACTCTCCCGGTAGATAGCGCGATGGAGGAACGGTTACCCCAGGAAACGCCAGTTTTACGCGCGTTTCTGCGCAAGTTGGCGTTGGGGTCTGCCGATTTCGACATCGACGATCTCGTTCAGGAGACCATGAATCGCGCCCTTCGTTACCAGCAGAGCTATGACCGCACGCGCCCTTTGCGGCAGTGGTTATTCGCGATTGGTTTCCGGGTGTTTGTGGATTCCCGCAACCGATTACTGCGCGTTCCAGGAGCGGGCGGAACTTTCGACGGCGCAGAATCGGTCGTCGCTCCTTGCGCACTCGCAGCAAATCCGCACACTGACATCGGCTCATTACTCGCTGCCCTGGATGATCCTGAAAAGGGAATCGTGGAGCGTACTTATTTACATTCCAAGACCATCGCGCAAGTCGCCGTAGAAATGCGCATGGCGGAAGGAACTGTAAAATCGCATTTGCATCGCGCCCGGAAACGCTTGGCGGACCGCTTTGAAAAAGAGGATTGGATATGAGCCAGAAAGAGCCGTTTCTGAACCGCGTACAAGTTGAGCTCGATGCTGGCAGGGATCCGCTGGATTGCCCATCCCTGATTGTCTGGCTCGAGGAACATCCCGAGGACCTTGAGACGTTCGTCAACTTGCGTGCGGTTTGCTCGCAACTCGCCGCTTCCGCCGCCGCTCCTGCTTTCACTGCCGCTGCCGCCTCAAGTGCCGTGATTTCGCCGAAAATCCGCACATGGTGGAAGCCGTTGACTGCGTTTGCCAGCGCCGCCGCGTTGTTGATGATGTATTCGCTCTACACACAGAAATCGTCACCACAATCCGACCCACCCAGGACAACAGCCGCCATCTTGTTGACTCATGAAGTCAGCACCCAACGCAACTTTTCGTTTGATCATTCGGCTCCAGCTGATTCCAATTCTGGGGCCGTGGTTTTGTCGATGAGTTCTAGCCAAAGCCGCTCTCAATACTGAAAAAATCATGATCGCCATTCTCGCAACCTTCGCTCTTTGTCTACTTCCCGCACAAGAGCCAATCCAACACGAGCTACAACTGCACTCCTTGGAGGGCCTCATTCACCCCTCTGGTCAGGATGCTGCAGATTCTCTCCCCAGCGGTTTGCCTTCGACTCCAAATGGCGTGGAAGTGTCTTATCCATTTAGCAGCGCCGAGGACCTCCTCGAAAACGTGCGGACCTATATGACGCCATCCTTCGACCCTAAACGGCAAAGTTTAAAAATAGAAAGGAGCGGTGTTGGAAGAGTCTTACTTGCCTATTTGCAGCCATCTCAAAACGAATGGCTGGCCAACTTCTTGGAATTTCAGCGGCATTCTGATGCCTGGCAAGTTCTGTTAAAGATACAGGTTTTTTTGCCTCCTGCTGGTTTTAAGTTAGAAGGCGACAGCTCGGACTTTTTGTTCGACGGCCCGCAAGAAACGGAAGCGACTGGGGATCAATACAGAAATGCTGGTGCTGATTTACTCAGCAGCCCGTCGATGATGATTCTTCCGGGCCAGAAAGGAACGATTTCCGTTCAGAAACAAAGCGCTTATGTCTCCGCCTGGGATATGGTCAAGGTGCAACCTGGTGGCGATGTCGTTGCCGATCCTACTATCGAAATCATTGACGAGGGAATGGTCTTCGTAGCACGTGTGATGCAAGTGAGTGAGAAGCTCTATGGATTGTCCATTGATTTGCAAATGTCGCGGATTGAAAAACCATTCGCCACCATAAAAATATCCATAGATGGCAAGAGGTTCGAAATTGGTGCGCCTGAAATCGTCACCGCAAACATCGCAACGATGATTAAATTGCCGGCTGGCGGCGGCATCTTGCTGCGCTCACCGAATTACGAAGAACAGCGCGATTTGGTACTCCTGGTATCTTTCCAACGCATTGAAGCTAAAAAGTAACGGTTGGGCAGAAAGCCGCTGGCGGAGTTAACTAATCACAATACGTTTGCCCGCCAGCAGCTGTCCGCCGCGCACGCGGAAGGCCATCTGCAACTGTGGGGCATAAAAATGATCGGTGGCGTTGGAGGTGGGGCTGGAGCCGCGCAGGTTGTAAGGCGCAACAGAGGTGAAGACGCGGTCGGAGATCAAATCATCAAAAAACAGCTGGGTAGTCAACTCAGAGCCAGCGTTCGGATTAATCTTCAGGTGAATGTGTGGTGTGCGCCCCGGATACCAACCTGGATAAACCGTATCGAAACGAACGACGCCATTGTTCCCCGTGACTTGAATGCCGCGGAACTGCGTTTGATTGGCCGTGCCTTCACTTTGGAAACCAGAATAATGACCATCAGGGCTGTCATGCCAGAGGTCGGCCACCGCACCCGCAATCGGACCACATCCGGCCAAGTTCACGATTTTCAAAAACACAGTCAGCGGGTAACCTGCAAAACCTTCGCTGATGTCCTGCCTCTGCAAGGCTAAGTTCAACCAATAGGGGCCCGGGACATTGGCTGGTGTCAAAGTACAGCTACTGGCGAAGAGGCTATCGAGGTCCTCGAACAGGTCTTCTGGTAGAGGCTCCTGATTTTGCTGCGGTTGGAAATCCAGTGCCGGCGTTTTGGTGGCGAGAACGCCAAGGGCCCCTAGGGCCCCAAGGCCAACAAGACCACGACGTAGGACCTCGCGACGCGAGGGATCAGAAAGTTCGGGAGTGTCGTCGTTTTGCATGTTAGGGCTTGGCCTTTGTTGGGCTATTTCAGGTTAGCGCGGATGCGGTAAATCGTAAAGTACTCCCTTTTCCCTCGCCCCGAACGGATTTTTCATCGCATAATGGAATTCTCCCTCACCCCTCTTCCCATTACTCGAAAATGGTAACCATGAAAGTTTTCCCTCTGATCCCAATCTCTCTCCTGTTCCTTACACCTGCGATTTCCGCGCAGACTGTTGTTGAAATCCCTGCCATGACGGTTGCCAATTCCGTCATCGACATGGATGCTCTTGCGGTGGGTCCAACCACTCTCGCAGCTCTCAACGCAGCCGGTACCAATGGTGGCGCAGGCATTGCCAACCTTACCATGACGCCGAACGGTGCGGCATTTGGTGGTTACAACACGAACGTGTGTGGCCAAGCTCTTGCAGCCACTCCGGGCTCGGGCGGAACTGGTCTTCAAATCATCGACGCATCTGGCTCCGCAGGTTTCGACGCCATGAACATCCAAATTGATTTCGCGGGCCCTGTTACGGAGCTCGGCGTTTTACTTGCAGACTGGGTAGGACCAGGCATCTTTGATTTCTACTCCGGTGGATCTTTGGTGACTTCCTTTACTACCGGTACCTACGGGTTGTGCGGCGAAAAGTTTTTCCAGATGAGTGGTGCAACTTTCGATAGGGTCATCCTCAAAGTTCAAACGGGCGGCAACTGGGTTGTGCCCCAGCTCACCGTGGAGCAAACCGGTCCTAGTGGTCCGACTTATGCCATCGCTGGCCTTGCTGGTGGGGCCACCGCAGTTTTGACGGTATCTGGTGCCACTCCAGGCGGCGGTGTTTTGATTGGCTACTCGCTCACTGGCGCTGGCCCAACGAACACTCCTTTTGGTCCTGTAGCCATGAGCGCTCCGATATCCCAGCTCCCAGTTTTGACTGCAAATGGTGCTGGTGTTGCTTCGCTGAGCACCTTCGTTCCTGGGCGTGCATCGGGCTTTACCTTGTACACGCAAGCTGCGGATCTCAGTACCTCGGCACTGACCAACGCACTTGCAGAATTCATTCTGTAAGGCTTAGCCTTCACCGCAACGGCCCTTCCTCTTGGTTGAGGAAGGGCCGTTTTTCATGCACCTAAGGCGCGCGTTCAGCAAGACTAGTTCACCAAGCGCATCAGGCGAACATTGGACTTCAACGAATCTACACCGCCGCTGCCGCGCAGGATGACGGCTTGGAGGCCAATGATGCTGGATGCTTGTGCTGCGTAACGAGTAGGTACGGCAACCGCAAGTTCTGCAACACCGTTGGCGTCCGTAAGTGCGGTTCCAGCCATGGAAACACTGCCGCCCAAGTCTAGATGAAGACCACCAAGGCCAGCGTTCGTGAATCCGGCATCGCTGAGCAAGATGCCATTGTTGAAGGCGAAGTAAACCATTTCACCAGCAGCAGCACCTGTGGCCGTCATTGTGGAAGTTGAGCCGACACGAAGTTGATCCACATCCAATCCTAAATCGGCGCGGCTGCCAAAGCCGGTGGAGCAAGTGGTGTAGTGAAAGGACCAACCCCATTGGCTACCACTGAAAGCGTCACCAAAGGCCCAGGCCGTTTCGGTTTGTCCAACTTGACCGCCGGAGCATCGGTAAGCTTCAAGGTGTACGGCGATCAACAAATCCACTGGGTTATCCAAGCTAACACCCAGATCGTTTTCATCGATGACTACGGTGTACGACCGAGTTTTACCGGTGAAAGCATGGGCGAAGGGGAACTGGCCGGGCGCAACATTGCCTCCGCCGTTCACCGGCAAAGACCCGGCACCAGCGTAAATGTGATAGGCGCCAAAGAACCACGGAAACGGCACATCGAGATCGATGATGAGCTGCTCGGTGGTGTTGGAAACAGAAACCGTTCCAATGGCAATGGATTGCCCAGCGTAGAGGGTGGTTTCAAAAGTCTGGCACTGCGGCGCAGCCAACAGAAGGGAAAGCAGTAGAGTTGAAATCATGAGGGGTAAAGGCTTGAGAGTGCGAAATGCAACTTCAAAGAAATAATACCACTTGAACGGTTTTGCCGCCTGAAAGAATGAATCTTTACACAGGAAAAAAAGGCTTGCAGGCGGGGCTTATTTTTCTTTCGCCGCCCCGGTGTAACCGAGCGCATCCAACCCTCGCTGGACACTGCTGTCTCCATTTTGAAGCGCGCGCAAAACTCGATTTGGCCTCAGTGGCCATGCCTCAGCCTCTGCGCGCCTCTGTGCCGCCAAATCGTGGATTTCCAAAGGATCATGCGCGAGGTCAAAAACTTGTACATATCCCTCAGGCCCAAAAATGTATTTCCAAGCCCCAGCTCGAAGCGCCCACTGAGAATCCCAGAGAGCTGTGCTGCGCAACAGATTTTCAGAATAAATCGGACGAGGGGATAAGGCTGTTGCCAAATCACGGCCAAGCCAGGGTTCCTCCCCTTCGGCACCAACGAAGTGCATCAAAGTGGTGGCTAAATCCAAGTGGCCAACAACTTCTTGCACAGTACTTCCTGGAGCCGTTCCCGGGAGCCCAGAAATCACCAGCGGCACGTCGAGCAACTCTTGATAGAAAGAGTGCCCGTGTTCAATATCATCGTGCTCGAAAAACTCTTCACCATGATCACTGAAAAATACCACCACGCGGCCACGTTCGGGCACCGGGCCAAGAGCTTCAAGAATCTCGACTAGGGCGACGTCAGCGGCATCGATTTCGTGTTGGTAGGCCTCCATCAAGGTCTTGCGTCCAACCTCTGTCCGCCACCAAGGGTCTGCGCGAAATTG
Source organism: uncultured bacterium (assembly GCA_937919925.1). Classification (GTDB taxonomy): domain Bacteria; phylum Planctomycetota; class UBA1135; order UBA1135; family UBA1135. The sequence goes on along the minus strand of CALFOT010000024.1, from coordinate 1,429 downwards.
CTCGGAATCGCCGCGTTCAAGTTGCATTTGGCGATGAAAAGGCAAATCCATCTGATCGGCATGACGATAGGGGAAGTGACAATCCAGCATGTGCACCCAAAGCAGCAACGGTCGATCGCGACGGCCGCTAATGACCTGGCGCGCGCGGGTAGCTAACTCCTCTGCACTTTGAAAAGAACGTCTTCCCAGAAGGTTCACTAGCGATAGGAAATGGGCCACCGAAGGCCTTGCTTCAAGGGCCTTCCGGGTACGCGGTAAACCCCAAGTGGTACGCATTGATGCCGAGTCCCAAATTTGAAAACCGCGTGCAAATCCAAAACTGGGTGCTAACACCGGATTGTGGACCAGTGCAGCGGTGTCATAGCCATTTTGCTGCGCAAACTCTGCGAGAGTGGGTGTTGCAACCGAAAGGCCGCGTGGAATCCAGTCCGAACCAGTTCCCGCACCATGGGACCACGGTGGCAGGGAGGTCATGACGGTGGCCATCGTCGGTAGAGTCCATGGGCCAGCTGCTTGGACGTTTTGAAACTCCACTCCCTGCTGGTGAATCTGCTGATAGATGGTCATATTTGCGGCAACATCCGCGCGCAAAGTATCCAAACACAGCAGAACGATATCCGGAGATTCGAGGGAGGCTGCGGGAAGATGCTCCGACCAAGTAACCGCGAGGCCACCGCTAGGAAGGAAGGCCGCCAAGAGGGCAAGGTACAGCAAGGAACTTTTGCGCCAGCTGCTTGCGAGCCAAGCAAACACCGCCCATGCAAGCAGTAACGGCGCCCAAATACTCAGCGGGGCGATGGCGCCGGCGCTGAACCACCAAGCGCAAAACACACTGCTGGCTAGAAAAGCTGCACTGAGCCAGGAAGGGCAAGTTTGTTTCCTCCAGGCGCGCCATAGGTAGGTCAAGGAAATCACGCTTGCCGAAATGACAACCGCAACCACGCCAAAAATCGGTTTGGTGGTCATCGCTGGCACCGCCAAAACACCGGCACAGACCACCACCAAAGGTGCCGCTAAAGCAAGAGCGAAAAATAAGCGGCTCAGCAATCCTCGGCAGCATTTTGAAAGCAGGAATGGCACCAACCCAACGGCACCCAGACCAGCCAACGAAACGAGGCAATCAAGCAGACTTTGGCGATCGGAGGTCCAGCGCGCCAAGACGAGCTCCATCGCCCACACCAACAACACCTGGCGGTATAAGGCGAAGTTTCCACGCCAAATGGAGGCGGAAGGAGTTGTGGCTGAAGGTAGAGTTTCGGGCATGGCGAGAAAGGGCAAAATAGCCCGCAAGCTGACGCCGTCGCGAGGTGCCATTCTATTATGTGCTTCAATAACCCAATTTGCTAATCGCCATAAACCCTCCAAGTTTAGAGGGTTAAAGTGGTGCACCCGAGAGGACTCGAACCTCTGGCCTTTGGTTTCGGAAACC
>CALFOT010000023.1 GCA_937919925.1 uncultured bacterium | reverse complement strand
TGAACTGGCGTTATGTTCAAAACCCGGTTAAGGGTCATCGTATTGTCGAAGCGCGCCGCGCCGGCAAATTGCTCGGTTATCTGGTCTGGCGGGAGTCGAAGATTGGCTTTGCGAAAATTGCCACCGTGTTAGATTTTTGGCATGGCGACGATTTGGCGGTGATCCGAGCTTTACTTGATGCCACGCGTCGTAAAGCGCGGCTGCATCAGTGCTCCTCTCTGCGTTTTGCTTTAAAAGAAGGAAGACCGGAGCATCAAGTTATGGAGTCGCTACGGTTTTGCCGCCGCAGTCCTTATGAAGAAGTGGACAAAATCATTTGCACGCCAATTCCAGGATCGCATCCCTATGAGCAAGCGCCTGAAGTGTATGAACTTCTGCGCACGGTATTGAAGAGTGAGAATTGGTTTTACACGCAAGGCGATTGCGATTTTCGCGATTGATTGCGGCGAGTTTAAAAATCACGGCGTCGAAAACTCCACAGGCCCAAGCCGTAGAGCAACAAAGTGATGGTGGCCATCCAGCAAGCTTGATACCACGGGAAATAGCCTTCAGCAATGGGCATGACCAAATCGAGATCGATGAGGTTGTAGAGTGAATAATCCCACAAATCCTGAATCATGTAGACGGCTAGATTCATCAGTAAAAACCCGAGCACGAGCATGCCTGCTTTTAGGTAGTGGCTAAAGCGTGTGCTTAGCGCAACGGTGGCCGTGAAGGCAGCTAAAATAAATAGGTAGGAATAAAGAGTGCCTTGCAGGAGAAACCACGGATTGAGTTTTTCATCTACGCTTGCGGCAAGTGGGATGGTGGCCAAGGCGACGGCAAAATAAGGAACAAAGAGCATGGCAGCACCGGTGGCCCAGCGCACAAACAAAATGCGCGCGCGTGAAACTGGGCGCGAAAGCAGCAGCTCCGCGGTGCGGCGGTCCACTTCGCGGGCCACAATCCCAGTGCCCATCAAGCCTCCTGCAGCAATGCCAAACATGCCGGCACCCTTGAAGAAATGCTGCACACAGAAGTAGGCCCAGAAGCCGTGTTTCTCGAAAGCGCGCACAAAATCTTGTAATGGCTCGAACGGGATGAACTTGATCATCTCTGGAAAGTTGTCGCGCATTTCTGGCCAGTACAGAACGCCGGCAAACATATTCATCATGAGCAAGGCGGTGTAGCCAATCATCAAGAAGCGCTGTTCGCGGAAGTAGTGTTTAGCAAGATTCACAGGTTGGCCTCGGTGCTTTCTTCAGGGCCATAAAGTGCATCAAACACTTCTTCGAGTTTGCCGTGATAGTGCAAGCGCCATTCGGTGCCGGCGCCGGTCCAACTGAGGTTCGAGCTTTTGGGCAGCGCCTTGGCATCGAGTGGTTCGCGCAAGGCAAGATCCACGCTGTGCCCGGCGCGTTTCAAAATATTCGCAATGGTGTCGCACTCGAGCAGGCGGCCGTTGCGCAAGAAAGCGACACGTTTGCAAATGCGCTCCACGCTGGCGAGATCGTGGGAGGAAAAGAAAATAGTTTTCCCTTCGGCAGACGCGGCCTGCAGAATATTTTCGAGTTCCCGGCGAGCTTCGGGATCTAATCCTTCCATCGGTTCATCAAGAAGGATGATGGGGGTGCCGCTACAGAGGGCCTGGGTGAGTAGTAGTTTGCGCTTCATGCCATGACTGAGCGCGCGCACTTTGCGTTTTTCTGGCAACCCAAAGGAAGCCAGCATTTTGACGGCGCGTGAGAAATCGGCGTTGCGGTGAAAGCTCAGTGCAAATTCGAGCATGGCCCGCACCGACATAGAGTCGTACATAGCGGTTTCGCTAGGCGCATAGGCACACAAGCGCCGCGCCGCCAACGGTTGGGTGATAGCGTCGACTTGGCCAATTCGCATGCTGCCGGAATCAATGCGTGCAAGGCCAAGCAGACATTTCAAAAAGGTTGTTTTGCCGGCGCCGTTGGGGCCTACAAAACCGAAAATTTCACCGGCGTCTACCTGTAGGGAAACGCCGCGCAACACAGGTTGGGCGGCGTAGCTCTTATGGATGTCGGTGGCGCATAGCACTAGGTGGGATTGTACGCGGCAGACTCACTGTTGGTTGCCGTGAAAGTGATGGTTCCGTCGATTACATCCACCGTAACCAAGTGCACGCCCTCCAGCTCTCCCGCCAACAGTTTGGTGGAAAGCGGGTTGAGCAACTCCTTTTGCAGCAAGCGGCGTAGTGGGCGCGCGCCAAAATCATGGTCGTAACCGTGCTCGGCGAACCACTCCCGGGCAGCATTGCTAATGTGAAGGCCCAATTGATTGTTGTGCATCAGCCGCTCTTCGAGTTGGTGCAGCTGCAAATCCACAATGTGCTTGATCACTTCGATGGGCAAACGATTAAAGACCAAAACTTCATCCAGGCGGTTGATGAACTCTGGGCGGAAATGTTGCTTCAGCTGCTCTAAATCGCGGATGTTAGAAGTCATGACCAACAGAGTATTACGGAAATCTACCGTGCGCCCCTTGCTATCCGTGAGGCGTCCGTCATCGAGCACTTGTAGCAAAGTGTTGAACACATCAGGATGCGCCTTTTCGATTTCGTCGAACAACACTACCGCGTATGGGTGACGTCGTACGGCTTCGGTAAGTTGACCGCCTTCTTCATGGCCGATGTATCCAGGAGGGGCTCCAATCATGCGAGCGACGGTGTGCTTCTCCTGGTATTCGGACATGTCCAAACGAATCATGCTGTGGGCATCGCCGAACAACTCCGTGGAGATAGCTTTGCACAGTTCTGTTTTGCCTACCCCGGTTGGCCCAAGGAAAACGAAACTGCCTAGCGGGCGATTTTCATCTTGCAAGCCTGCGCGTGCCCGGCGCACGGTTTCCGCAACCGCACTTACCGCCTGGTCTTGGCCAATCACATGTTTCTTCAGCAATTCTTCTAGGTTTAACAGCCGCACGCGTTCGGTATCCAACATGCGGTCCACCGGGATTCCTGTCCACGCAGCAATCACGGTGGCAATCTCTTCACTACCCACTTCCTGACGCAAAATCGGTGTTTCCCCCTGGATTTCATGCAGCGCTTTGGTGTTATCGGCAATCACTTTTTCCAGCTCCGGGATCTCACCGAAACGAATACGCCCCACTTCCTCCAAGCTTCCCTGGCGTTCAAGTTGTTCGGCTTTGGTGCGTAATTTTTCAATCGCACTGCTTGCTTCTTTCATCGCGTCGAGCTTTTCTTTTTCGTTTTGCCAACGCATACGCAGTACTTGCGCCTGCTCTTCAACTTCGGCGCGTTCGGCTTCGAGAGTTGCAATTTTAGCCTTGGCATCTTTGCCACCCTCTGCCTCTAAGCCCCCTTGTTCAATTTGAATGCGGCGGATGCGGCGCTCCAAACCATCCAATTCAGCTGGCATCGAATCAAGTTCCAAGCGCAAGCAGCTTAATGCTTCATCCATTGCATCAATCGCTTTATCCGGAAGCTGGCGATCGGAAATGTAACGATTGGACAATTCGGCAGCCGCAACCAAAGCCGCGTCGGTAATTTTCACACCGTGATGCACTTCATAACGTTCTTGCAAACCGCGCAAAATCGCAATGGTATCGGCGACATCCGGTTCCTCAATTCGCACGGGCTGAAAGCGCCGCTCAAGCGCAGCATCTTTTTCAATGTACTTGCGGTATTCGCCATAAGTGGTGGCGCCAATGCAGCGCAACACTCCGCGGGCTAACGCAGGCTTTAACAAGTTAGCGGCATCAACGGCACCTTCCGAAGCGCCCGCGCCCACCATAGTGTGCAGTTCATCAATGAACAAAATGATTTCTCCATCCGAATCTTGCACCTCTTTCAGTACCGCCTTCAAACGTTCTTCAAATTCGCCGCGGTATTTAGCGCCCGCAAGTAGCGCTCCTAAATCCAAAGATAACAAGCGCCGATTGAGCAAACCAGTAGGCACGTCGCCAGCAACAATGCGCAGTGCCAAGCCTTCCGCAACAGCGGTTTTGCCGACGCCCGGCTCGCCCACCAGCACAGGATTATTTTTGGTGCGGCGCGACAAAATTTGCATGACCCGACGCACTTCCTGGTCGCGGCCAATCACCGGATCCAGGCGGCCTTCGCGGGCCAGGGCGGTGAGATCCTGGGCGTATTTTTTGAGCGCCTCATCTTGGGATTCAGGATGATCGTCGGTGACCCGACGGTCCCCGCGTAAATCGTTGACGGCTGCACGGACGGCGTCGGCACTAAGCCCGGAAGCGCTCAAGGCTTTGCCTAGAGGGGAGTCCGCGGTGATGAGCGCCATCAGTAGGTGCTCGGTTGATAAGAATTCGTCGCCGTCAGCCAGACGGGCGGCGTCAGCGGCTTGGAGTAGAAACGACAGCTGTTGCGAAACGCGGATTTCACTACCTTGCACACGCGGCAGCTTGGCCAGGGCATCTTGAGCGTGAGATTCACAAAGAGGGATTGCGATACCTAATTTCGTGAGCAGCGACGGAACAAGCCCAGATTCTTGTTGAAGCAGGGCAAGAAACAGGTGAGCCGGCTGGATTTCACCATGCGAGTAGCCGCGCGCCAGTTGTTCGGCGGCCTGCACCGCCTCGCGGGTTTTTTGAGTCCATTGTTCGGGGTTCATCGATTTCTCCTGTAATTTGGCTGGCCAGAGAGTGGCTAACGTCCGATAACACTGAGCAAGTAGTAGGCCAAGGAATGTCTGCCAATATGACAGTTGCTCACTCGTACACTCCCGCATGGACGAATTCGTCTACATCCTCTACACCGTTGGCACCTTGCTGTTCGCCGGCCTCGGGGCATTTTTGATCCCCTTTGGGCTGCCGGGTAATTGGATGATTGCTGCCGTGGGTCTGGTTGGTCCGTTGATGGGCTTAGGTTGGATGCCACTGCTGATTTTGACGGCCGCAGCAGCGATTGCTGAATTGCTGGAATTGCTTGTTGCCACAAAGGTTACGAAGAAAGCAGGGGCTGGAAAAGCGGGCATGTGGGGCTGCTTTGTCGGGGGGATTTTGGGTGCCCTTTTCGGCACGCCACTGATTCCGATCCCGATCCTAGGCACACTACTCGGCTCAGCAGCCGGTGCGCTACTTGGCGCGATTTTGTTCGAAGTCCTGTTTGCCCGTCAGGAAACGCATAAGTTGATGAATATTGGGATGGGGGCTTTCTTTGGTGTTCTGCTTGGCAAAGTCCTGAAGATGGCGATTGGTGGCTTCCAGGTGGCCTACTGGTGCTTATTGGTGTTTGGCGTACTTTGAGGCAAATCGGCCAAACCACATTTACCCTTATCCGTACACATGGGGGCTCCCGGGATTTAGCCGATTGCGCTACAATCTCGAACCCCATTCCAACCCGGAAACAGCACACATGTTCATGAAATCATTTCTCTTCAGCGCGGTCGCTTTGGCAGCCGTCGCTCCTTTGACTGCCCAAGAAACCGCGGCACCAGCTCCTGCCACCGTTGCCACTGTTGCCAACCCGGCGGCCGATGCCGTTGTCAAACACGTATCCGCACTTCTGGATGGTTCTTGGAAGTCCACTTTCGCGGTACAAGTTTTGGAAGGCGAAAAGAAGACTGCTGACGTAACCGTTGGCGTTCAGTTTTTAGATGTCAAGCATTTCCAGCTCGACATCGCGATGTCCACGGAAGATGAATTTGAGGGCGCAGTGTCACAAACTTTCACGGTCGTTGCCGATGGCACTTACCTTTACGTGAATTCTCCAGACATGGCCAAAATGACTGGCGGCATGATGTCGGGCCCAGTCAAAATTGAGTTGGCATTTGCCGAGAAGATGATTGGCTCCCAGGCTAAGGTCGACATCAACGATGGTGGTGCCCTGAAAGGTTTGGCTGCCGAGATGATCGGTAAAATGAGCCTAAAAGAAGAAGGCAGCGTAGAAGGTAAGCGCCGCTTTATCGTCGAGCAAGAAGGTGTTTCCGGCTTCATGGTTTTTGATGCCAAGTCATGGTTCTTGGATTCTGCTGAGGTTTCCGCAGAAGGTAGCTTGACTAAGATTTCTGTCAGCGATTCCGGCAAAGTAAGCGAATGGCCAGAAGGCAGCTTCACTTTCACTGCTGCTGAGGGCGTTGTCGTAACCGATCTTACTTCTATGATCAAGGCGCAGATGGGCCCGATGGAAGAAGAGAGCGACGAAGACCTCGAATTCTAGTTCGCTCCAAGCTCCACCCGGCGGGTGCCCCAAACCCGGGGCGCCCGCTTTTTTTTTTAGTCATGAAAATCCACATCAGTCTCCTCCTCTTCGCCCTCGGTGCATGTGCTGTTCCGCAAGCGAACTCTGGCCAGCCCGCTTCTGGCTTGCAGGTTGGCGCTCGGCCCCAGGCGGCGCCGAAGAACTACACCGAGTGGATCGGTAGTCTGCCGCAGTTGTCTGCTGATTCCACGGCGTTCCGCACCAGCGCGCAGGGCAAGGTGGCTATGCATGTGCAAGAAGAAGGTATGGCGCTGGACTTTGATATCCAACTAGGAGTGAAGCTGGAGTACCAGGATTTGCGAAATTTTCGTGAAGACATTTGGCTGCATGTTGAAATGCCAGATCTACCTCAGTTCGTCGGTTTTGAAAAAATCGATATGGCCATCAAGGTACTTGCCGATGGCCAGCAACTGTATTTAACCCCAGAGTTCCAAGATGATGCTTTAGGTGCCCAAGTCAAAGCCGCGGGCATCGGCATTGAAGGCATGACCCTAACTCTAAAGATCAAAATCTTTGAAGAGCTGATGCAAATTTATTGGCATACACTCAAAGACGCAGATGTTGATTTGTCCACGTTCTTACCTGAGGGCATGAGTGTAGATGAATTTTTTGAGCATGGGCTAAACCCCGCTGGGTGGGCTCGCGCTTATATGCTCACTTCCGATATCCTCGACTTCCGCGTAAATAGCACGGAAGTGCGGATTAAGGCGCGCATGAAGGATAATTTATTTGGCGACAACCCGCTGTTGGACCCAGGGCAACTGCAGCAGCTCCAAGACCTCACCTACGAGATGAGTTTTGATCGTTATTCCGGTTTGCCAACGAGCGCTTCGATGCGGATGGAGGTTGATGATGCGGTGTCCATGGTTTTTGAGCTTGATTTCGCCGAGTTCGAAATGGGTTCCGATTTGTTTGCAGCAAAGCATTTCAATTCCGACCACATCGATCGCAGCCACCTCTTCCCCATTGACACTTTTGTGCAAATGGCTTTGGCGTCGATGCAGGCTGGAATCGTAGAAGAAGATGACGATATGGCCTTTTAAATGGCGCGTTGTTGGTGCGCATGCGCTCTGGTGCGCTGGCGCTTTCGCTTGGGTTTCTTGCAGCGGCCAGCATGAGGCTTCTGCAGAGATTTCAGCAGATTGGTTAGAAACGGCCCAACACGATTTAAGTCAGCCGCGTCAAGTTTTGTATGAGAGTGTCTCCAGTCGCGGCACCCAACAGAGTGGTCGGATATTCTTTCAAGATGCCACACATTTTCGTGTGGAGACCATCCTTGTCATGGCGAGTACTTCACCAGACGGCGCAGTGGAACAAATTTCGGTGCCAGTGACGAGCGCTTCCGACGGAGAAAATTTGCGCATCCAGTTACCTGCGATTTATGGCTCGCCAGCTAGCGTTGCGGTTTTCCCAGTGCAGCGCTTTGCCGAGTTGGCGAGCGTGTCACCCACGAGCTCACTGCACCGCTTCCGCCCGGAATCTCTCAATCCCATTCTTTTAGCCCAGGCTTTGCTGCGTGGCTGCGATTCGGCGGAGCAACTAGTGGAGCAGCCTGATGACCACACGCAGCATTTCACGGCCGCCTTGCCCACGGAGTTGCTGCTTGCGCTTGGTCTTGTGGATCCTTCCGAAAGGAATCTCGCTTTCTCTGTGCATTTCGAACTTGCTGAAGCGAGTGGCAAGTTTTCTGCTCTGCAAATCGTCGCAGGCAATAGCGAAAGCACGCGCTATACGCTGCGTTTTGACGATTGTCCTGCTGCCACGCTCATGAACGCGGAGGGGTTTTCCCTTACCATCCCTGAGGGCTTTGTCATTGTTGACTTGTCCCAGCAACTTACGCACTGATTCCTCATCAACATGAACCTGAAGTCCCTCCTTTTCCCCACCCTCCTTTTGACCTCCTGTGTTGCGCCACCGAAATACCAGGATCTCACTTTGGAAGGTGCTGCTGCCGACGCGGCTTTTCATCAATGGTCTGCCGCTTTGCCCTGGGAGCTTGCTTATCCAGTGGACTTTCGTTTCGACTTGGAATTTTCCTTCTCTGGCATGCCAGCAATGGATGGTGCAGAAGCGAAGCTTCACATGGGCACGGATGCTTCCTTTAAGAGTGCTTGGGAGTGCCGCACACGTACAGATTTCTCCTTGGCAGTTCTTGATGAGCAAGTTGGTTTTCAGCTTGGCGTTTTCGCTGATGCGCAGGATCTGCTGATGAGCTTTGATCATACTGAGCTGCTGGAAACGATAGTGGGCATGAGCCTACCTGCAGGCGCCAGCCTTACCACCGATCGTCTACATCGCGTTTGGGATTTGATGATGCAACTCTCTGCAGTGGCAACGGATTCCGTCGAAGGCTATCCCGAAATGGAACACTGGATGGAGATTTACAGCGGTTTTGGCGACATCCTCCACCCCATGTTGAATTCGCGTTACTTGGCGCTGTCGCCCATGCTTATCGCAGAGCGTTGGCAAGTGGAGGGCAATATGGTTTCCGTGGAATTTGGCATCCATCGCGAAATGCTTGAATCCATGTTGGCATCTCCAGCGCTTGCGGAGTTCGGGATTGAGGTGGAGCAGGCGAATGAAATCGCAGATGGGCTTGCGGCTGGAGTGACCTTTGATGTTGTGGATGGCAGCATGACCTCCATGCTCATCACTGGAGCGATTCCTATTACAGATGAGTTCGGCAGCGTAACCGCACTGAATTTTTCAATCGCGATGGATTATGCTCCCTTGGTGGCAGACATTGCGCCAATCGAGTTCTCTGCTGATAGCACAGTGGTCGACTTGAACACCTACTTTGATGAATACTGGCCAATGGTAGAGGCCATAATGCCTTTGGTGGAAGCGCAGCTGCGTCAGCAAATGGTGGATCAATCCGGCGATGACGCCGCCGATTTTGATTTTTAAGTATGAAAAAATATTTGCTCATCTGGATAGTTGGCGCACCTTTGTGGGTGGCTTGTGGCAAAACGGAAGTGGAGTGGTCCAACATTCCGATGGTGAGCGGTGACCAGGCTGAGTCAGCTATCGCCACCTGGAAATCTAGCCTTGATTTCAGTAAGGATCTTGAGTTTCCAATTACGCTGCACTGGCAAATGAACTTCACCTTGAAGGACATGCCGCAATTGCTTGGCGGGCCGGTGGATGGCTTTGCATCGATCGTGATGGATTCCACTTTGCTTGGCGGCAATCGCTATCGCACGCGCGCGGTCATTGAAATTGTTGTGCCCAGTTTTGATAATTACATCACCGTTTGGTTGGAGTCCGACGCACAGGAACTGCGTATGCAGCAGCGCGGCTTGGATTCCATTGTGCCGGCTGGCTTACCGCTAGAAATTCCGGCTGGCTTGCGCTTGTCGGCGGATCGCCAAGTTTTGGCCTTTGATTTTTTGCGACGGATTGGCAGTCATATTCCTGGACTCTCTGAATCCGACGCAAAGGCCACGCTGGCGCTGCCAGGAGCGTGCGCGTTGTTTCATCCCAGCAACATCGTGCGTTTCCTTGGTGCAAATGTGATGCAAGCGAACAACGGTTGGCGCGCATCTGGCGAGTCGGTGCAGATAACTTATGCGCCGTTGAAGGCCTTTGTAACATCGCCAGCATTTGAAGGGTTAAAAAGTAGCGGCACCTTCGCCTTCCTAGAGAAGCTTGCGGACATGGAAGTGGTGGCCGAGTTCGAGCGCAGCAGTGGCGCGTTGCGCAGCTTGGATTCTTCTTTTCACTATGCTTTCGAGGACCTCCCCACGCGTGGTTCCGTACAGCCTTCCGCGTTAGTAACCCTGCACATGGAACTGCGTCAAACGGAAGTTGGGGCTGTTGTTTTTAAAGAGCGGGATGAGATTTTCGATCTTGATGATGATTTTGATAGCTACTGGCCAACCATGGCGGCCTTTGAACCAATAATTGTGCAAGCGCTACAGCAAGTGGAAGAGGGCATCGAATCTGGCGAAGACATTTCGTTCTAACGGCAAGCAAGTTAGCTCTACCGCTGGAAACCACTTCTTAATGCAGTTGCGGCTCAATGGCCGCCCAAGTGCGTTCTGCAACCGAGCGCCATGAGAACTGCTGCGATTGCGCACGACCAAGGGCCGCAAGCTCCTGCCGCAGAGGCCCGTCTTCCACCAAGCGGAATAGTTGTTTCGCAATCGAGGCATCACTGGCAGGATCACAATACAAAGCGGCGGAGCCGCAAACTTCTGGTAAGGAAGTGGTGTTGCTCGCAATGACTGGGCAGCCCAGCAGCATGGCTTCGCCAGGCGGCAACCCCCAGCCTTCATAAAAGGACGGATAGACAAAGCCAAGCGCGTGCTCATACAAGGCGCGCAATTTGGCATCCGAAACGTGTCCGACATGAATTGCATTAGCCGGCAAACTACCTAGCCCACCGCCATCAAATACTTTCGGATTAGTGCCACCTGCAATAACCAAAGGCACTTGTACGTCGGCAAGTTTCATCGCGCGCAAAATCGCCGCAAAGTTTTTGTTTGGGTTCATGCTGCTGACCGCCAGCAGGAAACCGTTACGTTGTAGATTGTGGTCCGTGATGATGCTGTTGTCGGCCGCGATGCGCAACACATGCTCATGTCCTTCGAGTAGGACAAAGGCGAGTTGCTGCGGGATTCCAAAATAGCGATGGATTTCACTCGCCGTATGTTGGCTCACTGCCGCAAGTACTTTCGCGCGTTTGGCCGCGCGCGGTAAAATCCAGCGATAGACGAAATTGAATAAGCCGGTATGAGTCTCGGGTCGCGCAAAAACTTGTAAATCGTGAATCAATACCAGCATGTTGCGATGGCGTACCGGCGCGGTATTTTTGAGATTGAGCAGAAAACCCTTGGCCAAATGAGGCAGTTCCAATTGTTCCCATAAGTGGGAGCGCAGCCATCCTTTTACGCGCAAGCTCAAGTGTGCATATTGCGGCATATCGGCCGGCTGCGTTGGGCTAAGTAAGATGAACTCATAACGGGTGGGGTCAATCGTGCCATCTTCCAGCATTCCATCTAATTCGCGCAGGAACTCACGGCCCCAGCGCTGCACGCCAGTAAGTGGCTCGGTAAGAAACCGTGCATTGATAAAAACTGGAATACGTTTGCTCATCGCTCAAGCTCCCGCCTATTCGGGCGGTGCTGCTGCGAGGATGCGGTCTTGCATTTCACGCACTGCCTGATCCAGCCCTATGTAAAGAGCGCGGCAGATAATTGCGTAGCCAATGTTCAGCTCCTCAATCCAAGGGAGTTGCGCAACAGGAAGAACATTTTCGTAATCGAGACCGTGCCCGGCGTTTACGCGCAGACCCAATTCATGCGCGTACACAGCGCAGGTCTCCAAACGCCTTAACTCATTCTCACGCTTTTGACCGCGGGCGTTGGCGTAACTGCCCGTATGCAACTCCACAAAATCAGCACCACACCGTGCCGCCTCTTCAATTGCATTGGGATCTGGATTCACAAACAAACTGACCTCAATCCCCGCATCTTGCAAACGCTCGATGCCAGCCGGCAAAGTTTCGGCGTAGGCTTCCACATCAAGGCCGCCTTCGGTGGTGAGCTCTTGGCGTTGTTCCGGTACCACACAAACTTGCTGGGGCTTGAGCTCGCAAGCCAAGTCCAACATGGCGGGGGTCCAAGCCATCTCCAGGTTGAGCAAGGTTTTCACCGTTTGGCTCAGCAACCGCACATCACGTTCTTGAATGTGGCGCCGGTCTTCCCGCAAATGCACGGTGATGCCGTTGGCGCCGGCGAGTTCGCATAAGCCCGCCGCAAGGACCGGATCGGGCTCTTGGGATAGGCGGGCTTGCCGCAGGGTGGCGACATGATCGATGTTCACGTGGAGTCGTGGCATGGAACGCGTATTCTACGTCTTCCATGCTGCGCATCACTGCAGGAGATTTCCGGGGCCGACGGCTGAAGGTTCCCAAGGTAGAGGCCACCCGCCCTTTGGTGGAGCGCGCCCGCGAAGGCATGTTCAATCACCTCGGCGATTTAGTGGTGGATGCACTGGTTTGGGATGTTTATGCCGGCAGCGGAATTCTGGGGCTTGAAGCACTTTCACGCGGCGCCGCTCAGGTTTTGGCCATTGAGCGCCATCCTCTCGCCGCCGCCCAGCTTGAGGAAAACGCGCAGTTACTAGGCTGCAGCGCGCATCTCCAGTGCCTGCGGATGGACGCCTATCGTTTGGCTGCCCTCGCAGATCGGCAACCTGCGCCAGATTTAATCTTCTTCGACCCCCCATACGACAACTTCCGCATAGGCGGCGAAGGAAGAATCAAGGTCTGGGGCTTGTTTTTGAGCCTAACCCAGCGCCTAAAGCCGGGGGGATGCGCCATTGTTCATACTCCATGCGGCATTCTGAGCGAAGAAGAGCTGGGGCATCTCCCAGGAGTGGCGCGCCGCGATTACAGTCAAACTTCTCTTTATTGGTGGCACAAACCTGAAGATCCGGCCACGTCGGCCGAGCCCAGCAAATCATGAAAAACGGCATTTACGCATCACTTTGGAACGGCAAAACGTTCGCACCTGGTTGGATGACTTGGGCGAGCGGCAGCATTCAACAGCTAGGGTGGGGTGAGCCGCCGTTGCCGCTACGCGATCAGTTACAAGATCTTGGTGCTTCTGAAATCCTGCCCGGCTTTGTGGATACTTTGCTGCATGGTTTTGCCGGAGTGGACTGTGGCGACGGCACGCCACTCGCGCTGAACCGCATGAGTCGCGCGCTCGCCGCCACAGGAGTGACCAGCGCCTATGCTGGCCTGTACCCGCTGAGCCTCGAGGATTACCGCGCCGTGGCCAAACGCTGGGGGCAATGGAAAGCACAACGTGGCCCCGCGCGCACGCGGTTTGCAGGTTGGCATTCCGAAGGCCCATTTATTGCCCGGAGTAAACGTGGCGCTCTGCCAGCGAGTGCCATCCTCAAGCCTAGTGCGGAAGCCGCCGCTGCTTTGATGGAGGCCTGCGGTGGCTGGTTGAAGCTCTGCACCTTCGCCCCCGAACTTCCGGGTGCATTTGATGCGTGCCAAAAATTCCGTGATGACGGCGTGATGCCTTCGGTCGGCCATAGTGAGGCCACCTATCTGGATTGCGAAGCGGCGGCAGCCACCGGCGAGCTCGCCGTGACGCATTTGGGGAATCGCGTGGAGCCTTTTTGTGCGCGCGAACCGGGGCCTATTGGTTTTGCCATGGACGGCGGATTTCATTGGGCAGCGGTGATTCCAGATATGGTGCATGTGGCACCCGAAACGGTGCGTTTATGGGCGCGTACGCCAGCACTGCGTAAACGCCTGATGGCGTGCTCGGATAACTTATCGCATGCAGGTTTGCCGGCGGATTCTTTTGTGTCGGGTGGCAAACGCTTAACGCGCAGTGGCGCAGTTGCCGTCGACGCCAAAGGCGGGCTTTGCGGCACGCTCGATTCCCTGCCCGAACTGCTGTTGCGCTTGCTACGTGATGGCTTCCTCAGCTTGCCACAACTGGTGCGTATGGGCTGCGAAGTACCTGGCGCTCTGCTCGGCGACTGCGGGCGCCTGGAAGTCGGTTTGCGAGCAGATTTTGTGGTGCTGGAAAATCAACAAAGGATTGGCGCGGTATGGGTTGGCGGACGTCGAGTGACGGGCAGCTAAACTTGGTGTAACCACTGCGTTTTTGACGATGACCCGCTTGACCACGATTGATGATGAGCGCCGCAACATTGCGGAGCTGTTGCGGGATTGGCCTCCGGCAGCGGTCGACGCCATCATCCAGGAAATGCTGGCGTTGTGGAATGCAGAGGATCTGTGCGACCGCATTTGCTGGCGTTGGAACTCGCGTCTGCGCACAACGATTGGCCGCGCCTTGCTCGAAGAGATGATTTTGGAATTAAATCCAATCTTGCTTGGCCGGAATCCCGATGAAATGCGTGGCGTAGTGGTGCATGAGTTGGCGCATTTGGTCACCACTAGCCGTTATGGTTTTGCCGTTGCTCCCCATGGCAGGCAGTGGAAATCTTTGATGTATGCGGCCGGTGAATCTGCGCGCGCCACGCACACTTTGAATGTCGATGGTTTGCGCGTAAAAGCGAAACGCCGCCGCCGCCGTCGCAAATCCGCCGTAGAAGCTTTCATCGCGCGATTCAGAGGCTCTTTGTAAGATACGGGGCTATGTCGTTCCCGAAGAGCCCCGTTGAGCCGCACTTTTTCCATCGCCTTCTCAAAGAGAAGGTGTGGGGTGGCACGCAGCTGTGTGGAGCCTTAGGTCTTGAGCTGCCCTTTGATGGCCCGCTCGGTGAAACCTGGGAGCTGAGCGACTACCCCGGCGAGGAGACCATCGTGCGCGGTGGCTCCATGGATGGGGTTAGTTTGCGTGCGTTGATGGCGGATTTTGGGCCGCAAATCCTTGGCCTTTCCAAGCCAAGCGCGGATGGCCGCTTTCCATTGCTGGTGAAAATGATCGATGCTGGCGACGACCTCAGTGTGCAGATTCACCCTGCGGATGGCCCGCAGTCGCCAACCGGCGTCGGCAAAACAGAAGCGTGGTACATCCTCGATCATGCACCGGGCGCAGTTGTGATTTGTGGTTTGAAAGACGGCACCAGTAAGCAAATATTTGCAGCCGAGGCGGGGGACCAGCGCGTGTGCGATCATCTTGCCGAGTTGGAAGTGCAGCGTGGCGATTGTATTTTTGTGCCGGCTGGGCAAACGCATGCTATTCGTCGCGGCGTGGTGTTATGTGAAGTGCAACAAACTTCGGATGTTACCTATCGCATGTATGACTGGGATCGGCTTGGCCTGGATGGCCAGTCGCGTGAAACCCATCTTCTTCAAGCTCTAGAGGTAGTTGATTACACTCTTGGTGCCGCTAAGCCCACGCGCGCCAGTTTCGACACCAACGCAGGTCTGCAGCAAAGCGCATTAGCCACGTGCACGTATTTCAACTTGTTTGCCTTGAAGGTCGGTACAGAAGGCGGAGACTTATTAACCAAAGGCTATGCCCACACCCTCGCGGTGGTGGATGGCAGTGGCCGCTTAGAATCCCTCGACGGCACTTTTGCTGCGCGGGATCTCGCCTTCGGCGATTCTGTGTTGTTGCCTGGCGCGCTGAAGGGCGTTCGTTTGGTAGGCGCAGGGACCAACGGCATGGAAATCTTGATGGGAGTGGCACTGTAGTGGCAATGAAACCAGCGAAAGGGCGGCCTGCGAAACGTACCGCCCGCAAAAAACCAGCGGCCGGTACCGGTCGCGGTAAACCGAAAGTTTCTCCGCACGCGAAACGAGTGGCGCATGGATTTGTCGCTGCCAGTCGGGCGCCGAAAGTAGCGGTCAACGCGGTGGATGAAAGCGCGGTCAGCATCGATCGATCCGCATCGGCGAACGGTGTGCGCTTGAATCGTTGGCTTGCAGAGCAGGGGGTGGATTCACGTCGCAAGTGTGATGAAAAAGTATTGCATGGCGAAGTCGCGGTGAACGGCACCATCATCATGGAGCCCGGTTATCGCGTTCAATATGAAGATGAGGTTGCGGTGAACGGCGCCCGCATTCATCGTTCGCGACGTTTGTATTATTTATTTTACAAACCACGTGGTGTGTTGTGCACCAATGACCCTCGCGAGACGCGCACTCGTTTGTGCGATTTAGTCGATCCCATGGTGCCTAGCCGGGTGTACCCAGTTGGCCGCTTGGATGAAGATTCGGAAGGCTTGATCCTACTTACCAACGACGGCGATTTTTCGCAGCTGATTGCGCATCCAAGCCACGGCGTCAAGAAAACCTATGTGTGTATGATTTCTTCGGCCATGACGGGAGAAGATCTCGAACGCCTACGCGAAGGCGCATGGATTGAAAGCTCCAAGGTCATTCCGGATAACGCTCGCATTATGCGTCGCACGCCGAGCAGCACGATGCTGGAGATTACGATTAGTGAAGGGCGCAACCGCGAAGTGCGGCGCCTGCTTGCGCGCTTTGGTTTAGGGGTAAAGCGTTTGAAGCGCGTGCGGATTGGTTCCTTAGGTATTGCCGGAATCAAACGCGGTATGCTGCGCCCTTTGTCGCGCCCCGAGCGGGATAGCTTGGTAAAAATGGCGCTGTCAAACAATACTGAGGATGGCTCGTCGCCGCCGCGTGTTCATCGCCCTCAACTGCGTAAGACTGGCTCGCGCACCGATCGTAAAGACCGTTCACGCTTGATGCGCGAGGAAGCCGCTGCCACACGTCGCGGCGGGCGGCGCCCTAAACGCGGGAAGTAAATCGTGCTGAAGTTCGAAAGCATTCTGCGCGATCCAGTTCACGGCGATATCCCAGTCACACGCGAGGAGCTGGGGATTTTGGATACGCCCGAGATGCAACGCTTGCGCAATGTGCGGCAACTTGGCGCTACCCATTTGATTTACCCAGGCGCACAGCATTCGCGCTTTGAACATTCCATCGGCACCGCGCATCTTGCCACCCGTATGATCACGGCCATCAATCAAGTGCGGGACAGCCAAATAGATGGCCGGCTTGACGGCTACGATATCCATGGCCTGCGCATAATTCGCTTGGCCGCGCTGGTCCACGATGCCACGCATTTGCCTTTTGGTCATAACATTGAAGACCAAACTGGATTGCTGCCACGCCACGATACTCCGGCGCGTTTCGAGCGGATGTTTTCAACTGAAACAGAGCTCGGTCGTGCCTTGCGTAAAACCGGTGCACATGCTGATGTGCTGGCGATTTTGGCGCCGGATTTGGTTGCCGAAGGCGCCAGCGCTCCGCCTCATTGGCGCGGATTGGTCAGCGGTACGATTGATGCCGACATGCTCGATTATTTGGCGCGCGACGCCATGTTCACCGGCCTAAAGTTGGAATATGACCCACGTATTTTCAACGTGTTTCGGGTGGACCGCAACAGCCAGGAACTGTTCGTGGATCTGGGTAGGAACGGTTATCTCAAAGAAGCGGTACTCAGTGAAATTATCCGTTGCTTGGAAGCACGTTTTTACTTTTCGGAGCGGGTTTATTATCACCACGCCAAGATTGCAGCAGGTTCCTTGGTGGCCAAAGCCGTCGAGATTGTGCTGTTGGAAAAGGCCGTGACTTTTGAACAGCTGCAGGCTGCCACGGACGCCAGTTTGTTTGAGCTGCTGGCGGCGGCGGATATCAAGGATGCGCGGCGTCGTGCCCTATTAGATATTTATGTGCAAGCGTGGAGCCGCCGTCAGTTGCCCAAGCGGGTTGCGGTTTATCCGGTTTATGCCAACCCCTTGGTGCAACAAGATTTGATCCAGCGTTTCTTCGGCGCCGGCTCTGCCGAGGAACGCCGCGCCACGGAGCGCCGTATGACGGAGAGGCTCGCGCAGCGGGTTGGCCGCGAAATTCCAATCATGCTTTATTGTCCTTCGGGGCAGATGCAACTGAAACAAGCGAAAATGCTAGTGCGGTGGCCCGGCGACACTCATCTCAGTCGATTATCTGACCATTCCGAGGAAATTCCGCGCCTACAAGATCTCGAAAATTCCTATACCCGCATGTGGAAATTTTATGTGCACGCGCTTTCTGCCGATCCCGCCGAGCTGGAAGCTGCATCGGAAATCTGTGCCGAGTTTTTCCCAGCCGCAAAAAATGTTTTAGACCGAGTGCGAATTTAGGCGTTACCCGTTTCCGAGAGTCATCTATGATGGATGACGTCCTCGCCGCGCAATTTGCGGCTAGTCCCCGAGGTCATGCTTTCAACCCTCCTTCAAATCTGTGGTGCCGCTGTTTTCACCGGCACTTTAAGCGCTGCTCCGCTATTGCTGAGCAATGCTTCATCGGCCGCCCCTGCGGATGCGGCTGCCCCAGCACTTTCCTCCTTGAGTGCGGTTATTTCGGCCCCCGTTGAGCAATCCACCGTTTCGCTGAATAATTCGGAATCGGTCGTATTCCTCGGGATCACCGGAGACTACAAAGCAACCACTGCAGATGAACTTGCAGAGTGGCTGCTCAAAGAGAAGAAGGTTGTTGTGGTGGGAGAATCGATTCGTGCCATGGGCGATACAAGTCGTCGTGTTTGGGCCGTGCAAAGCGAAGATTCCAAAAAGCTCATGAAGAGCCTTAAGTCTGGCTTGAAGAAACAAGGCTTCAAAGCTACGCCGTTGTTAGCGACGGCCCTCACGCCTTTGAGCGACGACTCACGCGCGCAGAAAGCAGCGATGCGTGGTGTCGAAAAGGCAGAGAAAAAAGTTTGGACTCTCTGGGGCGGCGGCCGCGACAAAGCGGTGTGGGTTTTCCACGAAAGCAAGATTGACTCGAAGAAGATTGAATCGTTGTTTCGCAAGACGGAGGCCAAGATGAGCTTCTTTCACCAAGAGTTCTGTTTCAAGTCCGAAGCCCTGTCGGGCGACGGCAAAGTTACCGAAGCCTCGGTCAATGTCGCATCCATGACCCAGACCGCAGCAGCCACCATGGACTGCCTCAAAGTCATCGCGCGCGATGGTGCGTTGGTGATGGACTTGTACATGCGGGACATGAGCAGTGTGCTGCTTCTAAGCTCCGACAACGGCCGCCATCAGTTTCTGTGCCCGAATGTCTACGACTCTCCTGTGAAGCGCCTGCAGGTGCCCGAGTTGAACTGGATGGTAACTCTGGAAGGCCGTGATATACCGTTTTTGAAATAACCGTCGCAGTAGTTTTCTGCGCTAGAAAATCTAAAAAAGTTGGCTAACGCTCGCCGCGAAGGTGGGTAAAGAGTAGCGTGAACGACAGTACACGCACAGTATCCGAAGGAAGCCGTTCAGGCCCATTGCCAGGTTCGCTGCCGTTATTGTCCTTGGGCAGTCAAGACAGAATGGACCGTTCGAACTAGGATTCCTAAATCCCTTCGCACCGAAACCGTATCGATGTATTCGAGGTCGAAGCTCAGCTTGTCTGCATGCCCTTTCATATCCGCCCCGATATACCCAGCAGATACTTGGGCAAGGCCAGTGATTCCAGGGCGAACCAAAAGCCGCTGGTCGAAATCCGGAAGCATCTTCTCGATGTAAGAGCTGAACTCAGGGCGTTCGGGGCGCGGGCCGATTAAGGCCATGTCGCCACGCATCACGTTCCATAGCTGAGGCAGTTCATCGATCCGGTAGCGGCGTAGGATTCGGCCGACCTTTGTGATCCGCGTATCGGTAGCACCGGAAGAGAAGGCGGGGCCGTTGGCTTCTGCATCGAGGACCATAGTTCGAAGCTTAAAAATCTGGAAACTGTTGCCATCTAAGCCGAGGCGAGTTTGCGAATAAATAATGCGCCTAAGGGAGCGCTGCTCAATCGCCACGATAAGGCTGGCCAAAAGGAAGATGGGTATCGCAACTATTCCGAGAGCGACACATAGGAGTCCTTCAATGGAGTGCTTGCAGTACTTGGGGTAGAAATGACCAAGCTGATTATTCCTTCTTGGCCGAACGAGTTTGAGCTCCGGCGTGGCGGCTCTGGCGGTCTCAGAAGTTGGTACCGGGACCAATATCGGGAATGGTGCCAGGGACGGCTCAATCGGTTTTTGAATTGTAGATGGAGCGGTCATCAGAGATGTAAGTATAGGGGTCTTCTCATGGAACCTGAAATTAATTCGTTAGCGTAACGTCCTTTCTGTAAATTCCCTCGCACCTCTGCACACGGTCAGCTCTTGGCAGTCAGT
>CALFOT010000022.1 GCA_937919925.1 uncultured bacterium | reverse complement strand
TCCGATATGGATCACAACGAGCGTCATGCCTTGCGTGAGTTGCTGGAAGGCAACGACAAGCACAAGACTCCGGAATCGGATAGCGGTTTCGGCCTGGCACTCAGCCAAAGAATTGTGCGCTTGATGGGCGGTGAAATGGGCTTTGATGGCAGTGGTATAGAAGCCGATTTCTGGTTCTCATTAAAGCTACCACGCTCCCGAGAACCCAAAGTACAAAACTTGTTCTCTGGCAACCTCGCCGGCTTAAGAGCACTGATTGTGGAAGACAACGCGCGTAATCGCGACATCATGGTGGAGCAGATGATGGCTTGGGGGGTGCAGCCTGTTGTTGCTTCCTCTGGCCAAGAGGCGATTCAGCTTATGCGTGTGGATCTCAATGCCCACTGCCCATTCGAACTCGCCATCATCGATCACCAATTGCCCGACATGGATGGCAAACGCCTCGGCATGATGATGCAATCCGACCCAGTACTCGCTGAATGCTGCATGGTTTTGCTCACTTCCGACGCCGGCGCCGGCCGCGGCCGTGAATATCGTGCTGCTGGATTCTCTGCCTATCTGGCGAAACCGGTCACCCCTAGTATTCTGCGCGACACTCTCGCAATGGCGTGGGGCTTGGATCGCGAGAATAAATTGAAGGAAAGCGCAGCGGCTCGTTCGCTCTAATCCAAAAAGCAGTTTTCGGCAATAAAGCGCTCCACCGCTGCCACCAAAGCGGGCACAGCATCCACATGCACGTGATGGCCGACGCCGGGTAAATCTTGGCGGCTCGCATGAGACAGCGCTTCAAAGCGCTGTTGCAGCGCCGGAATACGCTGCATAAAGCCAAATTCCGGAGCAAGCAAATGCACCCGCGCGGTGACGCGTCGACAAATTTCCAGCCAATGAGATTCTTGGAAACGATAGGGATTGGGGCCCCGCAAACGTGGATCCAAGCGCACCAAAAAGCGCCCGTCCTCGCTGGGATCAAGATAATGGCGCACGATCCGCTCAGCACCAGCTCGACTGAGGCCCTGATTATTGGCCATGACCCGCTCGATCGCGGCATCGCGCGAAGCAAAACTCCGGAAAGGTGCAACGGGCTTGCGCAAATGCTCCAGCAAGGCCGTCATCTGATCTACCTGGGTTGTGCTATCGGCAGCATAACCGCCCACACAATCCACCAACATCAAGTGTGAAATGGAGCTGGGGGCAAATGCCGCCAGCATCAACGCCACTGTGCCCCCCATCGAATGCGCCACCACAGCTTGCACCGGAGTGCCTGCCGTGGCGAGTTCCTGCATGACGCTGGCCAAATCTTTGAGGTGGTCGAGTTGGTGATAAGCTCCATCACGACTCGCCCGGCCACTTGCACCGTGACCGCGCCAATCAAGACATAGAGCCCGGCAACGCCCGTGCAGGGCTAGAGCAACATCTTCAAAGCTGCGCCCAGTATCGAGAAAACCATGCAGGAACAACACCACCGGGCCGGTGCCACCATAATCCCAAAGCGCGAGCGGCAAGCGTTGGCGATTGACGGTGCGCTGCTTTGGATTGGATTCCGATTCCTCCATCAGCCGAGTTGATCCACGCGAAAGTTAATCGACGTCGAAAGAAACTCCCTGTGCCAATGGCAAGCTGGTGCCCCAGTTAACCGTATTGGTTTGGCGGCGCATATAAGACTTCCATGCATCCGAACCAGATTCACGGCCCCCACCGGTTTCTTTTTCACCGCCAAAAGCGCCACCAATCTCGGCACCAGAAGTACCAATATTGACGTTCGCAATACCGCAGTCGCTGCCGGCTGCAGCCAAAAACCGTTCCGCATAACGCATATTCATGGTGAAGATGGATGACGACAAACCTTGCGGCACATCATTGTGCTTGGCGATGGCGTCATCAAGATCAGCGACTTCAATGATGTAAAGCAACGGGCCGAAGGTTTCGTCTTGAACGATTTGCCATTCGTTTTGTGCCGTGGCGATACATGGAGTCATGTACGAACCGCCTTCACAGCCCACAGGCGATACGCGCTCGCCACCACAGATGATTTCGCCACCCAGTTGTTTGACTTTTTCGATGGCATCTAGGGTTTCCTGCACCGCACCATCATCAATCATTGGACCCATCAGGGTGCTTGGATCGAGTGGATGACCGATATTGACTTTGGCGTACATTTCTTTCAGGCGCTTGACCACCACATCACGCACACTCTTTTGCACCAATACGCGGCGTGTTGAAGTGCAACGCTGACCAGCTGTGCCAACTGCACCAAACATGATGGCGCGGCAAGCCATTTCGATATCGGCATCTTCCAAAACCACTACAGCATTGTTGCCACCAAGTTCCAAAATCGCGCGCCCATAACGGCCAGCTAGTTTTTCTGCGACGCGTTTGCCCATGCGGCAAGAACCAGTCGCCGAAATCAACGGCACTCGTGGATCCGCCAGCAACAGTTCTCCGACTTCCGAACCCTTGCCAATCACCAAAGAAACCACCGCGCCGAAGCCATCCGGCTCCAACACCTGAGCGGCGATTTTGGTCATGGCAAGTGCCGTAAGCGGAGTCTTCGAGCTGGGCTTCCACAGACAGGAATCCCCACAAATCAAAGCCAGAGCCGAGTTCCAGGCCCACACCGCCGAAGGGAAGTTATAAGCGGAAATCACGCCGACGACACCCAAGGGATGCCATTGTTCGCGCATCGCATGCTGCGGACGCTCCGAGTGCATGGACAACCCATACAACATGCGCGACTGCCCCACTGCGAAATCGCAGATATCGATGGCCTCTTGGACCTCTCCTAGACCCTCTTGCAGAATCTTGCCCATCTCCAGCGCGACCAACTTGCCGAGTGGCTCTTTGTACTTGCGGAGCTGCTCGCCGATTTTGCGCACGTACTCACCGCGCACCGGAGCCGGTAATTCGCGCCAGCGTAAAAATGCCGCCTGAGCCGCAGCAGCAACGGTTTCATAATCTTGTGCGTTGGCTTGTTTCACCGCGCCAATTTTTTCGCCGGTGGCGGGCGCATAAACATCGAGTACCGAGCCGGAGCAGGCAAGCCAGCGGCCACAATAGGCGCCAGCCTGCTGGCCATCGAGGTCAAGGGCGTGAAGAAAGGATAAATCCATAGAAGTCGCGGTATTGGTCATGGAGCGGCCTATTCTACCGTCACCTAGCCCGATTCGCGCTACTTTTGGTAGGCTAGGGAGTCCCTTTCGTACCATGGAAATCCTCGCCACCCTCCTCCTTTGTTTCGGCTTCGCCCAAACACCTTCCAGCATCCCACCGATTCAAGATTTGGTGCAAATCCCCGTTGCCAATGCGGCGGAATATCAGCACTTACAAACTTTGCTGGTTGATGTCGATGATCACCACGCCGCCGCTAGCTCTGGCACCGCTATGGCTTATGCCACCGACGCCGAGCAGCAGTTACTGCAGTCTCTCGGCATTCCCTATGTGGTGGTGATTGAAGACTTGCAAAACTATTATGCGCAACGTGCCGCGCGCGACTTAAGTCTTGGCGGCCGTGCGGCGGTGGGTTCGATGGGTGGCTTTCGCACCTTGGCGGAGATTGTTAGCGAAATGGACCGCTTGGCCGCCACTTATCCAGCTTTGTGTTCCCCGAAGTTCTCGGTAGGCACCACGATTGACGGCCGCCCGATTTGGGCCATGCGTATCAGCACCACCCCGAACGCGCATGATCCGAGCAAAGCTGTCGCTTGGTACGACGCCCTCCATCACGCTCGCGAACCCATGTCCGGAGAAGCGTTATTGATGTTCGCCGATGAAATCTTGCAGGCTTATGGGCAAAATGCCGAAGCCACGCGTTTGATTCAAACGCGCAACTTGTTATTCATTCCATGTAGCAATCCGGATGGTTATGAATACAACCGACAGATTGCTCCGGGCGGTGGTGGCATGTGGCGTAAAAATCGTCGCAACAATTTGGATGGCACTTTTGGAGTGGATTTGAATCGTAACTACGATTGGGAATGGGGCGCACAATGGCCGGGCTCCAGTGGCAATACTTCCAATGAAACATACCGCGGCAGCGCGCCGTTCTCGGAGCCTGAAACCCTGGCTCTGGCAAACCTCATGGCCACCATGCCGCCGGCCATGTCGATTTCGGCACACACTTACGGCGACCTCATGCTGTACCCATGGGGCTACGACATAATTGTGAGTCCTGATGATTCTCTCTATCGCGCATATGGCCAGTCCTTCACCGCGCAAAGTGGCTATCCCTTCGGCACGATTTGGCAGCTACTTTACATTGCCAATGGCGGCAGCGTGGATTATCACTACGGCACTTTTGGCACCATCGCCTTCACCCCGGAAATCGGTGCGAGCAGTGATGGCTTTTGGCCTTCGCCGTTACGCATTCCAGCGCTCTATGCGGACATCCGTCCGGCCTGCTGGCAGGTGGCGATGGCCACCGGCGCATGGGCAAACGTGGAAGATTTGTTGTGGAGCGAAATCAGTGGCGATGGCGATGCTTGGCCCGAACCGGGAGAGAGTTGGTCGGTGCAAATCGTCGTACAAAATAGTGGTTTAGAGCTACTCGATATCGACCTCAGCGTTGCCAGCAGCCACCCATTTTTTACGCTTTCTGGCGGACCATTTTCGCTGCAAATCGCGCCCCATAGCAGTGCGGTGAGTGGCGCTTTCCAAATCGCTATCGCAGCCAATGCCCCAAGTGGCCAAGCCCTGCCGCTGGAGCTTGGAATGCACTACGCCAATTGGACAGACAGCAGCGAAGTAGAGGTGATTCTTGGCCGCCAAAGGGTGCTATTGCGCGATGCGATGGAATCTGATGATTTCGGGTGGAGCACCAACAACCAAAATAACTGGTCGTGGGAACGCGCAGATCCCCAAGGGACCACGCTTTCGGGCAGCGCGGTGCAACCAGAAAATGATGCCACTCCAAGTGGAAGTTTGTGCTGGGTTACGGGCGCGGCCGCAGGGGCGTCGGCGGGAGCCAATGACGTCGATGGGACAGCAATCTTGACTTCCCCACGGTTCAGCTTAGTTGGCCATAGCAACGCTGCTTTGCATTATGCGCGGTGGTTCGCGAACCGCCCCGGTTCGGCCTTAGATGACCGCTGGATAAGCCGCATCAGTAATGATGATGGCATGAGTTGGGTGCAGCTCGAAGATGCAGGGGACACCGGTTCGGCCTGGCTGGAAGTGGATGTTGATCTCACTGGAACCGTTCCGTTCACCGACCGCATGCGCCTACAGTTTGTCGTCGCCGATGAGCCGAATAACGACATCACCGAAGGTCTGCTCGATGATTTGGAAATCCGCACTCTGCAAAGTAGTCCAACCATTGGCCTGTGGGGCGAAGCTGCAGTCGGTCAAACCATGCGTTTTGTCCTCGATGGAGCGGCCAACGCCAGTTGCAGCTTGGCCTGGAGTTTCGCTTTGAACAACGGCATCACTTACCCGGGCATTGCCGGCAGTCTGTACTTAGTTCATCCGCAGATTTTCCTCAGCGGCACTTGCGCTGCAGATGCTGTGGCAACTTTTGAGCGCAGCGTTCCCGTGGCAGTCAGTGGCCGCAGCTTGCATTTTCAAGGACTGGTCGGCCAAGGCACAGCCGATGCGGCGTTCACTACCCTTTTGAGTGTCAGCTTCCCATAAGCTCCGCGCGCGTAAACTCCCTAGATGCGCGCCATCAGTTGGAATGTAAACTCGCTGCGCACTCGCTTTGAGCGAGTGCTCGGCGTACTGGAGCGTCATCAGCCTGATCTCCTGTGTTTGCAGGAGACCAAAGTGCAGAATGACCTCTTCCCCGCCGCCGCTCTGGCCCAAGCGGGTTACCGCTGCTCTTACCACGGGCAAAAAACGTATAACGGTGTCGCCCTTCTAAGTAAGGAGCCCCTCGCGGATGTACGCCATGGCTTCCCCGGCGATCCGGCGCCGGAACAAGCGCGGGTGATTTCTTGCGTGCTCAACGGCATCCGTTTTGTAAATGTCTACGTCATCAATGGCCAAGCGGTCGGCAGCGAAAAATTTGCGCTCAAAATGTTGTGGCTCGATGCCCTCACCACCTGGCTTAGCAGTTTTGACCCCACTGAATCTTTGGTGGTACTCGGTGATTTCAATATCGCACCCGATGAACGCGATGTACACGACGTCGAAAAGTGGCGCGGTAGCATTCATTTTTCCGATGAAGAGCATGCCAAACTACGGGCCATGACCGATATAGGCTTGGTGGATCTCTATCGCAAATTTCATAGTGAGGGTGGGCTTTTTTCCTGGTGGGACTACCGGGGGGGCGCTTTTCCGCGTGATATGGGGTTAAGGATTGATTTGGCGCTCGGCACAGCTTCCGCGCTAAAACGCTGCTGTGGGGCCGAATTAGACCGAGATGAGCGCAAAATTGGCGATTGGGAGGCCAAGCCCAGCGATCATGTACCTCTGAGTCTCGATTTTCTTGATTCCTAGGCTAAAGGCATCCGTTTCATTCTCCGATAACGTATTTGGACGCCACCAGAGGCAATCTCTCGGTTGCCGAGACCCAAGAACCCAAAGACATAAACTGAAACATGAAACGAAACTCCTCCCAATCCGGCTTTACGATCATCGAAATGTTGATCGTGGTCACGATTCTGGCCATGCTGGCCGGAATTCTTATTCCAGTTTTGGAAGATGCCGCGAAATCTGCACGTGATACACGCCGCTCCTCTGACCTCAAGAGCATGCAGTCTGCACTCGAAAGCTACAAGCGCGTAAATGGTACTTACCCTGATACGGCTGGTGCTTTCGCAGGCGATGCACCGACTTACGGTGGTCTACTTTACGATGCTGCAGGTTACTGCCCAGGCCTAGTGCCTACTTTCCTGCCAGCTTTGCCTAAGGATCCAAGCCCAGATTTACCAAACGCTACCACCGGTGGTTACATGTACCGTTCTGACGGCACCGACTACAAGTTCGTGGCGAACGAAGGTCCTGAGACTTTCCCTGCAGGCAACCCATTCTTCGACCCAACCCGTGCCGCAACGGCATGGCAAGTCAGCTCGCCTGGGGGCTACAACTGGTAGTTTTTTGGGAAACTCGATAACCGAGTAAACGGAAATCGTCGCCTCTACGGAGTCGGCGATTTCTTTTTTTATGTTTCTTTCATTGTGGACGATAAAGGAGAGCAATGTTGCCACTTTCCCTTCAACATCCCGCTTCCAAGCGCGGCTTCACCCTCCTCGAAATGTTGATCGTGGTGACCATCATTCTCATGCTTGCTGGAATCCTCGCACCCATCTTGGGGGAAGAAGCACGCAATGCACGGGATGGCCGACGCGCCAGCGATTTGCGCTCCGTGGCCGCCGCCCTAGCCAACTACAAGCAACTCAATGGCAGTTACCCTGACACCGGCGATGCTTGGCAGGGCGATGCGGGAACCCTAGGCAACTTTGGCTACGACGCCCTCGGCTACATTCCTGGCCTGGTGCCAAACTACTTGCCGTATTTGCCGAAAGATCCGGACCCGAACTTCCCCAACGCTGGCGTGGGCGGCTATATGTACCGCTCTAACGGCTTCGAGTTCAAATTTGTGCTCAACAGCACACCCACCGTCTATTACGTCAGCAATCCGTTCTACGACCCCCAACGACCGCTCACCGGTTGGCAGGTGTCGTCGCCGGGTGGTTACAACTGGTAGCCGGTTACTCAGGCGCGCCAAAGTTGTAGACTTTGGTGATGCTGCTGATTGCGCTATTGTTACCGCTGTTCCAGGATCCCTCCGAGGTTCCTCTAGATGTAGTCACGGACACCAGTGGCCATGAGCATCTTGGGGTGATTCTTCTGGATACGAAAGATTTATTCGTACTCCAAGAGGGATCCAAAACGAAAGAGTATGCGCGTAAAAAAATCGCCATCATGGCCGGGCCGCGCGTTGCTTATCGATCTTACTGTGACAAACTAGAAATGGTGTATGCGCAACACGCCAGCGCCAAAGATGCTGTGGAGCTTGCCGAATGGTGCCAAACCAATGGTTTATTGCGTGATGTCGAAATACATTATTGGCAAGCATTGGTGAAAGATCCACAGAATGCCGCGGCACGTACGGCGCTCGGGCATCGCCGCAACGGCGAAGAATGGCAAGCCCCCACCGACCGCGGTGCATGGCTAACGCTGGAAGATTTAAATGCCTGGCATACCGAACAAAATCAGCCATGGTTGTTCTACACCGCCCATTTCCAACTGGAAGCCAACGCCGATCTCGCGGACGCCTTGCGCGCTGCGGCGCATTTAGAGTTGCTCTATGGCCGCTATTATGAGGTTCTACAAGAACTTGCCGGATTCTATGAACTTCTGGTGCCGCTCAAGGTACGCATTTATGCCAACCGTGAATCCGGCTATCCCGAAGTAGGCCCCACTATTCTGGGATATTTCGATTGGCAAACCGAAGTCATCAATACCTGGTTCGAGCAAGGCAGTGCGAAAAATTTAGTGCGGATTACTTGTCATGCACTGCAGTTTCGCGGTGCGACGGAAAGAGCGCGCGCACGCCCAGATGATTATCCGGGTTGGTTGAGCGAAGGCGTGGCCACGTACTTTGATTCTTCCTTCACCGAAAACGACGCGCTTGCGGATTTTCATTTTCAGCGTCTCAATTTGGACTGGCTACGGATCCACCAGCAAGCCAAGCCCGCGCTAGATCTCGATGAAGTCCTGAATCTACCCATCACTGGTTTCCAGGACCGCAAAAAATCTGACTTGGCGCATGCCCAAGCTTATTCGTTGCTATTTTTTTTGCTACACGAAGGCAATCAAGACAGCAAGACTGGTTTTGGGAAATATCTGCACGGGGTTTTTAGCGGCAAAGGCGGCAGCTCCGCTTTTAAAAAATCGTTCCCGTCCAAAACGTATCGGGGGCTTGAAAAAGAATGGACCGACTTCGTAGTGAAGTCGGTCCTACGTGATCAAAAGTAGCAAACGCTACCATTTCTACAGCTTGCCTTAGGCGATCGTCACCTTCTCACAAAGGTAAACATCTTGAATCGCGTTCAACAACTGAATGCCTTCAGCCATGGACTTCTGGAAAGCTTTACGCCCGGAAATCAAACCCATGCCGCCAGCCCGCTTATTGACCACTGCCGTTTCTACCGCTTGCGCGAGATCATCGGCGCCGGATGCGCCTCCGGAGTTGATCAAGCCGGCGCGGCCCATATAACAGTTGGCGATTTGGTAACGGGTCATGTCGATCGGGTGGGAACTAGAAAGCTCTGAATAAACCTTTGGGTGGGTTTTGCCGAAACCGATATCGGTGAAGCCTGGGTTGTTTTTAGTGGGTAGCTTCTGCTTGATGATGTCAGCCTGAATGGTGACCCCAAGGTGGTTTGCCTGGCCAGTTAAATCTGCAGCATCATGGTAATCCACGCCATCTTTCTTGAAACCAGAGTTCCGCAGGTAGCACCACAACACGGTGGCCATACCCAGCTCGTGCGCACGTTGGAAGGCTTCGGAAACCTCCATGATTTGGCGACGTGATTCGTGGCTGCCATAATAAATCGTGGCGCCGACTGCCTGAGCACCCATGTCAAACGCTTGATCGACCGAGGCAAACATCGTTTGATCGTAGATGTTTGGATAGCTGAGAATCTCGTTGTGATTCAGCTTGAGCAAAAAGGGAATGCGGTGCGCATAGCGGCGCGCCACCATACCGAGTACCCCCAAAGTGGAAGCCACGGCATTGCAGCCACCTTCCACAGCAAGCTCCACAATCTTGGCCGGATCAAAGTAATCCGGATTGGGTGCAAAGCTGGCCCCAGCGGTGTGTTCGATGCCTTGATCCACTGGCAGGATCGAAACATAACCCGTATTCGCCAAACGCCCGTGCCCAAGGATGGACTGCAAACCGCCCAGTGCCCGCGTGGGCCGATCCGATTGCCCATGGACGCGATCAATCCAATCGTAACCGGGGAGATGCAGGCGCTCTTTTGCAATCGTCGTGCAGGTGTGCCCAAGGAGAGACTCAGCTTGGTCGCCGAGAATGCTTTGTATGTCGGAGTAGCTCGCGCTCATAGGGGCATAGGATAACCGCGCGGGGCGATATATCCTATTTGGTGAAGCTATGAGACCGGGTGGAAACAAGGCGGACGACGGCTGGGCGCTGCCATGCTACTGGCGTTTTTCTCGCTCAAAAGTGCCTAGAATAGACCGCAACCACCCTACCCGAGTCAGGGTTCCAATCCGCCATGCGTCCGTCCATCACAATCAGCTTGTGCCTTATCTGGTTGGCTCTTGTTGCCGCGAAAGCGCTTCCTGAGAGGTCTACAGCGCCCTCGATGGCGCTGCGGTCCGTTGCGAGCAGTGGAATGACGCGCTACTACCGAGTCCACGAACCCGTCGGCTACGACCCCCAAGTGGCCACGCCGCTAATTTTGGCCTTTCATGGCGGTGGCGGCAACGCGGTGCAATTTGCTAATCAAACGGAAATGTATGTCACGGCAAACGCGCACAATTTCCTGTTGGTCTTTCCAGAAGGAACTGGTGTGCTCGGTGGTCCCCCGCTGTACAGACTGGAAACCTGGAATGCCGGCGCTTGCTGTGGCTGGGCAGAGCAAAATGGAGTGGATGACGTCCAGTTTGTGCGCGACTTGGTGGTAGCGCTAAGTGCTGAGTGGAACATTGACCTCAATCATGTGTACGCCACGGGGCATTCCAACGGCGGCATGATGGCGTATCGTCTAGGTGCAGAAGCGTCGGACCTGATTGCGGCGATTGCACCCAATGCAGCCGCGTTGGGTGTTGCACAGCCTGTGCTCGGCAACATCCCAGTGATGGCGATGCACGGCAAGTTGGATACCAATGTTCCCTTCCAAGGTGGAGTAGGAACTGGACCATCTGGAACCAATTTCCGCAGCCAGCGCGCCAGCCTGATTCCATTTGCGCGTGCCAATGGCGTTAGCAGCTATGCCTTGCAAGAAACGCGCGGACAGGCCTTGCGTTTCGCAGGTATCGGTTCCACTGGTTCCCCAATTCATTATTGGTACCTGCGCGATGGCGGCCACAGTTGGCCCGGTCATGGCTCAGCGCTTGGTGATCCAGTGAACATGGATATCGATGCCAACACCGAAATTTGGGCCTTCTTTGCGCAGTTCTGATTTCTACTTAAGGAAGCTCTGATTTATTCGCTCAGAATTCCATTCCGGTCTTTCAGCGTGTAGAATTTCTGCATGCGACAGCCGACCTTCCCCGATGAGAGTTTCGAGCGCTTCCGTAAGCCCACACGCCGCGAAAAGTTTCTCCAGGAGATGGAGCAAGTTGTTCCTTGGAAACGATTGCGCAAAGTGATCAAGCCGCATTACCCCAAGCCAGGGAATCCTGGGCGTCCGGCAATCGGCTTGGAGCGCATGATTCGTCTCTATTTCCTACAGCACTGGTTTAATCTTTCCGATCCTGCTGCGGAAGAGGCCATGTACGAATCATTCTCCATGCGCAAGTTTGTGGGTATTGATCTTGGCCGCGAGCATGCGCCCGATGAAACCACTATCTGTAAGTTTCGCCATCTGATCGAGAAGCATGATCTGGGGGTTAAGCTCTTCGCGGTGGTCACCAAGCATCTCCAGGAAAAGGGCCTCAAGATTGGTACTGGCACCATCGTAGATGCCACCATTATTGAAGCTCCAAGCTCGACCAAGAATGAATCAGGAAAGCGTGATCCGGAAATGCATTCGACGAAAAAGGGCAATCAGTGGTACTTTGGCATGAAAGCGCACATTGGCGTGGATAGTCAAACCAAGCTCATTCATTCCGCAGCAGTGACTGCGGCCAATGTGCATGATAGTCAGTTGCTGGGGGATCTCATGCACGGCGATGAGACTAGGCTCTATGGCGATTCCGCTTACACGGGGCAGCGCGAGGTCATGCGTGAGCGAGCGCCCAGGGTAAAGGACTTTACAAATAGAAAGAGTTATCGCAATCGGCCGCTGACTGAGCAGGATCGCGCAAGCAATCGGGTGAAGTCAAGGACGCGGGCGAAAGTGGAGCACCCGTTCCTGATCCTAAAACGAATCTTTGGATTCACCAAGGCACGCTATCGAGGGCTGCACAAGAATGCCACCCGGGTGTTTGTGGCCCTTGGATTGGCCAATCTATACATGGTGAGAAGAAAGTTATTGTGTACTCCGTAGGAGCAGTGTGTCCGGAAGGATTTAGGATTGATTAGATTACAAAGCCACAGCTGAAGGGCTGCTGGTGAGGGAAATACCC
>CALFOT010000021.1 GCA_937919925.1 uncultured bacterium | reverse complement strand
AGGCACCTTAGTCTTGCATAGCAACAGCGACCTGCAGACCTTCGGCGGATTGAATAGAGGCAGGAATTCCTTGGCGCCTGGAGGGCGAATAAACGCTCCGTGCTCCGCGACTAAACCAACCCCGGTATCACCAATCCACTCGGCGAGCAGGTCGGCAGAGCGTCCGGAGACCACCCAAGGGTTTACGTTTACTTGGTCGGCAAGTAGCTTCAGCGTTTTCAGAATCGCTGGAGTAGGCTTGGCATCTAATGGGGCCTGCGTGAATTCACGTAGGGTGCCATCGTAATCCAGGAAGATGGTGTTGCCCTCGGCCAAGCCCTCTTGCCAATGGCGCTTGAGGTTCTGGTGAGCAGCGGTCCCAAGGATTTTCGGTGCAGGACCGGAGCGATGCGAGCTGCGGATGGCACTCAGGCATTTCTTTGCCCATCCCTCCACATTGAGAGAACCCACCCGGGCACGCATAGGTTTCATGCGCTGGATTTGCTCTTCCTTCGGCATGGCGAGCGCGCGTTCTAGTTGGCGTACCATGTCGGAGGTGTCGAAGGGATTGACGCGCAGAGCTTCTCCAAGCTCCCAGGACGCGCCGGTGGATTCGCCTAGCAGCAGAACTCCATCGTCCAAATGGCGCGAGGCCACGAACTCTTTGGCAACTAGGTTGAGGCCATCGCGAAGGGGGGTGACCAGGGCGACATCTGCGGTGCGGTAAAGCGCGCGCAATTGGGCCGGCGGAATCGATTGATAGAGGTAGTGCAGAGGCTGTAGGCCAGGGCGTCCAAACTCGCTGTTAATCGATCCTGCAAGGCGATCGACTTCGTCTTTTAGCTCGGCGTAATCGCTGACATCGGCGCGGGATGGCACCGCGACTTGCACCATCATGACGCGCTCTACACGCGAAGGGTCTTTGCGCAAGAATTCACGGAAGGCGACCATGCGTTCGGGAATCCCTTTGGTGTAATCCAAGCGTTCCACGCCAAGAATCATGCGGCGGCCATTGGATGTCTGCTCCAAGTAACTTTCAAACTCTGCAATCTCCTTTTCTTGCTCCGCGTCATGGGGCTCCCAGAGGTTGGAGTCAATCGCTAGCGGTTGTGCTAACAATTTAACTTCACGGCCTTCGGTCAAGATGCGTGTGGTTTGCGTTTCAATGCCTAAAACATGCGCAACCGATGAACGGAAGTGTCGCACATAACCCATGGTGTGAAAAGCAATCAGGTCGGCCCCCAAAACGCCTTGCAGCAACTCTTCCCGTCTTGGAAAGATGCGAAAGACTTCGGACGATGGGAACGGAATGTGCAAAAAGAAGCCAATACGCAAATCCGGACGTGCTTCGCGCAACATGCGTGGCAGCAACATAAGGTGGAAGTCTTGCACGAAGACTGTGTCGTTGTCGCCGACTTGGGCAAGCACAGTATCTGCAAAGCGACGGTTGATCGCCACGTACTGCTCCCAATCCTGCTCTTGGAAATGCATGCGCTCCTTGAAGTAGTGGAACAAGGGCCAAATGCATTGGTTGGAGAGGTTCTGGTAGTACCCCTTGTGCTCTCCCTCACTCAAGCCAACGCCAACCAACTTCTCTTGCGCGAGGGCATTCTGCATGGTGTCCGTGAGGGTGCCATCGTCGGTGGCTAAACCAGGCCAACCAATCCAGGCACCGCCACTTTCCTTATGCAGGCCAGCGAGTCCGGTGGCCAATCCGCCGGCGGACATTTGCACATGAAGGCCATCGGCGCGTTGTTCCATCGTGATGGGCAGGCGGTTACTGACCAGGAAAAGGCGTCCGTTCGAGGTGGGGGTGGCAGTCATTTGGGCTTCACAAAGGGGAGCAGCAGATTCTAGCCGCTGGGGCTAGGATGACCATTCCTGGTCGACAAGAAGTCGGCCTTATTTCGACAATCTATGGAAAAATCAAAAGTCGTTCCGCCAGTGCGAATCTTTGCTCCCGAGGGGGCCAAGGAGCTAGGTCTCATCCTCGCCGAGCTTTATTTTTTGCCCGAAGACCGGGCGTTCCGTGAGGAGGTTAGGAGAATGAACCCGGTGGAGTTGAGCTTGAATCGGGCCGCTCCCTTTTCTTTCGCGATCATGACTTATGGTGCGAAATACGGCTACTGGACGTACGGCTGGGATTGACTCGCTTCTAGGACCGATTTCGTTCCAATAGAGTAAACAGCTTTGATAGAGTAAGGGCTTGAGCTGGACGAATTCAACCGACCCGATGTCCCCCAATTGGACTAAACTTAGTACAGCCTTTTACGGCGTGGCGCTTGGCTCTCTAGCTTTTTCCAAGGCCGGAATTGCCATCGCTGGGGGATTGGCTTTCTTGTGCTTTTTACCACAGGGATTGCGTCAGCTTCAGCTGTACAAAACGACCTTTTCATTCTCCCTAGTCGGATTTGCGGCAGCGCTGCTTTTGTCTGCTTGGATGGCGCCAGAATCGGCAAATCCTTGGGAAAAAATTGATGGCATGTGGCCCCTGGGTTTCCTGATAGTGGTTCCAGCCACGATTCGTTTGAGTAAAAATCCAGACAGCTTTTTGCATGTCTTTTTACTCTTGGCGGGGCTTGGGGGATTGTGGTCAGTTTTGATGGCCATGGGGATTCTGCCTCCGCATAGAGATTACCCCGATCTGAATATTGGCCCGACACACATCATGGCTTTTTCCGTAGCCATGACCACTGGGTTGCCACTCGCGTTTTACGCTTGCCTTCGGGAAAAGAATCGCCGGGCGCTTTGGATTATTGTTTCAGTTTTAATTTTGTGTGGCTTGGTCTCCACCACGCAACGGGCCAATGTGATGACTGGGTGTTTCCTGGCAGCCATGACTCCGCTGTTTCATTACCGCATCAACCGCCGCACGATTATGGCAGTGGTGGCTTTGCTGGCAGTCATCCCGCTGATTGCTTTGGTGGGCGGAGGCAAGCTAGCGTTACTGCTCGAGTTCGATCCACATCATCTAGACACTAGTAATACCAATCGTTTGGCGCATTGGATTGTGGCTTGGGACTCGTTTAAATCAGCGCCTGTTTTTGGCCATGGCTTGGGTAGTTATTCCCACTTGGCATTGAACCATCCAGGGCAAGGGGAGTTCTTGCAAAAGTACATCGAGCAAGGACAGTTCACCGCGCATAACTATCCCTTGCATGTTCTGGCAACCCAGGGAATAGTTGGCTTGCTAGCCAATGCCTGGTTCGGCTTGAGCATTCTTTTGGTGTTCCTTCGCGGCTTTAAAACGAATCGGCATGCGGCCTATCTAGGCCTTATGGCATGGTTGATTTTGGCTGCTACCAGTGTGACTGACACGCCTGTTTTTCAATCCATTCGCCTGGGGGCATTCACTCTGCTTACCGGATATGCATACGGTCTATTGAGGAGGACTCCTGCTACTGCAAACTGCGAGTACGGTTTTTACCAAGGCGGCATTCATCGTTTTGTGCGGGAATATATTCAAAAGTTAGGCTCTTCAGAAGAATCTGTGGGTAAATTAAATCCCCTTTCCGTTAGCTCCAGTC
>CALFOT010000020.1 GCA_937919925.1 uncultured bacterium | reverse complement strand
TTGGCAGCGCATCCTTACTGAGGATCCAAGGCGCTGGATTGACTTGCTTACTCTTAACCCTGGCCTTCGGGAAAACGTGGAGCGGTTAGCTGATTCCAAAGAAGGCTATCTTCGCTGGACCAAGTTCCGCCACAAGTAACCATTTCCTAGCAAGCTGAGCCACGAGGAAGGTTGGGGGCTGCAGCACAAAGCTTTGATTGATTCGGTTTAGGGCCTGGCTGACCGCACCTTGCTTTCCGCAACAATCCGCTAAAATCAACCCATGGAGAAAACCCTGGCCCTGCAAATTCGCGTTGATTTGAACGACTCTAAGCCACCGATTTGGCGACGGATTCTTGTTCCTGCAGACACCCCTTTGGATCAGTTGCACCTGATTCTGCAGGGAGCCTTTGGTTGGACAGATTCTCACTTGCATGGCTTTCGCAAGGGCCACCGACGCTTCCTGAGCAATCCGGAACCTTATGAAAGTGCAGAGGAGGAATCCGTCGTCATGGTGGGTGAATTGCTGAACAAGGAAAAGGCCACCTTGATTTACGATTATGACTTCGGTGATGATTGGCAACATACCCTCCGTTTGGAAAAGAAAGTCCAGCTCACAGAGGAACAGCTCCGTGAGTTACCGCAACTGCTGGGCGGTGCGCGCGCGTGTCCGCCGGAAGACTGCGGTGGCGCCTATGGCTACCAGGAATTCCTGAAGCTCCTCGCCGCGAAAGACCCGGAAACCATGGAGTGGGCCGCAGATCTTGGCGGCGAGGGTAAGTGGTCGGCGGAAAGCTTCGACCGCGAAGAGCATCAAGCCTATATGCGTGATCTGGCTTGCGGCGCAGACACGGATAGCCCACTTTGGACCCCTCTAGAAGAACAGCTGGCTTGGTCGAAGTTGGATACTTTTGTGAGCCAGCCGGAATGGAAACTGACTTGGGAATTGGCGAACGAAGCCATGGAAGTCATTAGCTCCACGCCAATACTTGGTGCGCCTAGCTCCGCAGACGGCATTCCTGGCTACGCCGAGCTCATGCGCGATCATGTGGCCTTTGATTTGATTTTGGAGGAAAACGATCCGGTGGTCCCAGAACTGATTCGTACCCACCCCAACTTGCCTGAGGGTGCGCAGCTGTTTCTGCGCACGATGTTTTTAGAACCATTGGCCCCCTATGTGGTGGAGCGTGCCTACCGCGATGGATTTTTGGGCTTGTTTAGCTTGGTGGAGAAAGAGATTCTCGATGTCGAAGCGCGCCCAGACTGCGAAGACCTGAAGGAGGGCGACCTCCTGCTCGCGCGCGTAATCTCCAACGGTGAGTGCAATGTCATTCGTGGCCAATGTTTGCAAAGCCCCTTCGATGCAGAGGAATATGCACAAATGTTTTCTCACTTGCAAATGATGTGTGAACTTGTGGGTGGCGATCCAAGCGACTCGCGTCAATTGCTCAAGCCCGCTGTGCCGTTGCTGCTGGCCTTTTGGAGAACCATGATGAGCTTCGAAGCGCCCAAGGTTCTGCCGCTGGCCACCTATCGAAACGCCGCCTGGGAGCCGGGCACAAGCGTGTTCCTCGGCTCCAAAGAGTTCACGGAAGATTGCGCCGCCGCCCTCAATCGCAGCACCGATCTGTGCCTCTTTTCCGAATCACTTTGGATGTATGTCGATCCCGACGTCGACCCAAATGCTGTGCCGCCGCACGGCTTACCTGGATTCCCCATTGCCTGGATCATGCTCGTGCCCGGCCAACTGCACCTCCTTGCCGGTAGTCGTAAAGCCCTGAAGCTTTGCCGCGACAGCTTCAAAAAACTCGGCCTCCCGCCGATGCGCCACTTCAAAACCCGCTACGGCACCGACCTCAATCTGCCTGTGGCTCCTCTGCAGTGATTGCTGTTCCGCAATCCATCGCTCCGTTTGGCTTAGGGAAAAAAAGCAGAGTGTTGAGCAGGCACCAACCCGATTACGGGTGGACCTCTACTTGCCGCAATGTCGATGAGACCAATGCCACTGGCCTGTGGTCGTCTAGCGCGTGTCGCGTGCCAGGCGCGCGCGTCTTCGTCCTGTGGATTGGACGGAGAAGACTGCACTGCTCGCCTTACACGCTGCGCCTCAGTTGGGGCCGCAGCGCATCAATCGGATGGTTGCGCGGCTGGGGTCTGCTTGTGCCGTGGTGGAGGATCCGCGCGGCGCAAGTGTGGCGGTGGAGCCGCGCGTGCTGCAGATGCCAACGTGTGCAGAGCTGGAGCGCTTGGCTGCGGAACAGCTCGCCGCCAGCGTGAAGTGTGGGGCGTTGGTGGTGGTGCGTGGCGAGCGGTCCTATCCGCAAGAGTTCGAGCAACTAGAGAATCCGCCACCGCTGTTTCACTTGCTAGGCAATGAAGCCTTGTTGGCTCCCGAGCGCTCGCGGATTGCCGTGATCGGAGCGCGTGGTTGTACCGCCTATGGCCGCGAGCAGGCGCAGCGTTTTGCTACCGGCTTAGCTTTCGCCGGAGAGATTGTGGTTTCCGGAGCGGCGCGCGGCATTGATCAACTTGCAATGGCCGCCGCCGTTCAAAGCCAAGGCGCGGTGGTGGCGGTAATCGGTTCCGGTTTAGATCAACCCTATCCCAAAGATTGCTGGCCATTGTTACAACGCATGCTCGATACCGATGGCGCGGTGCTATCCGAACTCCCCTATGGCACCGCGCCGCGCCCAGGTAACTTCCCGCGTCGGAATCGTTTGATTGCTGCGTTGAGTCGCGCCGTGTTGGTGATCCAGGCCACGCGTAAATCGGGCACCATGAATACCGTGGGTTGGGCCCTCAGTTTAGGCCGCGATATTTTTGCGCTGCCTGGCCCGGTGGATCATGTAGCCTGCAGTGGCACCAATTATTTAATTCACGACGGCGCCGGCATCGCCTTAAGCCCCGAGGAAATGCTGTTGGATTTAAACAACTCCAATTTGGCTGTGGCCGAAGGCCATGATTCGCCGCTCATGCAACTACTCCTCAAAGGTGATTACCACCCCATCGAAATCGCCCGGGAAGCTGGCTTGCCAGAAGAAGTGGTGCGCTTGCAGTTATTGGATTTGGAACTGCGCGGTCAAGTCATCCGCCAGGCGAGCGGCCACTATCATCGGTGCGGCCCACGCTCATGACCCGCCCTGCCCACTCTGCCCTGCCCGCTTCTTGGTGCAGCCTGCTTCTGCTCACTGCTGGAGCTTGGAGCTGCAGTGGCCACCATTCCACCACCGCCCCCTTGGGCGCAGGCGTAGTGCATTTTTCTGCCGACGCCTGCCAACTGGAACTCGGCACTCTCATCGAATCGCCGTCGGCAAGTTTTACCCCGTGGTATGGCCGTGAAGCCTGGAAGCAAGAGGCGCCAGATCTATTGGGTGATTTGCGCCCGGCCTTTGTTTGTGATTTACCCGCGTTGTTCTCTTATCCGATTGCAGCAAATGCCACACCACAGCGTTTGAGTACTGCTGTGCGCCGCATCCGACCAAGCAGCGAAGAAACGATGCGCGCAGAAGTGTTTTGGCGACAAGATGGAAAACTACAATCTTTAATTGCAGTGGAGATCCTTGGCAGCGATGACAACTGGCACGAGTTGCAAGTGGATCTGCCCGTGGAGGCCGGAGAGTTGGTTTTCGCACACCGCTTTGCCGTCAGCGGCCTCGCCGAACAGAGTGGTTTGCCAGTAGCTTGGAGCCAACCGGTGCTGGCACCGTTAGCCAAGCCGCAACAACCCGATGTCATCCTGCTCACCATCGATACTTTGCGCGCCGACGCCATCCCGTATGCGCCCTATTTGGAAGAGTTGATGAACTCGGGCAAACGTTGGCAAGCGGCCTATTCCCCCTCCAACTGGACTCTGCCATCCTACGCCTCGTTGATGACTGGCCTCTCTCCACAAGAGCATGGGTGCGGGCGCGGCCCATTTACGCCAGAGCCCACGGGAGCTGTGGAAAACCGTAACTTCCGCGCCCTGGGTGTGGCACCCACAGTGGCCGAAGCCATGCGTGATGCTGGTTACGCCACGGCCATGTTCTATCAAAACCCATTGCTCGAAAGCTGGACTGGGTTGCAGCGTGGTTTTGATCGTTACCTGCGCACTGCGGATCGCGCGCCTGCTCATCACCAGGAAGCTTGCCGCTGGTGGCAAGCGAACAGCCATCGCGCGCGCTTTCTCACTCTGCACTACATGGCGCCGCACTTGCCTTATTTGCCGCCGGCCAGCGCACGGGGCGGGTTGGGCGTGAATCCACTCGATGCGCTGCACCCAGAAAGCTTGTTCGAGCGGGATCACTCGCCCATGGAGCGTCAAGCATTCTTCGATTTACCCGCCGCCAGCCGCGCGCAGGTCGCTCTGTGGTACCAAGCTGAGGTTGCCGCCATGGATGCGGAACTGCGTAGTTTGATCACAACGTTGCGCGCCAGCTCTCCGGATTGTCTCATCCTGATTCACGCCGACCACGGCGAAGAACTTTGGGATGCCGGCTCTTTTGAGCATGGACATAGTTTCGACGATAGTGTCATTCACGTGCCGCTGGCCATGGTGCGTGAGGGCTTTCTCCACGCAGAGTCCATCACCCAGCCCGTCGCCGCGCACCATCTCGGCACTTTGATGCTGGAGGAGCTCGGCATCCCCAACCGTCTACCAGCGTCATCATTGGGCGACGCGAAACAAGCCGATCGGCGTATTCGCAGCACCTTTCCTTTATACCGTTGTGCGTATGGTGGGCGGGAACTCCAGGCTGATGGCAGTTGGCGCGTCTTAGCTTTCAACTTCGAAGGCAGCACTGGAAATCCGGGCATCATCCAACCGGAAACCGCCGCGCGGATGGCCGCATTAGGCTATACCGGCGAGCGCAACGATTAGGTGGGCGAAGGCATGAGAAACGCAACGGAAATCATATAAGCAACCGCCGCAAAGCCGCACACCGAAACGTAGAACACCGCGGCGCGGCGTAAGGTGCCACGCACGATGGCGCGCTTTTCGTCTTCGCGGTAACAACTCAAAACAGCCGCCAAAACCAAGCTGAAAAAAAGCAGCAAGGCGAACATCACCACAGCCTCAAACTTCATCGTGCCACTCCTGAGCGCGCTTCGGGACTCGATTTTTCTCCGCCAGGAGCAGCCTCCAGCCAATCCTGTTCTGCCCTATGGAAGGCATCTAAAGCAGCAATCACATTGAAGAAACCAGCGGATGTTGTGAACAACAATCCAGCATCTTGAAAAGGCATCAACCGCGTAAAGCGCACCCCCGAAGACAGTACAGAAGTAAGCCACGCCGGAGCGCCCAGCATCATCTGCCCGGCCCAATAGTAAGGGTGGCGCTGCCGATCAAAATCTGCGAAATCGCCCAGTGCCATGCCTAGAAAAAACAAGCCAAGGATGGCGCTACCCAGCAGCATGGCTTTAAAGCGGCGGCCGGTTACCCAGTGGCCCAGCCCCGGCAAAAGCAAAGTGAGTAAGGCCGCTTTTCCGGGATGAACCAAGGCAGCGGTTTGCCCCGAGCGTACATTTTCATGATCCGCAAGCACCAGGCCAGCTGCATGTGCGGCGCTGAACATGCCGAGCACCCCAGATATTCCGCTGAGCAGATAGCCAAAATGGCGCCACGGGATTTCCGTCGGCACGAGGCCGCCGAGCTCCACACTGCCGTACACGCGGGTGATGATTTGCGTAACCAGGAAGTTGCCACATTCCGGAATCATCGCAAAAAGCAAGGTGGTGTCGCCGATTCGAATCGGGAAGCCATAGTCGCTTTGGGTGTGGCCAGCCAGAATCATGCCGAGCACCATCGTGATTTGGCAGGCGGCAAACCACAACAGTGCATCCCTCTTGTGGCCCGCCAAATAGTGCCCCAATCCTGGGATTAGGATGGAGAAACCAACGGCGGGAATGATCCGTTCGCGGGTACTCTTGGCAGGGACTTTGGCAATCATGAAGCTTAGATTCTCGCAGAAGTGGCCATGGCTTACAATCCGGCGCATGAAAGCCCACGACTCCACCTACCGTTTGCTCTATCGCGACGTCGACCAAATGGGTGTTTTGTACTACGCACGCTATTTTGAATTGTTTGAGATGGGCCG
Organism: uncultured bacterium; assembly: GCA_937919925.1. Lineage (GTDB taxonomy): Bacteria > Planctomycetota > UBA1135 > UBA1135 > UBA1135. Next base: position 7,279 of record CALFOT010000020.1, on the reverse strand, counting down.
CACCGAATGGGCACGCGCGGAAGGCTTTGTGTACCGCGATATGGAGGCGAATGATGGTCTCCTACTGGCTGTAACCCACGCCAGCTGCAGCTATCTAGCTTCTTTGCGTTTTGATGAGGTGGCGGTAGTCCGTACTTCCGTCTGCGCTTTCACCCGCACCACCTTGAGCTACCACACCGAGGTCTTTGAGCAGGAAAGTGGCCGTTTATGCGCCAGCGGCGACGTGGAGCTCGGTTGCTTGACCTGCGACGGCTTGGCTCCCCATCCTCTCCCAGCCGCGTTTATGGAAATCGTTCGCCGCGCGGCGCCAGATTGCTTCGGCCGACGGAAAAGAACATGATTTTTATGCTCTTTTTTAAGTGCCTATGAATAAATGATTTACGAGATTTATCGAAAAATACAACCTTGAAAGAGCACTAAAATCATGCTATATTCTGAGCATGTTACGTCTGACCAAACGCTCTGAGTACGGCCTGATGGCCTTGGCCTTCATGGCCCAATCAGGGCAGGCTTACACCAGCGTGCGCGAAATTGTCGCCAAACTGCGCATTCCCCGCCGCTTGTTAGCAGAAGTCCTTAAGGATCTCTCCTTCTCCGAAATCGTCGAAGCCGTGCGCGGCCCTGGCGGCGGTTATCGCCTTACTTGCCCCGCCGAGGAACTTAGTCTGGCGCGCGTCGTCGAAGTGCTCGAAGGCGCTGGCACTGTGGCGCAATGCACCGATGGCAGCCGTTGCGATTTATCTCCCTCCTGCACCATTCAAGAAGGCATCAACTTGGTGGCGCAGCGCGTGAAATCCGTTTTGAATGATTTCACCCTCGCGGAGCTTTCTGATTGCACCACCCCGCGGCCCCAGCCCGTCTCCCTCGCTCAAGGCCTCGCTGTTTAACAGTATGAAACCTTCCCTCCAAGTCTATCTTGATTATCAAGCCACCACCCCGGTGGATCCGCGGGTGCTGGAAGCCATGCTGCCATGGTTTTCGCAATCATTTGGCAACGCCGCCTCGCGCAACCATGCTTTCGGCTGGGAGGCCGAAAAGGGTGTAGAAGAGGCGCGTAAAAGTATGGGTGCCGCAATCGGCGGTTCCGGGCGCGAAATCGTGTTCACTTCGGGAGCTACCGAATCGAACAACATCGCGATTCTTGGAGTTGCCAAGATGTATGTGCCAAAAGGTAAACACCTGATTACTTGCAGCACCGAACACAAAGCAGTGCTCGACCCGATGCACGCATTGGAACAAGATGGCTGGGAAGTCACCGTGCTTGGCGTGAATGAAAAAGGCCATATCGATCTAGAGGAGTTACGCGCTGCCATCCGCGAGGACACCGTGTTGGTTTCCATCATGCACGGCAACAACGAAATCGGCACCCTGCACCCCATCGGCGCAATTGGTGCGATTTGCCGCGAAAAGGGCACGTTGTTTCACACCGACGCCACCCAAACCTTGGGCAAAGAAGCGATTGATGTGCAAGCAATGAACATCGATTTACTTTCCGCCTCAGCGCACAAAATCTATGGCCCTAAAGGCGTCGGCATGTTGTACGTACGCCGACGCAACCCACGTGTGCGCATTGCTGCCATCATGCACGGCGGTGGTCATGAGCGCGGCATGCGCTCTGGCACTTTGAATGTGCCGGGCGTTATTGGTTTTGCCAAAGCGCTCGAACTTTGTCTTGCTAACCGCGAGGCCGATCAACAACGACTTGCCGCGCTGCGCGACCGCTTGCAACAGCGCTTGAGCGCGGGCCTCACCCATGTACACATCAACGGTGATCCAGACAATCGCCTTGCCTGTAGCCTCAACATCAGCTTCGAGTTCGTCGAAGGCGAATCCATGTTGATGGGCATGCACGGAATCGCTGTCAGCTCCGGCTCGGCGTGTACCTCCGCAAGTTTGGAGCCTTCCTATGTGCTACGCGCACTCGGAATCGGCGATGAGCTTGCCCACTCTTCGATTCGTTTTAGTCTTGGTCGCTTTACTACCGCAGAAGAAGTCGACCACGCCGCGGATCTCACCATCGCAACGGTGTTGAAACTCCGTGCGATGTCTCCGCTCTACGAAATGGCGATGGAGGGAATCGATCTCTCCACCGTGAAGTGGGGCGGCCACTAAGCCACAAATACAAGACCATGGTCTACAGCGATAAAGTCATCGATCACTACGAGAACCCACGCAATGTTGGGTCGCTCGATAAAGACGCAATGGATGTCGGCACCGGCATCGTTGGCGCGCCCGAATGCGGCGACGTCATGAAACTGCAAATCCAGGTGGAAGGAGGGGTCATTAAAGATGCCAAATTCAAAACCTTCGGTTGCGGTTCGGCCATTGCCTCCTCAAGCCTGGCCACCGAGTGGCTAAAAGGCCGCACGATTGCCGAAGCCACAGCGATTCGGAATGTCGATATCGTCGAGGAATTGGCCCTACCACCGGTTAAAATCCACTGCTCCGTACTCGCCGAAGATGCCATCAAACAGGCGCTTGCGGATTACCAGAACAAGCAAAAGGGGGCTTCCGCTCCCTCCGAGGATTAAGCATGAACAGCACCGATGAACGCATCAAAATGACGCCCACGGCAGTCGCTGAAGTGAAGCGCTTGATTGCTGAGAACAAACTTCCAGACACTGCTGGCGTGCGCGTCGGTATTCGTGGTGGCGGATGCTCTGGATTTACCTACACGCTCAACTTTGATCAAGATTCCGCTGCCGGCGATGAAATCTTTGAGTTCGAAGGCGTACGTTTGTTTTGCGATCCGAAATCGCTGCTGTACCTCAACGGCACCACTCTCGAATATAGCTCGGGGTTGCAGGGCAAAGGATTTCAGTTTGTGAACCCGAATGCCACTGGCACTTGTGGTTGCGGAGAGTCGTTCTCCGTGTGATGGATGCAAGATCCTTTCACGCTGCTCGAGTTACCGCACACTTTCGATTTAGAAGCGTGCGTGTTGCGTGGTGCGTTGTTGAAAGGCAGTTTGCGCTGGCATCCTGATCGTTTCGCCTTGGCTTCTGCAGTAGAGCGCGAAGTGGCAGAGGATCACATGGCGGCGCTCAATCAGGCGCATGAAAAACTGAGTGATCCCTTGCACCGCGCGGAGTCACTTTTGGCTTTGCATGGCCATGCGCTCGGTAACGGCACGGATCAAACTTCTTCTCCCATGTTCCTGATGGAAATGATGGAGATGAAAGAAGAAGCCGAAGCCGCGTTGGCCAGTGGCGATATTTCTCAGCTCAAAAAAATTAGCGCGGCTTTGCGCGCCAATGAGCACCAACGCATTCATGCCATTACCCTGGCATTTCGCGATTGGGAAACCGCCGGTCGCCCCGATGCTCAGCTCGATCAGTTGCGCGGCTTGGTCACGGAAGCTGTCTATGTACGGCGCACTATTGAAGGGATGCGGCCAGCGCCCAGTTATTAAAATGATTGAACTCCCCATTCTTGGGCAGAACTTCGCTGCCACAATTACCGAAGGTCCAATCTTAGGCATTGACCTCGGCACCACTCACAGTTTGGTGGCGGTGTTGCAACACGGTGCACCTCGCGTGTTGCTCGATCAAGATGGAGATCCGTTGATTCCGTCGGTGGTGAGCTATCCCGTCGATGGTCCTCCAGTGGTAGGCAAAGCCGCTCTGGCGCGTGCAGGATTTGATCCTACGCGCACGATTTTTTCCTCCAAACGCCTCATTGGGCGCAGCATGGAGGATTTGCGCGATGAAATGGCCACGCTGCCATATGCCTTGGTAGAAGCCGAGGATCGTGAAATGGCGTTGATTGATTTGGGCGATCGCAAGATTACGCCACAGGAAGTTTGCGGGCGTATTCTTCGTGCTTGTCGCGATTTAGCCGCCGTGCAATTAAAAATGGCACCGGAAATGCTCACCCGCGCAGTGATCACCGTGCCTGCCTATTTCGACGATGCACAACGGCAGGCTACGCGCCGCGCCGCCAAGCTCGCCGGTTTGGAGGTACTGCGGATGGTGAGCGAACCAACTGCCGCAGCCCTTGCTTACGGTTTGGATAAAAGTGGTAGTAGCCGCGTGGCCGTCTACGACCTCGGCGGCGGCACCTTTGATTTATCGATTCTGGAATTACAGGGCGACGTCTTCCGGGTACTTGCCACTTCGGGCGATACCCATCTTGGCGGCGACGATTTCGACCGCGCGATTTTGATCAACTGTGCTGCCGAGATTCAGCAGCAGTCCGGCGTCGATGTACTCGCCGATCCAGGCGCGCGTGCTGCCTTGCGGCTGATTGCCGAGCGCACCAAAAAAGCATTGTCTAGTGCGGAAGAAGCCGACTTCGTTTACCACGATGCCGAACTTGGTATTGCTTATCGCCGCACGATTGATTGGCGAGCGTTCCAAGGCTGGATTGCGCCGTTGGTGCAACGCACCTTAGATGGCTGTTCGATGGCGCTGCAAGATGCTGGCCTCACTCCGCCTGACATTCACGAAGTGGTCTTGGTGGGTGGCTCCACGCGCGTGCCATTGGTGAAAGCCGCGGTCAGTCAGTTCTTTGGTCGCCCCTGCCATGATGAATTGAATCCCGATACGGTGGTGGCTTTGGGTGCCGCGATTCAAGCCGGTGTGCTCGGCGGGCAAGTGCAAAATGCACTGCTTTTGGATGTCACGCCACTATCTCTGGGCATTGCTACCGCAGAAGGCACCGTTTCCAAACTGATTTTGCGCAACGCCACCATCCCCGCGCAAGCAAAAGAAGGTTTTACTACTTTTGTGGATGGTCAAACAGCCGTGAAGTTCACCATCCTGCAAGGCGAGCGCGAACTCGCCAAAGATTGCCGCGAGCTGGGTGAATTTGTGCTACGCGGCATCCCGCCGATGCCAGCTGGCTTACCCAAAATAGGTGTGCGTTTTCACCTCGACGCCGATGGGGTGCTCCACGTGCGTGCCAAAGAAGAACGCAGTGGCGTCAGCGCCGAGATTACCGTCAAACCAAAGCATGGTTTAACGGATGAAGAAGTTGAAACCATGCTCGCGGATGCCTGGGAAAATGCCGAATCCGATTTGGTGACCCGCCAAGTTGCAGATTTACACGGCCAGCTTGGGAATGTACGTCGAGCTGTTGAGAAGCATCTTGATATCGCGCGCCAACACTTAGAGGCACACGCACTAGAACGCCTGGAAGATGCTTTTGAAGACGCCAACCAGGCTAGCTGCCTAAACGAACCAGGCCCGCTGAAGGGCATTCTGGATGAACTTGAAACGGCCGCGCATCCATTGGCTGAAGCTTTAATGAATCATGTCGCACGGGAAGCCGTGCGCGATCGCTTTGTATCGGACTTAATCGACGAATGAAATACCGCATTACCTTCCAGCCTAGTGGCGACAGTGTCGAAGTGGATTCCCTGGCCATTGATGAGGAACGTGATGGCCGCAACGGCAGCATTTTGCGCGCCGCACTGAAAGCCGACATTGATTTGGATCATGCTTGCGGCGGTGTGAGCGCTTGCTCCACTTGCCATGTGGTGGTCACTACGGGTCTCGAATCGATTCCGGATGCCGATGATCGCGAAGAAGATATGTTGGAGCGCGCCCGCGGTCTGAAGTTACAAAGCCGTTTGGCGTGCCAGGCCGTTCCGGATGGTTCAGTTGATTTGGTGGTTGCGATTCCAACTTGGAATTGCAACGAAGTTGCGGAGGAGCACTAATGCAGCAACGGCTCACTTGGACACAAGTGCATGACATTGGTTTTGAGCTCTTTGAAGCCGAACCACGGCTCGATCCTCTCACCTTGCGCTTCACGGATTTAATCGACAAGGTGATGGCCCTGCCCGGTTTTGAAGGCGAGCGCGACAAGTGCAATGAGAAAATTCTTGAGGCCATCCAAATGGCGTGGCTCGAAGAATTCGAAGACCAAGATTAACTTCCTGGAAAGGAAAAAGAGGGCCGGCATCCTGCTAAGCTGCGCGCGTGAAAAAGCTGCTTGGAGCGCTCAACGAGGATCAGCGCCGCGCTGTCAAAACGACGGAGGGCCCACTCTTGGTGTTAGCTGGCGCCGGCACCGGTAAAACCCGCGTGATTACGGTGCGTGCTGCTTTTTTGCTCAGTGAGGGTATTGCGCCTGAGAGTATTTTGCTGGTGACTTTCACCAATAAAGCCGCACGTGAAATGCGCGAACGCTTAAAAGCGATGGTGGGCAAACGCGCTGAGCTCATCACTTGTGGCACCTTCCACAGTTTTTGTATACGGCTGCTGCGCGAGCATCACGCTAAACTGGATTTACCGCAGGGTTTTGGCATTTGTGACAGTTCCGATCAAATGACCGCGCTCAAAGGTGCGCTGCGCGAGTTACGCATTCCAGAGCAACAAGTCAACCCGCGCGCTGCGCAAGCGCGAATTTCTCTCTACAAAAACTCCAGCATTTCACCCGCGCAAGCCTTGGATGAGGCAGCCGATGATTGGGAAATTGCGGTGGCGCATTGCTTCCGCAAATACGAGGAACATTTGCGGCGTTCGCGGGTGCTCGATTTCGACGATTTCCTACTCTTCGCCATGCGCCTACTCACCGAGCATGAAGATGTTCGTGAACAACTTGAAGAGCGCTACAAGTATGTCATGATCGATGAATACCAAGATACGAATGGCCCTCAATACGGCATCATGCATGCCATTGTGCGCGGCCATCGTAATCTGTGCGTGGTGGGTGATGATGACCAATCGATTTACGGTTGGCGCGGGGCGGATATCTCGAAGATTCTCGGTTTTGAAAAGGATTTCCCCGGAGCTGGCAAGGTACATCTGGGCATTAACTACCGCTCCACCGAAGAAATCATCGATGCCGCCAATAAGGTGATTCGCAATAACCCCAAGCGTCACGAAAAGGCCTTGCGCTCGGCAATCGGTCCGGGTTCTTCGATTCCGATTTTGCGCATGGATGATGAAACGCACGAGGCCAGCTACATTGCCACGGAAATCGCGGCGCTGGTGCGCGACGGCAGCAATCAATTCCGTGATATCGCAATTTTGGTGCGCACCGCCCAACAACCGCGGGTTTTTGAAGCGGAATTGCGCAGCTTTGCAATCCCCTATCGTTTGGTGGGCGGCATGTCCTTTTTCGACCGCAAAGAAGTGCGCGATATTCTCAGCTATTTGCGTTTGATTGCCAACCCACAGGATGAAACGAGTTTTCTACGCATCGCCAATATTCCGGCGCGCGGCATTGGCAAGACCACTATGGATAAGGTGGTTGCCGCAGCCACAGAATCAGGCGTGGGCGCGTTCGCTACTTTCCGCCGCCTGGTAGAAGATGGCACGATTGGTGGTGC
>CALFOT010000019.1 GCA_937919925.1 uncultured bacterium | reverse complement strand
AGCCGTGGAACCTCCGGAAACTGCGATTCTGGCAACGTCATGCGCCCGTATCCTAGCGGAGCGTGGCTCACCAAGCCCGACGCCCGCTTGAACTGTGCCCCTCCCTAATCCGCCCGCCGTGCTGCTTGTGCGCTTACCGAATCCTCTCGGGGATGTGGTGATGGCCACGCCACTGTTACGAAGTTTGCGTCAAGGACTCCCGCACACCCACATCGTGGTGGCTGGGAAAGCGCCTTATGCTGCCCTGCTCGAAGGCCTCAGCAGTTTCGATTCCTTCTTGGCCTTGGATGACCAAACTTCCCATGCTCAGGTGTTGCGCTCTGCGCATGCAGATACGGCCCTACTGTTGCCAAACTCCTGGTCCTCCGCCATCGCTGCGTGGCGCGCCGGGATTCCGCAACGGATCGGCCGCCGTCATCAAGGCCGCAGTGTGTTGCTGCAAAAAGTGCTGCCGCCGATTCTTGCTGCTGCCCCAATGACCGAATTGTATGCCGATTTTTTACCTGCCTTCGGCTTAGCACGCGCCGTGCTGCCAGCAGAATTAGTGGTGACTGCAGCTCCACGGACTCCTCTGCCAGAGGGAGTTTCCTTCCTGGGGGTTGCACCCGGCGCAGCTTTTGGCCCTTCTAAGTCTTATCCCTTGCCGTTGCTGCAACAATGCCTCGAACAATTGTTTGCCACCTTTGGTGTGATTCCAGTGTGGTTCGGCGCGCCGCAGGAACGTGAGTTACTCGAAAAACTGGCAGCGGGACTTTCCTTTGCCTCGGTGTTGCCGCAAAACCATAGCCTTAGCGAAGCCAAGGCGTTGCTCCAGCGTTGTCAATGTGTACTTGCGATGGATAACGGCGCGCGCCACATGGCCGCAGCTTTGCACGTGCCGCAAATCGTGCTGTATGGGCCAACGCACCCGGCGTGGAGCGCCCATGCGCTCGAGAGCACCACCATTTTGCGCCGCGAAGAACTCGATTGCCTCAATTGCCACCTCAAGGTTTGCCCCAAGGCCGATCACCCGTGCATGAACCGCATTTTGCCGGCAGATGTGGTGCGCGCGGTTGTCAAGGCGCTTTGAGTGATTCCAGCTCTGGCCGCTATACTGCCAATTCCAGATGCAATTCCTTCCTCATCCTCGCACTTTGTTACGCCTAGGTCTGCTCTCCCATCTGGCCCTTGTGCTGCTTGCGCTGCCACTGGCCGCCCAACAAGATTTGTTCGTCAGCCCCTTTGGCGACGACCTCAGCGGTACTGGTTCCACCGCTGCACCCTATCGCACGGTGAGCAAAGCAAATTCGCTGGCGCTCACCCCTGGAGATCGCATTTTGATTGCGCCTGGCACGTATAGCCCGGCCGATGGCGAGACTTTCCCGTTGGTACTGGGCGACGGCGTCAGTTTGATCGGCCCGCCAACTGGATCGGCCACCATCGATGGTAGCGGCGTGTTAACCCCATTGATTGTCATCGGTACCACCACCGCGATCACGCGCTTCGAGCATTTACGTTTTCTTGGTGAGGGCGTGGTGCTTTTCGTCTTCGGCAATCCTCAAGAATTGATTGTGGCGGATTGTTCCTTTCTAGGTGGCCGTCGCGCGATTGATCGCGACTTTGCCGGCGATAACTCTATTCTGACGGTAGAGCGGTGCTTCCTCCTCGATATGACAGAGTATGGAATCCACTGGCAAGTGACGGCGTCGGGTGCTGGTGCACTCGTGGTCAACGTCACCGATTGCGTTATCACGGGCAAAAATCTCAGCGTGAACGGATTGGATATCACTGGGGTTGGCGGCACCGATTTTACCGTGAACCTGCAGCGTAATTCGGTTGAGAATTTCAACACCGGTTTATTTTTGGGCTTAACTGGCTCCTCGAGCGCCGCCAATTTCAGCGGCACCGTGAGCGACAATAGTTTTGTCAAAGAAGATGGCAGCGGCATCGAAGTGCGCCTCGCTTCGATTGGTCCGGGAGTGGCCTCGGCGGATATGGATGTTGCCTTCCGCCACAACCTGCTCGAAAAGAACGCCGATTTTGGCGCAGATATCCGCCTTAGTGCGAACGGCGCTACCTCTACTTGCCAAATCACCAGCGCTTTTCGCGGCAACACGGTGCAACTCAATAGCAAGAGTGGCTTGTACTTCCGCGAAACGGAAATCCTTGGCGGTAGCTGTTTGACTGCTCCCGACCTCGGTGGCGGGCCCGATCCAACTATGGGTGCCAACACCTTCGCATTTAATGACGATAACTATCAGTCCGGCGCGGAATTTGATTTGCGCCTGGAAAGCGACGACGACGTTTCAGCACAAGGCAATTGGTGGTTCGTTTGGACCTCCGAAGAAATCCTGGCGCTCGGTTTGCCATTCTTGGAAACCGAAGTCAACGCGCACATTTTAGATGGTATGGATAACCCCCTTACCGGCACGGTCGATTTCAGCAGTTATTTGCACGGTGATTTGCTGTTCGGAACCGTTCCCGCGCAAATCGTTGGCGATGGTATTTCGAGCACCACGTTAGTCGCAAGTGCGGGCAGTTTATTTGTACCGGGTGCCGGCATTCAGCCTTCGTTATTAACGGTCAATGGCCTCGAAGTTCTGATTTTCACCGTTAGTCCAGCGGGCCTCACCCTGGATTTCATCGCCCCACATATCGATCTCATTGGCGGTGGCGACGCCATCATTTTGGTCACGCTGCCGGCGGGGCAAACAGGCAGCACTACCCAATCCGTGGTTTTCACCAGCGATAAAGGCCGGTTGGAATGTTTTATCGCTACCGCAGCATTCGGTGATCCGATGGCGCTGGAGCTAGATGCGCTGCGTCAATGGCGCGATGATGTGCTACTCCAAACGCCACTTGGGCAAATGCTGGTGCGCTGCTATTACTGGCTATCGCCACCTCTCGCGCGTTGGATTGAGCAGTCTCCATTACGACGAGAGGTGACGCGCACCTTGTTGCGACCGTTGATCGATTGTGTCGCCAGCGGCCAAGCCCACTGAAGTTTATTGAATCGTAAACACCAGGAAGTTCGAGTCTTCGAACACGCCCGGTGATGCCATTGCAGCAACTTCAAGGTACAAAACACGGCCGAGCAAGCGGGCGGGCAATGGTGGACTGAGCAACGAGCCAGTACCAGCACTCGAGTTTACGCCACTGGTAAAGATGGTGACCGGAGCTCCTAGATCAAACTGATGGCCGGCATAAACAAAACCACTGTTGGTAAAGGAGTACAAGAACCAGAAATTGGAGTTCGGCGTTGCACCTGACCAGCTAAAAGTCACGGGACTTCCAACGGTGCCGGATGGTGGGCCACTCAGAGTGATGGTGTCATTAACAGGCGGCGGTGGTGGCACATCGCTCCACAAAAAGCCATCAAGCACCAGGTTGGTGTCGCCCACCACCAAGTTGGTGGCATGGCTTTGATAAGCGATGAGAGCGCCATCACCAGAAATCGACGGCCGCGAGCTATCGCCGTTACCTTGGGCGCCACCCGCAGCGCCACTGATCATCGTGGTAATTCCGGTAGTGGCATTGTGCACAAAAACATCCTCGACGAAGTTCGTGTCGCCAGCTGTCAAATTAGTGGACAGGGAGCGGAAGGCGATGAGATGTCCATCGGCGCTCAACCAATCGAGGGCTATTTGGCAAACAGGTGGCCACTGCCTGAAAACTCGGAAGAAAGAAAATAGGTGGCCCAGGGGTACGCTGTAGCTTTTCCTCGGCCAACTTTTGGAAGCGCTCACGTGCTTGCTCAAGCTGCGGATAAATTTGCATCGCCAAGAAAATGCGCCCGCCTTCCTGGCTCCCCTCGCGCGCCATACTTTCGCCACTCATTTCCAAAACCAAACGCCCGCGCACCAACGGTTTGTAATGCACACGCCGCACCAACAGTTCGGTTGGAGGGCCAGCGTTACCGATACAAACTGGGCTGATTTGGGGGCTTGGGTTTCGCCATGCCTCTTGAATATCCGCCAGTAACGCTGATTGCTGTTGGGCAGCCCTAATAAAAGCGCGAATAGGATCCGCGGCAGTTGCTGGTTGAGCAGACATCTCCATTACCATAGGAATTCAATCCGTATTGCAAGCCCAGAGACACTGCCAAAGGATTCCAATTCGGCGTACTCAAAGTCAAGTTGCGCTTTCAAATCCGGGTTGAGATACCAATTGAGTCCAAGGCTGGCATTGCGAATTTCGCCGCCAAACACCGCCCCGCTATTCAAATCAAGTTTGGAGTATCGCGCGGCGACTTCCCACGCGCCGTGACCACCCTTTGTCGGGTGAAAAACCGAGGCGACTTCCGGCAGAGAAAAACGCCCGCTCGAAGTGGAATAACCACGCGATTCGCCAGTGATGAAATAGCTCCCAAGAACATAGAGACCGGGGAAAACCGCCGCGCCACCATCGCTGAGTTGCGCCCGCGTTTGCAGCCATTCCCCTTGTAGGGACCAGGGGCCGAGCACGGTTGCAACTTCCAGAGCGATCAGCGAAATAGAGTTGGATGGAAGAGCGGTCGTATCCACTACGGTTGGGGATTGATGAAGCTGCATACCCTCAGAAATACGCAAAACACCGTCGTTCGGCTGCCGCTGCGAGAAGCTCAAACCTAAATGCACCAGTTGCTCTCCCTGGTGTCGATACCACGGCAGGCAAGTGAGGCGGCCGGTAAAGCCCACTTCATTGCCAAACTCACTGTCCTGCGATTCGCCATTGGCATTGGACTCACGGAAAATGCCGGCAGCCCACGTGGCGCGCTTGTGCGCCAGGGTGTCGGTAAATATGAAGCCGACATTGCGATCTGGAGTAAGACTTGCCGCAACCGAACGTTCCATAAAAGTGCCCGCAGTGCTGCTGGTCAAATTCTCCAGCCCGAAAGGCTCTTTAAAGTGACCAATACGAAAACTACCGACGACCGGTAAATCACTCACTTGCGCCCACATATCACGCAATCCTGAACCCGTCGTAGTGAAGTCAAAACTCGCCTTGAAATCGACCCATTCATAAGCCTGACCGGAAAAACTCAACCGCGCGCGGCGCAATTCGGCACCATCTTCAAAGGGGCCACTGCGATGCGCGATGTCTTCTCCCCCAAAAAAACTGGACCAGTCGTTGTCCATTTTGCCATGGAACTCCAAAACCAAATCCTCGCTCACGATTTCGGGGAAAAGCGCGGTTGGAGTGGGCTCAGAAGCCTGTTCCTGAGCCGCAAGAGGGCTGGCAACCAAGCTAACAAAGAAAAGGCTCGTAAAGAATCGCAACATGGTAAGCGCGGGGTCACTACCGAGTCGTTCCAGCTGGAAAGGAACCGCCGACGGCCAATACTATAGCCCGTGGCCGCGCCGACGGCTTGCGTAGCGAGCCCACCGCGTCCGCATCGGCCTGGGAGGCGCGCCAAACGAACGTCGGGCCGCAGGCACGAACGTGAGAGTGGTGGGCCGTACAGGACTTG
>CALFOT010000018.1 GCA_937919925.1 uncultured bacterium | reverse complement strand
AGACGGCGCCCTAGCGTTGGTGTTTGCGGAGTGGCGAGGCTCACTCGCGAATGCGGAAGGCCAGTTGTGGATTCTTGACCGCAGCGGCTTCATCCACCCGCGAAACCGGCATATTGCGTGGGGCTTCATGCAGGAAGGCAGCACCAGCCAAGGCTTCGGCGGCAACCTGAATCATCACGGCGGCGAATCCATCGAGCGTTTCCTTGGATTCGGTTTCGGTGGGCTCCACCATGATGGCCTCATTGACCACTAGCGGGAAGTAAACCGTCGGTGGGTGATAGCCCAACTCGATCAAGCGCTTGGCGACATCCAGTGTGTGGATGCCCGCATCGCGCATTTCCTTAGTGGGGCGTGCCACAAATTCGTGCATGCAGTGGCGGTCGTACGGCACGCGCCAGTGATCGCGCACCAACACGCGCAGGTAGTTGGCATTGATGACTGCGTTTTCAGCAACGCGGCGGATGCCCTCGGCACCGAGGCGTTTGACGTAGCTGTAAGCACGCAGCAGCACCATGAAATTGCCATGGAAACTCCGCACCCGGCCAATGCTCGCTGCTGGGGTCATCAAACTGTAGACGCCATCTGTTTCAACCACTTGCGGGGTGGGTAAAAACTCGCGTAACTCTTCCGTGACGCAAATCGGTCCGGAACCCGGTCCGCCACCACCGTGTGGGGTGGACATGGTTTTGTGCAGGTTCAAGTGCATCATGTCGACGCCGAAATCACCTGGCCGTGCTACGCCCATGATGGCGTTGAAATTGGCGCCATCCATATAAACTTTGCCGCCGGTTGCATGAATCAGCGCACAAATTTCGGCGATATCTTCTTCGAACAAGCCGATGGTATTTGGATTGGTAATCATCAACCCAGCCACATGTGGGCCGAGGTGTTTTTTCAAGTCTTCCACTTGGCATAAGCCGCGTGCGGAAGATTGAACCGTAATGACTTTGAATCCGGCCAGAGTACAAGACGCTGGGTTGGTGCCATGGGCACTATCTGGAATCAAAATCGTGCGGCGCTGATCATCGCCTTGGGCATCCAGCCAACCGCGCAACACCATCAAGGCCGTGAGTTCCCCATGGGCGCCAGCTGCAGGGTGCAGAGTGACTCCAGGTAAGCCCGTGGCGGTGCCGAGGTCCTGTGCCAAATCGTACATCAATTGCAAGGCACCTTGGACCGAAGCATCGTCTTGCAACGGGTGCAAACCGGTCCATTCGGGGCGTGCGGCAATCGCTTCGTGAATTACCGGGTTGTACTTCATCGTGCACGAACCAAGTGGATAGAAGTTGGTACTGATGGCGTAGTTCTTCTGACTCAAACGCGTGAAATGACGAATCAAATCCAATTCGCCCGTTTCCGGCCAAGCTGGCGGCGCATCTCGGCGCTCTTCCATGGGCAATCCTTTCACGGCCGTCTTCAAATCCGCGCCTGGGGTGCGCATACAACGACGGCCTGGGCGGGAATCTTCAAACAGCAAGTTCACAGGAGTTAAGTTCATCGGGAGACCTCCATGGCGCAGGCGGCCTTTGCAACTGCAACAAGTTCGGCGATGTCTTCCAAACGGGTGCGTTCGGTGCAGGCCAAAGTAAACACGCCTTCCATGTCGTCGTACCAACGATCCAGCGGCAACACGCCGAACAGACCGCGTTCGCGCAGCATGTCTTTCAAGCGCAGAGCTTCTGCCGTGCTCTCCACTCGGAAGGCGACCTCGTTGAAAAAAGCTTGGTTCGGGAAAGCTTGATAAATGCCGATTTGCTCCAGGCCTTCCACTAACTCCAACATCCGTTGGCGCGCGACACAAGCCACTTCTTCCAGGCCCTTCGGGCCGAGTGCAGCCATATGGACGCAGCCGCGTAAGGCAATCAGGGCATTGTTGGTGCAAATATTGGAGGTGGCCTTCTCGCGGCGAATGTGCTGCTCACGTGTTTGGAAAGTCAGCGTGTAAGCCCGACGCCCCTGAGTATCCGTGGTCATGCCCACCAAACGCCCTGGCATCTTGCGCACAGCTTGTTGGCTGGTTGCAAAAAAACCAAAGCTTGGTCCGCCATAACCCATCGGTACGCCGAGTGATTGACCGTCGCCCACGACGACGTCAAACCCCTGTTTTCCAGGTGACTGCAACAAGCCCATCGCAACTGGGTAGATCGAAGCAACCGCCAGGGCTTTGACCTCTTTGGCGGCGGCAGCAACCGGCGCCATGGCTTCAATATTGCCGAGGAAGTTCGGCTGCTGGACCATCACAGCTGCGGTTTTGGCATCGATCAAAGCACCCCAATCGGTCACGCCATCGACTAACGGCGCTTCCACAACTTGCGCATCCAAATGCTTCAAGTACGTTTGAATGGTGGCGCGCGTGTCGGGGTGCACACCTGCGGAAATCACCACTTTCTTGCGCCCCGTTTGCGCTAATGCCATCAGCGCAGCTTCCGCAGCGGCGCTAGCACCGTCGTACATCGAAGCATTGGCCACTTCACAGCCACATAATTCCGCAATCATCGACTGGAATTCGAAAATGGTCTGCAAGGTTCCCTGCGAACACTCCGGTTGATAGGGGGTGTAGGCAGTGAGAAATTCCGAACGTCCCATGATGTGGTCGACAATCGCCGGCCATCCGTGGTCGTAAAAGCCACCGCCCAAAAAGCATGCGCCAGCAGCCGGCAAATTGCTGGAGCCTAACTCCTGCAAGTGCCGCGAGAGTTGTTCTTCGGCGAGGCCAGGCTCGATATCCAGATCCCCCGCGACGCGCATGGCGGCAGGAATCGCATCGAACAAGTCATTCACCGAACTCACGCCGATTCGTGCAAGCATTTGCTCACGATCGGCATCGGAGTTTTGGATGTAAGGCATGATGGGGTGGCCTAGCTTTGGCTCGCGACGATTTGTTCGTAGGCTGCGGCATCTAGCAAGCCGTGGAGTGCGTCGGCACTCGCGACTTTGACTTTGATCAACCAGCCGGCGTTAAGAGGATGGTTTTGTAGGGTATCGAGGTTGTCGGTCAAATCGCTGTTGACTGCGATGACTTCGCCATCCACCGGCGAATTCATGTCAGAAACTGCTTTCACCGATTCGACTTCGCCGAATCCTTGACCGGTGCTGACATCCGTGCCGACTGCGGGCAAATCCAGGTAAACCAACTCACCGAGTTGTTCTACAGCGAAATCGGTGATGCCGACGGTGACAATATCGCCATCGAGTTGAGCCCATTCATGGCTTTCAAGGTAGGAACGATCAGTAGGACGCATGGTTTTCGTTGGGATGAAACGAGGTTCTAGGGGCAGAAGAGCTCCGCGTTAAGCGCGTGAGCGGTGGGGAACAAATGGAGTCGCGGTGCGTTCCACGGGCAATTGTTTGCCGCGGAAATCCACCGTGAAGGAACCCTCACAGCCTTTTTTAACCAACGCCGTGGCGATGGGATGCTCGAGAGTTGCGGAAAAAACGCCACTACAAATGACGCCAACTTCTGCGCCGTCGCAAAAAACTGGATAGCCTTCGCGTGGCACTCGTTGGGTTGCAGTGAAGCCAATCAGTTCGCGCTCAACATCTTTGATGGCGCGCAGGGCGTCGCCACCGATGAAAGTGCGTGTTTTCCAACCTTTGATGGCGAAACGTAAATTGACATCAAAAGGGGTAATGGTTTCATGAATTTCATGGCCATAAAGAGGAAGAGCGGCTTCTAAGCGCAGTACATCGCGCGCGCCTAAGCCTACCGGTGCCGCACCAAGAGCAAGTAGTTTGCTCCACACTGGAACGATTTGTTCCGCGGAGACAAAAATCTCATAGCCGTGTTCGCCGGTGTAACCGGTGCGCGCGATGAATAAGTCGCCCCATTCCGAAGGCAGTTCGCCGAGGTCAAGAAATTCTGGACAGAAATCGCTAACACCACTGAGTTCGGCGAGGATCCGTTTCGAATCGGGGCCCTGCAGCGCCAGAATGCCGCCACCATCTTCGGTGAGATCGGCGCACTCCACCGCAGGCAAGCGCTCCATGAGTAGATCCCAATCGCGGTGGCGGTTGGATGCGTTTACGACCATAAAGATTTCATCTGCGGCAGTGCGGTAAGTGATGAGGTCATCCAAAATGCCGCCATCCTCCTGCAAAATCATGGTGTAGCGCGCTTTGCCGACGGGTTGATCGAGAATGGAGCCGCCGAGAGCATGATCCAGTTGCGCGGCGACGTCGGGCCCGCGAAATAGGAAGCGCGCCATGTGGGAAACATCGAAAACCCCGGCGCCAGAGCGGACCGCGCGGGATTCACCCAGAATGGAGCCGTAATCCAGCGGCATCCGCCAGCCAGCGAAGGGGACAAGCTTGGCACCTAGCTGCTCGTGGGAGGCCAGCAGAGGTGTATTGAGGATGGGTTGGGTTTCAGTAGCCATGAAATGCAAAAAAAGACGCCTTAAGGGCGTCCTGTCTGGGTCGGGGAACGACAATTCAGGGTCCGTCGGGCTGCAGTTCGGGTACCTGAGAGATTGGTTGCCACTGCAACTTTGCCCCTTCGGTGTCAGTTGGTATTCTGAGCTCTCCCGCAGCCGTCTCGCGGGAGCCTATTCTCGTTGCATTCAGGTATCCGGTCAACTCTGCTCAGATATTGACCTGCGGAGCGGGGGGGCGTAGACTGTCCGGCCCATTAGCCAAAGGCACTGGGAAAATCATCATGGCACGACGTTGCGAAGTAACTGGGAAGGGCACTGCAAGCGGCAAGAGCATTGCTCGCCGTGGTTTGCCTAAAAAGAAGGGTGGTGTTGGTCTCAAAACTACCGGTCACACCAAACGGAAGTTCAAGGCGAACATTCAAAAACTGCGTGTATTGCTGCCTAACGGCACGGTGCGCCGCATGAAACTGGCTACTTCTGTTATTAAGAAGGGAGAAATTGTAGTGCTCTTGAATGGCAGCATGCAAACGGTTCCCTTGGTAAAAGCCTTGCGCGGTCGTAACCGCGAGTTCAGCAAGTTGAACTCCTAAAGATTTTAAAGCGCACACTCTGTTCTCCTGGCGACCAAAAATAAACGGTTTCCGGGAGAATTTTCAATTATCCCGCCGATGAAAACTTAACAAGCACCACATGTCGTATGACGTTTGTCACATCGCATTGGTTCTTGCACTAATCGGCGTCCCATGTTTTGCCACTGGGTGCGTTGTTTCTCAGGATCCCAACGGGAGTCGACATGGCTGCAAAAAAAACTGTAAAGAAAAAGGCCGTAACTAAACCTGCCGCTACGAAAGTAGCGAAGAAAGTTACGAAGAAGAAGGTTGCCAAGAAGGTAGCGAAAAAGAAAGTTGCCAAGAAGGTAGCAAAGAAGAAAGTTGCTAAGAAGGTAGCGAAGAAGAAGGTAGCCAAGAAGAAGGTAGCGAAGAAGAAAGTTGCCAAGAAGAAGGTAGCGAAGAAGAAAGTTGCCAAGAAGAAGGTAGCCAAGAAGAAGGTAGC
>CALFOT010000017.1 GCA_937919925.1 uncultured bacterium | reverse complement strand
TTGGAGGATCGCTTGGCGAAACATGCCTTCCGCAATGAAGCACGTGGTGGGGAATTCTATAGCTTGTCGCCGCGCGGCACGGTGGCCAATCTGGCCGAGATTCGTAGTAATCCACGTTCGCGCAGCGCCCGCTTGCGGGCCTTGGAACATGTCTCTGCTGGAGAGCGTAGGTGAACGAACGGATTGCAGTTCTTGTGGTTGTGTTAGTACTCGAACTTTTGGGTGGCTTGGGGTTACGCAATGAGGCCATTGCCGCGCGGGGTCGCATCGAAGTGCAGCGCCGTTGCAAGGTGGAGTGCAACTTGAGGATTCGCAA
This sequence comes from uncultured bacterium, assembly GCA_937919925.1. GTDB lineage: Bacteria > Planctomycetota > UBA1135 > UBA1135 > UBA1135. Next base: position 24,783 of record CALFOT010000017.1, on the reverse strand, counting down.
CTGCATTAACTTCTTCAATGAAGTCACAACCCCTGCGAATTTGCAGCGCGAGTTGGAAAGAAGGAAGCAACAACAAGAAATCGCTAACTTGCCACAACTGTGAGCCAATCCCCTCAAGCATTCCGTCCCTGGATGGCGTTGACTCCCATCGGAATGTTGTACCTAGCTTCGCTAGTGAATTTGATTTCGTGGAGTCATCCGAATTCGGACGCGGCGGAACTCACCATGGATCGCGTGCGGCTCACCACCATCATTCCGGCAGAGCGTGGCGCGATATTAGATCGTCATGGCTTGGTGTTGGCAGAGGATCGCTGCAGTTGGAATTTAGTGATTAACTATTTGCCGCAAGATCGCAGCTTGATTCGTGGCTTGGAGAGTGAAGACGGTGGTGGACTTACGGTTGAGCAGGTGTTGGAGCGAGTGCAAATACTGGCTGATGGCACTCAAATCCCGTTTGCAGAGCTGTGGCGTGCTTTAATGGTGGATCCCCGCGGACGACAGGTTTTGCGCCGCGGTTTGACTTTGAGCGAGCGAGAGATGGCAATCCAGGCGCTGAAACGAGTGCCTTATTCCGGACTCAGTTTGGAGCAGGAGTTCGATCGCGTTTATCCCAACGGAGCCGTCTTGGCCCATGTGATTGGCCTGGTTGGAGATAAGGGTTCGCCCCAGATTCAAACCGACGATAAGGCCAATAGCGGATTTGAAGGGGGGTTGAATGACTTGCTGGAAGGAATGGAGGGCAAGAGGCACACTTTGAGCGTCAGTGGTGATTATGGTGTGGATCTGGCACTCGATAATCTCGAAGCGCAGGCGGGGCAGTCTATACGCACTTCGTTGGACCTCAATCTCTCGGAGTACGCGCGCACGCAGCTTGTCGAGCTGATGGAAGATCATCAACCTTGGCGGTGCATGGCGATTACCCTGGATGTCAAAACGGGCCAGGTTTTGTCGATGATGGGCTTGCCTGATTATGATGCGAATGATCCGATGCAGTCGATAGAACGGCGTGAGAATCCCTATACCGGGGAAGTTGAGGAAGTTGGTTGGGTTAATCCATCGCGGTGGAACTTTGAACCCGGCAGCACTATGAAGCCATTGATTGCGGCGTATGCGCTGCAACGCGGCGCAATTACCAAGGAGCAGCGTTTTCAACGCTTTGGCGGGCGGCTGAACTTGCCGCATCGGCTGCCGAGGAATGTCATCACCGACACCGGCACAATGCCGCCAGGGGATTATCGTGCGTTTGAAGGCATCGTGGAATCTTCGAACATTGTTTACGCGCAGATCGCCCGGGAAATCGGTCGCGAAGGCATGGCGGATCTTTTGGATTTTTACCAATACCATGACAAGATTTTTGAGTTGGTCGGCTTAGAGCAAAAATTTATGCCGCGGTTTTCACCACCACGTGAGGCGTTTATGAAGGAGCGCGGCCCTGATGGAATGGCTTACACGATTCCCAACATGGGGTTTGGGCAGGGTTTTGAGATACCTCCATTGGATCATGCGCTGGCCATCGCCAGCATCGCCAATGGTGGCAACCTTTTAGAAGCCACTTTCGACCCCGCCTCAGAAGCCACAGTCCGTGCCCAGCTTTTTGACGCCAGTACCACCGCTTATGTTCGGGAAGCGATGTTGGGCATGGTCAACAAGGAGACGCGTAATTGGTTGCCGCACCGTGATGACCTACGCTACTGCGGAAAATCTGGCACAGCCAAGATTCGGAGTGGTCCTTTTTTGAACAAATACACCTCATCTTTTGTCTGTTATGGACCTTACGAGGATCCAGAGGTTTTGGTTTTGGTGGTGGCTTATGGAACGAGCTATGCCGACCGCATCGGCACACATCACTTTGGTTCCAAGGTCGCCGGTCCGGCAGCAGCCAACATTCTGTACCGTGCATTAGAACTGCGCGGGAGTTTGCCTACCTCAGGCAACCAGGGCTTGGATTGGAATGCCTCTGCCGCTACTCTAGACCGCTGAGATCATGAAGTTTTCGCACCTTGCCGAGCGCCTCCAAGAGCATGGAGTGCGGGTGGTTTTTCCTGGCGATACTAGCCCGCCGGAGCCGTCGTTATTGCGTGCTTGTTTCGACAGCCGGCGGGTCCAACAAGGTGATTTGTTTTGTGCTTTGGGTGGGCATGCCGACGATGGGCGGCGTTTTTTGGCGGAAGCTTACAGCCGGGGTGCCAAGGCTTTTTTGCTGCATGGCGACACCCGTTATGGTCAGTTGCCGCACTTGGTAACGGCGCAGCCAGCAGCACGAGCAGCAGGTTTTGCTGCCGGGCATTTAGCCGGTGATCCTAGTCGCCAATTATGGGCGGGGGCAGTGACTGGCACCAATGGGAAAAGCAGCATTGTGCATATGTTTGAATATGCGATGAATCGTGTTGGCCGTGCGACTGCCGGGGGTGGCACCTTAGGTTTGCGTTTTGATCAAGAGATTACCGCGATTTGCAATACCACTCCATCTGCGGATATTTTGCACCAGTGGTTAGCGCAGGTCCTGCAACACGGTGCGGATGCCGTCATCATGGAGGCCAGTTCTCATGGAATTGTGCAGCAGCGTTTGGCTGGCATTGATTTTGATTGCGCGGCATGGACGAACCTCACGCACGATCATCTGGATTATCATCACGATATGGATCGCTATGCGGCCGCCAAAGCACAGCTATTTCTGGAGTTAAAACCCAGCGCCGTGGGATTGTTGCCGGCGCGTGCAGATTTGCAAGATTTGTGCACTGGGGCCCAGGCTCAACTTTTAACTTGGGGACTGGGTGTGGCGAGTTGCGATATCCGCGGCTTGCTGCAAGACAACGGTGCTGGTCTCACTTTGCACATCGATAGTTGTTGGGGTGCAGGCGAGATTCAGAGCGATTTGATTGGTCAACATAACGCCGAAAACCTCTTGGTCGCTGCGGCCATGATGTGCGTCGCCGGGGTGGATCTAGGCCAAAGCTGCACAGCCCTATCCGAAGCGGGCGCCGCACCTGGGCGCTTAGAACGGGTCGCAGGTGCTTCTGGATTTCATTTGTTCGTCGATTACGCACACACTCCAGATGCTCTGATTCAAGTGTTAGATGCCCTCGCTTGCACTTATCCCGATAGGCGGGTCGGTGTTGTATTTGGCGCCGGCGGCGATCGCGATCCAGCCAAGCGCGCCGCTATGGGCCGCGCGGTGGCCGAGAACTGTGCTTGGTGCATTGTTACTTCCGATAATCCCCGCACCGAAGATCCACAGCGCATCGCAGATCAAGTCATGGTTGGGGTGCAAGAAAGCGGTGGCCAAGCGCGCCTGGTGCTTGATCGGAAAGAGGCTATCCGCATGGCTGTTCAAAGTTTGCAAGCGGGAGATGTTCTGCTGTTGGCAGGCAAGGGGCACGAGACTTATCAAGAGATTCACGGCGTTCGTTACGATTTTGATGACCGAATTCTTTTAGCGGAGGCGGTGCAATGCTTGGCCTAACTGCGGATTGTGTTACTAGTGCAGTCGGGGCTATTTTGCATGGCGACGGCACCCGCGAGTTCGCGCGTGTAGTGATTGACAGTCGCGCAGTACAGCCCGGTGATTTATTTGTCGCTCTGCGTGGCGCCCGCACCGACGGCCACTTGCACTTGCGCCAAGCCTTAGATCAGGGCGCGGCCGCAGCATTGGTTTTGCCCGACGGGCAGGAGCGTCCCACCGGGCTCGATTATTTGGTAGTCCCGGATACTTTGATTGCTTTGGCTGATTTGGCGCGTTTTCATTTTGGACGCTTACAGGCCAAAGTCATTGGCATCACTGGTTCGGTGGGCAAAACTACGGCCAAGGACTTCCTTTTTCAGTTGCTCGGCGGTGCCCAGCAAAACATTTTTGCGGCACCGGCTTCCTACAACTCTGAGATTGGTTTGCCGCTCGCGATTCTGGCCGCACCTTTGACCACCAAAGTGCTCATTTTGGAGTATGGCATCAATGCTCCCGGTGAGATGGAAGTTCTGCTTGGAATTGCTCGTCCACATCAGGCATGGATTACGGCTATTGCGCCGGCTCACTTAGAAGGGCTGGTGGATTTGCGCACCGTGGCGGTTGAGAAAGCCAAGTTGGGTCGCTCTGTTTTGGAGCAAAACCGCGTGTGGCTCGATAGTCCGTGCTGGGAAAAAATCCACGACCTGACTGCGGATTGGCAGGCCGACATGGTCAAGGTCGATCCCTTTGATGAGTCGGGTTGGCGCATCCTTTGCAACCAACCTGGTGCTGTTCGTGTTCAGCATCCTGTTTGGGGTGAGCTAGTCCTGCCGTTATTTGCACGTCACCAAATCGCTACGGCTTTTGTTGCCGCGCGCATCGCTGTAGATCATCACGTGAGCATCACTGATTTATGTCAGCGCCTTACCCAGCTGCAGGCACCGCCAGGCCGCCTCACTGTTTCAACGATTAACCAGGTTACGGTGATTGATGATGCCTACAACGCCAATCCCGCATCGATGGCGGCCGCGCTTGAATTACTGGGTAGTTGGCCGCGACGCGGACGACGCATTGCAGTACTTGGTTCGATGCAAGAGTTGGGGGCCGCCGCCGAAGTTTTGCACCGCCAAGTGGGTTGTCAAGTTGCGGAAATCGGCATTGATTTGTTGATTGGGGTAGGTGTTGGCGGGACATGGATTGCAGCAACTGCCGGCAAGCAAGTCGCGATTCGACTAGTGGAAGATGTCGCTGCAGCAGCAGAAATTTTGACTGATTATTTGCAGCCCCACGATATTGTCTTGCTCAAAGCATCGCGCAGCGAAGGCCTGGAAAAAATACTTGCTGGTCTACAGCTTAGGCATCTTGCAGGCACTGCCGCCGCATCGGTGGATGGAGGTTCAGGCGCGTGATTTACTGGTTGCATACCCTGAGCGATAACCTGTGGTCACCATTGAACGCGCTGAAGTACATCGGCGTGCGTTCGGCTTTGGCCTTCGCTGTGAGCTTGTTGTTAACCATCAAATTGGGCAAGCCATTGATCCGCAAATTGCGCGCTGCTGGCGTTGGGGAAAATGCTTCTGTCTGTGATGATCCAGCAGTCGCTGCAGCCTACGCAGCGGCGCACAAACAAGGTGTTCCCACGATGGGCGGCATTTTTTGGATGACGGCGATTCTTATCACCATGATCCTATTTTGTCGTCTTGATGAGCCCTTGGTGTTGATTGGTGCCGTGTTGATGGTGGGCATGGGCACGATCGGATTTCTAGATGATTGGATCAAGTTCAAAGAGAAAGGCCGTAACGGCATGTCTCGGCGCACCAAGTTCCTCGCTTCCTCGGCTCTGGCTGCTGGCGTGATTGCCTCCTATTGGGCGCTCGGCGATCCGGTGACGGGCTACCCTGGTATACGCAATTTATATTTTCCGCTGTTGAAAGATTTATTTGCCGAACCAGCTGCATTAGGCTGGACTGGCTTTGCGATTTTCGTAGCCTTTCAAGCCTTTGTTATTCTTGCTTGTAGCCACGCGGTGAACGTTACCGATGGTCTTGACGGCCTCGCCGCGGGCTCCGCGATACCACCTCTCATTGCCTTATCCGCTGCGGTCTATGCGGTTGGACGTGTCGATTATTCGGCCTACTTGAGCTTGCCTTATATTCCTGGGGCGGGGGAAGTCACGGTGATGGCTGCGGCTGTGCTCGGTGCAACCTTTGGTTTCCTCTGGTACAACGGACACCCGGCAGAAGTTTTTTTTGGCGACAGCGGTTCTTTACCGTTGGGAGCCGCGATTGCCTATTTCGCGATTGTCGCCAAGCAGGAGTTTGCGCTGCCGCTACTTGCTGGGGTCTTCGTGCTGGAAGTTTCTACCAGTTTGTTGCAGATTTACTATTTTAAATTTAGCGGCGGTAAGCGCCTGTTTCTCAAAGCCCCGATTCATCATGTTTGGCAGTTGCAAAACATTCCAGAACAAAAAATTGTTTCAAGATTCTGGATTGTTGCCGCTGTCAGCGCTGCAATAGGGCTGTTCTTCATCAAGGTACGCTGAGATGGAAGCCTGGAAAAGTGTCGAAGGAGCCAGCCTTGGTGCTCTCACTTGCATCGCAGCCCTTGCAGGCATTGGCCTAGTGACTGCGGTTTCTGGTGCCGCACCCGGAGAGGCATGGTTGGCGCTTGCGCGACACGGTTTATTTCTTGCTCTTGGTGTGGGCGGATTTTTTATCGCTTTCAGCATCTCTACTGATTTTGCGCGACGGATTGTCATTCCAGTGATGGTCGGTCTGTTTTTGTTGCTGTGCTTAATGCTCACAACCGGCCTTGGAAAGAATGCCAATGGTGCAACTCGGTGGATACAGCTTGGACCATTATCTTTACAGCCTTCGATCCTGTTTCAATGTTTGTGGCCCATTGCCTTGGCTTCTTGGGCTTCGCGCGATCCGTTGCGGTTGCGCGATTGGCGGCAAATTCTCAAGCTTTGCGTAATTTTTTTCATCATGATTTTGCCGGTGTTACTCCAGCCGGATTTGGGCTCCGTAGTCATCTTGATTTTTGTCAGTGGTGTTACTTTTTTCTTTGCAGGCACCCCGCCACGATTCTTGGCCATTATGATTCCAGCCCTGGCGGTGGTCATTTTTGTTGCCGCCCTAGCCTTTCCGCATGTTGCTGCGCGTCTTACCTGGCTCGACGAACCGCATGAGCAAGTGCAAGCAGGCATGCAGGCTTTTCATCTAGGTGGCGTCACGGGATTGGGACCTGGCAATGGAATCTTGAAATATGGCAAAATCCCGGAAGGACAAACCGATTTTGTCTTGGCGATGGTCGCCGAGGAATGGGGGCTGTTGGGTTCTCTTGCAGTCTGGTTTTTGTTTGTCGCGTTTACCTTTTTTGGTTTCCGCGCTGCACGTCAAGCGGCCTCGCGTTATGGCGTCATCCTGATGGGCTCGGCAACCGTTATGATTTCTTTTCAAGCGGCTTACAACATGGCCATGGTGACTAGCCTCATGCCTGTGAAGGGCTTGCCGCTGCCTTTTGTGAGCCGGGGGGGATCCTCCATTCTTGCTCTTTCTCTGCTGCTGGGTGTTGCGATTAAAGCTTGCTCCACAGCACCTAACCGGCGCCCCGATGTCACGGAATTGTTTGCATGAACCGAGTCCAAAGAACCGCTTTTCTGGCTTTTTGCCTACTCACTCTTATGGCCTTTGCTGGCTGGCTCTTTGGTGGCAAGAAATCGCAGCCAGCGGACGCCGAGCCCGACGTCATGACTCTTGATGTCAGCCAAACCAAAACCATTTGGTTGCTGCCAGAAGAGCAACGTAAGCACTACGTCAATGCGAATCGTTTTCGCGCAGAGCCGGTCGTGAATCCGTATAACCCTACCGGTGGGCGCCAAGCTGGCGGTGAAGTTGTGGGCGCGAAAGGGCGCGCAACCACTGCTATAGAATCGGCGGCACAAGCCGGTGGTGCTAACCAGGCTGGAGTGCTTTCCTCGCGCTCGGTGCGGGTCGCTCAAGGGCAAACGCTGAGTCATATTGCCTTGCAAGAGTTAGGTGATGCGCGGCGTTGGCGTGAGCTCGCGGCGTTCAACCATCTTGGTGCAGATGGTGCAGTTGCTTTTGGTCAGTTGCTCTATCTACCCGAGCCAGGAGTTGAGGTGGTGCCCCCCAGTCATCCGCAAGCAGGTGACACGAATGTGCCTTTAGAAGCTTCCCAGGAGCTCTTAACCCGCCAACACACGGTGGTGCAGGGCGAGTTTCTAGGCGGAATATCTAGCCGTTACTATGGCACATCCAAAGAGACCGCGCGTATTCTCGCTGCCAATCATCTGAAGAACGCCGATCAAATCCGCGCTGGCCAAGTGTTAATTATTCCACCGCGTGACTGATGCGTTTTCTCTTTGTCGGCGGCGGCACAGGAGGTCACTTGACCCCAGCGATTGGCTTGGCCGAGGGCTTAGAAAGCCAAGGCCATGAAACGATGTTCTTGCTTAGCGGGCGTAGCGTCGAGCAAGCCTATTTTGCCGACGGCCGCGCTTTTGCTTCGATGCAGTTCGAGTCAGCCAAGTTGCCGCGACCTCTCGCTCTTTTATTTGCCATGCGCTATGCGCGCCACTTCGCCCGCACCTATCAGCCACACGCTGTGATTGCTCTGGGAGGAGCCGCCAGTGCCGCCGCTCTTGGCATTGGTGGACGGCGACAATGCCCACTGGTGTTGTTGGAAGGTAATTTTGTGAAAGGCCGCAGCGTGAAGTGCATGGAAATATTTGCCAAACGCACCCTCACGATGTTTGCCAAGACTGCGCAAGATTGCCGCCATGGTTTTGTGCTCGGCCCGGTGAGCCGGAACACCCTCGAAAGTATTCCGGCAGCAGCAGCGCGCCTGCAATTGGGTTTAGATCCGCTGCGGCCAACTTTGTTGGTGATGGGTGGCAGTCAGGGGGCGCGCGACGTCAACCAAATCGCCATGGATTTGCTGCCCGACTTGCATCGTTTGGGTTGGCAAATACTCGCGCTCGTTGGCAGTGGTCTTGGTGAGGGACTCCAGGCGGCGCTAAAAACTTCGGGGGTGCCGGGCTTGGTGTTGGAGCATTGTGCGCAGATGGGGCTTGCTTACAGCGCTGCAGATTTTGCTCTTACGCGTGGTGGTGCGTCGTCGATGGGTGAAGTCTGGATGCATCGTGTACCGGCCGCGGTGATTCCTTATCCTTATCACAAAGACCGCCAGCAGGAGTGGAATGCACGCGCTTTAGAACCTGGCGTGATTTGCTTGAATGACTTGGATCAAGCCGCTTTGGCGTCGGTGCGCGCGTGTTTAGAAAGTGTGGAATTGCGCGCCAGCATGGCCACAGCCTTGGCCGCGAGCGATCCCGGGGACGGCCGAGTCAAGGGTGCGCGCGTGCTTGCAGAAATCGCTGCGGGGAAGGCGTAGAGTAGCCATATGGGTGTAGCCATCGATACCGTGAAAGGGAAGCCCAATCGCTCCTCTCACCCTTTCGATTCTTTGGTCGGTGCGGCCGGGAAATCCATGCTTTTGGTGGGTGCTGGTGGTTGCGGCATGCGTGGCCTCGCCGCCTTCTTCCTGGATGCAGGTTGGCAGGTTTATGGCCAAGACGCCGGCGGCTTCCAGTCAACGGATCCTTTGCTTGCCGCTGGCATGAAGGAATGGCCCGCTGCGAGCGCTGCCGCACCGGCCGTTTCCTGGGTGGTGCGCTCCGCCGCGGTTGCCGCGCAGGACAGCCACGTTTGTTCTGCCGTTGCCGGTGGCGCGCGTGGTGCTCTTTATGCTGAAATGCTGGGCGAGCTGAGTAAGATTCGGCCGGTGTTTGCCGTTGCTGGTTCGCATGGTAAAACAACTTGTACCGCGTGGATTGCGTATGGTTTACGCGCGGCCGGAATGGATACAGGCTTCCTCGTCGGCGCGTTTGTACCGCAGTTAGGGGCCTCCGCTTATTGGGGTGATTCGTCCTTGCCGTTGATCGTGGAATCGTGCGAATACGCGCGTAGCTTCCACCACTTGCGCCCTAAAAATATTGCGCTGATCAATGTTGATGCAGAACATCCGGATACTTACCCAGGCGGATTGCCGGAGGTTGAGTTGGCCTTTGAACATTTCATTGGCTTGATGGATTCTTCTGGAACGGTCTTTGCCGGCCCCGAAACACCGGATTTGGCGGTTTCTAGCGCTGGGGGTTGGGAGGATTGTGAGTTGCTACCCGATAGCTTTGAAATCGGTTTAGCAGGTCACCACAACCGCCGCAATGGCGCTTTGGTGGCTACCGTGTTGCGCGCTTTTGGACTCGATGAGAAAGCGGTGAAGCATGCGCTCGCTACTTTCCAGGGTGCTGCCAGACGGCTAGAAGAAATTGGCTACACCAAGAATGGTGCTTTGGTGGTAAGTGATTATGCCCACCATCCGGTTGAAGTGAAGGCCACTTTGCAAGCGGCTCGCGAGCGTTGGCCGCAGCGTCGCTTGATGGTGGTTTTCCAACCGCACCAAGCACAGCGTTTTCATGCTTACCGCGATTTATTTGCGCCGTCACTCGATGACGCCGATGCCCTATTGCTCCTCGAAATTTACCGTTCACGCGATCCTGAGGAGCTCCAAGCTAGCGTCGCAGAGCTCGTTCCAGAATTAAACAAACGCAGTAGCAACCTGCCAGGAGCGCCACGCCCAGACCGCCCCTTAAGGGTCGTGCAAAATCCTCAGGAAGGGTGCAAAATACTCACTTCCTGGTTACTCCCAGACGACATCGTGTTGTGCTTGGGTGCCGGTGACGTCGATGTTTTTGCCCGCCAACTACTCTGAATTCGGCCCGCTGCGGCTGCATGAGCCGCTCTCTAAATGGACCACCCTGCGCATTGGTGGCGCAGCGGAGATGTTTTTTGAGCCGCATAAGCCAGAGCACCTCGCCAATCTGCTCACTGCCTTGGAAAACGATGGCGTGCCGTGGACCTTGCTCGGCGCTGGTGCAAACACCGTTGCACCCGACGGCGGGCTACTCGGGGCGGTCATCCACACTGGGAATATGCGCCGGGTTTTTCGTGACGGCGCTGGTTTACGAGTTTGGCCTGGTGTGACTCTGCCAACTTTAGTGCGCACGGCCCAAGGTGTAGGGCTTTCCGGTTTGGAGAAACTTGTAGGCGTGCCGGGGCACGTCGGTGGCGCTTTGGCGATGAATGCCGGAAGTTCAGCCTGGGGAATTTGGGATCAAGTGAAAGAGGTGGTGCTATGGAGCCCGGGAGCGGTGAACCCACAAGATGGGCTCAAATTTCGGAGCTGGAGCCGCGCTGAGATTCAACCCACTTACCGCAATGGAAACTTGGCCGGGCGGGTGGTTTTAGAGGTTTTGCTGGACTTAGAAGAGAAGAAACCGGCCTCGATCAAAGCCACTCAAGATGAGTTTTTGAAACTCAAAAATTTGACCCAGCCGGTCAAGCTCACTTCGGCAGGTTGCGCATTCAAAAACCCACCCAGTGATTCGGCCGGTCGCTTGATTGATGCCGCAGGCTTGAAGGGGCATCGGGTTGGAGGTGCTGTCGTTTCCGAGTTGCATGCAAATTTTATTGTCAATCAAGGTGGCGCCACCGCAGCAGATCTACGGCAACTACTCGGTGAAATAGAGCAAGCCGTGTTCGCCCACAGTGGGATACTGCTGGCACGCGAGTTGATTGTGTTGCCGGAACCGCTTGAGCCGCGGACTAAGGCAGAGCCTCTGTAATTAGGGAAGCGTGCCGCGCACGCAGCGATAGCGCCCTCCCGCGCCAAGGAATATCTCGCTGGGGGCGTCTATCACGAAACCGGGGCTGTAAAATAGTGCCCCTCGCACGGCCCAGGTACGGCCGCCCCGAGCATCATGAGCCTTCCCTTCGAACCACAAAACGGTCCCGCCTCCTTACAAGCTCTGCGTCACTCCGTGAGTCACATCATGGCCGATGCAGTCCTGCGGATTTTCCCAGAAGCTAAAGTTGCCATCGGCCCGCCGATTGAGCACGGTTTCTACTACGATTTTGAGCTACCACGCTCGCTCACCGAAGAGGATTTGCCGGCGATTGAAGCCGAGATGGCAAAGATTCTTGGGGAAGGCGGCGAGTTTGTCAAAAGCACTTTAAGTCGTGAAGAAGCCACGGCACGCTTGCAGCAAGCAGGCCAGCCGTATAAGGTCGAGTTGTTGGATGACATTCCCGAGGGGGAAGACATCACTTTCTACGATCACGGCACTTGGGCAGATTTGTGTGAAGGGCCGCATGTGGAAAGCGTGAAGCAGGTGCGCATCGATGGCATCAAGCTGTTATCTGTTGCTGGTGCTTATTGGCGTGGTGACAGCGAAAAAACCATGTTGCAGCGCATCTACGGAACGGCTTGGTGGTCGCGGAAAGATCTCAAAAACTATCTCACTTACTTGGAGGATATTGCCCAGCGCGACCACCGCAAACTCGGCCGCGAGTTGAACTTATTTAGTCTGAATCCAGACTTCGGTGCCGGTTTGGTGTTCTGGCATCCCAAGCTCGGTCATGTGCGCCGCAAGTTGGAAGAGTGGTGGTGGGAGCTACACGAAGCCCGCGATTACTGGCCGGTTTACACGCCGCACGTTGCTGGCGAACCAGTGTTCCGCCAGTCGGGGCACTTACAAAATTACGCTGACATGATTTGGGCACCGATGGATGTTGACGGCCGCCCGCACCGGGTCAAGCCGATGAATTGCCCGGGCCACGTCACCATCTTTAATGCGGTGCGCCACAGTTACCGCGATTTGCCGCGCCGTTTTGCGGAATTGGGAACGGTGTACCGTTATGAGCCATCTGGAACCCTCCACGGCATGTTGCGGGTACGTGGGTTCACCCAAGACGACGCGCATATTTTCTGCACCCAAGCGCAGTTGGCCGATGAGATTGTGGATGTTTTGAAGTTGGTGGACACGATTTTGACCACTTTCGGTTACCAATACACGGCGTACTTGGCCACCCGCCCGGAGAAATCTCTAGGCACGGATGAAGTTTGGGAACACGCCATTGCCGCACTGGTGGAGGCTGCTGGTCGGCAGAATCTTGGCCTTGAGGATGATCCCGGTGGTGGAGTTTTCTACGGTCCGAAAATCGATTTTAAGATTAAGGATGCGTTGGGCCGGGAGTGGCAGGGGCCAACCGTACAAGTAGATTTCAACTTGCCCGAGCGGTTTGACATTCAGTTCAATGATGCCGATAACGAACTTAAACGGCCGGTCATGGTGCACCGGGCCATTTTCGGCTCGCTAGAGCGTTTTGCTGGTGGCCTAATTGAGCATTTCGCGGCCTGGTTCCCAGTCTGGATTTGTCCTACCCCGGTGGCCGTGTTGCCCATCACGGAAGAACAAATGCCTGCTGCTCAAGAGTTGTTCGATCAGATTCGTGCTGCCGGTTTCCGCGCGGTTTTGAAATCGGATGGGCCGCTGCGCAAACGTGTGCGCGAATCGGAGCTCGACAAAATCCCGTACATGGCCGTCGTCGGCGCGCGCGAAGCGGAGACTGGCGAAGTCAATGTGCGCGTGCATGGCAAGAAGCAACAAACCACTTTGAAGGTCGCTGATTTCATTGCTGCCTTGAACCTCAAGCGTTCTTCCAAGTCTTTGGATTATGGGCTTGAGATTGAAAGTTAAAACCAGCAACGCGCGGCCTTATTGATCAGCGCGCTCGCCAACCACTTCGCGGGCATAAGCGTGAAGTGCGTTGGCGATGACTTCCAATTCCTTGTCTGTCAAGGTGAGTCGCGCCGCACGGATCATGCTCATGAAGTGAGTCCGTTCGGCTTTGCTCATCGGGCAGCCCACATTGCCTTCTGGGCCATCGGCGGTGGCAAGAATCGCCGCTTTTCGCCGCTGCAGTGGTGCAATTTTGCCCGGGACACTGCCAGCGTCGCTAGGTTTTTCGCGCAGCAGTGGTGCACTGGGATCGGCAAATAGGAACCACGGTATACCGCCATCGTGTCCCGCCCGCAGACCAAGGCCCACCCGTTTGCCGTTGCCCATGCGGTCGATATCGATTTTCACAGCAACGAAATCACGCGCCATCAATTCGGCAATGCTGGGTTGCTCGAGAAACTTCTCAAGCTTGCCGCACCAACCTCACCACGGCGCACCAAGATGCACAAATAAACGCTTGTTGGTTTTGACGGCTTCCAGGCGCGCGGTCTTTAAAACCTCAAGGGCATCCCATGGTTCGGCTTCATGCGTTTGCAAAAATTGCAGCAGGATGGCGGCATCCAGTTCGCCGGCCTGATTGCGCAGCTCTGCTTCCGGAAGGCTGGCAAGCACAGCACCTTCTGCACGGAAAATCTGTAGCAGTGCCGGCTTAGCGGTTTCAGAATCACTTGCGACTGTGACCTTGGCGTACTCATACATTAACTCACGTCCGATTTTGCTAGATTTCAGCAATGCCGATAACGCCGTGTTGACTGCGGGATCCGCATCTTCTTGGATCAATAAAACGCGGCGGTTTTCAGCTTTGGCAAGCGCAAAAGCCTTCGCGACCTCTGCGCTAGGATTGGGGCTCGGAGGGTTCTGTGCAAGCGCACAGGTGGCTAAGAGGAGAGTTGCAATCATGATGGGTGCTTTTGGATGGAAGACAAGTACAGCGAATCACTTCAAGCGTTCCACGACCCAGCCGTCGCGATACTGTTTATGCAGCAAAGCAGTGGCCGCCTCATTGCCGTCAAACAGCATTTGTTTGGGATTCCAAGACAGTTTTGTATCTGGGAATTCCAGGGCAATGTTACCCAGCAAGGCTACTTCCGTGAGCTTGGCAGCGTATTCAAATGGAGCACTCGTAGCCGTGCGCCCGTAGCAGGCATCAACCCATTGATGCCAGTGATTAAGGCCTTCGACAGCCACACGCTCGAATTCCACTTCGCCAGTTTCGCGGGTAAAGAAACGGCAAGGCTCGTAAGGGCTAACTAACAACGCGCCCTTGCTGCCAACAAATAGCGACGCATTGGTGTATAGGTTTTCGATTTTGAACTCCTCGACCAAGTCTTCTGGGTATTTGCCGCCGTCGTGCCAAGTTACTTGCACCCCCTTAGCGTGGGTGTGTTCGGTAGCAGGGAATTCATAACTCACGCGCGACCACAGTGGGAAACAATCTGCGGTTGGTTTGGGTCCAATCGAAAGTACCGAGGTGGGGTCTTTCAAACCCAAGAACCAAGGCACGGGATCCATCAGGTGGCAAGCCATATCACCTTGGGCGCCGGTGCCGAAATCCTTGCGCCCGCGCCATGCAAACGCATGATAGATTTTTTCCTTGTACGGACGTTCTGGCGCCACTCCTAGCCATAAATCCCAGGATAGGTTTTCAGGAATTGGATCACTGCCGGCGGGGCGTTCTTCGCCTTGTGGCCACCAACCTGCAGGACGGTCCGACCACACGTGGACTTCGGAAACCGGTCCCGTAATCCCAGCACGGAAAGTTTCAAGCGTACTGCGATAGTTGGCTGCGGAATGGTTTTGAATGCCCATTTGAGTGATCACGCGCGAGTGCGCCGCGGCAGCACCAATCAGGCGCGCTTCTTTGACCGTATGGGTAAGCGGTTTTTGGCAATAAACATGTTTGCCAAGAGCCATGGCCGTCATCGTAATCGGCGCATGCATATGATCTGGAGTGGAAACACAAACGCTATCGATTTCCGTGGCCATTTCCTGAAACATCTCACGCCAATCCGCAAAAGTGCGGGCGTCGGGATGCAATTTGGCGGCCTCGGCCAAACGGCCAGCATCGACATCGCATAAGGCCACCACCTGAATATCAGGGTGCCCAGAGATCTGTCCCAAATCGGCTTGGCCCATGCCACCCACACCTACCTGGGCATGACGCAATTTGCCGCCTTGGAATAGATGGCGGGCGGTGGCGTTGCGGGAAGCGGCCACCAGTGCTGCGCTAGTGGCGGTGAAACGAAGAAAGTTACGGCGAGTGAATTCGAGAGTCATGGCAGTAGGAGGAAGTGCGGGGGGAGCTTCCTCCGCGCTAGAGTGACGGTATCCTTTCTGCTACATTCCTGCGCCTACCCCATGCCAATTTCTGAACAAACCGTCCTCATTACCGGCGCCTCCTCGGGCATCGGCCAGGCCTGCGCGGTAGCCTTCGCGGCTGCTGGTGCGCGCTTGTTGATCTGCGCACGGCGCCTAGAGCGGGTCGAGGCCCTCGCAGCCCAGTTACAGGCAGAGTTTGGCGCAGAAGTCTTTGCTTTTCGTTTGGATGTGCGCGATCGCATGGCCACCGCAGCTGCTTTGCAAAACCTTCCGGCCGTCTGGCAGCCCATCGATATCCTGGTCAACAACGCCGGCCTCTCGCGTGGCTTGGAGCCGGTGCAACAAGGCAGTTTTTCGGACTGGGATGAAATGCTGGATACCAATGTGAAGGGCTTGCTCAACGTCAGCCGCACTCTGTTGCCAGCGATGATTGCGCGCGGCGGCGGTCAGGTCATCAACATTGGCTCGATTGCTGGCCATGAGGTCTACCCTGGAGGTGCGGTGTACTGCGCCAGCAAACATGCGGTGGACGCCATCACGCGTGGCTTGCGCCTCGATTTGAACGGCACCGGCGTGCGCGTCAGCACCATCGACCCTGGGTTGGTTGCCACCGAATTTAGCAGCGTGCGCTTTCACGGTGATGATGCACGCGCGGCCAAAACTTATGTCGGCATGACCCCGCTTTCGGGTGCCGACGTCGCAGCAACGGTGGTTTGGGTGGCTTCACGCCCGCCGCACGTCAATGCTGCCGAAATCCTTTTGCTGCCTACTGCTCAGGCCAGCTGCACGATTGTCCATCGAGACACTTAACAGTCATGACTAATCCTTTACCTACCTTGGAGTGGCTGCATGTTTGCGACCACGCCTTCCGCGATGAAACCGGCAAGCTCTGCATGATTGGTTTATTCGATTCTCTGGCGTCGCAGGAGCTTCCCGGGCGTTTGCCTGTATTGTGCGTTGCTTTGGGGCTTGCTGACGGCTTCGGCAGTTATGAAGTTGGCCTGCAGATTGAAACTCCCAGCGGTGCTGCACAAAACATGCAGCTGCCGCCCGTGAATCTTGCCGATCGCCAAGCCAAAGCGCGTGCTGTGATTCGTCTTGCTGGCATGCCGTTCGAAGAGTTTGGCACCTATACATTCCGCTTGATTCTGGATGGTGTACCCATTGAATGGCCAGTGCATCGCCTTGATCACGTCCAGGCGCAAGCGCCAGGCAGCGCGCCTCCCGGAGATCCAGGTATTGGTATGCCACCACCGCCGGATTTCATGCGCAACTAGGTTGCTATGCCTACACAAGCCATGCTCACTGATCCCATGCAGGTCCTCGCGGTCCTACTTGGCTTTTTGGGCGTGCTTTTTTGGATGAACAGCCACGAGCAGTACGGTCGGATATTCCGTTTCGTGCCGCTCTTGGTGTTCGCTTATTTTGTACCAACGTTACTTTCTAACTTCGGGATTATCCCACTACAAAGTGAACTTTATTCCTTCACCAAGATTTATCTGCTGCCGGCAAGTCTGCTGCTACTGACTCTGTCCGTTGACATTCCCGCCATCATGAAATTGGGGCGCAATGCGGTGGTGCTTTTTCTGGGCGCAACTGCCACGATTGTGGTTGGCGGCCCCATCGCGTTGTTGCTTTGCAAAGGTTTGATTCCAGCGGACATGATGGATCAATCGTGGCGTGGATTGTCTGCCTTAGCGGGCTCATGGATTGGTGGTGGCGCCAATATGATTGCCTTGCAAGAACATGCCGGTGCTAACAGCAGCATCATGGCCGTCATCATTGTGGTGGATGTAACCGTCGCAAATGTTTGGATGGCTGTGTTGCTGTGGTTCGCTGGGCGCGAAAAAGAAATGGATGCGGTCATTTATGCCGATCGCGCCAGCTTGGATGAGGTCCGTGAAAACGTGGCCAATTATGAAGCCGAGGTGGCGCGTCCAACCGATTTGGGATCCTTGCTGATGATTTGCGCGCTTGGCATTGGCGGTGCGGTGGTGGCAACCTGGTTAGCCACGGTGTTGCCGCCCATTGGCCAATTCATTAAAGGTTTCACTTGGGTGGTGGTCCTGGTTTCCATCCTTGGCCTTGCTTTGTCGTTTACGAAAATGCGGCGTTTAGAAGGGGCTGGAGCAAGCAAAGTAGGCTCTGTCTTCCTTTATTTATTGGTCACGACCATCGGCGCGAAAGCGGAATTTTCGCAGATTCTGCAACCGGAGAATATTGGTTTAGTGGCTGTAGGGGCGGTTTGGATGTCGATTCACGCCTTTTTGATGTTGGGATTGCGGCGCTGGTTGAAAGCGCCAATTTTTTTCGTCGCGGTGGGTTCTCAAGCGAACATTGGCGGCGCAGCCTCGGCACCGATTGTGGCAAGCGCCTTTCACTCGGCGTTAGCTCCGGTGGGGGTGCTACTGGCTGTCGCAGGTTATTTGCTTGGCACCTTCGCCGGCATTGCTTGCAGCTTTTTGTTGGAAATTGCGAGCGGCATTCAGTTGTTTTAGTCTTATCTCCATTGCGTACCCTCCTTCACCTACTACTTTTTTTCGCCGGCTTCTTTGCCACAGCCGCTTGGATTGGAAGTATGGTTCCCGAGCGGCAGAAAATGCAGTGGTTTCAGCATGTGCAGGAAGAGGTGGACGTAGTGTTCCTCGGCTCCAGCCATGTGTTTCGGCAGTTTGATCCGCAGGTCTTCGATCGCGTGCGCGGCGCCAGTGAAAGCCCATTACGGTCAATCAACATGGGCGCACTGGGTATGGGATTACACGAAGAATCCTATCTGCTGCGTCAACTCTTGGTAGCTCCCGCCTCGCACTTGAAATGGATTGTGGTCGAAGCGTTGCCTTTTGACTTGGAGCTGCAAAACGAAAACGATTTTGGGCTGCGCCGCCTTGAGTGGCACGATACCCAACTCACGTTGCCGTTGTTGTTTGCGATTTGGGAAAGTGATTTACCGGCGGCCGAAAAATGGCCGCTGATGCAACGCCATTTGGAACATTGGTGGCGACGTTCGCTCAACCTCGCTCGCGGCATGGAGGTGCTTTCTTCTCTAGCGCCAGAGCCTTTTGCACTCGAAAACTTTTCCAATCTTGGCAGCCACTTGGATGGATACATGCCGTTGTCTCAGGAGACCGCCACCAACCAATCCAAAGGCATGCGGCGAATCTTTTTGGAAGACCCTTCTAGCCTCACCCAAGCTGCGCGTAGTTTGCCGCAAGTTGGAGATGGCGGCGCTGCGGATCCAAGGTTGCGCCAACTCGTCATGCAGATGGAGGAGCTGGCTGCGGATAAGGGTGTGAACCTCATTTGGTGGCTACACCCGGGCCTGGAGCGCTATGCAGGTTGGCGGCAAATGGAACAGCGTGGAGATTTGCGCTATCTCGTAGCCCACGATGATCCTGAGCGTTACCCGCAGTTTTATCAACCGCGTTGGCATTTCGATCTGTATCACTTGAATCGTGGCGGCGCAGAAATGCTTACTACCCTGTTTGCGCAGCAATTTCTAACGCTCACCTCAACAGCAGAGGAGCGCGCGGCGCAATGATTTTCACTGAGTTTCGCTTCCTAAGTTTCTTCCTGCTGGTCTACGCTGGGCATTGGTTACTGCGCCGCCAAACGGCTCGCAAAGTGTGGCTGTTGGCCGCAAGTTACATTTTCTATGCAGCGTGGGATTGGCGTTTTCTGGCTTTAATCTGGCTTTCTACCGGCATCGACTATCTCGCTGGTTTGCGTATTGCCGCAGCACCTAACCCCCAAGCACGCAAGTGGTGGTTGCGTTTATCTTTGTTTGCCAATCTTGGCATGCTCGGATTCTTTAAGTACTGTGACTTCTTTTTGCAATCTACCGCCGCCTTTTTGCAGAGCCTTGGCTTCGAAGCCAATCTACCCATTCTGCAAATTATCCTGCCAGTCGGTATCTCCTTCTTCACTTTCCAAACGATGTCCTACTCCCTCGACATCTATTACAAACGGTTGGCACCGACGCGCTCATTGTTGGACATGTCTTTGTTTGTGGGTTTCTTCCCGCAGTTGGTCGCGGGGCCAATCGTGCGTGCAGCGGATTTTTTGCCGCAGTTGTTAGTTACGCAACGCTTGGCCAACATCACGTTCAAACCGGCTTTGCTGCTGTTTCTTTCGGGCTTCATCAAAAAAGCATGTATTTCCGATAACCTCGCGCCGATGGTGGATGCCTACTTCGACAATCCAAGCTTGTGGTCGGCGACGGCGGCATGGATCGCTGTGCCGGGTTATGCCATTCAGATCTACTGTGATTTTTCAGGCTATTCCGATATGGCGATTGCCAGTGCTGCTCTGCTGGGTTACCGCCTATGCTTGAATTTCAATGCGCCTTATTTAGCAGTCGATTTGCGTGATTTCTGGCGGCGTTGGCATATCAGTCTTTCCACTTGGTTGCGCGATTACTTGTATATTCCGCTCGGCGGAAGCCGCGGTAGCTCCTTCGCAGTGCAACGTAATCTGGCGCTCACGATGTTGCTCGGAGGACTGTGGCATGGTGCTTCGTGGAACTTTGTGGTGTGGGGTGGATTGCATGGCCTCGCCCTTGCCCTGCTGCGCCCGTGGCAGCGTGGCCTTGGCAAACGTCTGCCCAACCACTTCCTACGCCGTGTGCTGAGCAGCTTGCTCACGTTGTGGTTTGTCTGTTTGTGCTGGATTTTATTCCGCGCAGCAGATTTCCCCTCAGCGTGGGTAGTGGTGCAGTCGTTTACGGTGTTTCACAGCAGCGGCACCCAGAGCATTGATACCATTTGGCTATGGTGGTTTGGGTTGCTTTATGCGGCCCATTGGCTGGCCAGCTGGTTACGCCAGGGGCATAGCCTCGAGCGGATCCCCAATTGGGCTTTTGCCTGCAGTCTCGGCGTTGCGGCGGCCGTCGCCATCGCCTTTATGCGTGTGGATCATCCACCTTTCATTTACTTTCAGTTCTAAGCCATCTCTAGCCTACCCTCCGTTCCAGCATGACTCTACTCACCGACGCTCTCCTCCGCGATCTTCCAAAAACAGATTTGCACTTGCATCTCGATGGTTCGCTGCGCCCTGAAACTCTGCTGGAACTTGCCGATGCCCAAGGCGTCAAGCTGCCCGCGCGCAGTGTGAAAGGTTTATTCAGCAAAGTTTTCAAAGACTCCTACGCGAACTTGTCGGAGTATTTGCAAGGCTTCGCTTACACCTGTGCGGTGATGCGTGATGCAGCATCCATAGAGCGTATTGCCTTTGAGTTATGTGAAGACAATTTTGCCGAAGGCGTGCGCTATCTAGAGATGCGTTTTGCGCCGCAACTGCATACTGGCGGCAGTTTGAAAACCGTGCAAGAAGTTCTGGAGGCGGTTACGCGTGGGATTCAGAAAGCCGAGAAGAAGTGGAATCACAAGCCTGCTGTGCGCAATGGTTCGGAGCCAGCTTATCGCGCTGGCATCATTGTCTGTGCGATGCGTTTTTTCCTTGCACCCTTTTCGCCGACTTACGCCAGCATGTTTGAAGCCTTTGGGCAACTTCCCGCCGAAAACTTATACGGTCTTGCTTCCGTGGCGCTGGTGCGCGCCAGTATTGATGCACGCGATTCTCTTGGCTTGCCGGTGGTGGGTGTCGATTTGGCCGGTGCGGAACGTGGCTTTCCAGCCAAAACCCACCAGCCTGCTTTCCAACTTGCCCATGATGCTTTCCTGGGCAAAACAGTGCATGCCGGCGAAGACTATGGGCCGGAGTCGATTTTTCAGGCCCTTACCGATTTGCACTGTGATCGTATCGGCCACGGTACCTGGTTGTTCCACGCCAACCACGTTCACGATCCCAGCATTCTTGATGCGAAGGCCTATGTGGAAAATCTCGTGCAATACGTGGCCGATCGCCGCGTGACTCTTGAGGTTTGTTTGACCTCCAATCTGCAAACTATCCCCAAACTCAAGACCTTGAAGAACCATCCCTTCAAGCGCATGTTGGAGGAACGATTGTCGGCCACCTTATGCACCGATAATCGTTTGGTCTCGCGCACGACTATGACGCGTGAATATCGGCTGGCGGTGGATGAGTTCGACCTCACAGCCACCCAACTGTCCGATTTGCTGGTATATGGCTTCAAGCGCAGCTTTTTCCCTGGGCGCTACAGTGAGAAGCGTGCTTATGTTCGCCAAGTCCTCGACTACCGTGACAGCGTCTTCGCCAAGCATGGCGTCAAAAATTAATATTTTCCCCAAGCCCTTCGCGATTGGCGGCGTTGTCCTGCTGTGAACGATAGGAACACACCATTGGCCGACGCCGAGCTGTTAAGCCGTTACCGCGGTGGCGAAACGAAGGCCTTTGATTTTATGGTGGAGCGGCATCAGGCACCCCTGTTGCGTTTTGCCAGCGGCATTCTGCGCGATTCCAGTCGTGCGGAAGATGTTGTTCAAGAAGTGTTTTTGCGTTTGCTCCGGATGGGGCCCGAACTTGGCAGCGGGGCGTCGGCCGGACCATGGCTGTTTCGAGTCTGCCGCAACCTCGCATATGACACGATGAAGATGGAGACCCGCGAAAACGCAAGGCGCGACAAGATCATGCTGCCGGAGCAAGCAGAGCCGGATTCTGCTTGTGAGCAGCGAGAGGTTTTGACGCTGGTGCAACGAGAAATGTTGCAACTGCCCGAACGTGAGCGTGAGGCCTTGTGGTTGAAAGTCCACGAGGGCCTTACGTATGCCGAAATCGGCGAAGTGCTTGGCGTGAAAGCCGGCACGGTTGGCTGGTTAGTGCACGAAGCGATGAACCGTCTGACCGCGCGTCTGCGGATGGCCCAAGCAATTTAGGGGAAGAAGGATGCATGATAATTTTGAACACAACGAAGCCTTGAGCATGGAAGAACGCCTCACCGCGGTCTTGATGGGGGAAGCCAACGCCGCCATGATTGCTGAGGTCGAAGCGGCTCTGGCGGTGGATGCTGAGTTGCGCGCACGGCGCGATAACATGATCCACACTCTTGGCTTGCTCAAGCAAAGCCCGCCCATGGTTAGTATGGTCGCGTTGCAAGAAGCTAGTCGCAACGCCTTGCGCGCTGCAGCACAGCAGCAACTCCAGCAACGGCGCCCACGTCGTTGGCGCCCAACGCCGTTATGGAGTGCGGCGGCCTTGTTGCTGTTGGTGAGTGGGGTTGCTTACTTCCAACAAGATTCTTGGTTAGCGCCCGCCAGTCATGTGGATGCTAGCGCGCCCTCTGGGCCCAGCGCAGAATTAGAAAGTCTAGGCAAAACGGCTGAGCGGGATCTCCGCGGCGGCTTGGACGGGAAGGATTTTGTCAAAGGTGATCGTTACAAGGGGCCTGCTGATGTCGCGCCGCCTGAAAATGAGTACAGCCTTATTTGGGAAGGAAGAGTCGAACCACTGGAACAACTTGGCTATGCCGGGGATGGCGAGGTGCAAGTTTTGGAACTCCAACGTGAGTTATCAACGAAAGGGTCCGCGGCCCAAGCGCCTGCGCCCTCATCCGTTTTTCATGTCAGTGCTCCCAAGCAGGCTTCCCCTCCAAGCACGCAGGATAAAGTGGTGCGCCGCGAAGCAGGCAGTGCGCTCTCTCCTTTGCCGCCCGCAGAGGACATGGCCAGATTGGAGCCCCAGGGCTTAGTCTCCAGGTTTGCTCGCCAGCAGCAGGACAACCCCAGTGCAGGCGCTTACTTCGAAGATTTCGGAAGTCAGGATCTACGTGCGCGCACCGAAAACATTCTCGACGCCGTTAACCCGCATTGTGTCGTGGTGGATGGCTATGGG
The DNA here is from genome assembly GCA_937919925.1 of uncultured bacterium. Lineage (GTDB taxonomy): Bacteria > Planctomycetota > UBA1135 > UBA1135 > UBA1135. Next base: position 1,612 of record CALFOT010000017.1, on the reverse strand, counting down.
CGCAGCTATGTCAATAAAAATGTGTTGGTGTACTTGCGCCCGGCTTATCAAGGAGAATCGCCGCGCGACATGTTTTTCCGTTACTACGGGGACAATCCTGCTGTCATCACCAAGCTGGAGCCCATCAGCACTTTTGCCGCCGATGTAGATACTGCTAGTTACCCCATGGCGCGCAACTACTTGGTGAACGGCAATCTGCCGCCCAAGCAGTCCATCCGCACCGAGGAGTTCGTCAACTACTTTGATTATGAACTGGCTGCGCCTACCGAAGGCGATTTCGCGGTGCGTCTGCAAGCTATGCCGAGTCTATTTGGAGGTGATTCGGAGCGTACCTTGCTGGCGATTGGAATCAAAGCACGTGAGGTACTTGATGAAAACCGCAAGCCAATGAACCTGGTGTTTGTCATCGACAAATCTGGCTCCATGGCTGGAGCGCGCATGCAACTCGTCAAAGATGCCTTGGAGTTACTGGTGGATCAAATGCGCCAAGACGACACCCTCGGCATTGTGACTTTTGATAGTCACGGTCACATCATGTTGCCACCTACCAGCGCGCGGGAGCGCTGGAAGTTACGCGAAGTCATCCGCAATCTTGATACTGGCGGCTCCACCAATGCTGCCGAGGGGTTGGCAATGGGTTACAAAATGATCGAGACTTGCTTTGCGCCAGAGCGTATCAATCGTTTGGTGCTCGCATCCGATGGCGTCGCCAATACCGGTGAAGTGGATCAAGAACGTATTCTTGCTACGGTGCGTGCGCAAGCCGAAGCCGATGTGGATCTCACCACTCTTGGTGTAGGTATGGGCAACCACAACGATGTTTTCCTGGAGCAGCTTGCTGATAAAGGCGATGGTTCTTGTCACTACATTGATGATTACGCAGAAGCCAAACACGTGCTCGTGGAACAGTTTTTGGGCACTATGGTGACGATTGCGCGTGACGTGAAAATCCAGGTGGAGTTTGATTCCAAGGTGGTCACGCATTGGCGTCAGCTTGGTTACGAGAACCGCGCTTTAAGCCAGGCTGATTTCCGCAACGACGCCATCGATGCTGGAGAAGTGGGCAGTGGTCATGAAGTCAGCGCTCTGTATGAGTTGAAGACTCTTGCCGGTGCCGACGCCAATGGCAAGTTAATCACGGTGCGTCTGCGCTGGTTCCCAGACGGCAGCACGCAAGCAGTGGAGCAGGAATTTCAGCTGACTCTGGGCTCAGCAGTGGGGCGCTGGGGTTTGGCGCCTGCCCGTCTTCGTTTGGCCGCCGTGGTGGCACAGTACGCGGAAGTGCTGCGGCGCAGCCATCATGCCCGCGAGGACAGTTACCAGACTCTGCGTGAGGAAGTGGCCAAGCTCGTTAAGGAACTGCCGAAGGACCAAGATGTTGCCGAGTTGCGCGACATGATTGAGCGCACGGTGGAGTTGGCACGCTGGAATTCGCCGCAGGATGAACTTTCGATCCTCGTGGAAGCGGTGCGTGAGCGGCAGCTGCAAGCGGCTCAGCTGCGCTTCTTGGGGGAGGAAAATGGGGAAACCGCTATACTTCTAGCCGCTATTGAGCGCCAGACCAAGGAGATTGAACTGCGTTTGCTGGAGTTGCTGGAAGATTAGTGCAACC
>CALFOT010000016.1 GCA_937919925.1 uncultured bacterium | reverse complement strand
CCGCCGCCGCGTTGATCATCCCGATTGCCGCGGAAGTTGTCGCGCCGATCTTCATTGACGTCGCGCACAAACACCGGGCGGTCATGGCGATTCCCATTGTTAAAATCACGCGAACCCGGAGAGTGATAACCACGCTCGTGCCCACGTTCGCTGTAATGCCGACGATCGTTGAAATCCGTTTCGGCCGGTACCTGACCCGCATCGTTCGGCCAATCCAAAGGATGACGCGCCACCCAAATCCGTAGCGCCATATAATCCTTATCGGTTGGCATCAACAAACGCTTACAAACCAAAGTTGCGTAATGGCCTCGCGGCAAAGAAAAACGCACGCGCATCTTCTGACGACGACGATAAATCTCATCGGTTTCGGCCGGCGCTGCACGCAAAAACTCTGGATTCATCAACAGCGAACGCATCTCCGTCTGCGGGCGAAAGCCGCTAAGATCCAAATTTAAAAAGGCCGACATGGGCAAGCCTTCATGACGGAACACCTTCTTGTACAAGCGTTCCACTTCTGGCGTCATCTCGGTATCAGGGCCCAACAGCGGCAGCTCAAATCCCTGTAACTTGGCGTAGACATCAGGATCAATACCGCGGTAAACCGGCAAAGGGCCAGCGTCGCAGGGAAGCCAAGCAAGATCGGCCTCCGCCACAACTTCTTGGATTTTGATGGCCACCGCGCGGTTCCAAAGATGAGATTGGAAAGCGAATAGGTGAATGGTGCGCTCGCGCGTGGCCACACCTTTTTCCAGCGCGCCACGGAAATCATCCGGGTTGGACTTCAGATGTTCAAAAACGGAGTAGCCGCGACGGTTGCGCGTGTAATCGGCAAGATCTTCCCAATGGCCCCAACGCTTCTGGATGCCATGCTTGAATTTCTCGACCGGTTCCGCACCGTAACGCGAGGGCGCAGCAAGGAGAGCACGCAAGGCACCTTGATAGTCATTACGCAGCAACGAACGCACCACAAATCCCTGACCGTGGCGCAGACAACCGAAGCGTTGGTCATCGAAATAGTTCGGCAAACCCATGTTCCGCACTTGGTTCAGGTTCACACGAATGCGGCGCATGTCGTCGGCTTCTAAATCGCGCACGAAAATCTCAAAGCTATTGCCTTTCGAATCGCTGGACTCAATCGCGCGTGAGGCGCGGCCAAGCGGGCGGATTGTCATCGCCTTATCACGGAAAGTGACTGGCTTGCCACCCTCAACAGTCATGATTTGACTGGTGATGCCATCTTTATCTTTCAAGCCGGCATAAGCCACTGCCGAGCGCTCCACTCCGGCAGCTTGCGCTAGCAGATCGGCGGCTTCAAAAGTGGTAAGCCCACGTTTGGTCACGCGGTACGCAGCGAAAGCGCCTTCGCTTAAAAGAGAATTGTCATCGAGAATTTCGTTGACGCGGAAATCGTTCTGGGTGCGTTTCAGACGCATCTTGTAATCATTATGCTGAGGATGGCAACAAACAATGCAATCATTCTGCGGTGTTCTCTATGCCGAGGAAGCCGTCAGTATAACCGAAAACTGAATATTCGGATTCCGCAACCAAAGCAACCCTAATCGGTGGCTGGCGCGCGGAACTTGCGCAGCTTGGCTAACGCCACGTTCCAATCCTTCGGGTAGGGCGCGGTGATCTCTAAAATATCTCCACCCCCGAATGGCACCATGCGCAGCGCTTGTGCATGCAAAGTCAGGCGATCCATGATGGGCTTTTCTACGAGCCCACTCTTCGGCCGATAGCCGCTCTTGAGGTGCGAAAGTAATAAGGACTCGCCGCCACCGTAGGTTGGATCCACGATTAAAGGATGCCCGATGGATGCCATGTGCACGCGGATTTGATGCGTGCGGCCGGTCTTCGGTTGGCACTCCACTAAGGAATAACCACGAAACATTTCCAGCGGTTGGTAGGTAGTGAGCGACGGCTTGCCATGTTTATCAATACACATACGCCCACCGCGATTGCCGCGGCCGCGGCCTTCTTCCTCCGCAAGTGGACTATCGATCACGCCGCCAGCATGCAACTCACCAATCACCAGAGCGTGATAAGTTTTTTCGATCATCCGGTTCTCAAACAAACCACGGTAATAACGTTCGGCTTCAAGAGACAAGGCGTACAGCAGTACGCCGGAAGTTCCCAAATCCAAGCGGTGCAAACCGCGCGGGCGTTTGTCCAACGGACCATCGTGATCCTGACGTCTTTGCGCCCATTCCAACAATGCACCACTCAAGTGCAGCGGATGCTCGCCCCAACGGCTAGGCTCGACCGGAATGCCAGCTGGTTTATTCACGGCAACCAAATGATCATCTTCATACAGCACGTCAAAATCGACGCGCTTGACTTGAACTTGCTTCAAGTTCGCCATGTCCGCTTCCACCAGCACAACCTGGCCAACGCGCAGTTTGTCAGACGGCAAAGCCCGCATGCCATCAATTTGAATCTCACCATTGCGCACTAAATCGCGCAGCCGCCCCTTTGGAATGCGTGGCCAATGGGCCGCCAAAAATTCATCCAAGGAGCTGCCTTTCCAGCCATCTTCTACCGGCAGAACTTTCATAACACGGTTTGCGACGACTCAAGACGTTTCGGCAAGCCATCGAGATCGGTTTCCAGTGCAGCCAAAAACGGCAAATTGCGAAAGCGGCCGCGATAATCCAGGCCAAAACCCACCAAAAACTGGTCCTCCTCAAACTGCACAGCAAAATCATCTGCCGTAATCGGCACAGCCCGGCGCGCTGGCTTATCAATGAGCACCACCACCGTGACTTTGGCTGCCCCCATTTGCTCCAGCAGGAACTTGCGGGCGGCCGTCATCGTGCGCCCAGTATCCAGGATGTCATCCAGCAGCAACACGTGCTTGCCAGTGACGTTGGCCGGGTTCGGCAGCCAATCCGGTTTAGCCTCGCGCTGCGGAGAGGTGGCATCGCCATAGGTTTGAATGCGGATAAAATCCATCACCAGGCCCGCAGGCAGGCGTCGGACTAAATCGGCGGCAAAAAACACCGCCCCCCCCAGGATGGGAATGGCTGTGACTTCCTCGCTGCCAAGCATGGGCAAAAGGCGCTCAGCAAGCCGGTCAAGAGCCTCTGACAGCTCCTCGGCGCGAAGCACAATGTGATGCCGATAGCGAATCATGGCAATATTCTAGGTGCGCAAGGCTGACGGGACAGAAATTTCGATTGCGTTCCCGGTTCCCGGCACATTCTTCGCCGCACTGCCGATACAAAAATACCCCGCGGAGACGCTTCCTCTCTGTCTCAAGTGATTCAAAAAAGCCCTCAGCACCCTTACGTTCTCGTTGTTGAGGATGATCGGGATCAACGCCGCTTACTCGAAGCTGGTTTAGGCCAACAAGGTTTCCGGGTCACCGCCGTGCGCGACTGCCGCAGCGCCCTTCACCGCCTCACCCTAGAAAAGTTTGATGTGGTGGTTTCCGACCTCAACCTGCCGGGAATGCGCGGCGATGAACTGCTGCGTTTGATTCGTAACGTCGATAAAACGCTGCCTTTCATCATGTTGACTGGTGAAAATGATGTCGATGTGGCGGTGCGCGCAGTGCGCGATGGTGCCGACGAATACCTCATGAAGCCGGCCAGCGTCGGTAAGGTTGTGCAGCACATTCTCAGTGCCATGGATCGCAGGCGCCGCAGTACCGACAAGGATCGCAAGCTTCGCGATGCGGATATGGCGCAATTGAAGGCCTTTATGTCGGGAGTGCAGGCCTTGGTGAACTCGCTGGAAACCAAAGATGAATACACCCGCAACCACTCCAAGAAGGTTGCACAGATTGCTTTGATGATGGCGCAACGCCTGCCCGGCATGGACAAACGCCAGTTGCGCGAAATCCGCGTGGGCGCGTTGTTGCACGACATCGGCAAAATCGGTATTCCGCTGACGATTCTGCACAAAGAAGGCAAGTTGGATGAAGATGAGTGGGAAGCGGTGAAAAAACACACCATTTATGGGGCGCGCATTTTGGAGCCGCTGGCGAAAGATTATCCGCTGGTGCAAGCCATCGTGCGCCATGAACACGAACGATGGGATGGTGGCGGTTATCCCGACGGCCTCGCCGGCACCGACATTCCGCTCGGTTCGCGCCTGATCATGATCGCCGATACCTACGATGCCATTTGCTCCACCCGCCCCTACCGCAAGGCGCAATCACGCGAGTTTGCGCTGAAGGTCATCCAGGAAGGCTCCGGCACCCAGTTTGATCCAGGTCTTGTGCCGGTCTTTGAACAGACCTACCACGAGTTCCCGTGCCCAGTCTGAGCCCTTTTTTCGCCCTGCTGCTAGCCGTCACCCCGGCGCTGCATCCTAGCGATATATTCGGCAAAAACGCCGAACATCCGGCCGCGATTTCGCTGCTGGACTTGCGTTTCACGGCGGATGAAATGGAGCTCGGCCTGCGCTTGCAGGAGCTCACTTTACGCGAAGTGCCGCGCTGGTTGCTGGATACGGATCTCAGCGGCACCATTTCCAACTTTGAACTGGAGCAAGCTTGGGACCGGGTGGCCAGCTTGGTGGAGGACTCTTTATGGTTGGAGTTGGATGGGGAGATCATCCACCCTGAGTTCGTGATCGCAGCGTATGAGGGCATCGGCGCCACCCTCGCCGACGGCAGCTTTCACTTCGATTATGTGCAGCTGCGTGCCAAAATCCCACGCCCCCACTCGCTGGATGCCGCCCGCATCCACAGCGATTTATTCCTGGAAGATGGCAATCCCAAACATACTTTGATGATCACCGTGGAGGGTCTCAGCGCCGAGCGAATCCACACTTTGCTCAAGGGAGAGCAACGCGATTACGACTTCAGCATCCCCTCCACCGTCAAAGTGTTCGGCCAATATGCCGAACTTGGTTGGCAACATGTCCTGATTGGCTGGGACCATTTGGCCTTTTTGGTGGCCCTGTTGTTCGGAGTGGCCTGCCTCGCCGATTTGCTGTGGGCTGTCACCGCCTTCACCGTGGCGCATTCTGTGACCTTGGCGCTGGCCGCGCTCGATGTTTTCAGCCTGCCCGCCATGGTTGTGGAACCAGGAATCGCGCTGAGCGTGCTGGCCGTACTCACTTGGCATTTACGCCGTGGGGCTACCCGCTCGCGCGCCTGGATTCCGGCTTTTA
>CALFOT010000015.1 GCA_937919925.1 uncultured bacterium | reverse complement strand
GTTGGGCCACGGCAAGACCAGAGTTGCCGATATGGAGGAGTTTAGTAGCGCCGAATGACCCCACTGACCACGCCGCGCACTTCCAAGGTGTCGCAGTAGATCGGTTGCAGAGCATCATTGGCAGGTTGAAGGATGTAGGTGCCATCTGCTTGGGGGAAGAAACGCTTTAAGGTAGCCGTTTCATCTTCAAGAATCGCGACCACGATATCTCCTTTTTGTGGACTTTGATCCTTTTGGACGATGACATAATCGCCGCTTTGGATGTGCGCCTGAATCATCGAATCACCCAATACTTCGAGCATGTAGGTACTTTCTCCAGTGCGCAGAAACTCACCAAGTGCTACATCATTCCTGTTTTCAATAGCTTCAATAGCAGCCCCAGCGGCAATGCGGCCTACTAGCGGAATGATGGGCCCAGCTGGCCATTTCTTCGGTACGGCAAGTGGCTGCTTGGTGCCAAATTCAGCGGCGTGCCGGGTGGGTCTCTCGGTTTTCCGCAGGGCGGCCAAACCTTCGTCGGTGAAATCTAAACCGCGCGAAGCTCCGGGCTCCAAATTTTCCAGAAAGCCTTTCTCCAGTAGCGCCTGCACATGGCCATAGACCGTCACGCGATTCACTTCCAAGGTAGCCCCAAGCTCCTGTAGGGTTGGTGATAATCCTGTTTCCGCCTGGTGCTTGTGGATGGATTCCAGCACCTGGAGTTGCTTTGTGGTGAGAGGACGCATTTTTAGATGCAAACAAACACCAGCATGAGCAGGGTAATCATGGCCGCGGCTTCCAGGTCGCTGCGTTTGAGATTGCGTAATTGTTGTTTCATGAGTTGCCTCCAGCTTGGGTCCGGTTCCTGAAAAGCGAGGAAGGCTAACAGGAGCCTACACAGGGTATCGGCAAACAAGACCCTAACAAACCTCAATTTCCAATAAATCTATGCGGCATCCTTGCAAGCCTTGCACACGCGCCTTTCAAGCGGCCCAGGTTTCTGTAGAATTCCTCCTCCATGACCTCTGAGTCAACCGTTTTCGAAAGCCTTCCTGGTTCGCCCTTGGGACGCATGCCATATCCTTTGCGCCGCCTGCCGGTTTTCCGCGCGGATGTTTTGGTGGTAGGATCGGGCGTAGCCGGGTTAGCCACGGCTTTGGCTGCTGCAGAAACTGGTGGGCACGTGATGGTGCTTTCTAAAGGAAGGATTACCGATACCAATACTCATTATGCCCAGGGAGGGATCGCGGCAGCCGTCGGGCCCGACGATGACGTGGTCCTGCATGCAAGCGATACTTTGAATCTAGGGTACGGGCTTTCGGATCCACTCATTGTCGCCGCGATTACTTCTGCGGCACCGGCAGCGATGGAATGGTTGGCTGATTCGGGCATGGCTTTTGATCGTGAATCAACCGGACGATTTAGCCTCGGTAAGGAAGGTGGACATAGCATGCCGCGCATTTTGCACAGTGGCGGCACCACCACCGGCAAAGAGCTACAGCGGGTACTTGCGGCGCGGGCCAACCAGCATCCGCACATTGACATTTATTCTTACACCACTGCAGTGGAGTTGTTGAAAGATGCCGATGGCGCGGTTTGCGGCTTGGTGGCTCTTGCCCGGCAAGGCTCTGATGGGATTTACACCCCAGTTTTATTTGAGGCAGATTCCGTGGTGATGGCCACGGGCGGTGGCGGGCAAATTTTTCGGGAAACAACCAATCCGCAGTTGGCCACTGCCGACGGCCTCGCCATGGCGTTACGTGCCGGCGCCACTCTGCGCGATTTGGAGTTTGTCCAGTTCCATCCCACCATTTTGTACCTCGCTGGTGCGGCGCGTTTTCTGATTTCGGAAGTGGTGCGCGGCGAAGGTGCTGTGTTGCGTGATCGCCAGGGCTACGCCTTCATGCCTGAGTTTCATGCGGATGCCGATTTAGCCCCGCGTGATGTGGTCAGCCGAGCCATCTTCCGGCGTATTGTGGATGCTGGTGATACCAATGTTTTTCTTGATTTAGCGCGAGTTGCGGAACCGGCCAAACGTTTTCCGGCGCTTGCAAGGATTGCTTCGGAGTTTGGTATCAGCATTGGAGTGGATCCCATTCCGGTACGCCCTGCGGTGCACTATTTTGTCGGCGGCATCGCGGCCAACCTCGAGGGACGCACAAGTTTGGAGGGGCTTTACGCGGTTGGAGAATGTGCTTCCACAGGATTCCATGGCGCCAATCGTATGGGATCGAACTCCTTACTCGAGGGCTTGGTCCATGGGCGTTTAGTCGGAGCCAGGATTTTGGAGCAAAAACATAGCGGACGTCGATTTTTGTCGCCGCATTTATCAGAGGATTATGGTGCTCCCGCGGCCGAGCTAAACCTAACCGATATGACCTACTCCTTGAAGTCGTTGACGTGGCGTCAGGTTGGTATTGAACGCGATGCTGCTGGCCTACTAGATGCGCAGCAGCGCCTTGATACCTGGGCCAATTATTTGGAACGACTCGGTCCCTTCACCCCAGAGGGTGTGGAAGTTATGAATATGGTTCAGGTGGCGCAAGTGATTACGCGTTCCGCCACGTTCCGCAAAGAATCCAGGGGCGCCCATTTCCGCAGTGATTTCCCGGAGAGGAACGAGCAATGGCGCGTGCATAGCCGACTCGAAACCACTCCTGGTGGCTTGCGTATTTCCCCAGAATTGGTGCCTGACTCTCCATGGCAGCATTGTTAATGTGCTTTTTGGTCGTTGCATGACAAAAAATAATCAACCAATCCCAGCCCTTAGACAGCCGGAACGGGCAGTGGTGGCTACTTTGATTTTGCCCAATAGTGCTGCGGAGGCCGCCAATGATCCAATGGAGGAGATCACTGGTTTGGCAGAGGCCGCTGGTGCTGTGGTGGTCGGCGGTCTAGTACAACGGATCGCTAAGGTGAATCCGCGCGCCGCATTCGGCAAAGGCAAGATTGAAGAAATCAAACAGATGGCGCTTTCTTGCGACGCAGATTTGGTCGTGATTGATTTCGACCTGTCGCCCAGTCAAGGGCGTAATTTAGAGAAAGATATCGGTATTCGGGTCGTTGACCGCACGGAATTGATTCTGGATATTTTCGCCACGCGCGCGCAAACCCGCCAAGCCAAGTTGCAGGTGGAGCTGGCGCAACTTGAATATTCGCGTACCCGTTTGATGCGCATGTGGACTCACTTGGAACGCACCGAAGGCGCAGTCGGTTCGCGCGGTCCAGGGGAAACTCAGTTGGAGACCGACCGCCGTTTAATTGATAAAAAGATCTCCGACCTCAAACGTCGGCTAAAGGAAATCGAAGGCCGCAGCCACCGCGCTGCCATTGCCCGGGATTACCCCTACACGGTATCTTTAGTTGGTTACACCAATGCGGGCAAGTCCTCGATGATGCGGCGTCTCACCGGCGCAGAGGTTTATATCGCCGACCAACTTTTTGCCACCTTAGACACGCGTATTCGTACCTGGAAGTTGGCGGATAAGCGGAGTGTAATTTTGACCGATACGGTGGGTTTTGTGCGGGATTTGCCTCACTCTCTCGTGGCCTCCTTCCACGCCACTTTGGAGGAAACGCTCAACGCCGATTTACTGCTACATATCTGCGATGCCTCGGCGCCGGATTTATCACTGCACATTGATGCAGTGGAGGCCGTCCTCCTTGAAGTGGAGGCGCAGGAAATCGAAACGGTTTTAATTCTCAATAAGTGGGATCAGGTTGCCGCCAGCGAGAAAGTTATTTTGCAGGCTCGTTTCCCCAATGCCATCTGCACTTCTGTCTTGGACGGTTTCGGACTTGCCCTACTGGAGAAACAGGTAGCGGGCTATTTGGATCGCTGGTCTTTGCATCTTGACATCGAAATCCCAGCTGCGAGTGGCCGGGTGTTGGCCGATCTGCGGAGCATCGCACGGGTCATTTCAGAAAGTTATCAGGAAGACCGCTGGTTTGCGAGTCTTAGCCTCGCGCCACATCACTGGAGCAGTTTGCGCGGCCAATTGGAGGCCGCAGGTGGCAAATTTAAGGTTTCTGTGGAGCCTTAAATCCCTCAAGTACGGGCAGAATCAGGACTTGCCCAAGATCCAAGGCGCTTGGATCACGCAGACCGTTCGCCTCAGCAACAGCTTGGAGTAGCGTTTCCGGGGCCATTCCATAAGCTCGGCTCACCAAACTATACAAGGTGTCCCCCTGAACTACCGTATGGCGTAGTGGCTGGTTGACAGGAGGTTTGGGGGTTGGCTTGACCGGCGGTGCAGGATCGGGCTGCGGTGCGATGGCGGCATTCGGATCCTCGGCAGGGCTCATGGGTAGCTCGTGATCGGCGTCGCCATCGCTCTTGGCTTTCACTGGGAAACTGGCTTCGGCTGGGCTCGCATTCTTCATGCCAACGGTTGCAATGCCTAAGCCAGAATCACTGGAAGTGGTAGGGGGCATGTGGTTCATGTTTTCCACCGGCCGGGTTTTCCACCACACTGCGCCAGCGAGTACCAACATGAGAGCGGTAAGTGCAAGCAAAGTCCTCATGGCGTCACTTTAACCCTAACACCACCGACTTCCAAGCAAGACTTGAAAAAAGCCCCACAGAAGATTCTGTGGGGCTTTAGGGCAGTGCCAGAGAAACCGGCAATGGTGGGTGGTGGAGGAACTAGCCCTGCACAGCCTTTGCCTTGCCGCTCTCTTTCACTTCCTCAACGCGATGCTTGCGTGCCCAGCGGTCAAAGAAGACCAACAGTGGGCTGGCGATAAACATCGACGAGTAAGTACCAACAATGATGCCGACCAGCATGGCAAAGCTGAATCCTTCCAAGGAGTTGTGGAATGGACGGTTAAAGATGAACAACACTGCAACCACAAAGAAAGTGGTTACGGAAGTTAGGATGGTACGACTCAACGACTGGTTAATCGAGATGTTAATCACTTCGCTGAAACCTTCCTTACGCCGCGGAAGATTTTCGCGGATTCGGTCGAACACCACAATCGTATCGTTTAGCGAGTAGCCAATGATGGTCAAGAAGGCGGCGATGATTTCGAGGTTGATTTCGACGTGTACCCCAAGGCTGTAGGCCACAGCCAAGGCGCCTAAAGTAATCAAAACATCGTGGAACAAGGCTGCCACAGCTGCGAAACCGTAACGGTACTCGCGGAAGCGGAAGGTCATATAAACCACAATGAGCATCAGCGACAGCAAAATGGCTCGCACTGCAGCGCTTTGAATCTCGCCAGAGACGCGCGCGCCGACGGTTGATTTTTCAGGGAAGGATTTGTCGAGATCGACGCTGCCATCTTCGAGCTTCCACAACCATGGTTCCAGTTTGACCGCCAGCTCTTCAATCATGACAGTCGCAAGATCTTTTTGCGTAAGTCTTTCCGCAGAGGCGGCAGCTTGTTCTTCAGGAGTTAGGTCCGAACTTAGTTTGTCCAGCTCCGCTACCGACAGGAGCGAAATTCGTTCTTCCTCTTTGGAAGCTTCCCGTTGCTCCGCGCTGAGTTTACGCTTTACCTGAAAGCTATTGGAACTATCGCCAGCGGCAGCTTCCATGCTGGACTTGATAATGGTCACCTGAAATTCAGGGAGGGCTTTGCGCACGTCACCGATGCTGACGGTTTGAGCCAGTTCGACGCGGGCGGTGGAACCACCGGCGAAGTCAATGCCGAGCATGTCGTCAGCAACGCGGCCGAAAACGACTAATCCAACGATAATGAGCACTACCGAAACAATGCCAGCAAGCTTACGTTTACCGAGGAAATCGATCTGCTTGGCTCCAGCGAGTATCTGGCCCATAGAGACTTTCTGTGGTGGGTTCTTGCCGAACACGATCGCGCTCATCAGAACCTTCGAGAAAATCAAAGCAGAGAACAAGGTAGTGAGGATGCCGAGACACAAAGTTGCCGCAAACCCCTGCACCGGCCCAGTGCCAAACTTCCACAAAATCACCCCGGCAATCAAGGTGGTGACGTTGGCGTCAATGATGGTCCAGAAGGCGCGTTCATAGCCGTTCTTGTAGGCCTGCGGAATCTCACGCCCGCGCTTCCATTCTTCGCGCACACGTTCAAAGATGAGGATGTTGGCATCTACCGCCATACCAATCGTGAGCACCAAACCAGCCAGACCGGGCAAAGTCAAAGTAGCCTGGGTGAAGTACAAAGCGCCCATCAAAATGAAGGCGTTGAACAACAACGCGGCACACGCAACTACCCCGTTCATGCGGTAGTAAAACAGCATGAACAGGAGCACTAAAACACCACCTAGCAAGGCCGATTTCTTACCGGTAGCGATTGCGTCTTCGCCGAGCGTAGAACCAACGAAAGACTCACTCTCGAGCTGTGGCAAAATCGGCAGGGAGCCGGTGCGCAGTACGGTGACCAGTTCGTTGACCTGCTGTTGCGAAAACCCGCCGGTACCGCCACCAATCTGACCACCACCAGGCAAGGCCTCGTTGATGTTTGGCGCAGAAAACACCTTGTTGTTCAACACAATCGCCATCGGGCGGTTTTTGTAGAAACCAGTGAATTCCGTGAACTCTGACTTGCGGTGTCCATACAGTTCAAAAGCAACGACAGGGAAGCCCATTTCGCCGAGACGGCCACCGGCATACTTCAAGTCGGCTCCGGAGAACTCCCAAGAATCCACGCCGGCAAACTCCGGCCGCACCGCGTCCAGCATCAGCAGTGGGATGGCCCCATCCACGATGTAGCGTGCTAAGGTCTGTTGGGCATCACTGCCTTTGGAGTTATCCGCAGCGTACCAGCGGATTTCCGGGCGTGGGCCTCCTTCGTTTTCCGCTAAACGGTTGAAGTCTGTGGGGGTGCCATCTGGGTTGGCGGCAACCCAAGTTTGCCATTTCTGGGTTTCCGTGCCGAGCGACACGCTATCCGCAGTATCGGCAATGATGCGGAAATCCAGCAAACCTTGGTTGCTGATGGTTCTCTTAATGTCTTCCACTTCCGCCTCAGTGCGGTCAGGCAATTCAATCACCAGTGCGTTGTCGCCCTGAGGATAAATTGGAATATCGGCTAAGCCGGTGGCGTCGAGACGCAAACGGAAGATATCCGCAATCTGTTGCAGCAGTTGGGCACGGTTTGCGTAGTCGTTTTCGTCGATAACTTTGTCGACCCGCAGGGCCTTCACAAAATCAAAGCTGTAAACAATGCGCGCGCCGCCACTCAGGTCTAGACCCAAGTGAAGGTTGAACGAGAGTAAGGACCACACCGACAGCACTGAAAACAGTGCAATGCCGAGGAGCTTGCGTGAAAGATTCTTGACCATGAGCCGGAGTGCCGGGGCGAAAAAAAGTGAGCCTACAGTTGGGCCGAACGGCCGGAGCGATCACGCAGGTAGAATAGCTTGGAGCGGCGCGGTTTGCGGTTTGGCGCACGCTCTACAGTTACATTGACCACGCGGGGGCTATGCAGCGGGAAAGTTCGCTCCACACCTTCGCCTTGCACGATGCGACGTACAGCAAAAGTCTTACTGATGCCGCCGCCATTGAACTGAATGACTTGGCCGATGAAAGGTTGAACGCGTTCGTTCTTGCCTTCGCGGATCAGGTACTCGACGCGAACGATGTCACCTATTTTGAAAGAGGGAACCTCTTTCTTCATGTTCTGCTTCGAGAGTTCTAGGATGATTTGATCCATGATGATGGCTGGCTATGGGGTCTTATGGGTGTTTTGGTTCGGGAGCAAATCAGGGCGACGCACATGAGTGCGTTCGATTGCCTGGTCTTGCCGCCAGCGCTCCACTTGTGCGTGGTGACCGCTGAGTAAAATTTTGGGTACTTCCATGCCGCGAAACACTTCGGGGCGAGTGTAGTGCGGATGGTCGAGGAGCAGGGGATTGGTAAACGATTCCAACACTGCTGATTCATCGTGACCAAGGACACCGGGGATAAGCCGGGCGCTGGCTTCAATGATGGCAAGGGCTCCAATCTCGCCGCCGCACAACACAAAATCGCCGAGTGAAACCTCGGACCATTCGATGCCGGTGCGAATGCGTTCATCAAAACCTTCGTAGCGCCCACAGAGTAGGAGCAAGCGTTCCTCCTTGGCGTACGCCAGGGCGGTAGTTTGACGAAAGGGAGTACCACTGGGTGTTAGGAGAATCTTGCGGCATTCACCGAAAGTCTCTTCGACCCACTCCACTGCATGAAAGATCGGCTCGGGCTTCAAAACCATCCCCGGACCTCCCCCGTAAGGGCGGTCATCCACATGATGATGTTTATCCGCAGCAAAGCGGCGAAAATCATGCAAGTGAACCTGGAGCAGACCCAACTTCTGGGCCCGCCCTAGAATCGATGCGGTCAAGTAGGACTCGACTGCCTCGGGGAAAAGCGTAAGAAGATGGACTTCGAGCATCCCGGTACCTCCGGGAAAATTGGCCGCATAAGATACTTGGAAACCCCACTCTAAGCAACTCTCGATACCATAAACGAGGTTGACTTGGACGTTGGCCTGCGGACATCTTATCCTATACCCCATGTTCACCGGTTTGGTTGAAGGTATGGGAACGGTCGTGGCGCTAGAACCCGCTCAAGCAGGGCTGCGGATTGTGGTGGACTTGGGGCCCTTCGCGGAGGGCATTGCTCGCGGCGACAGCATCTGCACGGGAGGGACTTGCCTATCGGTCACCAGCAAGGATGGCTCTCTTGTGAGCTACGATGTTTCGCCCGAAACACTCCAGAAAACCTCCCTAGGCAGCTTGATCTGCGGCTCTAAAGTCAATATTGAGCGCAGTTTACGCGTAGGGGACCGGCTCGGAGGCCACTTTCTAACTGGGCACGTCGATGGCCTGGGTAGCCTTGTTTCCGTCGAAAAACAGGGTGATTTCGCTGTTTTCACCTTTGCCTGCCCACCAAATGTTTGGCCTTTGTTGGTTTCGAAAGGCTCGGTAGGCGTGGAGGGCGTCAGCCTCACGGTCGCTTCTTTGGAAAATGGGCAGCGATTTACGGTCGCTCTCATCCCGGAAACCCTCGAACGAACCACTTTGGGCACCCTGGAGTTGGGAATGCCGGTGAATCTTGAGGGAGACATGCTGGGGAAATACGTTTTGCGCTTCCTGCAGCAGGCAGGTACCGATCCGGATGCCTTGCGACTTGCGCTCACGTCATCCGAGTTTTTTGAACAAAATTGAATCCATCCTTCCCTTTGCTTTTGGGCTTTGGGATACTCTCCACAATTAACGACCACATGCTCCGCAATCTCAGCATCCTTTCGCTCGTACTCCTAGCTAGCCCTCTTTCCGCTCAAGTCCAGTTGTCGGGGGATTTAGGTGGCGCCACTTATGAGTTTGGTGGCGACCTTATTTTCCGCGTTGAGTCCCGTAGCGATTCCGCACTCGGCGCGCCCAACGTAGTCACTAGTCGCGACACTTCCCTTAGAACGGGCCTGCATCTTGATCTTGGTTTCGATGAGTATTTCAACGCATACGTTGATCTTTTCGCGGGTAATGGTGATGTCTATACCACCACAGAAAGCGGTGTGGCGGAACTCTACGTTGATTTCCATAAATTCCTTGGCGACTACTCGATGCGACTCGGGCGTATGCACTTTGATCTTGGAGATGGCCGTTTGGTATCGCGTTCCCCATGGCTTTATGAGCGCAACTCGTTTGACGGTTTGGCGGTCTCCGATAGCTACCAAACCGGTATTTGGACTGCTTGGTACAGCCGTGCCGCAGGTGGCCCAACGAACATCGACGATGACAGCTTTGCCGGCTTCTTCGCCGACACGGAGTTAGGGAAAGACTCCGCCGTGGAAGCCTACTTGTTGCGCCGTACCCAAGGAGCCACTCATCTCGAAGAACTGACTTTCGCTTTCCGTTGGAGTGGGCAAACGAGCAACGGCCTGGAATGGTCTGCGTTTGGCGCGCTGCAAGATGGCACCGATGGTGCACTGGAAGTTTTAAGCCACGCCTTCGCCGTCACGCTGCGTAAAAAACTTGATTATGGGCATGGCCTCGGTGCAGAAATATCCTTGGCAAAAGGCAACGATGATAAAACCGGAGACCGCAAGCGTTACAGCCCGGTGTACATTGATCAGCACCGTTACAACGGTCGCGCTGACATCGTGGCATTCTCCAACTTGATTGACCTCGCAGTTATGTACTGGCTGGACTGGAACGAGCGTTGGAGCTTCCACGTGGATGGCCACAGTTTTTCTCGCCAGAGCAATCACGACAATGTTTACCTTGGCCACGATGTCGTTGCAGTGGCTCCAGCGAGTGCCTCCAATGCGATTGGTTATGAGCTGGATGCCTATTGTGAAGGCATCATCTCGGACCACTTCTCGTTGGATTTTGGGGCTGCGGTATTCTCGCCTCAGTCTTCCTTACCGACTAACGATGAGCAGCTTTCGCTGTTCTTGCAAATCGCCTTTAACTTCTAAATCCCCAAACCATGAATCGCAATCTCACGCTCTTAGCTGCTCTGCTGTGTGTCGCACCCTTGACTGCGCAACAGACTGTCGTCACTACCAAGTCTGGCCTGGATAAGGTCGAGCTTGGCGGCAATCTTCGCTTTCGGGCGGAGGACCGTAATCCTTCTCTGCCGCTGGCTAGTGCCTCTGCTGTGTCGAATTATTCGGGTCACGCCCGCTTGCACGTTGCAGTGGATGCTTCCAAGAATCTCGGTGCTTTTATCGAGTTCCAAAAAGTCATCAACAGCCAAGGCACCGGTAGCGTCGATTCGCTGCGTGCTGCGTGGTTGAACTGGAGTGGCCTTTTGGATGATACCAATGTCAAAGTGGGTCGTTTCCAAATGAAGTATGGCAACCAGCGCATGGTTTCGGACCTTGGTTGGAGCAATACTGGGCGCGCTTGGGATGGTGCTGTCATCTCGCATAAAACGGAAAACTACAACGCCGACATCTTCTGGACAGAACCGGTGTTGGGTGCAGAAGGTTTTTCTTTCCCAGGCATTACGGCCGGTGCTACGGGCGTTGCTTTTGGCGGTACTTACATGGAGTTTGCCGCCGGCATGTTTGACATTGATGTCTATGGTTTGATCCGCCGGGAACAAGGCATCGGCACTGCCGGCGTTCGCGATCTCACCTTTGGCGGCATCATCGAAGGCGCCATTGATGGTGGCGTCACTTACAGCATCGAAGCTGCCATACAACAGGGTGAACACGGTGCTTTAGATGCAGCCGGTAATGCGCTGGCCTTGCGCGTCGATTGGGAAGCCGCGCAAGGGATTAGCCTTGGCCTCGGCTTCGAACAAGCTTCTGGCGATGGCAATCCTACCGACGGCGATGACGATGCTTTCATGCCTTTGTTTGACTTCGCGCATGCTTACCACGGCACCCAAGATGTGTTCCTTACTTGGACCAACCTGCAAGACATCGTGTTCCGCAGCAGCTACATGTTGGACAGCAACTGGAAGCTCATGGGCGACGTCCACCTTTTGACCCTTGCGGATGGCGATGGCGCTTTGCCCAACGCTGCGCTCACTAGGGTTGCTGGTCAAGATGACCTCGGCATGGAGTTTGACCTGGCGATTAAAGGCAATATGGCCAAGAACACCAACCTCTGGGCTGGCGTCTCTCTGTTCCAAGCAGGCGACGCAATCGCTCTGAACGACGATCAAGTGTGGGCCTTTGTGAACCTAGAGTTCTGGTTCTAAAACACTCAGTCTTGGTGTTGCAACGGAGTGCGGATGGCCATCCGCACTCCGTTCTTTTTTGTAGTGAGGATGGCAAGAAAACACCGCGCTGCGATTACTGCTCCGTCATCAAAGATTGAAACCCCAGGAGCACGGTTTGGACGGCTTCCTCGAGCAGGATGTCGTCGTTTTCCAAGGCCGCGGTCACTTCCGGAAACCAAGAAGAGCCATAACCGGCCGAGCGCCACAACAAAGAACGGCCTGATGCCGGCAAAAAAGCGCGGTGGAAGCGGAAGCTGTCCACGCCGGAGCGGGAACTTTCTACGCCGGGGCTCTCCTCGGTTTCCAATTGCAAAGCAAAGCGTAAAGTGGCGCCCTCTAAGCGCAGCTTGGCAAGTTCCCGGGCAGGTGTTTCGGTGGGGAAATGGCTCAGCGCTTGCAGGATATGTTGGATCCAAGCGCGGCGCCCATCCACCGCGACAGTGGCTTGGCACAGATGGTTCACCAAAGTCACGGCGAATTCACTTGCTTGTTTGTGAAACAAAAAACCTGGGTCGAGAAATTTTTCCACCAAGTAAGGGGTATCGAGAGCGGAGTGATACACGCCACTGCCGCCGTGAAAGCCGAAATTCAGAACTTCGATCCCGGCTAGTTCTAAAAAGGGGACGTGGTCCGAGCCGCCACCGGGCACTCCCAAGTGGACGGGAGCTTCGATACCTTGGCCAGCGCAGGCAAAGGCCGTCGCCGCGATCAATCCTGGGGTGCACGAGGCACTGAAATTCGGGCCGGTAGCGGCGACATCCAAGTTGATGTAAGCCACAGCCTTTTCAAGCAGCTCGGGACGGTGATGTTCCACCCATTCGGTGCTGCCTACCAACCCCCATTCCTCTGCATCCCAAGTGGCAAAAATCAGCGTGCGTTGGGGGCGCCAACCCGCTTGGACAGCCTCGCCGACGACCCGCGCGGTTTCCAATAGCACGGTGGTGCCGGTGCCGTTATCGGTGGCTCCGAATCCCCATGCATCCCGGTGCGCACCCAAAATTATCCATTCATCGGGATGGGTGGAACCAGGCAACACACCGAGCACATCCTGAATTTCAACCAGATTGGGATCTTGTTCCACCGCAAGGCGCGCGCTGGTTTCGAGTGGACCAAGGCGTCGTTCTTGACCGTGCAGCAAACGTGCCGCATTCGCCGCCGAAATCGGCAAGCTGGGGATTTTCACCATGCCTTTTGCTTGCTCGGGACGGATGCGATTGGCGTGTTCCAAAGCCGGCCATCCCGGCGTGAGGGGGTCGCCGTCGGAGTTGTAGACCGAGCCGCGCTGAATGCCACTGGAAGGGCGCCACGGCCCATCCGGCAACACTGCGCCCTTGGAGGCGCCATCATCGTCGGCATCGGTGTAGAGCAATGCAGCGGCAAAACCGTGGGTTTCGGCGTTGGCCACCTTGAGCCCGCGATAGAGCCCGCCGTAGCGCATCAGCGCAATACCACCGCGCATGGTTTCTGCACCGAACTTTTTCTCCAACTCGGCGAACTCATTTTCCGTGCCATAGCCGGCGTACCAGAGCTTGCCTTCGGCGCGGCCACTGGCGGTGAGGCCATGCATGGGTGGCACATGATTGGCGAGGCTGCGCGGATCTTCGGGGTAGCCGACTTCGCGTAAATCCAATGCTTGCCACGCGCCGTTTGGCACCAAAACTTGCAAGCTCTGAGAAATTTGGCGGGGGAGATAACACAAGTAAGGCTGACGCTGCACCTCGAAACCAGCATCGGCAAAAACGGAGGCAGCATATTCGATTGCTGCCACAGATTCGACGCTGCCTGCAAGACGCGGTAAGCGGCACAGCTCCTCAAGAGTTATTCCCAAACGTTCTGCGGATACGCTGTTGGGATTTGGGGCGACGGCGGCATTGCTTGCGGGCACGGCGGCGGGGGCTTGTGCGCCAGCTTGGTGGCTAGCACAAAGGAAAAACAAAGAGGCGAGTAGGGAGGGCGTCAGCGCGGACATGATTCGGTTAATCTAGGGGCGCGATGGGTGTAGGAACTCCTGATTTTGTGGCGCTCGACTGGAACGGAACGGTGGTTCCGGTCTTTGGCTCTCCTCCGTATGCTGGAGCGGTGGCGGTGCTGCAACGTTTTCAAGCTCTGGGGATTCCGTTATTTGTGGTGAGTCACGCCACACAAAAGCAGATTGCCGATGATGTTGCGCGCACTGGCTTAGAATTCGATGGAGTTTTTGGCTGTTCGGAAAAGGCCTCCATTTTGTCGGATTTGCGCGCTCTGCATGGCTTTGGATGGCTGCTCGGCGACCACCCTGCCGATTTCCGCGCAGCTTTGGAAGTGGGTATGCCGTTCATCCAGGCGCGTTTGGCTGGGCAAGCACTTTTCGGTGGCTGCGCGGATAGTTTTGAGCAGTGGAGCGAAGTTCCACAGCTGCTCCTTGCTGCCTCTGGTCCGGATGGTTAGACTATTCGGTCCCACTCGGGGCTTCTACACATCATGGACAGGACTCTTCCACAGCGTTTACAGCGCTACGTCAACGGTTCCTTCGAACGCACCGTTCTCCTTCAGAAGAGAATTCGCCAGCTAGTACGCGGCGATGCTCCTCTTTTCGACGCCGAGCTTGAGCGTATTGAAAATCCTATTGAGATTGCTCTCGTGGAAATCGAGCGTGGGTTGGTCGAGCTGGTCGAAGACCAAATCGAGGAAAAGCCTACTTTTTGAGGTCGATTTTGCGGTGGTAGCCGGTTTGGTGGCGTGTTTAGGTACGCGTTGCAAGCAGCTGACGCAAGCACTCCTGTAAAGTTTCACGCAAGCTGGTGAAGCCTTCGTAGTAGCAAGTGATGCACGGTTTATGGCCCGCTTGATTGCAGATTTCGCGTGCTTTACGCGTGAAGGTAGTGCGATTCCAGTGCAGAATCACCAGCGCATCAAAGCGCGTGTTCATATCGGTTCCTAGACGATCCATTTCCTTATGCCAGGAAACGTATTCGGCCATCCGCCAGTGACTGTGGAAGCCCATGATTTCGGCGTATTCATCCAATTTGCCTTGGTGGCGAAATTGCGGTTCGCCGCCACCCACCACCAACACGCGAAACGGCGCACCACTGCGCTCGAGTTGTTGTGCCAAGCGCACCTCCTTCTCCAGCAGTGGACGATTGCGAAAAGAAGGTATTTCCTCTTCGGTTAGGGAATCGAAATGATCAAGGTCTTCGAGACAGGCGCGTAAATCGTCGCGCTCGTAAACCAAAAGCTCGATTTTCTGCTCGGCAAGGTGTTGCAGGCGGCGCGCATCGGCCGATTCTTCAATCAGCAAGCGTTCCCGTTCCTCCGCACTACTGGTCGCCACGAGTTGTCTTTTTAGCTCTGCAGCACGAGTTTGCGCATCGCGGCGCTCGCTACGCGCCGTCTCCACTTGCTCCAGGAGTTCTTGTTTGCGTTGATGCTCCTTGCCAAGTGCAGCTTGCAAGACGGCCTTTTCTGCGCGCAGGGAGCGGACCTGCTTTTTCAACTTCTCCAGCGGATTGCTTGGCCCTGCAGCGGCTGAATGCCGCGAGTTGGAGGGTGTCAGCGCGCGAGCCGGCGGATGATTCGGGGTATCCTCCTTGGCCACAAGGATTTCGCCAAAACGGTCGGCGAGCGGTGGAATTCGCTGCCAGTCGAGGAGATGTTCGGCGCTCATGGCCTCGAACAAGCTGGCTAATAAACGTTCCGGGGCCACTCCACTCAACTCGTCTGTTTCCGTCTCAGCGAGAGGTTCGGCATCAGGGCGCTCACTGAGCAAGGCCGTCACTACGTTGCGCCGCAACTTGGCGTGGTTCTCAATCACATCGGCGATCGCCAACGCGGGCTGCAAACGCCCTGCTTTGCGCCGCCCACTTGTGCACGCAAGCTCTTGCAGCACCGCAGGGGGCAGGAACCATTCCAACAGGTGCGCGAGCTGAGCCGGCTTACGGCTCATAAATAGCAGCGCGGAATCCAAACGGCCGCGTAAACGTGCGTCATTGCTGCTCATGCAAGGAGGGTAACATATTGGCACCCTGGGCCTTCGGTCTACTGCCGAAATCATGACATCCTCCGTAGCGAAATTATCTTGCCTCAGCTTGTTGGGCATTGGCCTTGTGGCTTGGTCGTGTTCGGGCAAGCAGCAGCAAGACCCTACCCAGGCTTTGCAGCCCAATATTTTGTTGGTGGTGGTCGATACCTTGCGCGCGGACCATTTGTCCCCTTACGGCTATACGGAAAACCCAACAACACCATTTTTACAGAGCCTCGTGGGGCAAGAGCAAATGTTGGTTGTGCAGCAGGTGTTGGCGCCGAGTAGTTGGACGAAACCAAGCATGGCAACGTTGTTCACCGGGCTCCCCCCGGCGGAGCACGGCGTCATGCGCTTGGTGGGGGCGGGAAGCACGCTGCAGGATCCCCATACTTTGGCCGCGGAATTTTCCGCCGCGGGTTACGACACCGGTTGTGTGATGAGTAACTTTTTGCTGACCAAGGGCAGTAAGTCTGGCTTTGATACTGGCTTTGATTTTTATGACGACAGCATGGTGGATTTGAAAAACCCTCATCGTGGCTCCACGGCAGCCAAAGTCAGTGAGGCGGGAATCCATTGGCTCCAGCAGCGAAACCCCACTAAGCCGTGGTTTTTAGTTCTACATTACTTCGATCCACACGCTTCTTTTGAGGATCATGCGGATGTGGATTGGTTGGATCCTAATTATCTTGGGTGGGTCCATGCTGGAGTTTCAAATGATGTTTTACGTGAGCACGAAGCGGACTGCAGCAGTGCCGACCAGGCTGCCTTGGCAGCCTTCTATGATGAAGAGATTCACGCTGTGGATGTGCAGGTGCAGAGGGTCGTCGAGTTGCTGCAAGCGCAGCAGCAGTGGCAAAAAACCGTGATGGTCTTCACCGCAGACCATGGTGAAGAGCTCGGGGAACGCGGGCATATTGGCCATACCCAAACGCTATTTCCAGAGTTAGTGGAAGTGCCGTTACTGGTCCACGTTCCTGCGGCGTGGAGTGCCGCTTGGCACTTCCCTGAAATTGCTGGTGGGGGTTTTATGCTGTCGCAGATTTATGCCGCGTTGCTGGGCGTGGCGGGAATCGAGCTGCCTAGCGGGCGGCACGCCGAAGCACCTCCCTATGCCACTGCGGAGGTCGATTTTCGACCTGTGCGGAAGGAGCAATTGGAGAAATACGTGCAAAAACGTTTGCTGCGGTTGGGGGATTTCACGCTCATCCAAGATCAACGCAGTGGGGCGGAAGAGTTGTACAACCACCGCCATGATCCAGGTTTTTGGGAGCCATTGCTGGCGGATCACGTGCAGTGGTCGGTTTTGCGGAGCTTGCTGGCCGCGCACCCATGGTGGGAGGCACGTTGAGTTTGCAGAGCAGGCTTGACGGCCCGCTGGGCACAGCCCTTGCTCCCTTAGGGTGGCTGTTTGCGGTCATCGCAAGAGCGCGTGTGGTGGCTTTTCGCAGGGGTCTGAGGGCGTCGGTACGCCCGCCTCTGCCAACCTTGTCCATAGGCAACATCTCCGCTGGCGGCACCGGCAAAACTCCGCTGTTGTTGGCGACTTTGGCCTGGTTGGAAAAACATGGCGCAAGCGTAGGGGTTTTGTCGCGCGGTTATGGTGGTGATGAGGGCCGCATTTTGGAGGAGCGTTTTCCCCATGTGCGCTTGGTGGAAGGTTCCGATCGGGTGGCCGGAATGCGCCAACTTCTGGGTGCCACGCGGCCAGAGCTGCTGTTGCTCGATGATGGGTTTCAGCATCTACGCTTGCAGCGCGATTTGGATATCGTGGTGGTGGATGCAACGCGGCCGTTTGGTAGGTGTTTCCCGGCAGGCTTATTTCGCGAGCCGCTGAGTGCTTTGGTTCGCGCGGATTTGATTGTGGTATCGCGCGCGGAGCTCGTCAGCGAAGATCGCTTGGTGGATATTTGGCAGCGTATTCATCGCGCTCGGCCTGGCAAACCCTCCCAGGCGCGTGTGGAAGGTGGGGTACAGGCACGCGATTTACGCAATCTCAGCACTGGCGAGATTGTTGCCGTGGCCGATTTTGCTGGCCGTAGCGTGGTACTGGCAGCCGGTATTGGCAACCCGGCAACGTTTCACCAGCTTTGTTTGGACGCGGGTATGCAGGTGGAAAGTTTTTTACGTTTTGATGATCACCATGCGTGGAGTGCTGAAGATGCAAAGAGCTTTTCGCGCGAACAATGCGTCGTCGTGACCGAAAAAGATGGCGTCAAATTACGCCCCTTTGCCAGCGAACAAATGTGGGAGTTGCGGATTGATTGGAAATTTGTCCGTGGCGCAGAAGTGTGGGAACGATTGCTTACTGATTTTCATTTGCCGGTGCGCGCGGCTCAAATTGAGCCCCTGTGGGCAGCGCAAGATCCTGACGGGAGGTTTGTTTCGTGAGTTCCTTGCGCTCGTTGCGTAAACGTCTGCGTCGCCGTTGGAAGCACAAGCCTGGTCCAATTCCATGGTTGCTGTATCAGCCCACCCGATTGTTGTTGGCGCTACTGAACGTGTTGCCTATTTCGTGGTTGTATGCCATAGGTGCTGCCGGCGGGCGTCTTGCCTGGTTATTCTCGCGTCGTCGCCGGGCCGGGCGTTTTCAAATCGCACTCGCTTTCCCAGAACTTTCCGCAAGCCAGAGAGATCACATTTTGAAGCAGTCTTGCGCCACCCTTGGCCGTTCTGCTGCCGAAGTGTTGTTTTATTCGGACCGTTTGCGCGGCGCCATGGATGGCAGGCTGCTTTTTGAAGACGGCGCGGAACCACTCCTGCGTGGTGCTGCTGGCAAGGGTGCCGTTTTGGTGCAAGCTCACTTGGGAAGTTTTGAAACCGGCGGTGCCGGCATGGGTTTACTCGGATTAAACCCAGCATTCCCGATGCGCTTGCCGAACAACTATTACCTCGGGGAACGGCTGAAACGGTCGCGGGAGGGTTGGGGAGTCACCCTGTTGCCGCGTCGCGGAGCAGTGCGTCTGATGATGCGCCATTTGCGTAATGGCGATTCCGTGGTGCTTGCAAGCGATCAAAACGCGCACCAAGCGCCGATTTTTGTGCCCTGGTTTGGTCATCTTGCCGCCACCGAACGCGCTGCTGCTGCAATTGCTTTGAAAATGGGTGCGCCGCTGCTGGTATTCTGGTGTTTGCGCAACAAAACCATCGGCAGTTGGACTATCGGCTGTCAGCAATTGCTAGAGGGCGGAACAAAACAAATAGCCACCGATCAAGCCGTTTACGATCTCAATGTTCGCATCCATACATGCCTCGAAGAAGTCATCCGTCGTGCTCCTGAACAGTACTTGTGGATTCACGATCGTTACCGCACTCGCCCGCCAGGGGAGAACCTAGACTCATGATGAATACTCACCAAGATTTGATTCCGGTATTGCAGCAGTTAGGGCGGCCACGTATTGCCGTGATTGGTGATTTTATGTTTGACCGTTATGTGTGGGGTGAAGCGGCACGCATCAGTCCGGAAGCACCCGTACCGGTGGTGCACGCCTTTCGCGAAGAAGATCGTTTGGGTGGGGCCGGCAACGTGGTTGCGAACTTAGTGGCGTTGGGCGCCGAGGTCTGTTGCTTTGGTCCGCTGGGCAACGATGCTGCAGGTGTAGAAATGGTGCAAGCCTTCGCACATCTTGGTGCCGATGCCAGTGGGATGGAAATTTGTGATGATCGTCCCACTATTCAAAAGATTCGCGTGATGGCACGCAACCAGCAAATGTTGCGCGTGGATCGCGAAGAAACGCAACCAATCAATACTGCCGCAAGTGCCAGTTTGTTGGCGGCGTTGGTTGCTAGTGAGTGGCAGGCAGTGGTGTTGTCTGATTATGCGAAGGGCTGCCTCACTAGCGAGTTAGTGGCAGCTGTGATTGCCGAAGCCACCCGTCGCGGCGTGCCGTGCTTAGTGGATCCGAAAACGAGTGATTTTTCGCGCTATCGCGGTGCCACGATGGTCACGCCAAACCGCTCCGAAGCGGAACGCGCAGCAGGTTGTGCGCTTACGGATCTCAACCTTTTGGCGCAACAAGGTGAAGCTTTGCGCGCCGCTGCAGGTGTGGGTGCTTTACTGGTTACGCTTGGGGCAGAGGGAATGTTTTTGCTCGATGCCGAGCAACCGCCGCTGCATTTGCCCACCGCCGCACGCCAGGTTTACGATGTCACGGGTGCTGGAGATACGGTGATTGCTGCGCTCGCCGTGGCACTCGCGGAAGGCTTAGCGCACGATGTTGCGGTGCGTTTGGCAAACGCCGCCGCAGGCCTTGCCGTTGCGAAAGTGGGTACCACCGCAGTTGGGCGCGAAGAGTTGCTGCAGGAGCTTCGTGCGAGCACGCCGTCGGGCAAAGTCTTCGCCCTCGCCGATGCAGACGGAGTGCAAGCGGCACTCGCCGAGTTCCGTCGTGAAGGGCGCCGCATCGTCTTCACCAATGGTTGTTTTGACATTCTGCATGCCGGACACGTGCGCTATCTGCATGCCGCACGCGGGCTTGGCGATGTCTTGGTGCTGGGCTTGAACAGCGACGCATCGGTGCGGCGTTTGAAGGGGGAAGAACGGCCCTTTAATGTGTTGCAAGATCGTGCTGAGGTTTTAGCGGCGCTGGAATGCGTCGATATGGTGGTTCCTTTTGAGGCCGATACTCCAGAATTGCTGATTCGGGATATTCAACCGGATGTGTTGGTCAAAGGTGCAGATTGGCGCGGTAAGGGTGTTGCCGGTGCGGAGTTCGTGGAGCAATCTGGCGGCGAAGTGTTATTCATTGATTTACTGCCCGGCCGCAGCACCACTGGCTTGGCCGATCGAATCCGCAGTCGCTAAGTTGATGCAACGCAATCAGTCGCAGATTCTTGGCGTTGGACTTTTAGCCGGCTTAGTCGCTGGCATGCTTGGTGTGGGCGGGGGGCTAGTGATGAGCCCGGCACTGCTATTACGCGGCTTAGATGTGCGCAAAGCCACTGGCACGGCTCTCGCGATTGTCCCTGCCGCGGCTGCGGTGGCGGTTGCAGCGGAATATTTGACTGCGCCTGAAAACCACGATCCGGTTTTGGCTTTAGCCATTGCTGCGGGTGGACCTCTGGGTGTTTGGATTGGCCGCGCGATTGACCGACGCCTTGGTACTACTCACCTCAAGTTTCTTTTTCTAAGTCTTTTGCTTCTTGCCGCCGCGCGTAGCTTGGGCATGTTCGGTCAAATTCCAGTACAAGCACTCGCAGGATTCTCCAACGGCGATCGCATTCTGATGGGTTGCGGTGGCGCGATTCTTGGAGTGGGAGCAGGAATTTGCTCGATTTTATTTGGCGTCGGTGGCGGCATCGTGGTGGTGCCAGGGCTGGTTTTTTTAGTAGGCGGCGTTGGTTTCCATCAAGCCACCGCGATTAGCTTGATGGCTATGATTCCTACGGCACTACTTGCCCTCCGCGTTGCCTGGCGTGATGGGCGCGTGGAAGGGCATTTTTTGCCCGCCCTGCTGCTCGGCGCACTACCCACTGCGGCAGTTGGAGTGTGGCTGCGCAACACCTGGCTCGACCCACGCCCATTAACGCTAGCCTTTGGAGCTTTCTTGCTGTTTGTGAGCTGGCGTTTTATCCAGCCCGCCCGCACGCTTTAGGGAAACCCTTAGTGAGGTTTCCGCTGTTGCTCGGTGTCGGCGCTTGCCACATAAATTTTTACACGATTGCGGCCGGCATCTTTTGCCCAGTACAGCGCCTTGTCTGCTTGGTTCACCAAATCCAATAGCTCGGCGCGACTTGCGCCTTCGGCTGAGGCGGTGCCGAAACTTGCCGACACGCTCAAGATCGTGCCGTCATCCAAACTGAAACGCAGCGCTGCCAGGCGATTGCGGCAGCGCTCGGCCACTTCCGCACACTGAATGATATCTGCGCCGGGGAGGGCTATGAGGAATTCCTCGCCGCCCCAACGGCCGACGTAGTCACCTCCGCGAATGGTTTGGGAGAAACATTCGGATGCGGCTTTCAGCACCATGTCACCGGTAGCGTGTCCATGGTTGTCGTTCACCGCTTTGAAATGATCGAGGTCAATCATGACCACACCCAAAGGCCGCCGTTCGCGGCGCATGCGGTCTTCATCCAGACGCATAATGTCGAGCATCGCTCGACGGTTCATCAACTGCGTGAGCGAGTCCGTGCGCGCCAATTGCAGTGCTTCCTCTTTCTGGCGTGATAATTGAGTTTGAAGTGACAAAATGCGTTCGCCATTGCGCATGCGGGCTTCTAGTTCCAGTTGATGAAAAGGCTTACTGATGAAATCATTCGCACCAGATGCCAAGCCGCTCGCTAAGTCTTCGGAGCTAGTCTTGCCAGTTAGAAGAATAATGAAAGAGGGGTTATCGGAATCGGCCTCTAACGTGCGAATTTCCGCGCACAGTTGTGGACCGTCCAGAAAAGGCATCATCCAATCCGTGATAATCATTTTGTGATCATGCTGTTGAAAGAGTTGCAGGGCTTCGCGCCCGTCCTTTGCAACCATGACTTCATGGCCCCAGTTGGTCAGTTGTTTTTCAAGTACCCGGCGTGGTACTGCTTCGTCATCAGCGATCAATATTTTCATTGCTGCTTCTCAGGGTTGCGGAGGGAAGTTCCCCAGAGTTGGACGGCGCTGGTGAGTTGCGCCCGAGTGAAAGGTTTGGTGACGTGATCATCCATCCCAGCTTCCATGCTCAGCTGCCTTTCTTCAGCAGTGGCATGGGCGGTAAGTGCAAGGATTGGAATATCCTTGCCATGGTCCATTTGACGGATGGCACGACAGGCATCATGACCACCCATAATCGGCATTTGCAGATCCATTAGAATTAGATCTGCACCATGTTGGGTGAAGGCATCGACCGCAGCTTGGCCATCCACAGCCACTTCCACTTGATGGCCCATGCTCTCCAGCATGCGGCGCACAATCGTGGCATTAATTTTATGATCTTCGGCAACCAAAATGCGTAGTGAATTGTTTTCGCATGCTGGCAGCGTGCTTGCAACCGCCACAAAGTTTTTTGATTGGCTTAGCAGATTGTCTAAGGTTTCGGCATCGATCTCTCCAGCCCATTGGAGTGCATTGAGAATCGGCACAGTCCCTTCCTTGGCACCGGTAAACACCGGAACGCACTGGAAATGGCGTAGGAATGCATCCACGAGTTTCTGATTTGCGAAATAATCTTCGCGCTGCAAAAACAAGAAGTGTTGGGCTTGGCCATCGTAGAACAGACTACGCGCAAGGTTCCAAAGTTCTCCATCCAGTTGGCCCGCTTGGGCATTTGCGCCGGCGCTGCAAAGTGCGTCCGCCTGGTCGGCGCTATCCTTGCCGACGACAAGAATCGCCATTGCGGAGGACAGGCCACAAATCTTTTGGGTGACGAGGGGGAGTGCTACCGAAAACACACTGCCCACTCCAACATCACTTTGCACCGTGAGAGTTCCACCCATGAGCTCGACGAGCTTGCGCGAAATGGTTAGGCCAAGGCCCGTGCCTCCGTAGTTGCGCGTGGTGGAGCCGTCAGCCTGGGTGAAAGATTCGAAAATACTGTTGAGGCGATCTGGAGGAATGCCAACACCATCATCGGCCACGGAGAGCTCTAATAGCTGTTCGCCATGGATTTCGCTGCGCAGCACGCTGAGGCGAATATATCCTCGGGGCGCGAATTTCACCGCATTGCTGAGCAAGTTATTGATCACCTGGCGCATGCGGTTGGGATCACCCACCATGACTGCTGGCACGTCGTCGGCATAATTCAGCAGGATTTCCGCTTTTGCTTTGCCACTTACCCGATGCACATTCACCAAATCGGTGACGAGTGGGCGCAGTTCGTAGGCAAGAATCTCCATCTCCATTTTGCCGGCCTCAATTTTGGAGAAGTCCAGCAAGTCATCAATCAAACGCAACAAACTGGTGCCGCTGCGACGCGCGGTATCGAGGCAGTTGCGCTGGTCGTCATTTAGTTCGGTTTCTAACACCAAATCGGTCATGCCCAGCACTCCATTCATTGGCGTGCGAATTTCATGGCTGACGTTGGCGAGAAACTCTTTTTTGGCGGCATTGGCAGCTTCTGCGTGACGCACCGCCTCTTGAAGTTGACGTTTTGCTTGGCCGAGGTCGCGCATGATCTCGCTATTTTGGTAACGTCGAATCATGGCGCTTTGGGATATTTGGTTGGCGCGCTTTACGCCGGAGCCACAGAAAACTAAAAAGATAAGGGCCAGAGTGCCCGTGGCGAAATCCGGGTTATCGCTCAGGAATAAGCTCAGGACGCACGGCAAGACCAGCAAGGTGGAAAAAATCGCGTAGCTTTTTAAGCGTGCAGACAGCGAAACAATTGCCGACGCCGACAAGACCGCAATCACCATCATCAAAAACGGAATGTCACTGGAACTACAGAAAGGCAGGACCGTCAAGAATCCGCCGCTCCAGGCAAGCGCACATGCGCCAATTCCAAAAGTGTGCAACTGAACATCGCGTTTCTGGTTGGCGGTACGGCGTTGGTAGCGGCGAAAAACCAGGAAGCGAGCCATGACGGAGGCACTCACGGCACCACCCCACATCAACAGCGCCCAATGAGGCAAAACAGCCCATTTTACTCCCACCACAATCCAAATAACCACGGCGTGGCCAATCATGGCACTCTTTTCATTGATGTGCAAATCAGCCACTAAGTCCGCGAGATATTTATCGCGGTACTGAGGAAAGCGGTCGATGAGGCTAGATTTGGCCATTTGGGAACCGAAATCCCTGCCCGGGAAAGCCTGAGCAAGGAGGCAGCTATTTTCTATCGGTCATCGAGCGAATTTCCCTGAAATGAGAAGAGCGAGTTACTTCTGCTGACCAAGCCTCTAGCATGGAGCCGAACCTTTCCTGGAGTGCCTCATGCTTTCTACCCTACTCACCATTGCCTTGTTTTCTCCTTGCGCAGCCTTAGCCCAGGCGCCCGCTATGCCCCACGCTTCCCTTCCGGTCGGGGAACGCCCTGGGGAAGCGGTGCTCCAGGAGAACCAGGCCGGTTTTGGGCGCTGGGTGGTCTTAGAGCCCAGTTGGGTCGCTTTAGGCACAGATTTGGTAGGGGATAGCCGCTTGGCGCTATTGAATCGTGTTGCTGCAGCGCGCGATTTAGCGGATGACGTGGTCTTAGCTTGGCAAGAATCCACCAGTCCGCAGCCAGTGGTTGTGAATTATCGCGTTTTAGCGGATGGGGTAGAAGTACTGGCGGGGCGCGAATCGGTACCCATGGGTACCGCGTTCGTCATGTCAGATAGTCGGCGCAAGTCTGAGATCCTTGATTTCGATGTTGAAATTGCATCGGGCTCGGTGATTTTGGATCCGATCATTTGCCAGCAATACAGCGGTACATCCTTAGCCTTGGAAATTTTCCCTTTGCCCGGATTGGGGTGGCAAGTAGAAGTAGCTTTGGTGCATTCTACGAGCGAAAACTCGCAGTTGATTGACGCAGGATATGCGCAAATGGATGGCAAAATGCGGCTCATCGAACACGTCGCAGAGTGCGGTTTTGTGGCTGCCATGAAACCCGCGTCACTGCTTCATATGGAGCTCAGCAATTTGGGCCCCGGAAAAGTTACGGTCGAAATGCAATTGGAAGGTACGTTACCCAAAACGCTGACGCAACTCGGGGACAACCTCTATTTGCTGGCGGTTCCTACTTTTGCACGCGATTTGGGATGGTCGAATTATTTATCTCAGTTGGAGGAACAATCCTCCTTATGGTCCAATGGGCAAGGCTATCTTGTTTTTGAGGGAGAGCATGCTTTGGAAACAGCCAGTGCTGCTGCCCAGGTTGCCACGGCACGAGCACGGCCCGTATCGCTCGATGTCTCGGTGCAAACCGTGCGCGATGGAGTCGAAGAAGACCCTGCGCTGTTGCGTTTTCATGGTCTCGAAAATCGCGTCATTCGGTTCGCGCAGGGCACGGTCCGTGATGCATTAATCGACTGGGATGTTGAGGTTGCGCAAGTGGCTCGCGTTGCCGATCCGGTGTTTGAGAATCTATTCTCCGGGGCTCAAGGGAAATTTGTTGCCCGTCGCCGTGCGGATGGGAAAATGGAAGTGGATTTGGATCTCAAATTTTCCACCGTAAACCTACCGGAGCCGCGGCAGATTCGTTTAGGGGCCGCCACCGTTGGCGAGATGGGCTTCGATGGCAAGGTCCCTGCGGCTCCAGCACAGGACCTCGCGCTCGAAATTCCTGAAGTTGCAGAGCTGCATTTTCAGGGCACTTATGTCGCCGATGAAAATGGCCGCATTGTGCTCGTTCGGAGTGCCCGTTCTTTATTGGGGGATGCCACGCGTCTACGCGTGGTGGTGCAGCTGAGCTCCCCCCAATAGCGTCTTTCTTGGTCAAGAAATATGGGGGGTAGGCCGGCCAGCCGCTTGAGAAAGGGCTATTCTGCCGTCCATGCCCTTTTCAGCATTCCCCGCCATCCTCATTCTGCTTGGTGCGTGTGCCGCACCGCATGCTCCAACAGCTGGCGCAGCCATGCAGCCTGCAGATCGTGTACCGGTTGTCCTACTTGCAGCCTTGCAAGATCCGGCGAGCCCACCGCAGTTACAACTGCCGCGTCATCCTGCGCTGTCACCGGATGGCTCCCAATTGGCATTTGCCCATCAAGGGGATCTTTGGGTTGCGGATGTGGCTACGGGAAAAGCACAGCGCATCACCGCGCATGATGCGTTGGATGCGCGTCCAAAGTGGTCGCCCGATGGTCAATGGCTGGCTTTCTCTAGTAACCGTCACGGCAACTACGATATTTTCATAGTCGCAGCCGCGGGCGGCACGCCTCAACGGATTACTTGGCACTCAGATAATGAGCGCTTAATCGATTGGATTGACCAGGATCGTTTGCTGATTGGTGCTCAGCGCGACCGTCGCTATTCGCGTAACGCTAATGGCCTGTGGGTAGCTTATCGTGATGGCCGTACACCTACTATTTTGGCGGATTGGGCGGTCATGACTGCCAGTCTTTCTAAGGATGGCAGTCAGCTCGTTTACGAGCGTGGGCACGGCGACCCTTCCCGTCGTGCCTACCGCGGCGCTGCCAGTAGTTCTTTGTGGACTTACGATTTTGGTTCCAACACGCACGCGGAACTGACGGTATTCGACGGCAATGATTTGGCGCCAATGCTGGATGCTACCGCGGACTGGGTTTATTTCCTTTCCGACCGTGCGTGCCCAGGCAATGAAGCTGGGCGCGACTTAGGTCTCTGGAAAGTAAAGCGCAGCGGCGGCAAGCCTAGTTTGGTTTATCACGCGGGTGATTCTAGTTTGCGTAATGCCGCAATCGGCAATAGTGGCACTACAGTTGTGGCCGAACTCGGAGCCGGCCTCGTGAGCATCGATTTGGCAAGTGGCAAGGCGTCGGCGCTACCCGTTTACGGTAGCTACGATACTTCTACACCCGCGATGCATACGCGCACCGTCAACAGTGGCGCCAGTGGGATTGCGCTTTCACCGGATGGCGAATCGATTGCTTTTGTTGCCGCCGGCGACATTTACGTTTTACGCAAGCACGAGGATATTGAGCGCTGCGTGCGCGTCACTACCGATCCCGCACCGGATTACTCGCCGGTGTGGATCGAAGATGGCCACGCGTTATTGTTCGTTTCGGAGCGCGATGGCAATGGCGAAATCTACCGTGTACGCACTGCCGGCACACCTGCTCCCGACCTCAAAGAAGAAAATGGGGGTGATGCTAAGCAGGCCGGAGGCGCTCCAGCAAATGACGCTGATGATGCGCAAGAAGAAGTCGAAATCACGCCCTTTTGGTTAGCGCGTAACTTTGATTTTGAGCGCCTCACCAACAGCGCTGAGGATGAGGGTGGTTTGGATTTGTCACCGGATGGCGCAACCTTGGCTTGGTCGGTTTCTCCTGGTTCCCTGGTCCTTGGGGATCCCGCAACTTGCAGCGTGACGCGCACCATCACCACCGGTTTTGAAGTACCGCAATACGATTGGTCACCTGATAGCGCGTGGTTGGTTTACTCGCAACCGGACAATGATTTCAATTATGACATTTTCTTGGCGCGTGCCGAGGTAGAGGGATTTGATGCAAATGAGCCGGGCGTGGAGCCCTATAACCTTACGCGTCATCCTGATGACGACACCGCACCGCGTTGGTCTCCGGATGGTCGAAAAATTGGTTTCACTTCGCGTCGTATGATGCTCGATGAAACGGATGCGTGGGTGGTATTTTTACGCGCAGCAGATAACGAGCGCACCAAACGCGAACGCTTGGAAGCCGTCGAGGCGGAGAAGAAGGCGAAGGAAAAATCCGCAGCCGCCAACAAGAAGGCTGCTGCGAAAACACCCGAATTGCCGCCAGCTACGCCCGAGGATGCGCTTTTATGCGGCACTTGGGAAGGTACTGCAAGTGGCCCTCCACCGTTACCTGCAGAGGGCATGCCGTTTGTGATGCATGCCTTGCTGCGTGGGGACAAAGTGGTCGGCGAGCTGGCGTCGATGATGTTCACTGGCCCGCTGGAGAGTGCCGCTTGGAATGCTGCTACGAAAACCCTGTCATTCTCATTTTCTCTTCCTGATGCGGGAAGGGTGAGCGGGGAAGTGGTCGTGGACGGCGACAAAATGAGCGGCGCGGTAACCGCGGGGGAAGAACTGTTCCCAGTGGCAGCTTCTCGAACCAGTAGCATGAGCGGTCTGGAAGAATCCGCAGCTGCGGAATTTCAAGCAGCGCAAGACCAGGCACATGCAGATGAGCAAAAGAACGCTGTGGAAGAGGTCGTGATTGATTGGGAAGATCTCGGCCAGCGTTTAGTGCGCGTGACCCACCGGGAAGGCAACGAAGATATGGTTGGTTGGAATAGCGATTCCAACAAGGTTTACTTTAATGCTGGCACCGGCACTCGGTTGACGAGCGGCACGACGGCAGAGTCTGGTTTCTTTAGCGTCGATATTTTCGAGGGCAAAGACGAGAATATTGAGAGTACTGCGGTGAGTTCCTTCACGCTCTATGACAAAACGCCGTTCTACGTGAAGGCCGGCAAAATTGTCGGCGGTAAAAAGACCTATGACTACTCGGTGGATTACCGCGAGGATCGTTTGTTGGTGCGTGATGCTGTGGCGCATCAAGTTTGGCGCGCTCTCGACCGCATGTTCTATGACCCCAATTTCCATGGGCATGATTGGGCGGCCTCGCTGCGCAAATGGTTGCCCCTGGCAATGGTCGCTTCCAGTAATGAGGATTACGGCGAAATGATGAACTGGATGCTTGGCGAAATGAACGCCAGCCACATGGGTTATTACGGATTTGGATCTTCCAGCGCCAAGGAGACGGATGCCCCACGCATGGGCTTACTCGGGGTGCTGTGGGATGAAAGTTACCCTGGTCCTGGACGCAAAGTTGCTGAAGTTCTAGCAGGCACTCCAGCGGCACGCAGCATCAGTACTTTACGAGTGGATGATGTCATCTTGTCGGTCAATGGCGTCTCTTACTCGGCAGGGGACAACTGGGCGCGCTTGATGTCTGGTCTTGCTGGCCAGGACGTAGTCCTTGAAGTGAGCGATAGCGCCGGTGACAAACGCGAAGTTCTACTGCGCCCAACCTCCTCGTTAAGTGGAGCGCTTTATCGTCGCTTCGAAGATCAGGCGCGTACGCGCGTGGAGCAAGCATCCAACGGTCGTCTTGGTTATATTCACATCGAATCGATGAGCACCGGCCCGTTGATTGATTTTGAACGTCTGCTTTTTGATGCTGGTCACGGCAAAGAGGGTTTGGTCATTGATGTGCGTGAAAATGGTGGTGGTTGGACTACCGACATGATTATGACCATGCTCACCACGCGGGATCACGCGATTACGATCCCCCGGAATGGCGGCGAAGGCTACCCACAGGGGCGACGCATTTTCGCCGCTTGGGAAAAACCGGTGGTGGTGCTGTGCAACGAAAATAGCTATTCCAATGCGGAGATTTTCTCCTGGGCTATCAAGACCTTGGGCCGCGGCAAGCTTGTGGGTAAGCAAACCTACGGGGCGGTGATTTCTACCGGAGGCGCCAGCATGCTGGATGGCTCCTTCGTGCGTTTGCCGTTCCGGGGTTGGTACGTGCGTGACGCCAAACACACCAATATGGAGCATAATGGCTGCCCACCGGACTACCCGGTGGAAAACTTACCTGGAGATTTCGTCACCGGGCTTGATCGCCAACTTGAGAAGGCGATCGAGGTGGGGCTCCAGCAACTTTAGGAAGCTTTGATTTATTCGGGCGAGTGGAACGGTGAATCGGAATCTTCCGGGTCAAGGCGCGAGACGCTGGCCGTAGCCCTAGCTACGGCCAAGTGCAAGCAACGCGGAGCCTGGGGATTTCGGCCGCTGGGCCGCCGTACGAATAAATCAGAGCTTCCTTTAGAGAGAAAACACTCTACAATTGCCATCCTGCTTGCGTAGAGTAGGATGGCGGAGGCGCCACCCATGATTTCTTTCATTCTTCTACAAACTTCAGAATCCGAACCCACCTTTTGGCAAGAGCTCACTGCGTTCTTTAGCTCTGACAACATTGCCGATTTGGTTTCGTGGGAGTTCTGGCTCATTGCAACCATTGCGCTGTTGGTGGGCGAGATTCTTACCGCCGGATTTTTGCTTGGCGCGTTAACTCCTGGCACCGTACTTGCTGCTCTAGTCGCAATCCTTGGCCTTGATTTACGTTTTCAGGTTTTCGGTTTTGTGGTGGGAACTTTGCTCGGCCTCATTTACTTGCGCCCGATTTTCTTGCGCAAAGTCATGAATGAGGGAGTGCCCTCAAATGTGAATGCTTTGGTCGATTCGATAGGCGTGATCACGGTAAAAATAGCGCCGAATGATGTTGGCCGTGTCAAAGTGCAATCTGAAGAGTGGCGTGCCGAATGCTCTACGGAATGCGCAGTCGGCGCCAAAGTCCGGGTGGTTTCCGTGCAAGGGAATACTCTGATTGTTTCTTCCACCCTTTAGTCTCCTTACCCCTTCAAGGTAGAATTCCATGATTCAATACGTTTTACTCGGTCTCGTGGCTCTGGTGGTGCTTCTCGCACTGAAAGGGTTAAAAATTATTCGCCAAGCCGAAGTGATGCTCATTGAGCGCTTGGGCCGATTCCATCGTCAGCTAGAACCAGGTATCAACATTATCTGGCCGTTCATCGATAAGCCGCGCCCGATATCTTGGCGAATGCGTTTACAGGGGCCAAGAGGTGCAATCACCCAGACCATCGAATCTGCCACGATTGATTTGCGCGAACAGGTATTTGACTTTCCAGAGCAAAGTGTCATCACTTCGGATAACGTCGTTACGGAAGTCAATGGTCTGTTGTACTACCAAGTAACGGATCCGCGTCGCGCGGTTTATGAAGTGGCCAACCTGCCGATTGCCATTGAGAAGCTCGCGCAAACTACTTTGCGAAACATCATTGGTGAAATGGAGTTAGATACCACGCTCTCAAGCCGCGATGAAATTAACGCGAAGATGCGTACCGTATTGGATGACGCTACCGATAAGTGGGGCGTCAAGGTCAACCGCGTGGAACTGCAAGACATCAGCCCGCCGCATACCGTTGTGGATGCCATGGAGAAGCAGATGAAGGCAGAGCGTGAGCGTCGGGCGCACATTCTTGAAGCCGAGGGCATCAAACAATCGCAAATTTTGCGCGCTCAAGGAGAGCGCGATTCGCAAATCGCCATCGCGGAAGGTGACCGCCAAAGTCGTGTTTTACGTGCTTCTGGTGAAGCAGAGGGCCTTGAATTGGTGCGCAAGGCACTGTCCGGTATCGACGCCAACGCCGCGCAATACCAGGTAGCCCTTACCTATCTGGATACCCTCAAAGAAATCGGCAAAGCAGGCCCTGGCGATAAAACCGTGTTCCTGCCGTTTGAATCGGCGGATTTGCTCGGTGGTATCGGCGGGTTGCGGGAGTTGCTTAGTAATTCCAAGGGTTCTTTAAGCTCTGGAGGACCACCACCGTTGCCACGCGCGTAAAAGCCCCATTTTTTGGCTTCCCTAGCGCGCGCTTGGGCTCAACATCTGCTTGGCCAAGTCGACTAAATCGGTAGCTACAAAAGCGAGCGGCAGTCCGTCGGGCTGCTGCTCGTTGTCGCGTTTTACCCAAGCGATCTTCAAACCCAGTTCTAGCGCGGGGATGAGGTCGTAGTAAGCATAGGCACTCACATGCAAAACTTCTTGCGGTTGGCAGTGCAAGGCCCCTAACGCAGCTTCCCAGTGGCGATGGCGTGGTTTGTAGCTCCGAACTAGTTCAGATGACACCAGCAGAGGGTTTTCTAGAGCGAGGGTTTGGGTGGCACTGGCAGCCAGCATTTCCGCATCACAGTTGCTTAACAAAGCAAGACGGTAGCGTGTGGCAAGAGCACCCAGGGCAGCCACGCTGTCGGGGAAAGCCGGCCAACGGGCTTGAGAATGGGCAAACTGCAGGCACTGCCCACGTGACAAAACCACCCCGTGCACCTCGCGCACGGCAGCTAGGATGGATTCCGCAAGGATTTCGGCGTAGGGTCGCCAAGCACGAGCCAATAAACGCACTTCCACCCGCAAGCGTGCGGCATCGACAGCAACAAAATCAAGGCTGACGTCGGCCAGTGCGGGCAGGTTACCGAGCGCCTCCTGCTGACCTTTCCGCCAATCGACCAACGTTCCGAAACAATCAAACGTAAGAGCCTTGAAAGGTAAGTCTGTCATGACGGTTGATTCTAACCCTCCCGTGCGCGAAGATTGAAGCCACGCTAGCCTCCCGGCCGGCACTCACGTACAAATCACCCAAGCATGTCCACTAGTTTAGCCATCGAAGTCTGTGGATTATCCGTCCGCCTGAGTGGCAAACCGATTCTAAAAGGCGTCAACCTTGAGGTGCGTCGCGGCGATTTGTATGGTCTGCTGGGGCGCAATGGTGCTGGCAAAACCACTGCAATGCGCTGTTTACTCGGCTATCTGCCTTTTCAGGGTGGTAGCTGCAAAGTTTTGGGTGTGCACAGTGCGCGGATTCATCGCGTCGCGCAGCCTTATGGCGTGGCGCTCGATCCACCTGGCATGGATGACACGCTTACTTTGCGCCAGAATCTAGAGGTCGCCGCCATTCGTGGGGGTATCGTCGGTGGGCGTGGCGTGGATGAGGCTTTGGAGCTTGTGGGGCTCACTCACCGTCAAAATAACCGTGGGGATCGTCTATCGCATGGCCAAGGGCGTCGTGCCGCGGTTGCGCGGGCCTTATTGGGTAGTCCGGAGTTGTTGGTGCTTGATGAACCTCTCTCTGGCCTGGACCCAGAAGGGGTGGAGCGTATGCTTGCTTTGTTCGCAGAGCTCACCGCTAGCTCCAAAGTCACTATTGTTTTGTCGAGTCATCATCTCCGGGAAGTCGAGCATGTCTGCAATCGAGTTGGCATGATGGAAGAGGGCATGACTCTCTTAGAAGGACAGGTGCCCGACTTACTCGCGGCTGCTGGCGACGGCCTACGGTTGCGCGCCGCCAACTTGAAGGGTGCTGCGCAAATGTTGGCGCGCCTTCCAGGAGTTTTGCCAGACCCCGTCCTGGAAGGAGATATTCTCAAAGTACGGGTGGATTCCAGTTTTCAAGCCAGCGCCGCGCTTACCCAATTGGTGCAAGCTGGCTTTGGCATTGAAGAATTCGCGCGTCAAGGCGCGAGCTTGGTGGATGTTTTTCATCGCGTTCTAGAAACGAAAAAGAACTCTGTTGAGGACGCAGCATGAACGGTTTTTTGCGCGCCCTCCGTGGTGAGTTTTATTTGTTGCGTCATCGCCGTTCGGTGCGCTGGATGCATGTAGGCATTTTTGCGCTTGCGGCGCTCTATGTGGTGGGATCGCGCTTGAAGCTGGGGCTGGTCAGTGCTGCTGGCGGCGGCGGTGTCGGCGAAATTGGCGCTTGGAATTTCTGGCCGCAATTGGGGGAAGGCACTCGTGCTGGGTTGTTCCTGGTGGAGATTGCCACCTTGATTTTTTTTGCCGGTGGCTTACCGCGAGAAATCTCCTCCGGGGCGATTCGAGATCCACTCGCGCGTGGCATTTCGCGTACCGCCTTCACCCTGGCGCGTTGTGCAATTGCCCTTATTTTGCCACTCACTATGTTTGCGTGCGCCATTGGCGGAGCCGCAGCCAGCGCGGCTTTGCTGTTTGATGCTGGCGACATCATGGTTGGCGGCGATGTCATCTTTAGCATCGAGGAAGAAGGCATTGATTTGTTGCTCTACAAAGCGATGGCCCATGCTGTTTTTCCTTTGCTTGCCCTCGCTTTGTTTA
Organism: uncultured bacterium; assembly: GCA_937919925.1. Lineage (GTDB taxonomy): Bacteria > Planctomycetota > UBA1135 > UBA1135 > UBA1135. The sequence goes on along the minus strand of CALFOT010000015.1, from coordinate 14,903 downwards.
GTGTGTGGATGTCCACCACCTTCCGTCATGGTGTGGCTGGCGTGGGTGTAGGCTTGGCAGTCATGTTGACCCCCACGCTGCTACACGAAACGCTGGGGGAAAAGGCTCCTTGGCTGTTCGCCGACATCCTGCCGGCGCTGGGGCCGGATTCTTTTCTTAAAGAAGCTACCGATCGAGCCGCAGGCTTCAGCGACGCCTACCCTTACTCCTTCGAAGAAATCGTCAACATTGGCTGGATCAGTCCCGCACCAGCGATTGTGTTGTCCCTCATTTTTACGGTACTAATTTTCCGCACGAAACAAGTATGACTCAATTTTCCCATCTCCTTCAAGCCTGCTTACTTGCGGCCTGTAGCAGTTGCGCGTTCACCACCGAACCGTTGCCGCTACCGGCTTCGTTTTATGCGATGGAAACGGCCGTAGATAGTGCCGAACGGCAAGAAGCCTATCTTGGCTTAGAAGTGGAACTCAACGAGCCCGAAGATGTTTTTTCGCTCGACGCGCCGCCCGGAGTCCGCGTTATCGCGGTGGCAGAAAAAAGCCCAGCAGCCAAGGCCGGGTTTTCTGTGGGGGATATTTTGCTGTCTTTCGATGGCCGTCCTACTGATGATCCACAACGCTACCGACAACTACTCGCCGCAATTGCACAAAAGAAAGTGGTGGAGTTGGAGTTTCAACGTGGCAGTGAAGTCTTCGCCTCCAGCGCAGAGCTCATCATGCTTAGCACCAGTGCTGCACGCTACCTCTATCACGTAGATCGTGGACTACTGCGCGCCGCTTTCCGCGACAGCAAGGAGGGGCTACCGCAAGTGGTGGAAGTCGCTGCAGCAAGCCCCCTGCTTGATGCCGGTATCGTTGCCGGCGACGTCATCCTGCTCTTTCAAGGCGAAGACCCCGGTTCGGCGGCGGAGTTTGTGCGGCGTGTCCGGCTAAGTGTGAAGCCAGGCGACCCCCTGCTTTTTGAAGTCCAAAGCAGCAATGGCGCTAAACATTTGGTGACCACCTCGGCGTGGAGTCCAGGTAGCGTTTTGACTGAGATTGCATTATGGCCATTGTTTAGTTGGCAGCGCGAAATTGGGGCCGACCGCGGGGCCTTTGCCATCGGTACTTTCATCCTTACGGATTTCTTCCGCTATCGCCGCGACGGCCACGAAAGTTACTATTCCATCTTGTCGCTCTTCACCTGGGAAAGAGGGGAGTTGATCCTTGAAGAAGCTCCAGCAGCGGTGGAGTGGAAGCCCTAATGTTTGTTGCTGCTGTTTTTGTTCTTTGCCAGCAAGCCAGTCACTTGGCTTCCTGGGTGCAGCCTTCGGGTAAACAATTAGGTGCCCGCACTTTTGCCGATGCGGATGGCGATGGTGATTTAGATCTCTACATGGCCATTCTGGCTGATAATGGCAAACGTTACATTGATATCCATTATCAACATCAAGGTACGGTGTTCTCCGCTACCTATGATGAGCATATTGAAATGGCGGCAGGTGTCGTAGCTTGGAATGTGGGAGATTTTCTGCAAGGCGAAGAAGAAGCGGGTTGCGAGATTTTGTTGTTGGCGGCACGTGGTGCTTACGTGCGCAATTCTCAGGGGCGTTCGCAGCTACTCAGTAAGGCCAGCATGCTACTAGACTTGCCTTCTTCTACCGCCTTGCCGCTGTGGAAAGGGATGGCAGATATCGATAGGGATGGGCACCCAGAGGTCGCTCTGGTCACCACCACCGGTTTCGAAATCATCGATTCCGCTGGCACCACACTGGGGCGCATCGATTTATCGATTGGTAGTGACCGTCCACCGGTTGCCGCAGGCAATTATTTGGGTGGCCTAGTGCGCACGACCATCAGCAGCCAAGAGTTGGGCGATTTATTTTTGCCGAATGAAGAATTGGGAGTCATCGCACGGCCTCCAGCACTTTTTTCAGATGAATCCCTGCCAACTCCGGTGTGGGCCGATGTGGATGGTGATGGCCGATTAGATCTTTCCTATTTGCGTGGCGTGGAGTTGTTCCTGCATTTGCAGGATGACAGCGGCCACTTTCCTGCCAAGGCTTCTCAGATTATTGAGTTGCCCAACTCGAAAGATTCGGATTTTGAGCAGGTGGAATGGGTAGACCTTGGAGGTGGAGCTGCGGCCGATCTGTTGCTGGTTCGCAGTAGCGCGGATGTTTTGCGCCAAACAAGGCCGTGGCAAACGCGAGTTTATTTAGACATCGCAAAGCGTGATTCCCTCGAAGAATCCGATGTTTTTTTACAGGTGGATAGCACCTTTTTATGGATCTACTTTTTTGACCTCAACGCGGACGGTGTTCGCGACATCTGTTTGTCAAGCTGGGTTCTAGACCTAGGCTTGCTGGGGCGTGGTGCGCCGCAAGTGGAGCACAAAGTAACCGGCTTTCTTTCGAATCTTGGTACTTGGTCGACCCGCGCAGCCTTCGCTTGGAGCCGCACGTTTCAAGTCGATGAGTTCGAATCCTTGGTTTCCATGGATACGTTTGTTGCAGACTTAACGGGCGATGGGCAGCCAAACTTACTTGAGCGTTCCACTGCGGGTAGTCTTGAAATCCGCCGTTTCTTGCCCAATAGCAATGGTGTGAAAATCGCCGATGAAATCGCAGCAGAAATCCCCATCAATGCTTTGCAGGCGGAGGTGGAAGTCCTCAACTTAAATTCTGATGGCATCGGCGATTTCATCGTTAGCCGCGATGGCAAACTCGAAATACACCTCTCCTACCGCAGATGATTACTAGCTTCCTCGCCGCCGCCTGCTTGCAGCTGCCCACCCCAGAACCGCTTGCGGTGGATTTGGGTGTTCAAGTACAACACTTGGCGGTTGCTAGTTTAGACGGCTCCAAAGTGGGGCATTTGCTGGCGATTGAAAACCGCACAGTTCGCCTCATGGAGGCCGTGGATGGGCCCAAAATTGAAATTCCAGGCGAGGCTACTTTGTGGACTCTGGCTGATCTTGACCGTAATGGTACGGAGGAATTTATCGTCTTAGTGGATGGCAGCACCTTGTATCAACTGCAACTCCTGGACAATGTGCTGTCTTTTTCGGAGCCGCTTGCATCCAACTTAGGTGGCATGCCTCCGCATGGCTGTAACCCTGCCGATTTCCTTTACGATCTCAATGGGGACCGTTTGCTGGATATCAGTTTACCGGTTGGCGATGCGATTCAATTGTGGATGGGAAGTGCAGCCGGTTTTGTGCCTGGCCCGAATCTGGGTGCCCTCTCAACCTTGCGCTTGAATACTGGCGGTGGCTTGATGTCCAACGTCAGTCGCCATTTGGTGGTGCCACGCCTCAACCCCGAAGACGTCAGCGGTGATGGCCGCCCAGATTTAGTCGTGAACGATGGCAGCAGCGTGCGTCAATATGTATTAGCAGCGGAAGGTTTTCCGTCGGAGCCAACGCGCGTTTTAGACCTCACTCGCTTTCGCGCCGACATGAGCGATATGAAAGTCGACTTAAGCAACCTCACGCGCTCGGTGAAGTATTTGGTGCAAGATAAATGGGCCGATTTAGATGGCGATGGTGATCTGGATGTCATGATTCTTGCCAATGGCGTAGTCCGTGTTTTTCTGGGAGACGAAAATGGTGTCAACTTGGAGAACAGCAGGCCGCCTTTGAAAGTACGCGGCAATGTTTTTTATATCTATGCAGCGCGCATTGATGCCGATGAAATCCCGGATTTAGTACTGGTGCGCGTGGAGGATCTCGGCGTCGGCACTTTGATTAAGGCCGCTTTGTTCTCTTGGGAAATCAAGTTCGATTTCTTAGTGTTTCGAGGGCGTGGAGATGGGCGCTTTGAGACTCGTGTTTTTCGCGAGCGCGAAGCCAAGTTGCAAGGGGATAGTCTGCTTTCGGTGTATAAAGACGAGAAGGAGCAGTTTTCCAGCCTGCGGCGTAAGATCGTGCGGATGTGTGATGCCGATGGCGATGGCGTGCACACGGATTTGGTCACGCTGGATGCCGATGGCACCTTGTTGGTGTGGCTTAATTTGATTTCCGATGAAGCCGTACTGCATGGCGCCATCGAAAAGTTTTTGCAGCAAACCTTATCTGGAGAGGGGGGGCTGGAGGTTGAAATTTCCGCACTCACCCAATGGACTCTGGGGCGCACGTCGGCGATGACTTCCGTGGCGGAGGGAGTGGAGCCCAATTATCGGATCCATCTCAAGGATTGGAGTGAACCGCACGCTATGACCATACGCGATTTTGATGGTGATGGGCGTGAAGAAATTCTTGCCCTGCGTCTTTTTGCGCCGGAGCAAGGTGCCAAGCGCTTCATCGGTTATAAGGTGGTGTTGTAAAGCACGGGTCCCAGCGATGTCGCCAAGACCCCAAACGCCTTAGTCCAGCTGCATCCACAGAGCTTTTAAGTAGCGGCCCTCGGGGAAATCGATGCGCACCGGGTGATCTGGGCCGGCACCTGTTTCGCGCAAAATGCGGACTGTGCGTAAACGTGCAGCGCGGCGCATGGTCTCCTGGAATTCCAGCGGTCCAAACAAACCACTGCATGAGCAGCTAATCAGGAATCCACCTGGCTTCACTAATGGCATCGCGAGTTTGTTGATGTCGTGGTAACGCGCTTGGCCTTCATCGAAATCACGCCGCGTACGGATGAATTTCGGCGGGTCAACAATCACAATATCGTACTGGCGTTCGTTGCCCGCTAAGGTGCGCAGATAACTGAATGCATCCGCGTGAGTGAACTTGATGTTGCGTAACTGGTTAATGTTGGCATTCCGTGTGGCTTGCTCGACAGCTTTTTCATCTAGGTCAATACCACGCACTTCTGCAGCCCCGGCCATTGCGGCATTCAGCGCGAAGCCCCCGGTGTAGCAGCACACATCTAACACGCTGGGTGGGTTGCCTTGCGCAACTAGGCGCTCCACCAACGCTTTTAAACGAGCACGGTTTTCGCGTTGGTCGCAGAAAAAACCTGATTTATGGCCAGCGGATAGAAATGCTTCGTAGGTGATGCCCTCTTCTTGAAACTGCAAACGCGGCGGGCAGCCAGCGGAAGATTTCTCAAAGGGTTGCTCCCCTTCGGCGCGCGCGGACGCTTCATCAAAGCACAGGCGATACTCACTCGTGCCTAAAATTTCATGGAAAGTGGGCAACACCATCTGGAAAATATCGGCCATTGGCTTGCTGTAAACTTCACCGATTAAAACATCGCCATAACGGTCTAGGGTGAGAGCCGGGAAGTCATCGCCCTCGGCATGAAGGATGCGGCAAACTTCGTTTGGTACCTCAGGATTTTGCAGGCGTCGTTCGGCAGCGGAACGCGCGCGAGCTTGCCACCAGGCATCATCGGGCTTGGTGGTTTCGCGTGACACAATGCGTACTGCGATACGCGATTGCGGGTGCCAAAAGCCCCAACCGCGGAAGTCGTTGTGTTGATCATAGACTGCAGCAAGCTCACCACTTGGCAAACGACTGGAACAACGATCGACATCGCCGCTCCACACCCGTGGACCGCGCATCGGTCCGCGCAGCGCCACCCAAGGCTCCATACGCACCACCGTTTCGCCACGTTCATCCCGTTGCTGCCGACGGTAGTGACCACCGCCACGTGGGTCATTGCGGTAATGCCCAGTACCAAGGTGGCCGCGTTGCTGCTGAGGATCAGCAGAGCGGTCACCACCGCGATAGGGGCTCTCCCGGCGCGGGCTCTTGCCGTAGGGTGAATCCTCTCGACGGTTGTCGTTATCGCTGGGCCAACTCATTGCACTCCTCCTAACTTACACAGTTTTTCAAACTGCTTTTGGGTCAATGGCATCACCGACAGGCGCGTCTGTTTGACCAGCGCACATGCGGCGAGCACGGGGTCGGCGCGTACTTGCGCCAAGGTCACAGGGTTTTCAAAGCTTTCCACAACTTGTAAATCCACGGCGCTCCAATCCCCTTCACTCGCCGTTGGATCAGGGTAGCTCGCGGCAATCACCAAGGCGGTGCCAACGGCTGCCTTGAGTTTACCTGAATGATAAAACACTACTTTATCGCCTTTGAGCATGAGCCGTAAGTTGTTTCTCGCTTGGAAGTTGCGCACACCATCCCAGGAAGTTCTACGGTCCTTGAGAAACATCTCAAAGGTGTATTTTGTGGGTTCTTCTTTTACCAACCAGTAGGCCATGGGGCAATTCTACCCGCACCGCTAACGCATCGGCGAAATGCCGTCGTGCGCAGCTAAACTACTCTCACGATGACGGAACGACTTGCTGATTACGACCGCTTGAAATTGGAGGAACTGAATTACAACAGTTACCTTAAAGTGCCGGAACTTACTGCGCTTCAGCAACTGCGGAGCAATCCTATGCATCACGATGAAATGTTTTTTATCGTGATCCACCAAAGCTTTGAACTTTGGTTTAAAGAGGCACTTCACGAAGTTGGCTTGATGGTCAATTTTTTGAATCATGACGACGTCGCCCGTTCTCTTAAAGTGTTGAAGCGCGTGCAAGCCATTATCACCTGTCTGACTCAGCAGATTCAGCTGCTGGGCACTTTGACGCCCGATGAGTTCGCTGGGTTCCGCGAAGCCCTAGGTACAGGTAGCGGCTTCCAATCGGTTCAGTTTCGTGAAATGGAGTTTGCTTGTGGCCAGCGGGATCCGTGGTTCTTTCAGTTCTTTGAAGGCCGTCCCGAGGAGTTGGCTCGGCTCCGAGCGCGCTTTGAGGCACCGAGTCTTTATGACTGCTTTTTACACGCGATGGCGCGAGGGGGGTATCCGGTCCCAGAGAAAGTTTTGCAGCGTGAACTGAGCGAAACCCACCAAATGAATGATGAGTTGGTTGGGGTCTTTCGCGAGCTTTATCAAGATGCAAAAACCGAGTATCACTGGGTGTTGGCCTGCGAAGCCTTGCTCGACCTCGACACCATGTGGTCGATTTTTCGCGCCGCGCACATCCTGATGGTGTCACGTACGATTGGCGGCAAAAAGGGCACTGGCGGCTCTAGCGGCGTGCCTTTCCTAGAATCCCGTCTACCGCTGCGATTCTTCCCCGAGTTGTGGGAAGTTCGGAATTCGAACTGGACTAAATTGGCAAAAGCATGAGTCTCTCTACTTCGTTATGTGGCCGGCACGCTCTGATTTGTGGCGCAAGTAGCGGCATTGGTCGCGAAATCGCTCTCAGCATGGCTGCGGCTGGAGCCAGCTTGTCCTTGTTAGCACGCAACACGGAAAAGCTCACAGCCGTTGCCGAACTTTGTCGTGCAGCAGGTGCTGCTGGCGTTGCTGTGTACGCGGTTGATTTGGAAGATCGACTGGCGCTTTCTGCGGCGGCTGATGATTTGATTGCGGAACTGGGTACGGTCCATGTGTTGGTGAACAACAGTGGTGGTCCTCCCGGTGGGCCGCTGTTGGAAGCCAGCGAGCAAGATTTCTTAAAGCCACTTGCGCGCCATTTATTTGCCGCGCATTTTTTGGTGCAGCGTTTGGTGGGGGGCATGAAGGCTGCTGGTTACGGACGTATTTTGAATGTGATTTCCACTTCGGTGAAAGAGCCCATTGCTGGGCTTGGCGTTTCGAATACCGTGCGCGGCGCAATGGCGTCTTGGGCCAAAACACTATCCAAGGAGCTACCTCCTGGAATTACCATCAACAACCTGCTTCCTGGTTTTACGGCTACGGATCGCCTGGAATCACTAAAAAGTACCATGGCGGGGCGCCAGGGAATCAGTGAGAGTGATGTGCAAGCCAACTGGATGGCCACCGTTCCCGAAGGTCGTTTGGGAGATCCGCAAGAGCTTGCTGCACTGGCTTGTTTTTTGGCAAGCCCGGCAGGTGCATTTATCCGTGGCCAATCGATTGCAGTCGACGGCGGGCGCTTAAACTCCATCTAGCTATGGATTTCGACGTCTTCTTTTCGATTTGTCAAACTCCAGTGGCCGGCAAGATGCCCGATGAAGCCACCATGTTTGGTAATTTTTTTGAGCAAGTTCAACTTGCTGACCGCTTGGGTTATGGCTGCGCTTGGGTTGCCGAATCGCATCTCTCCACGGAGGTTCAAAAGCACAACACGCGGCCGGTGGTACCTCATTTTCAAGGAGAGGTTGGATTGAACGTCGATTTCTGCCAACTTGCGCATAAAATTTTTGCTTGCACTCAAAATATTGAAGCGGGTGCGGCAGTGATGAATATCGTCTGTAATGGCGGGCCCATTGCGGCAGCAGAGCGTGTTGCCGCCTTTTGTGCTTTGCATGGTTTGGATCGTGAAGAAAAGCGTCGCATCCATATTGGTTTTGCCGCGGGGCGCTTTGAGTTCATGAACCGGGCTTATGGTGTGGATTATCGTGACGCCGTGGAACAAGCTGCTTGGCCTGCTTACAAAGGGCAGATGTTTCGCGAGGCCTGCTTCATCTTCTTGCAATTACTGCGCGGTGATGTGTTGGACAGCACTCAAACCCCAGATATTGCATTAGACCGCAGCCACTTTCGCAGTGAACTCGATTGGCAAAAAGTGCAGCAAGCGTGGGAGGCCACCCATGGTGGGAAAGCTCCCAATCGGATTCCATTTGCCAAACGCTGGGATTTTGAGAAATTAAAAATAATTCCGCAGCGGTGGCGTCGTGAATTATTGCAACTTGTTGTTGGCTCACATGATCCCGCTTTGCAGGAAGAGTTGAATCAAATGCAGCCGGTGCAAGTCTTTAACCTGTCGATTACCGCAGAAGACGTCATCAATGATACGCATACACGTATGCGCAAGGCTTATCATCCCGCAGGCGGTGCTTGGCAACGTGCTTTTATGCCGCGCACGGTCATGGTGTTCTTGAACGCCGAAGAAGGCCTCACTGCAGGGCAACAATCAACGGCCGCACACGCTGAAGCTGCCGCCGCGCTCTCGGAATACTGGAATGCTTTGGAAGGTACGATTGATGTGAACAAAGTTGCAGGTGCTACTGAAAACGCTTTGGTTGGCAACCCTCAAGAAATTGCTGCGCAAATCACGGAGCGTTTCCATCCACAAGATCGTCTGATGTTGTGGTTTGATTTTTACAATCACGATAGCCCGCGTGTGATGCGCAACATGGAAGCCTTTCGGCATCACGTCATCCCCGCGCTTGAGGTGGTGTCGAGATGAGCACGTCGCCCACTTCGCGCCCACGCGATGCCATGTACCCCAAATCGCCTCTGGGAGAGCAGATTGCCGGAATCCCAACTGGCCGCGAAGTCGAATGGGAACCCCTCATTGATTTTCGCCGTAACGGAGTTTCAGAAACCACCATCCATGGCGCTGTGGCTTGGTCGCACGGCAACGAGGTTATCCACAGTTTCGGCGGCAATGTTTTGTGCTACGGGCGCAGCATGATGAAGCCGTTGATGATGAAGGTTTTTTGCGACGAGCTGGAACCAGAACTCAATTGGGAGCAGCGGGCGATTGCGGTCGCCTCGCATAATGGTGACGCCGCGCATGTGGCCGCCGCCCAATCCATTCTTGCCGAAGAGGATTGGGGCCTGATGCAAACCCCACTGGATGTGCCGCTGATTCAGTTTGGCCGCCAAGTACGGCGACCGCGGCGTTGGTTTCATACCTGCAGTGGCGAACACGCGGCTTTGTTACGTGGTTGCCAGTTGAAGGGTTGGGAAGAGGTAGGCTATTTGCTGCCGCAGCACCCATTTTTCAAAGCTTATTTGCACCAAGTGCAAGCTTATCTTGGCGCCGCTTGGCGGCCGTTACGCATTGCGCGCGATGGTTGCGGTTTGCCCACCATGTCCAATACCGTGGGCGAACTGGCACAACTCTATGCAGGGCTGGTGCGCGATAAACAGCAAGATTGGATCTGGGAGGCCATGTTCCGCCACCCGGATTTAGTGGGTGGGTTCAACCGTTTGGATTCCACCATTCTGAAGTCTTCCGCCGGTCGCGTGCTGGCGAAGGAAGGCGCGGATGGTTTGCTAGGCATGGCGATAGACCATCCGGATTACCCGCAAGGTCTGGGTGTGGTGATTAAAATTGCGCATGGATGGAACTCTCAAGCAACCTGGTATCTCGCCCGCGCGGTACTTGGCGTGCTCGGGATTGAGTTGCGCAACCCATACGCCTTGCATCGTCAAAAAGCCTTTTTGGTGCCCGGCGTGGTGCCGCCAGCTTATCTCAAAAAGTTGGAAAGTATTCCTACTTGGGATGAATGGGATCCTGATACGGAACGCTACGATTTTGATTGGGAGAAATACTTGTGAAATTGAACAATTGGATTCATGGCCAAGGAGTAGCGCCTTCAAGCGGCCTTTACCTTGATAACGTCAACCCCAAAACTGGGGAAGTTTGCGGCTTGATTCCACGGAGTGATCGCACCGATGTGGCCAACGCTGTTGCTGCGGCCCAAGCAGCGCGCCGTCTCACCAGATTGGAGCGCAGTGAATTACTGATTGCCGTTGCCGATGCAGTGGCCAAGCGTATCCCCGAGTTCGCTGCCGCCGAGGCCATGGATAGTGGTAAAACACTCCAGGCGACCACCCATGGGGATATTCCACGCGCCTTGGATAATTTGCGCTTCTATGCGGCAGCGCTGCGCAATGATGCCACGGCCTGTCACCAAATGGAGGATGGCTTCAATTACACTTTGCGTCAGCCGCTCGGAAATGTTGCATTGATTACACCGTGGAATTTCCCATTCCATTTGTTCACCTGGAAGGTGGCTCCGGCCATTGCCATGGGGAATGCGGTGGTGGTCAAGCCGTCGGAATTAACGCCAACAACGGCCACCCTGTGTGCCGAAGTGTTCACGCAAGTCGGTGCGCCGAATGGTTTGTTGAATGTGGTGCATGGCCTTGGGCATGAAGCTGGAGAGGCTTTGGTACAACACCCAGATATCAAAGCAGTGAGCTTCACTGGCGGCACGGTGACGGGAAAGCACATTGCGGGCGTCGCTGCGCCGTTATTAAAAAAAATCAGTCTGGAATTGGGCGGCAAAAACCCCAGCTTGGTGTTCGCTGATTGCGATTTGGACTTGGCGGTTGCTGGTGTGGCCCGCGCCGCGTTTTTTAATGCCGGCCAAGTCTGTTTGTGTGGTTCTCGTTTACTGGTGGAGCGCTCTATTTACGCTGAGTTTGTAGAACGTTTGGTGGCCGAGGTTGCTGCTGGAGCGTGGACTCCGGGCGAGAGTTTAGGCTCTTTGATTTCTTTCGCGCACCGCGAAAAAGTAGCCGCATATGTAGATTTGGCACGCCAAGAAGGCGGCACGGTGGTGTGCGGTGGCAATCGAGTTGGCCCCGAGAAGTCAGCTTTTTTTGAACCCACCATCATCACTGGGTTGGCGATTGATTGCCGCGTGGCCACCGAAGAAATCTTTGGTCCAGTGGTAACGGTGCACCCCTTTGACTCCGAACAACAAGCACTAGAAATGGCCAACTTTGTGGAGTATGGATTGGGATCTTCGATTTGGACACAAAACCTCACCCGCGCTCATCGTCTCGCCGAGCGCATTGAATCCGGCATGGTGTGGATCAATACTTGGAATAAACGCGACTTCCGGGTGCCGTTTGGCGGCATGAAGCAAAGTGGCGTTGGCCGCGAAGGGGGACGTTACTCGATGGAATTTTTCTCGCAAGACCGCAACGTATGTATTCAGCTGTGAACCATAACTCGAAAACGAAGGGGCGGATCGTGCGCGGCTGTCTGGCGCCGCACCCACCACATTTAGTCTTCGCCGCCAACCCGCCCCAAAACGAACCACAAGCTTCTGGAGCCGGGGCGTGGCAAGGACTTTTGGCTGGTTACGCGGCTATGCGCCGCAGTTTAGAAGCGGCGGAGTTCGATGTGGTGATTGTGCATACGCCGCACTGGAAAACCCGTCGCGGTCATCATCTGCTTGGCGTTGAGCACTTCAAAGGGCTTTCGGTTGACCCGATTTTTCCGAACTTGTTTCGTTTCAATTTTGATCTGCATATTGATGTCGAACTCGCTGAAGCGATTCACGCGGAAGGAGAACAGCGCGGCCTAGTGATGAGCATGATGCGCAATCCAGAGTTCCGCGTGGATTATGGAACCATCACTTCGTGCTACCTCACCCGCCCAGCCTTTGATTTACCCATTGTGGCGATTTCCTCGGCGCGGAGTTACTTCGACTACAGCAATGAGGTCGGCGAGCGAGAAATGTTAGCGCTAGGGGAAGCTACAAAAATCGCGGTGGAGAAAACTGGGCGTCGGGCGTTGCTGTTGGCCAGCTGTTCTTTGAGTCATCGCCATTTCACGGAGGAACCTGAGGATCCGGAAGACCCTGCCTTTGAGCATATCTACAACGCCAACCAAGCGAAGTGGGATCGGCATGTGCTGGATTTAATCGAGCGTGGCTGTAACCGGCAGCTTCTCGACGAGATGCCCGATTTTATGGAACAATCGGCATCAGAGTGTAAAGACGGCAGCCTGACTTGGTTGATGGGGGCGATGGATGTGCCGCAGCTGGGTGGAATCGTGCATGGTTACGGCACCGTGATCGGCACGGGCAATGCAGTCGTGGAATGGCGATTGGATCAAGCAGAGGTACAGGTGTGAGCTCTACCCAGCCTGCCACCGACGCCAGTGGCGCCACCGATTCCACCGCTGCCACCGGACGTATCCTGGGCGGCTACTTAGTGCCCAATCAACCGCACCCCTTGTTGGCGCCCGAGCAGTCACCGGGATGGCAATCGTTACATGATTCTTACGCCAGGCTACGGGCAGAAATTGAAGCGAGTGATGCTGATTTGCTGCTGTTATTCAGCACGCGCTGGGTGAGCATCATTGGGCATCAAATCCAGGCCGATCCTGAGCCACATTTTTGGGTGGTGGATGAAGACTTTCACGAGCTCGGCACGCTGCGCTACCAACTGCGTATGGATGCGGCCTTTGCGGAGACTTACCGCGAGTGCGCCAATGCGCGCGGTTTGCATGCACGTACGGTTGCTTATCAGGGTTTTCCGATTGACGTGGGCAGCATCACCGCACTAAAGCTGTTGAACCCCAACAACCGCATTCCTGCGTGCATCGTTTCCTGCAACGTGTATTCAGACCGTCAAGAAACCTTGGTGCTCGGTAAGGCTGCTCTGGATGCAGTCAAAAAGAGTGGGCGCAAAGCCATCGTAGTTGGGGTGAGTGCGTTGTCGAATCGTATGTTCACCGATTACATTGATCCTGCAACGGATCGTATCCATTCTTTGAAAGATGATGAATGGAACCGCAAGTTACTCGAGTTGTTTGCAGCGGGCCGACTCGAAGATGTCTCGCAACTTTCCCGTGAATTTTCACGCCAAGCCAACGGCGATTCGAAAATGAAAGCGATTTGGTGGTTGGCTGCAGCCATGGGGCAGAACAACGATTACCGCGGCACGGTGTTCGATTACCAGCCGGTCTATGGGACTGGCGCGGCTCTTGTTGGTCTGTTGCCTTACCCAGGAGCTGGCGGCGGCCTCGAATACGATGAAGACGACAGTGGTTTCTTCCATGGCGACCGCAATGTTATTGCTACTGCGGAAGCTTCCGCTGCCCCCGCAACCCTTGAACCATGAGTCACTCCATACGCACGTCCAATGCGCCCGATCCAGTAGGCGCCTATCCTCATGCTCGTCGCCACGGTGATTTGCTGTTTCTTTCTGGAGTTGGTCCGCGGCAAGCGGGCACGCATGAGATTCCTGGTGGTCCAATCCGCGATGCTCAGGGAAACCCGCGCGATTATGACATTCGTGCGCAAACGGAAGCCGTCATTGGCAACATCAAAGCGGTGCTCGCAGCTTGTGGCGCCACCCTCGAAGATGTGCTTGATGTGACGGTGTTTTTAGTGGACATGGAGCGTGATTTCCTCGGTTACAACGAAGTCTACGCCCAGCATTTCACTACCGTGCAAGCGGCGCGCACCACCCTTGCCATTTGCGCTTTACCGACCCCCATTGCCGTCGAATTCAAAGTGATTGCCAAGGTGCCGCAATGAAACTGATTGATATCTCGCCGCTAATAAACGCGCGCACTGCGGTGTGGCCGGGGGATGTGCCATGGACTCGCTCAGTTAGTTTGGATACGAATCAAGGGGATCACTTGACTTTGAGCAGCATGCATTGCACGACTCATTTGGGCGCGCATGCGGATGCTCCGAATCACTATGTGGCCAATGGGCAAGGCATCGAAGCGCGCGCATTAGAGCGTTACTACGGTCAGTGCCAAGTGATTTCGGTGGCTTTGCCACGCGGCGCGCGCATTCGACCGCAAGATTTGCGGCAGCCGATCACGGCGCCACGTGTGTTATTTCATACCGAAAGTTTCCCGAATCCAGAGGTGTGGAACTCGGATTTCAATGCTCTGAGCGCGGAGCTTATCCATTTCCTTTCTGCCCAAGGAGTGGAGTTGGTTGGCATCGATACACCCTCGATTGATCCGCAAGAAGACCAGCATCTCGAGAGCCATCACGCCGTGGCTGCAAAAGATATGGCCATTCTTGAAGGTCTGGTGCTCACGCTGGTGCCGGACGGGGAGTACACCCTGTGCGCCTTCCCGCTGCGTTTGGAAGCGGCCGACGCCTCGCCGGTGCGCGCCGTTTTGATTCGCGCATAAAGTTTTTTGCTATGGCGCTTAGGAGTTTTGTTCGCTCTTCCAGCGTGCCACAATGGGGCCCATCACTTGTTCAAAATCAGGTGGCAATTGCTCCTGCTGTTGTTGCAGGCTCAGGGTGCGAATTTGGGAGTATTGGCGCAAATAAACCCGGCATTGTGGGCACATCATCAGGTGGCCTTTGACTAAAAGATGCTCCCACAGGCCCATTTCACCGTCTAGAAAGCGGTCGAGTTGGTCGTAAAGACTGCGACAGCGAAAGAGGAGGGAGTTGCGCATGTTTGGACTATGATTTCGTTTAGAGTCAGTGTTTGTTACAAAATATTTGATTAAGCAACATCTTTTCTGTAAAAGTGGCAGGTTCATCAAATGCCTTCCATG
>CALFOT010000014.1 GCA_937919925.1 uncultured bacterium | reverse complement strand
GACGTCGCCGGCATCGAAGAAGCCAAAGAGGAGGTTTCTGAGATTACGGAATTCTTGCGTAATCCGGATAAATTCACGCGCCTGGGTGGGCGTATTCCGCGTGGCGTCATGTTGGTGGGCCCTCCCGGAACCGGCAAAACCCTGCTCGCCAAAGCGATTGCTGGTGAAGCGGATGTACCGTTCATTTCGATTAGCGGTTCGGACTTTGTGGAGATGTTTGTCGGCGTTGGTGCAAGTCGGGTTCGCGATTTGTTCGAAGGCGCGCGGAAAGAAGCACCATGCATTATTTTCCTCGATGAAATCGATGCTGTGGGCCGCAAACGTGGCTCTGGCATGGGTGGGGGCAACGATGAACGCGAGCAAACCCTGAACGCGATTCTGGTCGAGATGGATGGCTTCAGCTCCGACGATCGGGTAATTGTGATTGCCGCCACCAACCGCCCCGATGTGCTGGATACTGCGTTGCTACGCCCGGGCCGCTTCGACCGCGAGATTGTCCTGGATCTCCCTGATGTAAAGGGCCGCGAAAAGATTTTGTTGGTCCATACGAAGGCGGTAAAAATCGACCCAAGCGTAAATCTGGCGGTGATTGCCCGCGGCACACCCGGTTTTTCTGGGGCCGAACTTGCTGCATTAACCAACGAAGCCGCGATTTTGGCAGCCATGCGGCTGCATACCTGGGTGACTCAATCTGATTTAGAAGAGGCACGCGATAAAGTGCGTTTTGGTCGTCAGAAAAAATCGCATGTGATGGAAGAGGATGATAAACAAATCACGGCGTACCATGAAGCGGGCCATGCCGTGGTGAACGCCTATATGGAGCACACGGATCCGGTTCACAAAATCACCATCATCCCGCGTGGCATGGCGCTGGGCGCCACCATGTTTTTGCCGGAAAAAGACCGGATGCATTGGTCGCGCAATCGCTTGCTCGATGAAATTTGCTGCCTGTACGGTGGCCGCATCGCTGAAGAGTTGTTCTGCGAAGACATCACCACCGGTGCTTCCAGTGACATCGAACGCGCGTCGAGTTTGGCGCGGCAGATGATTACCCATTGGGGAATGAGCAAGAAACTTGGTGCCATCAATTTTGGTGAGCGTCGCGGCAACGATTTCCTCGGCAATGAATACGGCATGGGCAAGAATCATTCCGCAGCCACTGCTCAAATCATCGATGAAGAAGTCGCAGCTCTACTTGATGAGCAGTACCAGCGTGCGCACCGCACCCTCGAAGAGCATCGCGATTTGATGGAGCGCGTCACGGATGCCTTGATGCGTTACGAGAACGTCAGCAAGTTTGAATTCGAAATGCTGGTTGCTGGCGCAAGCGTGGATGAAATGCACGCGGCAAGCCCACCAAGTGGCGATGAGGAACGTAAGGAACCACCACCGATGCCAGCGGCCGAAGTGCCGCAGGTGGCGCTGCCCTTAGAGTCCGTGGAAGGCAAAGAATCGCAGCCGGAGGAGTGATAGACTGCTTCCATGGTCAAGCCATGGGAGCTGCCTTGGGCGAATGCGCCACACCAAGCCGTGCCATCTACTGGTGGCACGTGGCGCGCGCCAGCCCCTCTAAGCATGGCCTGCAAAGGGGCGTTGGCTGGTATGGGTATTCAATATCTCGAACCCTTTGCCGACGGCTCCGCGCGGTTTCATGTGCAATACGATGCGGCACTCCAAACCGACATCGACTACGGTGATTTAGAGAACCCAGCCTATCGCGCCATGTGGATTGCCGGGCGTTTGGCGGCTGGGAAAAATGCCATGGCCAGCGTGCCTGCTGCCCCCCAATTCATGGCCATACTCAATCTCACCGAGGATTCCTTCTCCGACGGAGCGTTAGGCGCAGACCCCGTACGCAACGTCCGCGAGCGCGCGCAGTGTTTGGCTGACGAGCAGGCTGCAATCCTCGATCTCGGCGCCGAGAGTACGCGCCCGGGTGCCGCCCCTATTGCGGATCACCAACAACTCGCGCGGCTACTCCCTACCATTGAAAATTTGTTGCCGCTGGGGCTGCCGCTCTCTATCGATACCCGCAGCGCCGTCGTTGCCAAAGCCTGCTTGGATGCTGGCGCCGCTAAAATTAACGATGTGAGTGGGCTCGCCGATCCGGCCATGGCGCCGTTAATAGCCGCCCGTGGCTGCCAGATTTTTACCATGCATATGCGCGGCACCCCTGCCGATATGCAAGAGCACTGTCACTACCGATACCTGATGGGTGAACTCGCTGACGAAATGATGCAAATCTGCTGCACCGCTATGGATGCTGGTATCGAGCCCGATCAACTGGTGCTCGACCCAGGCATCGGTTTTGCCAAAACTGCCGCCCAATGCCGCGAAATCATCGCCAATCTCGGAACCCTCCGCGCCCTCGGTCTGCCTTTGCTCGCCGGCCCGTCGCGCAAATCTTTTATGACTGACACACTGCCTCAATACCGCCCCGATCAACGCGATGGTGGCTCTACGGGCGCTGCCGCTTTGTGCGCTGCGCAAGGTGCAAGCTTCCTGCGCTTACATCGAGGAGGTCACGTTTGGGATGCTGTGCGCGTGGCAGCCTCTTGTGCATTCCCCAGCCATAACCCGCAAGTGGCGCTGCAATCATGAGTCCGTTTGCCGTCACGGATATCCTTGAAGTCGTCATTTTGGCGGCTGCAATTTACGCCATTTGGCGTTTCATCCGCAGCACTCGCGGAATGGGTGTGTTGCGCGGACTATTCCTTTTTACCATTGGAGTGGTGTTAATCATTGGTTTGCTCGACGAACTCGCGCCCGGCGGCGTCGACGCCATCAAGTACATTCTGGATGCCGTCATCCCCTACTTCGCCTTAATCATCGTGATTTTGTTTCAGGAGGAGCTGCGCCACGGCATTAGTCGTTTCGGGCACACTGGGTTGTTGAAATTTGGGGGTAACACTGCGGAATCTCCTTCCGAGCTAGCTAAAATTGCCACCTCGGCCAAACGCTTGGCCAATCAACGCGTGGGTGCTTTGATTGCATTTCAGCGTGATGTTTCCTTGAAACCGTTCAGTGATGGTGCCGTTAGCATTGATTTGCCGATTACGTCGATCTTATTGGAAACCATTTTCTTCCCCGGCGGCCCGCTCCATGATGGCGGCTTGGTCATCAAAGGGAAACGCATTACTGCAGCCAGTTGCGTTTTCCCGCTCACTGCGAACCCGAGCATTGCGCCCCGCCTTGGCACGCGCCACCGCGCCGCCCTTGGCCTTGCCGAACGCACCGATGCCGTGGTTCTTGTGGTTAGCGAAGAAACCGGCGAAATCTCACTCGCCGCTGATGGCGTTTTGTACAAACCAGTGCCGCAAGACATGCTTGAAAAACGCCTAAGTGAGCTCCTGCGCACGGAGTCAAAAATTGGCAACGCGGATCAAGAAGATCCAGGTGCGGAGGCCACCGCATGAAAATAATCCTCACAGCTCTCCTTCAGGATTGGCGGCCCAAACTTGGGGCCATAGCCTTTGCTTTGGTGCTTTGGTGGTGGATTGAAGGACGCATTGCCATGGACCGCGATGTGGTTTTAACAATCGCCTCCAGCAGCGAAGACCTGGGCACGCCGAAAGACTTTCAGTTGCTCATTCAAGCACCCAAAGGTTGGGTGCTGACTAGCCCAATGGGAGACAGTCCGGTGAGCATCGCTTTGAACGGCTCCAACTCCGAGCTGCAAAGCTTTGCCACGCGCCAATGCGCCGCAAGTTTTCGGACTAATTTTGACCCCCCACCAGACCAGATTGAAATCAAAATCCCAATCAGTCCAGAGCAGCTGGATTGGTTGCGCCCGCTGGATGCGGAGCTACTACTAAAAAATGTAGCAAAGGGTGATCAACAGCTCAAAGAGCTCACTTTTCAGCGCGTGAAGTCGGAAACCATTCAACTCACGCCGCGCGATATCGAAGTCGCGGGAAAGCCGTCGGAAGCATGGAAGGTGCTGAAAAAGGAACTGCGTTTTGAGCCCAACACCATCACTGTGACTGGCCCACAACGTGCGATTGAAGCGTTACGGAAACAAATCGACGCCGCACAGATGAGTACGGATGACAGCCCGTCGGAATTGTTAAGTAGCTTTCAAATTCCAGAGGGTACGCGGCGCGATGTGGACCGCATGCAAGCGCTCCATTCCGATTTACTGCGGCAAGGCATTTCTATGGATCCTCCTGAGGTGCATGTTTTCGCCAAAATTCGCTTGGAGAATCCAGTCAGCATTCCCTTCAACCGTAATTTTGAAGACTTGCACATCATCCCAGCCGCAGCCATGGAAGCGTGGGTGCAAGGATCTTATGAACCGCAGCCTTGGGTCGTGGAAATGCCCTATGTGGAATCCAAGTCGGGAATCATCGATCAAACTTGGCTAAACAGCCACGTACTTTTAGTCCTTCCGCTCAATACCCTCGACACCGCTCTCTCCGCAGAGTGGAATGTGCGCATTGAGCCGCACTTGATCGGCCTCGATTATGCAGAACAGCGTTTTTATGAAGAACACATGATCATTCGTCCGCAAACACCGGGCAACGATTTCATCCCCTACACCAAAGCTTTATGAGCATTCCCAGACTCTTCGGCACCGATGGTATGCGCGGGAAAGCCGGCACTTATCCCTTGGTGCCTGAACTCCTTGAGCGCCTCGGCTTTGTGCTGGCCACCCGCATTCACGGCGACGACCCCGCTCACCCTGGCGAGCCGCACCGGGTTTTGATTGGCCATGATGGCCGCAAAAGTGGCGAAACTCTGGTCGCTGCAGTGGCTGCTGGTTTGACTCGTGGCGGCATTGATGTGGATGTTCTTGGCCTGGCGCCTACGCCGTGCATTGCTTATTTGACCTTCTCTGGCCCCTACCAGGCAGGTGTAGTGGTTTCTGCTTCGCACAATCCGGCCGAGGACAATGGCATCAAATTACTCGGCCGCAACGGCACCAAGCTTGCCGATGCTTTGGAAGAAGAACTTGAAACCGCGCTACTTCACGATAAAGAAATTGCCAACGCCGTCACTTCAGGAGTCATTTTCAGGCGTAAGAATTTGGTCTCCGATTACATTAGCTGGCTGCGCGGAGAGGCCTTCCCTACGCTTGATTTAGCCGGCTTAAGCGTGTTGGTGGATTGCGCCAATGGTGCGGCTTCGCAGCTAGCGCCGCGCGTGCTGAAGGCTTTTGGTGCGCAATCTGTCACCCTCCACGACCACCCCGACGGCCGCAATATCAATGAAGGCTGTGGTGCGCTGCACCCAGAAGTCGCTGCAGCAGCAATTGTCGACACGGGCTGCGATTTAGGCTTGAGCCTCGATGGCGATGCCGACCGCGGGTTGCTCTGTGACCGTCATGGACGCACCCTGGATGGCGACGCCATCCTCGCTGGTTTGGGTGCTTCCATGTGCCGCCACGGCGAACTTACAGACAACACGGTGGTGGCCACTGTCATGAGTAATTTAGCCCTAGAACGCCATATTAAGGCCTCTGGAGGCACTTTACTCCGTGCCGCCGTCGGTGACCGTTATGTTGCGGCCATGATGCGTGAAGGCGGTTTTAACCTCGGTGGCGAAAAGTCTGGGCACATACTCTTTGGTGAAGACCATGGTTTTCGCGGGGACGGCATCTACACTTTATTGCGTGTCCTGCAAGTCATCCAACGAGACGGTTTAAAAACAGAAGAGTTCGCCGCTGATTATCAAGATTTACCGCAACGCTTGGTCAATTTGCCGGTTTTGCAACGCAAACCACTTGCCGACCTGCATCATTTAACCGCCGCCTGCGCCCTAGTGGATGCCGAGCTCGGCGATCGCGGACGCACGGTCGTGCGCTTTTCCGGCACCGAACTGCGCTTACGTTTGATGGTGGAGGCTACCGAAATTCGCTTGGTCGACCACGCCATTGCGTTGCTCGAAGCGGCTGTGCAGAAGGAAAACATCCTCGTTTAAGCATGTCCAAATTGGTGCTCGCCTTCGAGCTTTCGGGCCAAGTCTGTACGGCTGCACTCGCTAGTGAAGACTCTATCGTGGAAAACGATTTCAGTGCCACTCGGGGCCGTGGATTGATCCAAGCAGCCGCTGCTTTGTTACAAGAAATCGGCGCCACACGTGCGCAAATTGGCGCACTCGTGGTAGGGGTTGGCCCTGGCTCCTACACCGGCTTACGCATCGCTTGCAGTGCCGCTGCGGCATTGGCTATGGCACTGGATGTGCCCGCACTCGGAGTGAATTCGTTCGAGGCTGCGGTTTTTGCAAAGCAGCATGCAGGCCCTTTGCACCTCTTGCTTGACGCCTATCGCAACGAAGTTTATCACGCTTGCTTTGAGCGGCGTGGTGATCAACTGCATACGCTTCAAGAAGCGCGCGTTATCGATTTTGATGCGGCCATCCAAGCGGTTGGCAAGCATCAAATGTATTTAGGCGATTCCCGATTTGCAGGCCATGGAAGCACTCGAATCGGCGATTCTGACACATCTTCCGCAGCACTTTTAAAGCTCGCGTTTGCACGCGGTTTGCGCTGTGACGGTAGTGGTTACGAGCCTTCCTTAGCCGCCATGCCATTGTATTTAAGACCGGCTGCATTTCGCGGTTAGCGCAACGACACTATGGAAAGAAGGCATGACTGCCAGAGCAGTCATGCCTTCCAGTGCTCGCAAGCGAGCGAATCTTTTTACAGATCCTGAGGACGCAAAGTCTTGCGGCCGTTCTCGGTTGCACGGTTTTCAGCGGCAACAATTGCATTGCGGACGAACATATCCAAAGCCCCGTAAAAATCGCCCGACACGTTGCAGCTAACTACAGCGTTCTTGGTGCGACTCTTGGAGATGATGAGTTCGGCAGGCGTAGCTTTGCCTTTGGCTTTGCCAGCAATTTTCTTTGCAGCCTTCTTAGGTGCAGCTTTCGCTACAGCCTTTTTGGTGACTTTTTTCGCAGCTTTCTTTTTTGCAGCCATGATGATTCTTTGGGTTTGTTGTTGGCGTTCCGCGGTGGCGGAAACGGAGGAAAGTGGTGAAAGAACGGCGTATTCGCTATTCCCTGTGTGGATTGTGTATGAAACACAAGGTACAAGTCAACGCGGAAATGCCGAATTTGCGCGAGAAATCCATTTTCTAGCGCGTATGCTCTCGAAATGATTATGCAGGCAACCCTCCTCCTTGCCCTCCTTCAGGGCGGCATTGAGCCTCAACCAAATACGTCCGCCGCGCTCTTATCGGAGCAAGATCAGAACATCATGCGGCGTTTTGATGGACTGCCCGAAGAAGATCAACTACGCATTGCGGATGAGCTTCAACGCCAGGTACTGGAACTCCATCACCCACTCTGCGAAGCCGCGCGCGCACTGCTAAACGAGCGTAAGCTGAGTAGCCTTGAAGCACTGCCCAAAGAGGGGCTGCAAGTCTATGCCAGCGATGAATATGCACCCAAACTAAAGCTTCCCACCAAGCTACTTGAGCCTACCAATAAGACCTGGGAGAAGTTCTTTCGACGCACTTTTCGCAACGGAATCGTCGATCGTAGCATGCTCTGGGATTGGGACTATGGGCGCAATTTACCCCTAAAACCGCCACTTCAGGCCCCTCGCGAGGTTGTCATCGACCTCCTCTGCGGCCGCTGGCCTGTGCAGGGCAAGCTAGCCGCTTATGCCGAAGGCATCCTAGATCGCGATGGGAAATGGGATGCTGCGGCGGATTATTTTGCCCATGCTTACCGCGATCGTGCCGGCCGCGTTTATCTAGGAATCCCCCTCTATGAGGTTTGGAATTCCCAAACCACTTTTGGTATCTCGGATGTCGAGTCGATTGCTTTTATGCGCCTCGTTGCCAAAGACGACCGCTACGTTTCGCCGATTCCGGCAGCGCTTCACGATGGGATCTACAAGCAAATCGAAACGCAGTTCGAAGCCTATCGTGATTACCGCAGCCTGCATCATGCCCTTGCCCAACGTTTGGTCTCGCCGAATGGGGTCTTGCCGGTGCAATTCGGAGGCATTGCCGAGACCATCGATCTGGCTTGGGTGCTAATGGAACACAAACCTAGGCGCATGGCGGTGCTGTTAGAGCGCAATCCCACGCGCCAATTGTTCCTTGCGGCCCTGGCCAAACAGATGCCGGCCGTCGGCAAAGAAAACGAACTCGCCTATTGGGCGGCTCATGCAGAAGCCCGCACCACTCTTGCTGGGCTACTGCGGAGCACCGCGCTGGATTTTCTCGGCGATGAAGGCTTGCTTGGTTTCCGTCGTTGAGAGGACTAACCTAGAGGCTTGGATTCACAGCACCGCGCCTGGGCCGAGATTAGTCTCGGTGCCTTTCGTCGCAACCTGCAACGTACGCAGTCGTTGGCGGGTGGCGCCGCGGTGTGGCCGGTCTTGAAGGCCAACGCTTATGGACACGGGGCGGTTGCAATCGCACGCGCTTGCGCTGCCGAAGGCGTCGCGCGTTTAGGGGTCGGTGATAGTGCCGAGGCCATGCAGCTGCGCTACAGCGGCGTCAAACTGCCGCTGCTGGTGTTGGGCACAGTGATCGACGCGGAAGTTCCCAATCTGCTTGAGCATCAAGTCGAAGTGGGTGTGCACTCAGAGAGCCGGGTGCGCAAACTTGGCAGCCTAGCCCGCGCTTATGGCAAAAAACTCGGCGTACACCTTAAAGTCGATACCGGCATGGGTCGCCTAGGCGTGCGCCCGGAGGCGGTATTGCGCGTCGCTCACGCGATCGCAGCGGAGCCAGCCTTGCAACTACGCGGCCTCATGACCCACTTCGCTAGCAGCCTAGGGACGCGCAGCAGTTTCACCGATGGCCAACACGCCTTGTTTCTCGCCGCCGCAGCCGAGCTCCACCAAGCACTCGGTGCGCGCCCTCTTTTGCATTGCTCGAACTCCGCAGCGCTGTTCACCGGCCTGCACCCAATCGGAGATGCGGTGCGCCCCGGTATTTCCTTGTTCGGGATTATGCCGGAAAACCTCGGCGGCGCGGTTGGCTTGGAGCCGGTATTGTCGCTGCGCACGCAGATTGTTTTCATCAAAGACATTCCAGCTGGCACGCCGGTAGGTTACGAAAGCCGCTGGGTTTCGCACTTAGCCAAAACGCGGATTGCCACCTTAGCGATTGGCTACAACGACGGCCTGCCCTATCGAGTTGGTTTAAGCGGTAACGGCCAGGTGCTGGTGCGGGGGCAACGCTGCCCGTTGATTGGGACGATTTCAATGGATTACTGCAGCATCGATATTACGCATGTAGAACACGCCGCTGTGGGCGACATCGTGACCTTAATCGGTAAGGATGGACGCGACAGCATCAGCGCCTGCGATGTAGCGCGCGTCGCCGGCACCATCCCCTATGAAATCACCTGCCGCCTGGGCGCGCGCGTGAAACGTTGTTACCTCGAAGAGATCCCCGCGCTGGAGGCAGGGGCGCACAGCATCACCCCGTGAAGTCTTTCTGGCCACGAAGCGGGGCGGGGCGTTGGTCCCTGGGGGTTTGCTTGCTGCTGCTCATCAGCGCCTTTGTGCCACTGCCGTTGCCGCTGCAACTGGTGAATGAAGCGATTGCCAAACGCGCACCAGAACTGCAACTACAGGCTTCTGGGGCCACCATCACCTGGGGACGCGGCGCACTTCATCTGGTGGACGTGCGTTTCAAGCATGAAAACCATGACTATTTACGGATGGATCGCCTTGAAATAGCGCTGGATTTATGGCCCGGCAATGCTGCTTTTGGCAAACCAGTACGTTTGCATGTCGTCGAGGCTGACGGCCAGCTGGATCAAGCCATTTTGGATTCACTCACCAAATTGCGCTCCGAGGATTCTTCACCTTTTCCGCTGACCATTGCCGTGAGCGATTCCTCACTGCGCTGGACCGATACTAAGCACTTGGATTATTTGGTCCGCGATTTACAAATCAACGGCCACTTATCACCCGCCGGCGCGCGTTTTGAAGTACTTGGCAACTGCCTACTTCCTGGCAACGGAAAATTTTCACTGCTTGCCGCTGCCGGAACTGGTTTGCACGCTTGGAAGGTGAGTCTCCTCGCCGATGCCGTGCTGGCGAAAGATTGGGGTGGCTTGGCGGTGGAAGGCCTGGATTGGAACGAAGCCCAAGTCAAAGTACAGGCTTTCGCAGCGGGTACCGACCTCGACGTGCATCAAGTTGTCGTCGATGGCACTGCCAGCCTTGCCAGCCTTAGGTCCACCGTACCACGCCTAGACACGCATGCTATCGCGGTGCGGTTCAATGGTGATCTGGCCAGCGGCCTGCGTTGCGCAATCACGGGCGCAGAAACCCACGGCAGCTTTGCCATGGAAATCCTTGCTGAGCAAGATGCTCAACAACAACCCCGCGTGCGCCTGCAAGCGGTCACTACCGCCGCGGAGGTCACTGCCGAAACACTAACTTGGCTGCGCGAGCTGCTGCCAGAGGTTGGCGATATCCTGCTCGCGATTGAGCCGCGCGGTTTCCCGCGTACCGCATTCGATTGCACTTGGAGTGAAGCCAATGGCTTTGCGTGGAGTTTGCAGGTCGACCCAAACGGTACCAGCGTCACTTACCGCGGCATTCTGGATGACGAGGACAACCGTTTTTCCTTCCCCTATCCCGCTACCAACAATCAGGGCAACGTCGTGGCCTGTAAAGATGCGGTTTTGTTCCATGGCGCCGGCATGGTTGGCGGCAACTCTGGCGGTAGTGGCCACGCTTCCGCCACGGGGATCATCGATTTCCGCAACGACGGCTTTCTGGCGATTGACATCAAAGCGGAAGCGGTGCCGCTCGATCGGCGTATTTCAGGTGCCCTCACCGGTAACCCGGTGGTCGCCGATTTATGGCGCAATCTGGGTAACCCAGAGCAGGGGCTAGCCGATTTAGATGTGGAAATCCGTTTGCAAGAGCAGGAATTCAAAGTGCGCGTCGCCGGTGATGCCAGTGATATCAAAGTGCGTCCAGCCATGTTGCCGCTCCAAGCCGACGTCGATCATGCTTGGTTTGAATGGGTACCCGGCATTGCACGATTTGGCGCGAGCATGACAGCACTCGGCGGCGGCTTGTGGTTAGATGGCAACGTGCGGGAAGTTGCCAACCGTGAAGCTCCTGACTTACGCCTCACTTTACGCGGCCGCGGTTTCGACGCCAAACCATCCGAACTGCGCATTCTTGAGTCTTACTTGCCGTTGCCGGAAGGGCTTGCCCAGTTCGCGCTTTCCGGCAAAGTTTTTTACGACCTTAGCTTGGTCTTACCTCTCGATCATAGCCCCGGTCACCTTTCTGGGCACTTAGTGGCCGATGGCGCAACCCTTGCTTGGCCGGCCCTTGGCGTCGATTTCAACGACTTGTATGCGGTGGCTGGATTCGCTGGCCACGGGGAAGATATGCAGATTGGCGTTGCGCGGTCGTGGTCGCAAGTGGACGGCGGCACTCTCAATGGCAGCCTGAGTATGAGTACCGCCAGCGCAACTTCGGAAGCCGTCGCCGCTGGCAAAGAACTTCAGCTGAGCAATAAGCTCCTCACCAATCTACAAAACCTGAGTGGCCAACAACCTTGGGGTGGTCATTTAGATTGGACCGGCACCCTCGACATGCTCGCCAAGGTTGATCCCTTCCACCCAGATCTCATTGATTCGCATTTCGATTTTCACCCACTACGCATCGGCATCCCCAACGAACAGGAATACGTTTTTTTTGAGCTGCAAGGCCGCATTGGCGTAAAGGGCGTGATGACCCCCACCGGCAGCAACTTCCCACAGTTTGATTCCAAAGCACTCACTTTCAGCGGCGCCGACGTCGACCTTGCGGTACGCGATCTCACTGCATTTTTTGATTCCGAAGGCTTGCAACTACAAGCGTTTTGCGGTTCTGCCAGCGGCATTGCCTTGTCCTCGCGCTTGCCATCCTTGGTAGATGAAGAAACGATGTTGGCCTTAGAGAAAATCGGTTTAAGCGGCTCGGTACGGCCGAGCAATTTGAAGATCAACGCTACCCTCCCCTACACAGATCCGTGGCGGGTGCGCGCCAGCGGCGGATTAATTATGGAGGATGTCGCGATGACTGGTGGGGCTAGTAAACTGACGGATGGCTTTGCGCAAATGGAAGTACGCGATGCCCATTGGAATGGCCCGCAAGATTTCAACGCGAACCTGAACATCCATCACGGTGGTGCCGAGGTTGGCGGCTTAGCCTTGCAAAACGCCCACGCCGATGTCGCAATCACCCCAGAAAGTGTGCTTTGGACCAATGTCGATGCCGAAACCTTAGGCGGGCGTTTGCACACCAATGGCACGGAACCGGATGGCACCAAAGTATTGGGATTCTTCCGTCTAGACTTTGACCCGAACGCACCCCTAACCACCGAGTACTTTGTCAGCGGCTTGCAGCTAGAGCGCATGCGTGATGAATTGGGCCTAGGTGGCCCGCTCGCTGGCGTTGTCGATGGCTATGTGAACGTGGCGCTGCCATCCACTAGCCCCACCTTCGCCAAGGGTCGCGGATGGTTCCACATTAACGGTGGTGCACTGGGCACGGTGCCCGTGTTGAAATCAATTTGGCGTTTCGCCGGCATCAGTCCACCCATTTTTGATGAAGGCGATTTACGGTTTCGCCTCAATGGCCAAGGCCGCATTTACATCGAAGAGTTTTCGCTTCAGCATCCGCTCTTGCGTGTCACTGGCAAAGGCTCCATGGACATGGATACCACCATGCAGATGAAAGTGACACTGCGTACTTTTGGATTTATCGGCCGCTTGCCCATCTTAAAAGACCTGATAGACCTACTCATTGAGCAACAGGTTTATGGTCCAGCCGAAGCACCCATCATCACCCACCGCGCCGGCGGTAAATTATTGGGCGATTTTGAGCGTGCGCCGTTTCCATTGTGGGTGCCAGCTGGGGCCCAGCCGGATTGGAAAATTTCACCGATTATCCCGGTGGAGTAGCGAAGCAGAACCTGTTTCCACGCTCACGCACCCCTAGAATAGGAACTTCCATAAACAGGAGGTTCCAATGCTGCATGCTGTCATCATGGCCGGTGGATCCGGCACTCGGTTTTGGCCAGAAAGCCGCGGCCACCGTCCCAAACAACTACTGCCGATTACCGGCGGCGCTTCGATGCTTGCCGAAACCGTCAGCCGCTTACAACCTTTGGTGCCGCCTGAGCGCACCTGGGTGGTAACCAATGCGCAGCAAGTCGAGGGAGTCCGCCTGGCGTGCCCAGAACTTCCCGCGGGCAATATTCTGGTCGAACCGTGCGCGCGCAACACTGCGCCCTGTGTCGGTCTGGCAGCCGCGGTAGTCCACGCCGCCGACCCCGACGCCATCATGGCGGTGCTACCTGCAGATCACGCTATTTCGCCGAAGGATGAGTTTCAGCGCAGTTTGCTGGCCGGTGCCCAAGCTGCTGCCACCCCTGGCACGTTTGTCACTTTTGGCATTCCACCCACTTACCCGGCAACCGGCTACGGCTACATTCAAAGCGCCGGTTTGGCCGGCACCCATGAAGGTCTGGATTGCTTTTATGTGGATCGATTTCGTGAAAAGCCAGATAAAGCTAGCGCTGAAAAATTCCTCGCTGAGGGTGGCTATTTTTGGAATGCTGGCATTTTCGTGTGGAGCACCGCCACCATTTTGGCGGCCATCCGCACGTTTATGGAAGACCTTGCCGATGGCCTTGATGCCATCACACCCATGATTGGAACTGCCGGCTTTCAAAGTGCTGTAGATGCGGCTTATCCGAACTTTCCATCGGTGCCGGTTGATATTGGCATTATGGAAAAAGTTGCTGGCGTGCAAGTGCTATCCACTCCGTATCGCTGGAGTGATGTGGGTTCCTGGAAGGCTTTGTATGACGAAGTGGAGCACGATGAACACGGCAACGCTGGCATCTTCGCTCAAGGCGGAACCCTACTCGCCGAAGACTCTACCGGCATTTTGGCCTACAGCTCGGAACCCCAAATCATCGCCGTGCTGGGCATGCAAGATATCGTTGTGGTCCGCACTGCCGACGCCATCTTGGTTGCGCCGCGCTCGCGTTCCGAAGAAGTGAAAAAATTCGTTGAGCATTTACGTGCAGAAGGCCGCGAGGACGTTCTTTGATTGGAAGAACCCTAGCCGTTGATTACGGCATGAAGCGCACCGGCTTAGCGGTATGCGATGCGCTCGGCATTGCAGCGCATCCATTGGAGGCCGTGGTGTCACCTAGCCTTGATGTCACCGTGGACGCCATCGTTACTTTGGTTAAGGAGCGAGAAGTCCAGCGCGTGGTGGTTGGCATGCCCTATTTGCCCGATGGACGCGAAGGGGAACAAGTAAAAAATGTGTTTGTATTTCTGGATGCTCTGCGCGCAAAGCTTCCTGAGAGCGTCGCACTCACCCACCAAGACGAACGCCACACCACCAAGGAAGCACGAGTACTGCTGCGGGAAACGGGTTTACGCGGCAAAAAAGTCAAAGCCAAATTGGATAGCATTGCTGCAACCGTTATTCTGCGCCAGTTTTTGCAGGAACACGCCGACTAAATCCGCGTCGAGCGCATTTCTGTACTAGGCGTTATCATGATGACGAGTGTCGTCTGGGCGGCCGCGGGTGGTTTTGCGCCACACGAGGAAAGTCCGGGCTCCATAGGGCGCGATGGTGGCTAACTACCACCGGGGGCAACCCCAGGGAAAGTGCCGCAGAAAGCAAACCGCCTAAGCTCTTCGGAGCCGGTAAGGGTGAAAGGGTGAGGTAAGAGCTCACCGCGCGCTTGGTGACAAGCGTGGCAGGGTAAACCCCATCGGGAGAAAGCCCATGTAGGGAGGAAAGGCGCGGCCCGTGCCGTTTGGACCTCCGGGTAGGGCGTTTGAGGTTTGTGGCAACGCAAATCCTAGAGAAATGGTCGCTGCTTCTTCGGAAGTACAGGATCCGGCTTATAGGACGACACTCATTTTTTTTTGGCTGGCTGACGTCATCTGTGTAGGTGCTTTCTCCGCACCACAACATCTGGTGCCCCAAATGCAGCCCTAGTTTTCAACAATTCCCCAACATCTGGTAGTTTTCACTTGCCAGATTTGCAAAGTTGGGCAGAATCGGTGTCATCATGGAGTTCGTCTGGGTCGTACCGCGCCAACACCTCTTTCCTGAGGCTACCCCCCATGGGCTACTTGCCCTGGAGCCGCAGGAGCTGGAGTGTCGTTTCCTCGCACCGGCTCGGGAACATGGCTTCTTCATCGAACGACGCTATGCCGAATCTCATCCCGAGTACAAGCAGCCCATTCCCTACGTTGCTGTTTGTCGAGGCGATGCGGTGCTCTGTCTCACGCGCCTCTCTTCCCAGGGAGAAAAGCGCCTGCACGGCAAGCGCTCCATCGGCGTTGGTGGCCACATCAACCCCTGCGATCTGGCGGAAGGCGATCTGTTCGCCAACGCCTGCTCCCGTGAGCTCCACGAAGAATTGGTCCTGCCGGAGATGCCGCTGCAACTCACTCCCGTCGGCCTACTCAACGATGACACCACCGCTGTAGGTGCGGTGCATGTCGGCCTGGTTTACCGCCTTGATGCCTCTGACATCCAGGTGGCCATCCGCGAAACATCGGCGATGGCTGGCGATTTTGAATCGCTTGCTGGCCTCCGCGGTCTCGCTGCTGCGCCCGAGTCTCCGTTCGAGACTTGGTCAAACTTGCTCCTCCGTTCCGGCGCCCTCGATTGCTTCAAGCAAGTCGCAGTCAACGCCTGAGCTTACAAATAGCCAAACGTCAATACTACACCAAATGGTTCGTCCAGTACCCGAGTCCGAACTCCCGGAGCCTTCTGAGCTCTCCTCCCGCCTGAAAGTAGGCATGAGTAAGTATTCCGTGCGCCTACACTTCCGCGATGGTCGCGAAGAGCAAGGTGCGATTACTTTCGTAGAACGCCTCGGCCGCGGCCGCATCATCGATATCGAACGCGAGTTTGCCATGGATTTCACCATCGCGGACTTGGATTCCATCGATTACTAACCATCCGGGCCAACCAGCTGCGCCGGCCTTAAAGCAGCACCGTGCTGCCAGTAAAAACAGTTGCCGACGCATCGCGTAGCCAACCAATCAGCGTGATGCCGGCAGCAGCAGCGGTTTCCACCGCCAGGGAGGTGGGCATGCCTATCCCCACCACCAACGGGATGCCCCCAAGCCAAGCTTTTTGAACAAGTTCAAAGCTGATACGCCCGCTGAGGAGTAGCCCCACGGGAACACTGAGCGGGTAGGCGTCGGCGAGCAAACATGCGCCGAGCAGCTTATCCACGGCATTGTGGCGGCCGATGTCTTCGGCGACATCCAGTAGGCAGCAATCCGCTGTGTAATTCCATAAAGCTGCGCCGTGGCAACCAGCAGTTAACGCGAATAGAGTTTGTGACGCACGCAGCTTTTCCATGACCGCGTGGATGGTGGTCAGGTGCAGTTCTGCGGGCGGTGCGCAGGCCAAGGGTGGACAATCTTTTTGCAGCTCTTGCAGAGAACGTGCTCCACAAATACCACACGCAGAAGATACGGTGCTGATTCGCGGCGCGAAAGCGATGCCTTCGGCCAGTGCTGCGTTGAGAATATTGCCAGCGACTGCTCCAGTCTGAGGATCCAAACAAGGCTCAAGAGCGAGTAAATCTTCGCGCCCCATCAATAAGCCCTCCGCCGCAAGAAATCCCGCCGCCAAATCTCGATCGCGGCCAGGCGTGCGCATCAACACGGCATAAGAAACCCCACGCACTCGAATTTCCAGAGGCTCTTCCACAGCAAGAGCACTTTGACGCTGCTGCTCAACCTCACCATTGGGCCCAAAGCGTCGCGCAGAAAACTCTACGCTAGGACCAGGCTGGTCGGCGGCGGAAGGGATATTGGCAACCAAAGAAAAAGCGGCGCTTTTACCAAAGAAAGAGCGGTCCGGTGGACAAAGCCGCCGGACCGCTGATTTTTTCTCTCCGCTTTCTAGCGCAGAAAAGTAGCGTAATCAGCTTCGTCGAAGCCAAGAATCGCCTTTTCACCACGCGCCAGGAGAGGACGGCGAATCATGTCGGGGTTCGCCCGCAGCAAATCAACAACCTCTTTCTTGGTCTTGAAAGTAGCACTTTCAATGGAGTGCTCCTTGTATCCCTTGGCACGCTTGTTGAAAGCACCTTTGGGGTCTAGGGCATCAACCGCCTTTTCGAGGAGCTTTTTAGCCGGTGGACTTTTCATGATGTCCAACACCTCAAAAGCAACTTCTTTCTTCTCCAGATATTTGACCGCCTGTAGGCATGATTTGCAGTTGGGTTTGATGTAGAGCTTGACCACGCTGTTTCCAGTATTGAGTTTCAAGCGGGTGCCAAATTTCTCTAAAAAGGGAATTGGCTCACCGCGGTAGCCAGATAGTTTACCCAAAAAAGGGAAACCCGGCAAGCCTATACTTGAAGGAGGCTATGCCCAAAAAAGCGCGTACTGGCAAAAAAGCCGTTTAATTACGGCCTTGAGGGGCTGAAAAGCCCTGTAACAGGCGCACGAGGTTCGAAGCGAAGGTGGACCGCAGCACCACTTCCACCCCTATCTTGGCGGCGGCCTCGAGTAGATCTTTGCGATCATAGGAACAGTAAGCCATCAGGATCCAATCCGCTGTGCGCTCATCCGCCATCAACGCCGAAAGGAGAGCCAGGGCGTCAAAACCCTCTTCTTCGAGGTCGATTACCAAGCCAAGCGTTGTGGCGTGGAGCACGCGCTCTTGGAATTCAACGAAATCCACACCAACTTCAAGCACTGTGGCCTCGTGCCCCACCGCAATTAAGGTGGTGCAAATTCGGTTGCGGAAAAAATCTTCCGAAACTAAGACCGCAACGGCTGTGTCGAGGTTCTCCTGAGGTACTTGGGGCATCGTTAAAAAATGGTGTTCCCTGCTTCAATCGGCTGAGATGCAGTGCGCGTAAACCATGATTAGAGAAAACCTTGCTGCTACGCCAAAACTGCCGCCAATACCTGTTGTAGGCTATCGAGAGTGTATGGTTTCGGCAGGAAATCCGTATAACGTTTTTCGCCGATGCGCTGGGTGGCGTGGTCTTCTGAATAGCCACTCGAAAGCACAATGGGCACACTGCTGTTGATGGCCTGCAAACAAGTGAGAGTTTCGGGACCATCCAGATACGGCATGCTCAAGTCCAACACGACCACACTCAGTTCCTGATGGATTTGCGTGAACATCGCGACGGCTTCCTCGCCACCGTGGGCAGTGCACACTTCATAGCCGAGTAGGCTAAGCATCGCCGCGCCTAGCTGCAAAACGGTTTGATCATCATCGACCAGCAAAACTTTGGCTGCTGGCCTACTTGTGTGGGAATCCATCTGGAAAACTGTTTAGCGCACAAAATCAAGCGGCGGCAATTCAGGAATAAGCCCCATTTTGTGGGCACGCGCGAGGAACAGACGCACCGCTTCGCGGCCATCATCCCCATAATCCAAAGTGCGTTCATTGACATACATCGCAATGAATTCATCGGCTTGTGCCAGATTGAGATCACGCCCGAACTGCAGCGAGTACTGAACTGCTTCTTCACGGTGCTCCAGACCATACTGAATCGACTCGCGCAACAGACTGGACACTTGTGGGATCAAATCGCCAAGATCGCGGCGCACCGTGTTCCCCCCCAGCGGCAAGGGTAGACCGCCAGTTTCCAACGACCACCATACGCCAAGATCCTGGAGCAGGACTAAGCCTTGCTCTTGGAAGGTGAGTTGGCCTTCATGAATCAAGACACCGGCATCGTAAGCGCCCGAAGCAACGGCAGCGGGAATCTGATCGAACTCCACCAAACCATAATCGTAAGGGCCAATCAACATCTGCGCTGCGAGGTGGGCGGAAGTCCACTCACCAGGGATGGCCAAGCGCAAGCCTTTGCCCTTTTGCAATTTCTCCAAAGCCATCTGTTCGCGCGCGACGATACGCGGGCCGTATCCCTCTCCCATGGAAGCGCCATGGTTGAGCAGCGCGTAACGATCGGCAACAAATGCATAACCGTGAATCGAAACCGCGGTGATTTCGTAATCACCGGTTACCGCGCGACGATTCAAACTTTCAATATCCTCCAGCTTATGCACGAAGCGTAGATCGCCGGTATCGAGTCGATTGGCGGCCAATGCAAAATGCATAAAGGCGTCGTCTGGATCTGGGCTGTGGCCGAGCTGAAGTGTACGATGAGCGGTGGAATCCATACTTTAAGCCGCAGATTGTAGCGCTTCTTTTAGGTGCGCGTGGCCACCAGGAAGGCGTCGGCGTGATAAAAAAGGCAGCGCCACCCAACACGAGGCTGGACGGCACCTAGGGATGCAAACGACGGATGACTACGAGCAAGGAGGAACGGCCTAATGCCGCAGGAGGAAGTCCTCCAAGTCGCTGCGTAACTCAGAAAGCCCATATTTTTCCTCACACATCGCCCGATGGAAGATGTGCTCAAAATGAGACGGAGTGAGCGCGTTTATTTCGCGCATTGGTGGGCACGCCAGAAACATCGAAAGACTCAAATCACGCTCCTCCTCACAGTGGGTAGTGTGGCAAGTTCCAGCGAGGGACCAAGGCACCTGATCGAACGGCAGAGCACCGACCATAAGTTCATAAATCATGATTGCGAGTGCTTGTGCATCGCCTTTTTGATCCCAGCGCAGAAACGGATTATACCAAGGGGTTGTGACGACCCGATCTTCCCGACATGATTCGGGGACTGGGTCGATGAGGAAAACTTCTTCCAGATCATTGACGATAATATTTTCCGGCTTCAAATCGCCATGGCATTGCCAACCGCCTTCAATCAGGCGTTCGGCAGCAATCGCGACATCAAGCAGCCAACTGATTTTGATCCCTTCCATCGAACGGATCCGTTCGCGGAGAGTGGTTCCCGCAATGTAATCCATCACTAAAACCGGGCGGCCTTCCACCTGGATAACTTCGTGCAAGCGAGGTGTGGTGATGCCAGGCGCGGAACGCAGCAGATCGGCTTCTTTCAGGAGCAGTTCATCGACCTCGCCGGCATTGAGTACTTCGGCGCGCGCGCCATCCATGGAGTCGAGAAACATGGCCTCAGCAGGAGTTTCGTCAGGACTTACCGCACGCGGATCTCGCGTGACAGTCACTTCCCCAAAACGCGGCAAGAAGCGGCCGCCCCCGCTGTCATCGCCGACTTTTAAAGCGACGCGCACTCCCTTCGCGTCGGTAGCCAAAAAGACCTGAGCAAAAGCGCCTCTGCCGAGGAAGCCCTCCACTTGGTATTGGCCAATTTTCTGTCCTGTCTGAATTTGCAGCATGTTAAAACCGTTCGGGTTCGCTTTCCTATCGACCTATTGAGATAGCGAGCTAAAGCCCTAAGAGCCTCAGCTGGGTGTGTTTTTCTCCGGGCGACAGCGCTGCCACTTCCAAAGTTTGGCCTAGAATCTCCACCCACGGCCCGCGCCGCACTCCCCCAATCACTGATGTCCCACCCTGCCTTAGACCCTACCGCTCTCAAACATTTTCGACGCGCTGGAGTGATTGCACGCCAAGCTCGTGAGCTAGCTGTTTCCAGAATCCTACCTGGAGCCAAACTAGCAAGCGTTATGGCCGAAGTAGAAGCCTTCATTGTAGCGCAAGGCGGGGGTATGGCCTTTCCCGCGCAAACCAGCCGAAACCATATTGCGGCCCACTATTGTCCGCGCCCGGGTGATCCCACAATCTATGAGGAAGAAGATGTAGTGAAGGTGGATATCGGTGTTGAGGTCGAAGGCTATGTGGCGGATAACGCACAAACGGTCTATTTGGGAGAAAAAGAAATTTACCACAACATGGTTGCGGCTTCCGCCGACGGCTTGGCTGCAGCGATTGCTGTTGCTGGGCCTGGGGTTGAAATCAATACCCTATCCGCTGCGATTGAAGCCGCGATTACCGCGCGCGGATTCCGCCCGGTTTACAACCTGACTGGCCATGGCGTCGACCGCTGGATTGTTCATTGCGCGCCGCAAATCCCCGCCGCTCCTGATAAGTGGGGGCGTGGACATTTTAAATTGGAACCCGGCATGGTGATTGCCATTGAACCCTTTGCCACTGATGGCAAAGGCACGGTGCATGAGTCCGGCCGCTCAGAGATTTTCGCACTGCAACGCCAACCGCGCAAAATGAAGGGCATTGATCCTGCGGTATGGGCGGTGATTGAAGGCATGCGTGGTCTGCCCTTCGCGCGCCGCACTTTCGCGGGGATGTCTGCGGATGACGTCGAAAACACCCTCGGCCGTTTAAAACGTACCGGTGCTTTGATGGAATTCCCGCCGCTGGTGGATCCAGATCCGTCGGTGCGCATCTCCCAAACAGAACACACCCTCATCATTACCGAAGAGGGTGTGGAAGTGACCACCGCTTAAACTTACAAAGCGGTTGGCGCGAGAGGCGTGGATTCAGGCGTTCGCGCGCACGGCAGACTGAATGCGGCGCTCGGCGAAACGATCTGCAGCGGTGGCCGTACAGATTCCTTCTTCGTTGGCGATGGCGAAGATTTGATGCATATTGGTGCGAATCTGCTCCATGGCTTTCAAAGCCCGTGCTTCGTTGTAGCCACCAGGACGCATTTCGTCGAACACGTTGATCAAGCCAGCGGCATTGACCACATAATCCGGTGCATAACGGATACCACGATCGCGCAAAACTTCACCGTGACGCCCCTCCAACAATTGATTGTTGGCGGCGCCGACTACCGCTTTGCACTTGAGTAGCGGAATGGTTTGATCATTCAAGGAACCACCTAGGGCACAGGGGGCGTAAACATCGCATTCCACGCTGCGGATGGCATCCGGGCTGACCACCATGCCGCCAGTCGCTTTTGCAACCCGCTCGGCAGATTCCGCGAAAATATCCGCAACGATGATTTTGCCACCGGCCTTTGCGATGTAATCCGCGTAAATTGAGCCGACCGAACCAGCGCCTTCAATGGCAACCGTTTTGCCTTCCAAGGAATCGCTGCCATAGACATCTTCCAAAGTCGCCTGCAGCCCCAAAAAGGTGCCCCAAGCAGTCTTTGGCGACGGGTTGCCTGATTTTCCGGCCAACCCCACCACATGGCTGGTGCGACGCGCGACCACACCCATGTCTTCCACCTTGGTATTGACATCTTCAGCGGTGATGTAGCTGCCGCCGAAAGATTCCACGAAATCCCCCATTGCTTCAAAGAAGGCATCGGACTTCATCGACGGCTTGCCGATGATGACGGACTTGCCACCCCCGAGATCCAAACCAGCACAAGCCGCCTTATAAGTCATGCCGCGAGAAAGGCGTAACACATCGGTGAGTGCTTCGTCTTCAGAGGCATAGGGCCAAAGCCGCATGCCACCAAGAGCAGGGCCGAGAACAGTGCTATGCACCGAAATGTAAGCATGAAGCCCAGAAACCGGGTCGATTGCACGCTTTACGCACTGGTAGCCCTCTACGGGAATTTCAGTAATTTCCACCATGGTAATCAGCTCGCACTACAGAGATGAATGAGGGGCGAGACGCACGTATTATCGCTCTGCGCCTACATTCGCGCTAACAGCAAATTTACCTGCCATGAACCCCATTTTCGTCTCTAGTGCCGCTACAGGCCCAGATTGCGAGAGAGATGGCATTTTTTATCTCGAAGCCGCCTCTTTCAGCCCCTCCGGAGGCACGCATTCGGTGATTGCGGCACTCGAAGCCTCTCCGTTTGAGCCCGATTGCGCTCCCGCCAGCGCCCCGAAAAAACTCGCTGATCTAGGTTTCACTGGCGATCGCCTGGCACAACTCCCGTCTTGGCGGAATGTGGTGCCTGCACAGCTGGGGTTGCTGCAGGGCCAGCGCGTGGTGCTTCTGGAGGGCCGCGAAACCTTTCTCGAGCGTTTTCGCATGCTGTGTCCAGGAGTTACCCCACCTGCCGTGGTGGATTTGGTCAGCTTGGCCACATTCCTTCATCCGCGCCGCGGTGGCGCCGGAGCGCCCGCACTTTTTCACCATTTCTGCGGCTCCACCCCTGCCGCTTTGCCACGCCCAGCTGATTTGCGGCGGCTGCTTGAAGCCTTGGTACGTGCTCATTTTGAGCGTGATGGAACCCTGCGCCAATTACTGGCGCGCGGACTCGATGATCTAATGACCGAAAGCAGCGGCGAAAACAGCGCCGTTTGGGACTGGCTATTGATCGTCCACGATTTGCTCGATTGGCCGAGCCGCTATTCCAGTGCAGAAGATCAAGATTTGTTCTTTGTCACACTCGCGGATGGCATGCTCAGTAGTGATTTAGAAGATGCTCCCCTCGATGCCGACCGCATCCTGCTGGAGCGAGAACCACGTTTCCTGGAAGACTTCCGCCGGGATTTACTCGAAACCGATGTCAAGTCGTCGCGCTGCGAAGACGCCGCTGCACTTTCCCCGCTCGGTCAGCAACGTATGCAGGCATTTTTTGATCTGGTGCCCAAGCATTTCACCGAACCAGGCAAAGATGCTGTCGATCGTCCTGGCCAGCGCGCGTTGGCACAAGAAGTCATGGGCATCCTCGGCGCGGGCGAGTTTTTGCTCGCCGACGCCCCTACCGGAACCGGCAAAACCTTGGCTTATCTTGCGCCGTTGATGTTATGGTCCATCGAAAATAACGTGCGCGTTGCGGTCAGCACCTATACGCGTGCGCTCCAAGAGCAAGCTTTCTTCCGTGAAATCCCACACGCTTTGAAGTTGCTGGAAGCCGCCGGTGTGCCGCGCGAGGAGTTGCCAAAAGTTAGTTTGCTCAAGGGCCGCGCCAATTACATTTGTGGGCGCGCGATTTTGGATGCCGCCCCCGAACCTTCCGGCGCTTCGCTGGAGGCGCGTGCTACCTGGTTACGCTTGGCACTGTTTTACTCGGAGGATCTCACCGCCGATTTAGACGGCTTCCCGTTGGCGCCCGGCATTCCAGCGGAAAATCACACCCGTCAAATCCGCGCCGCACAACGGATGCTTGCCCAAACACGTGCTTTGCCAAACTGTTGCCGTGGGCGCGCGATGAATCGGTGTGCGGCAGGAATTCGCAGCATGCGCGCCGAACGCTCGCATGTGGTGGTCACTAATCACGCCTTCGTGCTGGCGCGACCAGAGGAATTTTCACACGTGGTGTTTGACGAATGTGATCACTTGCATGAAGTGGCGTTATCGGCACGTAGTTTTGATATTGAGCTTGATGAGGTCACCAAATTAGCGAATGATTTACGGACCGCCAAAGGCCGGGATCGTGCACCACTGCCCTTGTTAGAGCGTTTGTTAAGCAAATTGGCGCCGGGCGACCGCAACGAGCGTTTGCAAGCTGCCGCTTTAGAGGCCGGAGAATTCACCGCCGGACTAGATGCCGCCGCCCACGACAACACCCGTGAGCTGCGTGAGTTCGAAAATTTTCGTCAAGCCGAACAAGGCGCACGTACGCGCGAAGAAGCGGCATTTATGCTGCATGAATATTTGGATTCTGGGCGCGGCGATTCCTTGGTGACCGCACTCACGGCACTGCGCACCTGCGTGGATGGATTGGATAGCGCCCTACGCACGGTGATTGAAGAACTTGGCGATGTGCCGTTACGTCAGGCGCGCAAACTACGCTGGGCGTTGCGCCGGCCACTCGAATTGTTGGCGCATTGGCGCGAAGGCTTAGAGTTGTGGTTAGGTGGCGAAAGTGGGGAAGGCGATTTCTCCGAAGACTTGCACTTTGAAGTCGAGTTTCAAAACCGACGCCGGCCGTTGCTGTGTTTGAAATGGTTGTTGCCGCAAAAATGGCTTGGCGATGTGTACTTCCCATCGTTACGCGATGCAGCGTTAGTGAGCGCTACAGCACATATGCGTGGTGGTTTCCGCGCAATGGCGGGCTACCTTGGCCTTGATTTGCTGGCCGCGGATTCGGCGGAACGCATTGGCACTACCGTTCATGGTTTCGTTGGCCCACCTTCTTTTGAAGCTACCGCGTCACTCTACTGTGTGCCCGAAGATGCACCGCCCTATGCCTATCGCGGCCCCGATGCCGAAGCATGGATGGAATACGTGGAAGACCTGCTGGTCTTCTTGGCGGAACGCACCCGCGGGCGCATTCTTGGTTTGTTCACCAATCGCGTGTTGCTGCTCCGCATCGGCGAGCGTTTAGCGCCCGTATTCCGCGCTCTAGGCTTGCCGTTTTACTACCAGGGTATGCCCGGATATCGCAAAGAAGAAATTATGGAGCTGTTCCGCGCACAGGAAGAAAGTGTGCTGTTTGGTCTCGATACTTTTTGGTACGGCGTCGACTTCCCTGGACCCACCTGCCAGTACGTCGTGATGCCGAAGCTTCCTTATGGTGCTCCAGATAATTACATGTATGCACAACAAGCGCGGATGGGCTGGGGCCCCCATAAAAACCGCATCTATCTGCCCAAGGCACTCGCGATGTTCCGCCAAGGCTGCGGCCGCCTGTTGCGCAAGGAAGACGATCGCGGTGGCGTCATCATTCTCGATCGCCGGGTGCTCGATAAACGCCATGCAGCGTTCTTAGAAGAGCTTCCAGGCGGCCCGGAGGAATGGCAGCATCCTGAAATATGTCGCGCACCTACCGATGAATGTCTGCACAAGCTGTTCACCTTTATGCGCCTGGGCGCAGACATGGAAAGGCGCGGCCTCAATCCCAGCTTCCAGTCTGCGCGCGGCGTGATGCGTTACGACTAGCGCAACGTTTCTTTGATTTGGTTGGGGCCGCAAGCCTGTAAACTGCCAGCATGGAGCTAACCCTTGAGCAGCCGCTGCAACTTGGACACCTCATTCTCGACTTAGGAGAAAACGGCAGCAAGCATGCGCGCGATAGCGGCGAAGACACGGTCATCGCTCTCGCTGACGCCATGGAGTTGATGCCGCGCTGGATTCGCTGCGGTGCTCTGCTCGCTGCCCAAGCAATGGCTCCAGCTGCCGCTTTGCCAGCCGAAACCCGCCAACGCATTTCCTTCCTTGGCATGGGCCCCGGCATTGGTCTAGCGGCTTATATTGCGATTTGCCTGGAAGCTGCCTATGTGGAGGTCGTCCTCCACCCCACCGAAATCGAAACCTTCGACCGCCTTGTAGCACGCCGTCAGAGTCTCACCAAAGTGCGGAAGCTGAAACGCATGGAAGACGCCGCAGATGGTGCATTCCACCATTTGGTGGCTCTAGGCTGCGATGGGGAAGTTCCCGAATCCATGTCGGTTGCTGCGCCGTTAGTAAAACGGATGCGCCCGGAGGGTCAGCTATGTTTGTTTGGCTTGCCCGCGGCCAAGATCAATGATGTGTTTGAACGCGCGGCGCAAAAAGGCTTGGCGTTACGCGCGATGGGCGTGCGCGGAGAACTTGCGTTTTTGTGTGGCTCCCTAGAACGCGTCAACCAGTTCGGCTAACCCACACCCAGCAGTTAGCCAACACGCTCTACTCCTCGCTGCGTTTGCGCGCGACGGCGGCACGGATTTCTGCAAGGCGCACTTTGATGCGTGCTTCTACACCAAACTCGGTAGGCTCATAAAAGCGCCGACCGGCAAGTTGTTCCGGCAGACATTCCATCCCGGTGATGGCATCGCTTTCATCATGCGCATACTTTTGGCCCTGACCATAACCTTGCTCTTTCATGAACTTTGTCGGCGCATTCCGTAACTGCTTCGGAACAGCATGGGCATAGCCGGAATCGAGCTCGCGACTAACCGCTTTGAAGGCTTTGTAAATCGCGTTAGATTTGGGCGCAATCGCCAAATAGACCGCGATTTCGGCCAATGCGAGCTCCCCTTCGGGGCGCCCTAAAAAATGGAAGGCATCGCGGGCAGCAAGCGCAAGTTTCAGCGCATTTGGATCGGCCAAGCCGATGTCTTCCGACGCCATGCGCACCAACCGCCGGGCAAGAAACATCGGGTCTTCACCAGATTTAAGCATACGGACTAGCCAATAAAGGGCGGCATCCGGATCGGAGCTGCGGATTGATTTATGCAGTGCCGAAATCAAATCATAATGTGATTCACCTGCTTTATCGTAGAGCAGAGCGCGACCAGCAAAAACTTGCTCAAGGATTTCATCGCTGATAGCCGTGCCGACATCGCAACGGCGAACCGCTGCTTCAAGGGCAACATAAGCGCGGCGGCCGTCGCCACTGGCGTAAGCGGCGAGGGCAGCAAGTTGCTGCTCGGTGGCGGTGACAGCGCGCGCGCCGAAGCCACGCTCATGATCGGTCAACGCGCGTTGCAGCAACACCACGAGTTGTTCGGCACCAAGTGGCTCGAGTACATGCACAGTCAGCCGTGACAGCAACGGACCAACCACTTCAAAAGAAGGGTTTTCGGTGGTCGCGCCAACGAGAGTGATATCGCCGCTTTCGACAAAAGGTAAAAACGCATCTTGCTGAGCTTTGTTGAAGCGATGGATTTCATCAATGAACACCAAGGTTGGCTTGCCGCTCTTACGCCGCAAAAGTTGCGCTTCTTGCATAGCACCACGGACTTCTTTGATGCCGCTCAACACTGCCGAAAAGGTGCGAAACTGCAGATCTGCACGTGCTGCCAGCAACCGTGCCAAAGTAGTTTTGCCGGTCCCGGGTGGCCCCCAAAAAATCATCGAACCAAGTTCACCGCCCTCAAAAACGTGGCGCAAAGCACCGCCTGGGCCAATGAGTTTTTCTTGCCCGACTACTTCTTCTAGGGAGTGTGGACGCATCCGTTCGGCCAATGGCGCCGATGCCGCAAGTGCCGCTGGGGTTACTTGTGGGGTTGCATGGAAATCAGCAAATAAACCTTCGTTCATGGTGTGATCTCAGGTTGGGGTCCACGCATCGCGGCGGCGAGTACCGCCGCCGCAGTAGCCACATTCAACGATTCCACGCCGCGCTCCAAAGGAATGCCAACCCGTTTTTGACAAGCGTCAAACAATGGCTGCGCAAGCCCGCGCCCTTCTTCACCAAGTAACAGCGCCACCGGACGCACCCGGGAAGTTGCAGCACTTGCCAGAACCGCCTCGCCGTCGGCGGCTGTAGCCCACAGTTCGAAATCGTGCTGCGCGGCTGCCGCAAGGAATTCCGTGCTTTCAATCGCTTCAAACACAGGCAGACGAAAGG
This sequence comes from uncultured bacterium, assembly GCA_937919925.1. Taxonomy (GTDB): domain Bacteria; phylum Planctomycetota; class UBA1135; order UBA1135; family UBA1135. The sequence goes on along the minus strand of CALFOT010000014.1, from coordinate 22,043 downwards.
TAGTTCCTGCGGCCCCACGTAAGGCGCGCGGATGCCACGGCGACCCACCGCCTTTAAGACACAACATTCCCGCTGCCCCAAAACCTGCCGCGACTCGCACCAGCGCACCAAGGTTGCCCGGATCTTGCACTCCCGCAGCCACCAACCACCAATCCGGGGCTTGGGATTGCTGCAACGCGGCGCGCCAATCGCCGGTGGGGCGCATGGCCCAAGCCAACAACTCGGGCACACCTTCGAGTCGACTCACACCGGCCAGCAGTGCATCTTCACAAGTAGCAATTTCCACACCCGCTGCGGCCGCGCGTTCGAGTAAGACCCATAAATCCGCTGACACGCTTTCGGTGGCGGTCCCCCAAGCGGTCAAAGAGCGTCGCACACTTTCCGGCACCAAAATCCAGGAAACTGAAACCTTTTGCGCGAGCGCTTCTTCGAGCAAATGGCGGCCTTCTAACACGGTGGCTGCGCGTTCCTTACCCGCACGCAATGCGCGCACGGCCTTCAGTTTGGCGTTTTGCGCCGAACAAATAGGCTCACCGAGGTCCATGTGCCTATTCTACGCCCGCCAAGCCTTAGAATACGCCCATGAACCCTGCAGACACCCCGCGTTCGAACACCGCTTTGGTGGTGCGGGTGGATGCACGTCAATGCGAAGTGCTACTCGATGGCGATATACGCCCAGCCCTCTTGCGCGGCCGCTTATTCGAGGAACGCGGCAGCGACAAATCCCCAGTGGCGGTGGGTGATTCCGTCACCATTTCCTATGAAAATGACGATATCGCCATCGATGCGGTACAAGAGCGGCGCAACGTTTTCTCGCGGCGCGTCGCTGGAGAGGATTATGATTTGCGCCAAGTGCTCGCCACCAATGTCGATCAAGTTCTGGTGGTGAACTCGGTCGATGTTCCGCCCTTCTCGTCGATTGTCGCCGACCGCATTTTGACCACCTGTAGTTTCGCCGGTATTCCAAGCGTGCTGGTGCTGAACAAAATTGACCGCGCCAAACCACGCAAACTGGAACGGATTCGCAGCAGTTACACCGCCGCAAAAATCGAAGTACTGCTGACATCAGCGGTCACCGGCGAAGGTATTGAATCGCTGCTGGCCGTGTTGCGCGATCAAACCAGCGTGCTTTATGGATTGAGTGGAGTTGGAAAATCCACTTTGATGAACTACATCGATCCGACCTTAAAACTGGAGACGCGCGAAACTTCCAACTCATTGATGTCTGGGCGCCACACCACTTCGCATTCGCGTTGGTATCCGCTAGCAGTGGGTGGCGCGGTAATTGATACTCCGGGGGTGCGAAAGTTTCGGCCATTTGGTATCCCGCCGCACGAGTTACGCCTGCATTTTGCCGAAATGTTGGAACTTGGCAGTGGCTGCCGCTTCCCCGCCTGCCTGCACCGCGACGAACCTGGTTGCAAAGTGATCGAGGCCCGCGACCACGGCGATTTGGCCCTCTCTCGTTATCGCTCTTACCTAGAGCTGCTGGAAGAACTGGAGAGTGTTTATGGCGGCACTGGGCGCAACGAAGTCAAGGACGGCCCCGACCACAAAGCGCGCCGTTAGGCTGCCGCCAGCCTAAGCTGGACAAATATTCCATAATAATCTCGATTCCGTGGAAAATGATTACCACTTTTCCTTACAAGTCGGCGTCACTTTGCCCTAAGTTTTGAACTCGGCTTTTGCCGCACCCATTCATGAAACAAATCACCCTCCTTGCGCTCCCGATTCTGTTCGCAGCGCCCTTTCTTTTCACTGACCGTGACACCGACACTACGGCCAATATTCTGGTGCCTACCGCCATTGTGAAGCCGGCAACCTATCAGATCGACCCCAGTCACTCGTGGATTCTCTTCAAGGTGAAACACCTGAACATTGGTACGGCCTGGGGTAGTTTTGGCAGCTTCCAGGGTAGCTTTGCCCTGGATGCGGAGAAGCCAAGTGAAAGTTCCGTCACGCTGACGATTGAAGCCGATAGCGTCAGCACGAACAACAAGAAGCGTGATGATCACCTCAAGGGCCCTGACTTTTTCAATGCGCGTGAATTCCCATCGATTCTTTTTGAATCTACCGGAGTGAAGGGCAAGGCCGAGGATTTCGAAATCACGGGCACCATCGAGCTCTTAGGTAAAAAGAAAGAAATCAGCGTACCCATGCACAAGGTGGGTGAAGGCGAAGACCCATGGGGCAACCACCGCGCTGGATTTGAAGGAAGTTTCACGGTGAATCGCCATGACTTCGGCATGGACTTCATGAAGGATGGGCTCGGCGCTGAGGTCACCTTAACCTTGGCTTTCGAAGGCACCCGCGAATAAATTCTTTGCTGCTAGAAATGCTGCTCTACGGCGTGCTCATCCCGGGTGCTGCCGCTGGTCTGCTGGCTCTTGCGTTGTTGCGCGGAGCCAGCGCGACGCGCTCCGCGCCGTATCGGATGGCGTCCGGAGTTGTGGCTATCGGCGGTGGTTTCGCCAGCGCCTTTGTGGCTTACTTTGGGGTGACGGATTTGTTGCATCCACAAAGTTGGCAATGGGTATTTTGGGCGAGTCTTGCCGCACTCCCGGTTTGGTTGATGCGCGGCCGCTTGAGCTCCCCCGCCTTTCTGGCTTGCTTCACTGCCGCCGTCGCAGCACTCCTGCTGCAGCCCATGATTGGCAAACTGGTGCCACGGGAACTCCAAACGCCGCAGGTTTTAGGGTGGAGTATAGGTCTAGGTGTGCTGTTCGGCGTGCTGGTTGCACTACTCGAAATCAGTGCGCAGAACTTTTCCAGCAAAGTGCTTGCTCCAGCATGGACAATTTACGCAGCTGGCTTCGCCGCATTGATGTTCCAACTCGCAAGTGCGCGCCTTGGCCAAATGGGAGGCTTCCTTGCCGCCGGCTGTGGTGCGATGGCCGTTCTTGCATGGCTAAAGCCACAACGCTCCTTGCTGCCCGGCGCCGCAGTGGTGCTGGTGCTGGTGCTTGGCCAAGTTGGTGCCAACGCGTATTTTTTTGGCTCCAATGTTGCGGGATTGCCTCTGCTCCTCGCCGCCCTGCCTCCAGTAATCCTGGCTGGTGCAACCCGTTGGCAATGGCTGCGCAACGGGAAGCCACTGCCAAGCATGCTCGTGTTGATGATCTTGGTGGTGATCCCGCTGGGCATCGCCTTTTTCACTACCACGATGGGTGCGGCCACAAATGGCGCCGGCGCACCTGAGTTTCCGTACTAGCCCCCAACCACCCGCAAAAAAAAAACGGCCTCCCCCAAACAAGGAGAAGGCCGTTCAGAAAGCGCCTCGGTTTAGAGGATGGGTTCCGCCAACGAATTGGTGAGCATAGCGCTCGATAAATCCGCTGCTTGCGTGTAAAGCGTGAAGCCAGTAGCGCGCGCAGGAACTTGTGTGCATAAACTCGCAACACCGGCACCATTCGTGCTAAGCACTGGCAGCTGCGTAATCGGAGAACTGATATCCACAAGCCCAAATGGAGTCATGGTTGGACCAGCGCCCGCCAACGAGTAACCAATCAAAATATGACCGCCAGCCGTGGCGCCCGATACCGTTAATGTTGCAGTGCTGCCACCGGCAAGACCAGTGATGGCATAGTTCAGACCAGAGCCGCCATCGACAAGAACATTATCAATCCACCAAGTGTGAGCATCGATGCCGAAGTAACGGAAAGCAACTTGTACGTTTGCCATTCCATCATAAGCAGAGAGATCCAGCGTGATGACGACCGGATTGTAATCAATCAGGACATTGTCGGTCCAAACCACAGTCCAGGTCAATCCAGCATCCGTGCTGACTTCAGCAGTGGAAACACCATTGCCGACGGAGAATGGATTGTGCGCCATGTAACCTACCCAATCCGTTTCGGTCAAAAACGAAAGTGTGGTGCCGCCTACGGAAGAGAGATTCATTACCGGACTGACCAACAGGGTGTCGGGGTTGGGGTGTAAATACACCCTCAACCAACATTATCACCAAATCGCAGCTACAGCGATTCTTCTAGAGCTTTTGCCTTAGGGTGCAGGATTGAATTTTCTTTGTGAATATGCCGGTGAATGTCATATTCCATCGCCTCGAGCCGCTCCATCATGGCGCGAAAGCTATTGCAGGCCTCTGCGGGCGGCGTGTAATCCGAAGAGAGTTGGCGCATACTCCCCAGCAGCAGCCCAGCAGCGTCGTGCTCCATTTCCATCACGTTGATTGGGTTTTCAACACTTCCGCAATGAAAATTGGGCTTGCTGGCAGAAAGCTCCAATTCGCGAATCATCGGAAACAACACCACCTCTTCTTTCTCGAGGTGGGCAGTGAGCTCCATGACTAAATCACGGTATTTACGACGCAGCTCCCCGATCCAGGCAAAGTGACCACCGTGTACGCCGAAAACTTTTTCAACCAGCTCGCCCAGAGGTTGGAACTCTTCCTTCAGATAAGCGTGGTGAGTGGCTTCCAAATGATCCACCAACTCCGTCAGGCTCATGGCGTCACAATCGGGTTCTTCCGAAGATTCGTTGGCGGCATCGAAAAGGCTGAGCGCGGCGAGGATGGCGGCAAGATCTTTGCCGTCGGCGGCACAGGCGTCTTCCAGGGTTTGCTTACCGCGGCAGCAGTAATCGACTCCGAATTTTTCGAACACGCGCGAGCGGCCGGGCTTGGCGGTGACAAGATCACCGATGGAAACTGTAGATGAGGTTTCTGACATGGAAGAGGATATTAAGACAGAATATTCGCCTGTGGCAATCTTTTTTCCACATATTCGACCAATCGCTCGATCACCTCACCCAACAGGGCATCAGGAGTACTTGCGCCAGCTGTAAAAGCTACTTTAATGGGCCTAATTGCTGGCAGCCAAGCTGCTTCATAGAGGATTTCGCCGCTCTCCCGATGGCGATGCTCCAACGCATCTTGGATGCAGTGCGGCCCTTCAATGTGAAAAGCGGGCACCCCTAGACGGCGGCCGACGCGCGCCAAATTCTTGGTGTTGGAGGAGTCATACCCCCCCACCACCAGATAAAGATCTGGCTTTAACTGGGCGACCGCAGCGGCGGCATCTTGGTTGTCCTGAGTCGCGCGGCAAATCGTATCGAAGTCGCGGAAAATCTTCGCCAGCGCCGGTTCCCCATCACGCTTGATCAAGGCAGCCTTCAAACGATCACCAATCGCGCGCGATTCACTGGCCAACATGGTGGTTTGGTTGATCACACCAATGCGCTGCAAATCCTGCTCGCAATCGATGCCGGAAGAGAAAGAACCCACGCGCAAATTTTCATGCAAATAGTTTGCATCGATGGTGCCCTCCAAGAAACCCGCTAGCACCTCTGTTTCTTCGATGCTGTACACCACTACAAAATGACCGCCTTCACTTTCAATCAAGGAACACGTAGCAGCCGTTTCTTCATGCCCCACGGTGCCGTGGATAATCGTAGTGAACCCTTCCTTTAGGTACTTTAGCGTACGTTTGTGCGGTTTAATCACCCATGGACAAGTGGTATCCACCACCGTAACGCCGCGCTGGCGTAGGTAGTTCATATCTTCTACCGTAGCGCTAAAAGCCGGCACGATCACGACATCATTGGAGCCAAGCTGCTCCCAAGCCCCAGCAATTGCATGGCGTCCGCGTAAAAAACCAATCCCCTGAGCACGCAAATCCGAGTTCACGCGCGGGTTGTGAATGATGGAAGAAATCAACCACATGGGGCGGCCGCCATAATCCAGGCGCGCTTGTTCAACCATCGCTAACGCGCGGTCCACCCCCCAGCAAAAACCTAAACTACTGGGTAAAAGTAGTTCCAAATCACCCACGATTTTGCTGCCGGCGGCACGCAGCTCCTCAACCAACGCACTGCGGTAGGTTAAGCGGACTTCGCTATTTTCGAACTTCACGGACTAGTGGAACAGTAGTTTGGGAACGCAGCGCACCGACGAGGTAAGTCGAGCCAGTAATCAGCAGAACTTGCGGGCCAGCTGGAAACGCAACCTCTATTAGGGCAGTCGCGTCGAAACAGGCAGCGATTTTAACCGGGTTTGCCGAGCGCGGATGATTGCCTGCAGGAGCTGTCCACCAAGATTCATTCAGTGGGCGCGGGCCAATCCGCTCGGCCAAGGCATCCGCAAGAACTTGCGGATCTTTGTCATCGCGGAGGGCGAGGACCACGCCGCGGTGTAGTGTGGGGAAAGCGGCACGAAAGGATTGCAATACCGAAGCGAGGGAGTTGACGGAATGGGCCACATCCAAAATCACGGTGCGGCCGTCGGCAAGTTGACGCTGCTCCCAACGCCCCGGCAAAGCAAGTGTGTGCGGCTGCTCCGCCAGTTGTTGTAGGGCGGCCGCGGCAGTGGCAAACGGTGCCGGCAAAGCAGCAAGCACAGCCACTGCCAGAGCCAAATTTTCGCCCATGTGCGCTTGTGGGTGCGCGAAGGGATTGGCTTCCGCTGCGGGAATGTGCAAAACCTCACCACAGCGGGCAGCTTGTTGCTGCAAAACCGCAAGGGCGCTTGCGGGCATATTGCGTCCACACCAAAGTGCCGCACCCGGCTTGAAAATACCGGCCTTCTCTCCTGCAATCGTCGCCAAATCCGCGCCCAACACATCCACATGTTCCAGCTCAATCGAAGTGACTGCAGCAGCCAACGGGACCACCACATTGGTGGAATCAAAACGCCCACCGAGGCCAGTCTCTAACACCATGATGTCGCAAGCACTGTTTTGAAACACCAACATGGCTGACGCCGTCAGCAAATCAAAGAAGGTTTCTTCCCCAGAAGAAGCCTCCAAAACTGCGGCAAAAGCATCGGCTAGTAACTCATCTGCGGCGAACTGACCGTCCACCAGGATCCGCTCACGCCAATCCGAAAGATGCGGTGAGGTGTAAAGACCGGTGCAAAATCCGGCGGCACGCAAACCGCGCTCTAAATAATGACAAACGGTGCCTTTGCCCTTGGAACCGGCAATATGGAGCGCCGGGACCGCTAATTGTGGGCTCTGCAGGCGTTTGAGTAACTCCTGAATGGTATCTAACCTGAAACGCGCGGCCCGTGGCCGACTACATGATTCGTAATCGGTGCGCGTGCACAGTTCAGTCCAGAGGCTAGTAAGCCGATTCATGAGGAGAGCTTTCGAGCAAAAAAATGGCGCGCACCTACCCACCGGCAGATTTTGGCGACCTTGGACAACGTCATGAAGTCCATGTGTTTCTGTATCGCTTTGGGGATTGGGGGCTGCAATATCTTCTACTCCAGGCCGAGCCACGGCAAGAGCGAGTTTGGCGGCCAGTGGTAGGCGCTATCGATTGGGATGAAGATGTACGTCATGCCGCGCTGCGCCAAGTTTTCAGCGATGTGGGTGTTGCCCATGCTTTTGACCTGATTTCACCCCCCTGGGGTTTGATTTCCGACGTGGGTGATTTGCAACTAGTGCAATGGCCGGTCGGTTTCCAGGTCCCTCATCACGATGCCCTTTTGAAACCGCAGCGTGCAATTACTGCGCTGAACTGGTGCGGTTTTGAGCGGGCGATGCACCTGTTGGATGCAAGCTTGTTCCGCCAGAACTTGCTGCAGTTGCATTTGCGATTATCGGCATAAAACGCACTTGCCAGCGAGGCTTTCACCGGCAAGGGTAAACGCAAGACGCGCCTTACTTCTTATCCGCATCGCGTAACAGCCGCCGCAATTTGATTTGGTCGCGTTGGTACTGCTTGATATCGACGGCCGGGAATCCCGCGACCGTGGCACCTGCAGGCACATCTTTCATGATGGCAGCACGTGCGGCGATTTTGGCACCCGCCCCCACCGTGAGATGCCCAACCGTAGCGGCTTGACCGCCAAACACCGCGCCGTCGCCAACGATGGTGGAACCACTGATTCCAGCTTTGCCGCACAAAACCACCGCGCGACCGAGTTCTGCGTTGTGGCCGACTTGCACATGGTTATCCAAAATGCAGCCGTCGCCGATCAGAGTCGGTTGGAAAGTGCCACTATCAATGCAGCTATTGGTACCAATTTCAACATCGTTGCCGATGCGCACCCCGCCGACTTGGGGCATAGGCAAGTGGCGTTGACCATCCCACACATAGCCGAAACCGGGCGCACCGATGGTGGTGCCGGAATGCACCACGCAAGCGGTTCCCAGAGTCACGCGCTCATAGACCGAAACATGCGGGAACAGCAGTGTATGTGCCCCAATCACGGCACCCGGGCCGACAAACACTTGCGCGACCAGCACTGCACCCGCACCAATTTTCGCACCACTCGAAACCACACACAATGGGCCGATCGACGCCGAGGCATCAAGCTGTGCATCTTCTGCAACCACGGCAGAAGGATGCACCCCAGCAACATATTTTTGTGGCGCTTCAAAGTGGCGGGCCAAAATTGCCGCGGCCAGCGCTGGATTGGCAACGCGCACGCATGGGCGGCCAGCGTGAGCAACGCTGTGATCGACCAAGGCTAAACCAGCTTTACAATCCACAAAGGCTTGTACTTCCGCTTGCGATGGCGAGCGACCCATGGTGTCAATGCCCACGCGAAAAAACACCACATGCTCCGCTGCGGCGTGCAGTACATCCATCACGCGCGTGAAAAGCTGTTGCGTTTCCCCTTCCAGTTGGCCCGACACCAAGGCAGCGATTTGTGCTGCCGTCAAGGCCGCGCCTGCTTCTAGATTGGGTCTACCGCTCATGCACATAGTTTAGCGGCGGGGCAGCAAGAACGCCGTCGGCCACACAGCAGTGTTAGTGGGGTATGCAACTACTGAATCGCCCAAGCGGCAACGAAATACGCCGCCATCAGGATCAATCCCAAGATTTTGTAAGCGCGAATGGACATTTCGCGGCGGCGCGTGGTGACCAAGGCAGGCACAAGCAGCACGAGCATGAAGCCCAAGTTCACCCACAGCTGTGGACGCAAGCCCTCCTTAGGGACTTCCACTTCTGCCATCAGCCCGACCAAACCACCGGCCACCATCAAGTTGAATGCGTTCGAGCCCACCACGTTGCCGAAAACAGCACCCGCATGGCCTAGCCGCAAAGCGCGGATGGAAGTGAACAATTCCGGCGCCGAGGTGCCGACGGCAGTGATGATGAAGCCAGCAAAACCCTCTTTCCAGCCAAAACGATCGGCAAACTCAAGGGCGCCATCTAAGAACCAACGTGACGCAAAGGCCAACATCAAGAAGCCAAACAGAGTGGCTGCGAGAGCCATGGAAACAGGCAGGATGGTTGCAGGCGCAGCATCATCGTGAACCTGCAACTCCTTATGACCGGCAATACTCAGCAACACCATGATGAGATAACCAATCAACATCAGGACGCTCAACCAATACAAACCCAGGCCCATATCTGGCAGCAAAAAAGTGAACAAGGTACACACCAACAGCGGCATCAAAGTGGCGAGCCGCACGGATTGCACATTCAAGCGCGCATGACCCTTCAACACCAAAGTGATGCCCAAGACCACGCCTACATTGAAGGCATTCGAACCAAAAATATTGCCTGCGGCCAAGCCCGGGTATTGCGGCGCGCTGACGATACACACAAACAACTCCGGCAACGAGGTGCCAAGTGCTAACAGCAACAATCCCGTGACCCAACTTGGCCAGCCCCAATGACTGGCCAGCGATATCGAACCACGCACGGCGATATCGGAACCGATGAGTAGACCAGCAAGGCCTAGGAGCAGGTGTAGTGACGCCATGCGGGGCTTAGTATAGGTGGATGACTCAGGCACTGGCCTCCCCCTTGATTGGAGTAACGACGGAACTCCTTGAAGCCCCTTTTTACGACGGGCGCCGACGCTTCCAATTGTTCCATGCCTACATGCCAGTGTTACGTGATGCGGGTGCGATTCCAGTACTGATTCCCGGCGACGCACCTCCCGCCGATTTAGCCGAGCTCCTGCCCAAACTTGACGGCATCTTGATGACGGGTGGAGATGATGCCGATTTACGTTCTTTGGGTGGGCCAGCGCCTACTCCAGAATGCAAACCGGCACCGGCCGCACAGCAGCAAATGAATCTTGCCCTCGTGCACCAAGCAGTGGCGTTGGATTTACCTCTTTTGGGCGTCTGCTATGGCATGCAAATGCTCGGCTTGGCATTTGGAGCGCCATTCATTCAGCACTTAGCTGCCGCCACAGACCACACCCAAGGCGCACACCACACCGTCACCGCCACGGCGGGCTCCATGCTTGCAGCTCTGCTTGGCACTGCACCTTTTGAGGTTCCCTCCTATCATCATCAGGCACTCGCCGGCACCGGCCCCCAGTTGGTGGCTAACGGGTGGTCTCCAGATGGCGTTTTGGAAGCCGTCGCACTGCCCGGCCAGCGTTTCACCCTTGGAGTTCAGTGGCATCCAGAGAGAGCCCCGGACTCGGAGGCCACCAAACGCCTTTTTTCTGGTTTCGTAACCGCTGCCAGCAACTACCGTAAGGGATTATGATGGATAAAAAAGAGAACCGCAGAAGGATGGCGCAGGAATCAGCGATGAAAGATAAGCGCCGCATCATCATGGCCGTAGTGGGCCTCGCCTTTTGCTTTGTGGTGCTGGTCACCTTGAACATGAAAGGCAAGAAGGCCGAGGCGGATCTGCTCACCCAGCGCAACGATACTCGCACCGCCATTTCTGGACTGCTGCCGGTGTTAGATCAAGCTGTGTTGGCTGCCGTCAAAGATTCCACCCCGGAGGAATGTGTGGTGCTGGAGCCGGCCGCGTTTCGTGAGCTGAGCACCAATGTGCGCACTTTGATGGGATCCTGGTTTAGCCTCCTGGGCGAACCTGCATTTGATTTCCAAAACGGCGCCGCCCAGTCGGCGCAACGGCGCGGGGATTTGTTCCGTATGCGTGGCGAACTATTAGATGCGCGCCTCATCACGCGCGGCGACGAGGAAGAACCAGAATATTGGTGCCACATTCGTAGCGATCAAGGTTTTGATTTCTTTTTTGTTTCGATGATGATGCCCACCGAGTTATTCGGCAACGATAACTTTGTGCTCGCTGACGGCTACTTTTTCAAGTACTACCGCCAAAAAATGGATGCTGATTGGATCACCGCACCATTGTTTGTGGGTCGCCAGCTTGCGCCTTCGTGGAAACGCTTAGAGCCTGCTCTCACTCCTGATATGGAGCTCATGGCTGCAGTGAAAGATTTACCGCTTGGCACCGACAACCGCGTGGAAAATATCAACACTCTGCCCGCGATGTGGCACCTTGCCAACGTTGCCCGTAGCGTGAGCGCAACTCCCGAAACCTTGGCAACGGCAATCGCCGAGCCCTTGGTCATGAACTACGACATGCTGAAAATGCTGTCGGAAAACCCCGAGATTTACCGCGGCCGCATGTTCGAACTTGGCGGCATGATTCGCGGCACGCCCACTACGGTGCGCGTCGGTGAAAACCCCTTGCGTGAGCGCAATATTTCCTCCGCTTGGACTCGCAACGATTTTAATGGCGACGTGCTGATGCATCTGAAGGCCCCCGGCGTTTTTCCTTTCGATGCGGAAAGTGGTCCGGTGGTGTTCCACGGCTATTTCCTGATGCTTTGGGCTTATATTGATACCAAAGGAATACCGCGCCGTACGCCGGTATTTGTGGTGGTGGATTCCTTCGTCGAAGAGCCTTACACCCCGCCGTTTGCCGGGCAAATGGTGATGATGTTCCTTGGTGTTGCCATGAGCATTGGCTTGCTGTTGTTCTGGCTGGTGCGCCGCGATCGCCGCACCAGTCAACGAGCGATGCAGAAAATGCTCAATCGTCGCGAAAACCGCGCTGGCAGCTAAAGGCCCGGCCTGAACCCCCAACACGATGGCCACTCCCCCCAACACTCGTCTTGATTTCGGTCGTGCCATGTTGCGCGAATCGTTAACCAAACGATTGCGGGCACTGCGGCCGCGACCAAGCAAAGTTTTGGTGGTGATGGATCGCCACGCTCAGCAAGCCGTCGGCGACCGCATCGAACGCGCGGTTGCCGATGCCGGACTGGATATGGAAGTGATGTTGGCGCCGCATGGCGAAAAGCGCAAGACCATGGCGTCGGCGGAAACGATTGCGGCGCGATTGATCCGACGCGGCGCGGACCGCAGCTCTTTCGTATTGGCTGTGGGTGGCGGCGTGACTTCCGACATGGCTGGATTCGTGGCTTCCATGTTGTTGCGCGGCCTGCGTTGGGGTGTGGTTCCAACCACTTTGCTGTCCATGGCCGATGCGTCCATCGGCGGCAAAACCGCAGTCAATCTGCCGGAAGGCAAAAACCTGATTGGCACTTTTCACTTCCCTGAGTTTGTGATTGCTGATGTGCGCACACTCCATACTTTGCCGCCGCGCGAATGGCTGTGTGGCATGGGTGAGGTGGTGAAATCCGCGATGTTGTCTGGGCCGGTGTTGATGCAACAACTGGAAAACACGGCGCCTGGGCAGTTACGCCGCGCCAGCAATGCCTTAGTTGATTTAGTGCGCAGCTGTGCGCACCATAAAACCAAGGTGGTTACCGCGGATCCGTTTGAAGGCAACCAACGTAAGTTATTGAACCTGGGTCATACCTATGGTCATGCTTTCGAAACCACTGCTGGGCCCACCAAATTGGCACACGGTGAAGCCGTCGCCCTTGGCATTCGTTGTGCCTTGCGCGATAGCCTGGAACGCGGAATGTGCAGTGAAGCCTACGCGCAACGTATCTTAAAATTAATGGCCAGGATTGGCTTGCCAGAAACTTACCCGGGCAAGTTACCAGCCCAGGGCGAGCTGCGGAGACTATTGCTGCGCGACAAGAAAGCGGCACATGGAACTTTGGAGTTGATCGTGCCGATTCGCGCTGGGCACAACGCCTTGATCCGAGGTGTAGAAGCGCGCGACGTCGCCGCGGTGATACGACGCGAGTTCGGCTAAGTTGTGCCGGCTCGGCGTGGGGTTATTTGGCAAGTGGTGCGGCGCCGTAGCGCTCAGCGTTGAGGAATGAGGGGTGGCAACTCACTCAAACTTGGCGGCCTTCGATACCAAGCTCCGCTGCAAAGGGACGAATCGCATCAATGAGGAACTGCACATGATCGCCCAGTGCGACGCCGAGCATCCGTACACCTACTTGAACTTCCTTGCGATCCACGCCCGCAGCGAAGTTTTTGTCTTTGATTTTTTTCATCACGCTTTTGACGGTGAGGGTGCTCACGCCTTCCGGGCGCACATAACAACATGCCATCACGAGGCCGGTGAGTTCGTCGCAAGCGAGCAAGGCCTTATCCAACAACGTGTCATAACTCACACCCCACTGGGTGTAATGCGCGCTCACTGCATGGGCCACCGCCGCTTCGCCATGCTCCTCTAGCCACGCAACAATCCGCTTGGGGTGCTCCTGCGGCCACCGGTCGTAATCGGCGTCGTGCAGCATGCCGGCCAGCCCCCACTGCTCCACATTTGCGCCTTCCGCGGCTCCGTAATGGCCAGCCGCAGCACGCATACACTCCTCCACCGCGCGGGCGTGGCGGCGCAAAGCTGGCGACGGCGTCCAATCACACAAATGCTGCCATGCGGTCTCACGCGTCAGTCCGGTCGTCTGGTCCATAGCCACAGTTTAAGCAGTCGCGCGCCGCTAGAATGGTGCAACTCTGAGAGCGTCATGCCCCGGCGAACTGACCTAGAATCCATCCTCATCCTCGGTTCAGGCCCAATTGTCATTGGACAGGCCTGCGAGTTCGACTATTCCGGCACCCAAGCGATCAAAGCGCTGAAGGAAGACGGCTACCGAATTATTCTGGTCAACTCCAATCCGGCCACCATCATGACCGATCCGGAGATGGCTGATGTCACGTACATTGAGCCCATCACGCCGGAGTTTGTGGCCAAAGTCATCGCGAAAGAGCGGCCATGCGCCATCCTGCCCACGCTGGGTGGGCAAACCGCGCTCAATGTTGGCCTGGCGCTGGCCGACGACGGCACGCTGGAGAAGTACGGCTGCGAGATGATTGGCGCCAAAGCGCATGTGATTCGCAAAGCCGAAGACCGCGATGAGTTTCGGCAAGCCATGGATGCCATCGGCTTGAAATCTGCGCCTTCGGAAATCGCGCGCAATATGCAACAAGCACGCGAGGCGGTGGAGATTATTGGCTTGCCGTGTGTGATTCGTCCGGCATTCACGATGGGTGGCTCGGGCGGAGGTATCGCCTACAACCTGGAGGAGTACGAAACCATCGTCGCGCGCGGGCTGCGTTTGAGCCCGGTGGCGGAAGTTCTGGTGGAAAAAAGCCTAGTGGGTTGGAAAGAATTCGAAATGGAGGTCATGCGCGATCACAAAGATAATTGTGTGATCGTGTGTTCCATTGAGAACCTTGATCCCATGGGTGTGCACACTGGGGATTCGATTACGGTAGCTCCCGCGCAAACTCTTACAGACCGTGAATTCCAACGAATGCGCGATGCCACTTTCGCGATTATGCGCGAGATTGGCGTCGAAACTGGCGGCTCTAATGTGCAGTTCACCGTAAATCCGGAGAACGGTGATTTGTTGGTGATTGAGATGAATCCGCGCGTTTCGAGGTCTTCGGCACTAGCAAGTAAAGCTACCGGATTCCCGATTGCGAAGTTTGCCGCGAAGTTGGCTGTGGGTTACACCCTCGATGAAATCCAAAATGACATCACCAAAGTCACACCGGCATGTTTTGAGCCGAGTCTTGATTACGTGGTGGTCAAAATGCCACGTTTTGCCTTCGAAAAGTTCCCACTTGCCGATACCACACTTGGCACCCAAATGAAGTCCGTCGGCGAAACGATGGCGATTGGGCGCACCTTTGAAGAGGCTTTCCAAAAGGCCTTGCGCGGCCTTGAAATCGGCCGCAACGGCTTTTCCGGCAAGAAACGCGAGTTCGCTGCGGAAGAGTTACCGGCCAAGATTGCGCGCCCGGCACCAGGCCGGCTGTTCGCTTTATATGATGCCTTCCAATCAGATTATTCGGTAGAACAGGTCTACCGCTTATCCGGAATTGATCCGTGGTTTTTAACTTTTCTGCGCCAAATTGCGCTGACTGATTATGAACTGGAATCAATCCACGCAGCGGATGTTACGGCCGCGCAAATGCTCGAATGGAAAAAGCGCGGTTTCTCGGATGCCCGTTTAGCCGAAGCTTTTGAGATTCCGGAAGCGCAAGTGCGCAAAATGCGCGAGGCCTTTGATGTGCGCCCGGGTTACCGCTTGGTGGATACTTGTGCCGCGGAGTTTGAGGCGGCCACCCCCTACCTTTACTCGACCTACGATTACAGTTCGGAAGAAGTCCCAGTCACCCGGGACCGCAAGAAGGTCATCATTCTCGGCGGCGGCCCAAATCGCATCGGCCAGGGCATCGAGTTTGATTACTGCTGCGTCCATGCGTCGCTGGCGCTACGCGAAATGGGTTATGAGGCCATCATGGTGAACTCAAACCCAGAAACGGTTTCTACCGATTTCGATATCTCCGATCGTCTGTACTTCGAGCCACTCACCCACGAAGATGTGCTGTCGATTTGCGAGCGCGAAAAACCCGACGGCGTGATTGTGCAGCTTGGCGGTCAAACCCCATTGAACCTTGCGGAAGGTCTGTACAAAGCCGGGGTGCCGATATTCGGAACTTCGGTCGAATCGATTGACCGCGCCGAAGACCGTGGGCGGTTCTCCGAAATGCTCGATTTACTTGGTTTGCGCCAGCCACCCAATGGCATTGCCACAAGTCCGGCCGAAGCCACGGTGATTGCGGAACGAATTGGCTATCCAGTGTTGATGCGCCCTAGTTATGTACTTGGCGGTCGCGCCATGGAAATCGTTTATGACGCGCGCGATTTAGAGCGCTACATGAAAGAAGCGGTGATGGCGTCGCCAGATCGCCCCGTGTTGATTGATCGCTTCTTAGAAGATGCAGTCGAAGTGGATGTCGATTGTCTCTGTGATGGCACCGACGTGGTGATTGGTGCCGTGATGGAACACATTGAAGAAGCTGGCATTCACTCGGGTGATTCCACCTGTGTGATTCCTCCAATCACCTTGTCCGATACGATCGTCAATGAAATCCGCACGGCCACCAAAGCGATGGCATTGGAGATCGGTGTGATTGGTTTGATGAATGTGCAGTTCGCTGTGCGCGGTGAAATTGTTTATGTGCTCGAGGTCAACCCGCGCGCCTCCCGCACCGTGCCCTTTGTCGCGAAAGCGACTGGAGTACCCCTCGCACGTTATGCCACGCAAATCATGGCCGGACGCAAACTTGCGGATATGGGTGTGCGCGAAATCGTGCCCGAGCACCACATCGCGGTGAAAGCCCCGGCTTTCCCATTCGCAAAATTTGCCGGTGCACGCGCCGACTTAGGCCCGGAAATGCGCTCCACCGGCGAAGTGATGGGCATTGATGCCTCTTTTGGAATGGCGTTTGCAAAAGCCTCGGATGCTGCGGGCCGCAAACTGCCCACCGAAGGCAAAGTCTTTCTCTCGGTGAAAGATGCTGATAAGCGTAATATTGTGATGATTGCGCGCACCCTCCATGAGCTCGGCTTTGAACTCGTCGCCACCGGAGGCACGCATCAAGTTTTGAAGCGCCACGGCATTCCGGTCACGCGGATTAACAAAGTGCATGAGGGCCGCCCGCATGTGGTCGATTTGATTAAGAGCCGCGAGGTGGTGCTGATCATCAATACCCCACACGGAAAAGTTACCCGCCATGATGACGGCATGATTCGTTCCGATGCCTATCAAGTTGGAATCCCCTGCCTAACGACCATGTCGGCCGCGATGGCTGCAATCGAAGGCATTCAAGCGCTCAAGGCTGGCAATGCAGAAGTTGCCAGTGTGCAATCTTTCTACGCGATTCAAGAAGCAGTGCCGGTCGTGTAAAACGTGACGCAGGCCGCGGCACCATAAGTCGCGCAGTGGCCCGCAAACTCACACTCACACTCACACTGTCACCGTTGCGCCCGGCAGCGGTACGGTTACCGCCCAACCACGCTCGGCGCGCAGCTTTTCGGCCAAAGTGAGCGCCGCCGTTTCTTCGCCATGCACGACGAAAGTTTGGCGCGGCGCTTGCTGAAATCCTGCCGCCCAAGCGAGCAAGCCAGCTTGTCCAGCGTGCGCCGAAAACCCGCCTAAGGTATGAACGGAAGCGCGCACCTCGATTTCCTTGCCGAAAATTTTCACCCGCTCGGCGCCGTCCACCAGCTGCCGACCAAGCGTACCCTGAGCCTGATAGCCGGTAATAAGCACACTATTTTCTGCGCGACCAAGATTGTGACGCAAGTGATGCTTGATGCGGCCGGCAGTGCACATACCACTTGCCGAAATGATGATGGCACCAGAGCGAATGTGATTCAAGGCCATCGATTCTTCCGCGCTCGCCGTAAACGTTACCGTAGGCAAACCACGGCCGGCAGCGAGCCAATCAGCCAGACGCCGACTCTCTGCATCAAATAGCTCCAGGTGTTGGGCGGTAACGCGCGTTGCCGCGGTGGCCATCGGCGAATCTACGTACACGTTGAGATGGCGCAACCGCCCTTGGCGGGTTAAATCGTATAAGTGGTACAACAATTCCTGCGTACGCCCAACTGCGAAGGCTGGCACGATGACGTTGCCCCCCTTGACATTCAGCGTGGTATCCACAACATCCACCAGCTCTTCCAATGTCGGGGTAAGTTCTTTGTGCTCGCGATTGCCATAAGTGGATTCGATGAAGAGTATGTCAGCGTCTTCAATGCGTGTTGGATCGCGCAGAATGGGCCGCTGGAGCTCCCCCAAATCTCCAGACATCACCACTTTGGTGGTCTTGCCATTTTCCGTAATCCAAATTTCGAGGATTGCCGAACCTAAAATATGACCCGCCTCGCGAAAACGGCAACGCACATCTGCGTGCGGCGAGTAATCTTCGTCGTAGCGAGTTGGGCGCAGTTGTAGCAAACAGTTTTCAGCATCGACGGTGGTGTACAGCGGCGTCACAGTCTCGCGGGAAGACTGCGAGCGCCGACGAGATCGGTAACGTTGCGCGCGTTCGGCTTCCGATTCTTGAATATGCGCACTATCGGGCAGCATCACGCCGAGTAAGTCCACGGTAGCTTCAGTGGCGTAAATCAAACCGGTGTAGCCTGCGGCGGTTAGTTTGGGCAGCAACCCGCTGTGGTCGATGTGTGCATGGGTAAGCAACACAAAATCGAGCTTGCTTGGATCAAAAGCGAATGGTGCGTGATTATGCGCTGGCGCTTCGTGCCCGCCCTGGAACATGCCGCACTCCACAAGAAAGCGCGCGGTGGCGGTCTCGAATAAATAACACGATCCGGTGACTTGGCGGGCCGCACCTAAAAAAGTGATTTCCATGATGATTCAATGAGTAGAGCTGAGACTTGAGCGTAGAAGCCGTCCCCCAGTGCATAGATAGTAGCGAACCTGCCGCAATCCGTTCACCAAGTCAAGAACGCAACGCGCGCAATAAATCGCGAAAGTCTTGGCGGCGGAAAATCCAGGCGCCGCAAGCTCCGCCGCAGCCGCCAACGACAATGGCGATACTCAAACCAATCACGGAATAAGGATTGGGGCCGTAGTGCACAGAAAGCCAAGCGCAGAGACCAGCGCAACCTGCAGGAACACACAGGCTTGGAAGGGCCGCAAGCGTAATCGGGATGCGCAAACCAACGTGAGATAAGGTGGCAAGCAGAATGATGGTTTGGATACTCAATGCGATGGCGGTTGCCCAACCAGCTGCCGGCACCCCGTAGTGCGGAAGTAGGATCCAATCCAAGATCAAGTTGAGCGGAATCACCGCAACAGCAGCAACTGCCGGAATGCGATAAGACCCGAGGCTTTGATGCGCGCGGATCACCATGCCGCTGACGCCTGCCACCGGCAGAATCCACAGGTAGGCAAGTAAGGTCGGTGTGAGGCGATCAATTTTATCCGGAGTCATGGTGCCATGCTCGAACAACAGCGTGAGCGTGGGGTGGGCAACCACCGCTAAGCCAACGCCAGCAGCGCCCATCAGCAATAAACAACTTTCGCAACCACGGCGCAGGGCCACCGACATTTCCTCCATTTTGCGCGCGGCTGCCAAGCGCGAGAACATGGGCATAGCACCGGTCATCGCTGCGATGCCCACTAACGCCAAAGGCAAATGCAACATCCGGTTGGCGTAATGGGAATAATTATTGGCATCTGGGCCAACCAACATGCGGATCAAAATCTGATCCACAGCCAAACTTACCTGGAGGGCCGCCAAACCAATCAGTGCTGGAGCAAAAGAGCGTAATGCCTGGCGTAAACGTTTACTCAATTTGCCGAAATGAGGCAGTAGCGGCCACCCCACCCCGAACACCCCGGGCATTTGCACGGCCCATTGCAAGATGCCGCCAAGCAGAATCCAGATCCACAACCAACTAAGTTGGTCGCCCACGACGTCGGTAGCGCGGTTGTTGAACCACAACCCGCCAATCCATACCACGTTCAGTAAAATCGGCGCCAACGCGGTGAAAAGAAAGCGACGTTTAAGGTTCTGCGGTGCTCCCGCCAAAGCGCACATACAAATCGGAATAAGGTAGGGCAGCAGGAAAGCGGCGAACCACAAAGTGCGTCGCGTTTCGAAGTGTTCCAAGCTGGGCTCGAGAGAAGAGCGCCAAATCCAAAGGATGGCTTCCCCCACCAGAGTGAGCCCGACTAAAACCAAGAGTAAAAAACCCATACAACCGGCATACAACTTTCTGGCTGCCGCCTCGCCCTCTTCGGCTTCAGCCCGCGCCAATGCTGGCTGCACCGCGGCGGACACGGCACCTTCGCCAAATAGCCGGCGGAACATGTTCGGGAAAGTCCAAGCGAGGTTAAAGGCGCCCTGCGCGGCACTCATCCCAAAAATAGAGGCCATATAGGCATCGCGTACAAACCCCAGAATTCGCGAAAACAAAGTCCAAAACGACGTCAGCAAGGCTCCGCGCATAGCATGACGACCCTCCCCTCCTGTCTGCGAATCGTTGTTCACCAAGGGATTATGCCGCGGTCGCCCCCAAAAGCAAAAAGGAAGCAATAGTGTGCTTAAAAAGTGCTCTGGTCGATGATGGAATCGACTCCCAAAAGAAATTCGGTTCGGGCTTCTTCTATTGCAGACTTGTTGGTAATCATTTATGATTCGCCCGCGCTTGAGGCTAACCGAATGACTTGCTCTTCCATCATGAGAACCAAACTCACCACCGTGTCTCCAGAGACTCCGGTCGGTGAAACCATCACCCTGCTAATTCAGCACCACTTCCGCTCCATCCCGGTCGTGAATGCCCAGGGCCATCTGCTTGGGCAATTTGGCGTCCACTCCGTTTTGGAGTTATCAGTGCCGCAAGCAGTCAAAATTGCCCGCGAAGGGTGGATGACGGATATCCCCTTCATGGATGACAACATGGATGACATGCGTCGACGTCTGGCCAGGGTTTGGAAGGATCCCGTACTCAAGCATTTTTCGCCCAAGATGCCCGTACTCAAGCCCACAGATTCGCTTACTCGCGCCCTCATGTATCTTGCAAAAACGCAAGACAATATCGCCGTTGTGGATCCTCAAACTCAAGTTTTAGTTGGCATCATTAGCTACTGGGACGCCCTAGACCACCTCTCTGACGGTCAATAAACCATGAATTTACTCTCACAGCTACTCCAGCATGGAGCGGGGGCCGTAGGCCAAAGTGGTGAGCCTGAGGTTCTTTTTGGCATGAACCCACTGTGGGCATCCGCCACGGTTTTTGTGCTGACCTACGCCATCATCATGTCGGAAAAGTACAACCGCGCGATGGTGGCCTTACTCGGCGGCGGCTTGATGATTTTGCTTGGCGTGTTAGATCAACGCGAAGCCATTGCCGCAATCGATTGGAACACACTCGGATTGCTTTGCGGCATGATGATGATTGTTGCCATCACGCGCCGCAGTGGTGTATTCCAGTATTTAGCCATTTGGTCGGCGAAGAAGGTCAAGGCTAGCCCGTGGGGCATTTTGGTGATGTTGTCGATTGTGACCGCAGTGTTATCGGCGTTCCTTGATAACGTCACTACGGTTTTGTTGATTGCGCCGGTCACTTTGCTGATCACAGAAGAGCTCAACATCAAGCCCTACCCGTTCCTGTTCGCGGAAATTCTCTTCTCGAACATTGGCGGTACTGCCACGTTGATTGGTGACCCCCCCAACATCCTCATTGGCTCGTTGGTGGACAGTATCAATTTCAACGATTTCCTGATCCATGTTGCCCCCATCATTCCACTGATTGGCCTCGCTACTTTTGGCCCGATTTGGCTGGTATGGGGACGCCGCTTGAAGGCCTCCGCCAGCGATCGAGAACGCGTGATGCGCTTTCATGAAGCGGATGCAATCAAGGACCCTTTGTTGCTGAAGAAATCGCTGTTCGTGCTATCGCTTGTGCTGGTAGGTTTCATTGCCGGGCACCCGCTTGGATTGGAACCCGCTACGGTTGCCATGACCGGGGCCGCCTTGCTGCTGTTGTTAGATAACTTAAAAAACAACGCCGAGGATCAAGATAAAAGTGTGCACCACACCGCAGGTGAAGTCGAATGGGTCACCATATTTTTCTTCGTCGGCTTGTTTGTGATTGTGGGCGCACTGGAGAGCGCGGGTGGATTAAAACTACTCGCTGGCCAGGTGCTCGCGCTCACTGAAGGCGCCACCGATTCCCAAAGTGTCACGCAAATCTTAACGATGGCGGTGCTGTGGATCTCCGCTTTGGCAAGCGCCGTGGTCGATAACATTCCGTTTGTGGCCACGATGATTCCAACCCTCAAAGAAACCTTTGAGCAACTGAAGGAAAGTGGCATCGATTTGTCCCACACACAAGAACACGCGGTTTGGTGGTCGTTATCGCTGGGCGCCTGTCTAGGTGGCAATGGCAGCCTGATTGGTGCCAGCGCCAACCTGATTGTGGCTGGGTTCGCCGAGCGCGCGGGACACCCGATTCGCTTCATGACCTTCCTCAAAACGGCATTCCCAATGATGATTATGTCTGTTGCGATTGCCGCGGGCTACATCTGGTTACGTTACTTGTAAGCTTCCAGCGGCTCACTCAGGCTCCTAACAGCAGAAAACTTCCTTCAACTTTGT
>CALFOT010000013.1 GCA_937919925.1 uncultured bacterium | reverse complement strand
GGAGCACTTCCAAATTGAGCGTTTCCGCACTGGATGACAAATGCTTCGCAACGCCAGCGACGGCCACTTCTAAGTCGAAGGGCTTATGATCCAATTCGAGTTCGCCAGATTCAATGCGCGAGAAATCGAGCACGTCCTCCAACAGCTCCAGGAGTGCGCGGCCCGAAGATTGGATGGCTCCAGCGTAATCCTTCTGCACTTGGTCCAGTTTGGTGCCGTTGAGCATCTGGGTCATCCCTTTGATGCCATTGAGAGGGGTGCGCATTTCGCTGCCCACTTTGGCAAGAATTTGATTCTGAATCTGCAGAGTCTGGTTGACGCGCAAATCCGACTTGCCGCGTGCTTCGCGCTCTTCTTGTAGCAAACGCTTGGTTTTTTCCAGCTCATCTTGCGCGCGTCGGTGCTCGGCAATAAATCCAGTGAGCAGGTAAGCCACACCAGCGAGTAGGAGAAGATTCTCAAACAGGTGGTAAATATTGCGACTGCGTTGCGGCAGTGCGTCGGGAATCGCGATGCCCAAGTTCGCGAGCTGCCCAAAAATCAGCAAAGAAGTGAGGCTCACTACGGCCCACGCCATGCCGGCACGATAACCGCATAACAATGCGGCGCTCAACGGCAGCATCGTATACCAACCGATGGAAGCAGCTTCGGAACCGCCAGTATGTAAAGTCACAAAAGTCGCAGCCAAAAACAGACCGATGGTGGTCACTTGGCCAATCACTTCGACCGGGCGCCCGTGGCGTAGCATGGCTTGCACACAAATCGCCAGGCCAATAACACCGGTCATGGCTGCCGAGAAGGCGCTGAATCCATCGTCGCGGATATCCAGCACGATGTAAAACATCGCCACGCCGATCATGGCAATAGCCATGCCAGTCACCACGCGGTATTTGGTTAGACCGATGGTGTATGCGCCCCGAGCAGTGAGCGGGGGGTGCAGCAAGTCCTTGAAGAAGGCAATCACAGGTGTAGGCGGCTTGAGGCCCGCAAAAATGGGGGCTCAAGGGTTTTTCGGCCACAACAGGGTTTTTCTTGATGATTTGCCTGCTTTGTTTGATTTCACCGCCTCAAGAATCCAACTCAGGGTAATTGCGCGGCGCGGTTAGAATCAGCGCCTGCTTTCGCCGCCTCTCCCTCATGGATTCCGCAGCTAAACCCACTCCCATTCCGCTTGCCAGGATTGATTTTGACACTTGGAAAACCCAGGTCGAAAAGGAACTGCGTGGCGCCGATTTTGCGTCGGTGTTGCTGCAAAATAGCTTGGAAGTAGGCCCGATTG
>CALFOT010000012.1 GCA_937919925.1 uncultured bacterium | reverse complement strand
TGGCAGATGGAAGTGGAAGGGGCAAGTTTTCGCATTCACCCCACACCCTTTAAGCATGTAGGTCTTTTCCCGGAACAAGCGAGCAATTGGGCCTGGGTAGATGAGCGGCGTTTGCAGCTGGGCGTCGAGCGCCCCAACTTGCTGAACTTGTTTGGCTATACCGGTGCCGCCTCCATTTTGGCTGCGCAAGCGGGTTGGTTTGTCACGCATGTGGATGCTTCGAAAGCAGCACTCGATTGGGCAACCGGGAATGCGCATGCAAGTCACGCGCCTCAAGATGGCATCCGTTGGTTGCTCGATGATGCCTTAAAATTCGTCGAACGCGAAGTGCGTCGCGGCAATCGTTACCATGGAATTTTGTTGGATCCACCGCATTATGGGCGTGGCCCGAAAGGCGAAAAGTGGCAGTTCCAAGATAGCATTGGGCGCTTGCTCGAAGGATGTCATGCCTTGTTAGAGCCAGACCCAGGTAGCTTTCTGGTGCTATCCACTTACGCGATTGGTTTTTCGCCGCTCGCCTTCGAGAATATGTTGAATGAATTCAGTGGCGGCGCGGTGGAAAGCGGCGAATTATGGATTCCAGAAGGCGACGGCTCGCGGCGGTTGCCCTGTGGCTTTTGTTCCCGTTGGCAGCGTCTGTAAATTATGGTTCTTGAAGTTCTGCACGTGGATAACCATATTTTGGTGGTCCATAAACCAGCTTGCGTGCCGGTGGTTCCCGATATCAGTGGCGATGAATCTCTGTTTGACCAAGCCAAGGCGTGGCTCAAACACGAATATAACAAACCCGGCGAAGTCTTTTTAGGGGTCGTTCACAGGCTCGATCGCCCGGTTTCAGGCGTGGTGGTGTTTGCACGCACCTCTAAAGGAGCATCGCGATTATCGGCGTCATGGAGAGAAAATGCTGTGGAGAAAAAATATATCGCGCGCAGCAAAGGCCATTTGCCCGCCGGTGCTCCGCGTTCCGGCGAGTGGCGCATGTGGCTGACAAAAGATAGTAAGCGCAATTTGGTGCTCGTCGGTAAATCCGAAAAAGCGAAGCTCGCGATCACGAAATGGAGAATCCTTGCGGAAGACCCCAAGGGCACCTTGTTGGAATTGCAGCCGCTTACAGGGCGCCCACACCAACTACGGGTGGCCTGTGCCAAGGCAGGCTTGGTCTTGTTGGGAGACCTGAAATACGGCGCCGATCAGCCCCTGTCAGACCGTTCGATCGGCCTGCACGCGGCGAGCCTTGCGTTTCCACATCCAACACTTTCGCAGCGACAGGAGTTTCATGCTCCAGCGCCGCCTTGGTCGCGACCGTAGAGCCCGCCAGCTCGTTGACTAACCAATCGTGAATCTGCGCTGCGATGAGCGCTTGATCCGATTCCATCATGATGTTGTGGCTGGCGTCGGCACACAGCACAAATTTCGCGCCGTAATCGCGTGCCGATTGTTGCGATTCGTCGGCGGGAATTAATTTATCTTTCCCAGCCGTCATCCACAGCATAGGCGTTTTGCTGTGGACTGGAGGTTTCCAAAAAAGGCGACAGTGTTGCAGGGGCAACAAGATGGATTCGGGGCCGAGTTTGGCATGCAATTCGTTTGCCGAACAGGTGGAATTTTTAGATAGGAAAATATTGGCGGCATGCTTTGGAGTGCGGATGGCTGGGGTGGCAATCAGGCCCAAACAACCTGCCAAACCACCCAGGAAGTCGTGGCGGAAATAGCGGCCAACCAAACCGAGCATGCTGTGCGCAAGCCATGGCGCGAGCATCACCGCGGCGGGAAGTTCGCCCACCTCTTTCAAGTAACGCTGCGTGAGTGCAGTACCCAAACTGTGGCCTACCAGGACGGGTTTTTGATCAAAGCGATTGATCTCGCGGATTAAAAATTCGGTGTAATAGCCGAGCGTGCACCAGCGAATGGGTCGCTGTACTTTTGAGCCCGCGTGGCCCGGGAGGCTGAAGGAAACGCTGTCCCAGCCCCAAATCGCGAATAGTTCCTGCCATTGCTCCCAGCACCATGCCCCGTGCCACATACCGTGCACAAACAACAAGGAGCGGTTGTGTTGGCGCTTACCGGCACGGTAGGTGATGCGTTCCACGCCATCACATATTTCAACCTCGCGAGAAAATGCGAGCTCTTGGGGAATAGGAGTGGGGGTGGAATAAGGTGGCATTGCACCCCTATCGGCCGTCTAGGGCCCTTCTATTGAGCCCTCAGCCTAAAACCACACGCGGGAGTACCTCAAGTAATCCCGCGCGCAACTACTCCAAGGCCCAAAATGCCGTGGCGACGCGGATTCCGTCCATGGCCGCGGACACAATGCCGCCCGCAAAACCAGCACCTTCTCCACAGGGGTAGAGGCCGGCGACGGTGGGGCTTTGCAGGGTTTCTTTGTCGCGCTCAATGCGTACCGGGGATGAGGTGCGCGTTTCCACACCGATTAGCTGACCGCCCGAGCCCGCAAACCCGGGAAGATGTTGCTCGAACTCCCCCAGCGCCTCGCGAATACGGGTGGCAATGCCGCGCGGCAAAAGCGCGTGCAAGTTGGTTGGGGTTAACCCCGGCAAGTAAGAAGTAGGTAGTGCTTCCCCGGCTTCTTCCGCCGCATCGGCGAACAAATCGCAGCGCTGTGAAGGAGCACGTCCTTCGCCTTTGCCGGCGTCGGCGGCGACGACTTCCATAGCCAGCTGTAAACGCACACCAAAGAGTGGATCAATCTCCGGGTGAATCGGCAAGCGCCCTTCCGCCACTGGAAAGGGTTCGCCGCCGCGAGGGTCAGCGATGACTTCATGCAAAAGCGGGTGATCGCTAATGGCGGCCGCGCGTATGAGCAAGTCTGGCCAGCCCCAACGCCAACCGCGTTTGCCGCACCAATCTTTCGGCTCAATCGAAACCACCAAGCCGCTGTTAGCGTAAGGGGAATCGCGCTTTGCCATCGACATACCGTTGACGACCAGCGTGGCGGGAGTTGTTTGCGAAGGCACAATCCAACCGCCCGGGCACATGCAAAAACTGAACACGCCGCGCTCATTGATTTGCACCGAGAGCTCGTAGAACGACGGCGGCAAATCATGTTCACCCCGCATGCCGCGGTACTGGATGTTGTCCAACCAATCTTGCGGATGTTCCACGCGCACGCCCATGGCGAAACCTTTGGCCTCGAGTTTGGCGCCAGCGGCTTGAGCCATTTGCAGGGAATCCAAAGCGCTGTGGCCGGCGGCAAGAACCACGGCATCGGCGTGCAGTTCGGTGCCGTCAGCGAGTTTGACGCCACGTATTGCAGCGTTGTCATCGGTGAGCAATTCGGCAACGCGTGCACCAAAAAGAATTTTGCAACCGGCTTCCCTAATCGTATCGCATATGGAAGTTACGACGCGCGGTAGCATGTTACTGCCGATGTGCGGCCGCCAAGCAATCAAGATGCGCTCGGGTGCTCCATGAGCAACTAGCGTTTCCATGACGTTTTGAATGTTGCCGCGTTTGCTGCTGCGGGTGTAAAGCTTGCCATCGCTGAACGTGCCAGCGCCGCCTTCACCGAAGGCATAGTTGCTCTCCGGATTGGTATCTAAACCGCGGTTCAGATCGGCGATATCTTTGCGTCGATCTTGCACTTCTTTGCCGCGTTCGCAAACGGTCACACGCACGCCCTTGGAAATTAATTCCAAGGCACAGAACAAACCGGCAGGGCCGCTGCCAACCACAATCACATGCTTGGCATCTGCGGCGGGAGCGGCGTAATGCGGCACCTCGATTTTTTTGAGGGGTGGCATTTCCTCACCAGAGTGCCATATTTCGATCACCACATTCCACAGCATGTGGCGTTCGCGCGCGTCGAAACTGATGCGCGTGATGCGTACCCCCTCCAGATCCTCCACGGAACACTCCAAGCCCTCGCTCGCGAGTTGCAGGAGTTCTTCGGGGCTGAGTTTTTCTGGATCCTGCTCAGGAGTGAGCAGTAGGACGAGACTACTAGACATGCGTAAGCAAAGGTTTTGGGGTATTATTCATGGACGCTAGGGCCGTCAAATGAACGACGTCGGTGACACCGCAAGAGTGAGGCTGCAGTGTGTAAGCTGGTTTTTCGAGCCCGAGCATCATTGGGCCGACAACTTGCGCATCAGCCAACATACTCACGAGATTAAAACCGATGTTCGCCGAGTTGAGATCCGGGAACACTAAAATATTGGCACGCTTGCCCTGTAGGCGGCAATTAGGGTAACGCGCTTGAACACTAGGATTCAGTGCCGCATCGACCCTCATTTCACCATCGATGATGAGTTCCGGTGCTTCATCGCGCACCAGTTGCACGGCGCGCCGAATCTTATCGGTTGTGGGGTGCGGGGTGCCGCCCAAGGTTGAGAAGCTAAGCATAGCAACCACTGGTTCAAAGCCGAAAGCGGCCACTTCTTCTGCAGCCAGCAAAGCAATTTCCGCAAGATCTTTTTCGTCGGGAGAAATGTTGACGGAAGTATCGGTGAGAAAAAGAGTACCCAATTTCGAGAATACGATTGTCATGCCGCAAGCAAGCCGGACTCCCTTGCGCAGTGGCACCACTTTCAAAATGGGCGGCATGGATTTACGCACTTGGCGGGTAACGCCACTGACCATGCCATCAGCATGGCCCATGCGCAGCATCATTGGCGCAAACCACATTGGATCCAATACGCGCGCGCGCGCGCGCGCTTCGGTGATGGGGCGGTGTTTGCGCAACAGCATGAGCTCTTGGGTGTACGCCTCGATGAAAGGAGACAAGCTTGGATCGATAATCTCCACGCCATCCAGGCAAACTTTTACTTCTTTTGCGCGTTCGCGAATCGTAGCTTCATCGCCAAGCAGAATGGGTTTGGCAATGTTCTCTTGCACTACGGCTGCGGCCGCAATCATGATCCGTTCGGAAGTGCCTTCCGGATAAACGATGCGGTTGTTGGTGCGGCGCGCGCGCGACACCACCTTGCGCATTAAGTCGCGCTCCTCACCAAGACGCTCGCCGAGTTGGCGTACGTAGGCATCCATATCGATGTGCAATTTAGCCACACCAGAATCCATGGCGGCCTGGGCAACAGCGGCGGCAACCCGGCGAATCACGCGCGTATCAAAAGGCTTTGGAATGATGTATTCCCGGCCGTACTCGAGCTTCTCAAGACCGTAAGCGGCCGCGACGACATCGGGCACTGGTTCCTTGGCTAGCTCAGCCAGCGCAAAGGTGGCCGCGTGAATCATCTCTTTGTTGATATCCGTGGCGCGCACATCAAGGGCGCCGCGGAAGATGTAAGGGAAGCCAAGCACGTTGTTCACTTGGTTTGGATAATCCGAGCGGCCAGTTGCCATGATGACATCGCTGCGCGTGGCCATTGCGAGATCGTATGCGATTTCCGGATCGGGGTTTGCCATCGCCAAAACGATTGGGCTCGCGGCCATCGACAGCAGCATCTCTGGCGAAACAACATTGCCGGTTGATAAACCAAGTAGTACGTCTGCACCAATCAGCGCGTCGGCTAGTGAGCGTGCTTCAGTTTCGCGGGCGTAGGCCTGCTTGAATTCATTGAGATCGGTGCGACCGGCGTGAATCACGCCTTTGCTATCACACATCGTGACATTATCAGGATTGATGCCAAGTTCCATCGCCAAATTGGTGCAAGCAATTGCGGAGGCGCCAGCGCCGTTGACCACAAATTTCGCATCGTTCATTTTCTTGCCGGCCAGCGCCAAGCCGTTAATGACTGCGGCGGCACTGATGATTGCGGTGCCATGTTGGTCATCATGGAAAACTGGGATATTCAACTCGAGTTTCAGGCGGCGCTCAATTTCAAAGCAACGTGGGGCCGAAATATCTTCGAGGTTGATGCCGCTAACCGTTGGCGCAATCGCTTTGACGGCGGCAACAATTTCATCCACATCTTGAGTACCGAGTTCAATGTCAAAAACATCGATATCGGCGAAGCGCTTGAACAAAACCGCCTTGCCTTCCATCACTGGCTTGGCGGCATCGGGGCCAAGATTGCCAAGGCCTAAAACGGCAGAACCATCCGAAACCACTGCAACCAAGTTGCCCTTGGCGGTGTACATAAAAACTTTATCGCGGTCGGCGGCGATTTCGCGGCAGGGCTCGGCAACCCCAGGCGAGTAGGCCAGTGAGAGGTCAATTTGCGTTAAGCATGGTTTGCTGGGGATTACTTCAATCTTGCCAGGCCGCCCTTTGGCGTGGTAATCCAGAGCATCTTTGCGGGTAGTCAACGGTTCCATGGCGCATATTTTGGCACAATGCACGCAAATTAGAGGACAAAACTTAGGGTTCCAAAAGTAGTGTCCATCGCGCTGTAAATAGAACTTGCAAAGAGGTCTAAATCTGCGCTTCCGCCGCGGCAAGACCCGCCACCACTAGGTCGTGAACCACTCCGCCGCAAGTTGCCAAAACACCACGGTTCTCAAACAACTTGGCGCCGAGCGTGAAATCCAATGGTTTGCCGTCGACATCGGTGACGCGACCGCCGGCTTCTTCACAAACAATCACACCGGCCGCGTGATCCCAAATACATTCGCGATAATCCGGCTTGGAACGGGGGCGCAGGTAGATTTCAGCGTTGCCGTTGGCAACGACGCCGTATTTCGCTTGCGAATCGTAACGCACAAAGCCGCCGCCCACACCGATGGTTTCCATCATGGAAACAACCAGCGTGGGATCGCCGTGCGCGGATTCCACGCTGCCCAGCACGCGCCAATCGGCTGGATTTTCAGAGGTGCTGACGGAAATCCGCGCTTCTTCGCCACCATCAATCGGCACACTTACGGTGCCATGCCCTTTGGCAGCGGCGAACATCACGCCAACTTGCCCTTCCGGCTTGTTTAAGTCTACCGGTAGGTTTGGGCACACCATCACGCCGGCGAAAGGCACACCATTGCGCAACAATCCAATCGCGATTGCATATTGCTGACGGCGTAAAAATCCCTTGGTGCCATCGATTGGATCAATCGCCCAAGTGTATTCCGCGCCCTCCACACCGGCGTGATCAATCCAGCTACAAACCTGATCAAAATCGACGCCGGCTCCAATCACGTTCGAAACCAACTCCACGATTTTTGCAGCACCAGCTTCCCCGGCGCTTTCGCGCAAATGCTCACTGCCTTCCTCTGAAATCACGCCGTGATCCGGGAATGCGGCCTGAATTTGCCGCAAAATGACCGCCTGCGAACCATAATCCGCGATGGTCACGGGCGATTTATCGCTCTTGTCCATCGATGCAGGAATCTCGGCATGGACGGCGCGACAAATCAGTGCGGCCTGACGGCCCGCTTCCCGTGCCACTTCGAGGATACGTTCGATACTAGTCATGGGCGAGATTGTAGCGACGTGGGAAAAGTTAGGCTTGGTAACCGCCGTCTACCGAAAGATCGACTCCGGTAATCCAGCGCGAATCCGGCCCACATAAAAACCACGCGGCGTTGGCAATATCTGCCGGTTGGCCGAGCCCTAGCGGATGTTTGTCCTCAATGGCCTGGCGCTCGCTTTTGCTAAGACCCTCCACCCATGCGCGGCAAATATCGGTGATCACAAAACCGGGGCACACGCAGTTGGCGCGAATGTTGTATTTGGCGTAATCCACAGCAAGATTGCGCGTGTATTGGATGACGCCAGCTTTGGAAGGCCCATAAGCGGCGCGCGCGGCCATAGCACCTTGCCCAGCAATCGAGCCGAGCGTGACAATCGCGCCCGATTCTTGCTCCATCATATAAGGCAGCGCGGCCGTCACCGTGCGGTGCATGCCAGTCAGGTTCACGCGCAGCGTTTCATCCCAATGCTCATCCTCTGTTTCGTGGGCAATGGCGCGCTGCGGGTTGACTCCTGCATTGGCGATGACGGCATCAATTACCTCATAAGTAGCAGCGAAGTTATCGATGGCCTCTTCCATCGCGCCCACTGCGGCAACATCCACGGCCGCGATGCTGCAGCGTTGGCCGTTCAAACTCTCGCGTTCAATTAGCGTGACTGTTTCGAGCAGCGGTCGTTCGCGGCGCCCAATCAAAAGCAGCCGGCAACCCTCCGCGGCAAAACGCAGTGCGGTTGCGCGACCGAGGCCGCTGCCGGCACCAGTAATCACAGCAGTTCGTGGAATGTGCGACATGAGGAGCATTATCGTATTTGAGGCCGCTGCGTACTAGAATCACTTCATGAAAGAGATTTGCTGGCATCTCCTGCTGGC
>CALFOT010000011.1 GCA_937919925.1 uncultured bacterium | reverse complement strand
AAATTTGTGACCGCATTGAAACGGTGAGCCAAGATTGGGGCATGAGTGGTAACTATCACGAGTTTGCCTTCGGTTTACCCATGGACTCCGAGGGGAATTTCTATATCAGTACCAATGTTGGTTTCTGGTCTCCAGAATGGTGGCATGGCATCAGCAAAGTCAAACATCGCGGCTGGATTTTGAAAGTGGAGCCTGATGGCAAAACCAAGCCGTTTGCAAGCGGTGCACGCAGCCCAGCAGGTTTGGGCATGGATTTACAGAACAACTTGTTCTACACAGATAACCAGGGCGACTGGATGCCAGCCTGCGGCATTTTTCATGTGCAAGGCGGCGAGTTTTTTGGCCATCCAGCCTCGCAACGCTGGACGCGCAAATACGGATATGGCGCGCGTACGCCGAGCAGCACCGAGCCTCCCGATGTCGCGCGCACTCCACCCGCCGTGTGGCTTCCATACGAGTGGTCACGCTCCACTGGCAACCTGGTCCCTGATACTAGCGCAGGCAAGTTTGGTCCTTTTGCCCAGCAGATGTTGGTCGCCGAACTTACCAACGGTTTGATTTTGCGCACCCTCTTTGAGGAAGTACAAGGCCAACTGCAAGGCGCAGCGGTGCTGTTTCGGCATGATGTGGGCAGCGCCTTCCGCGTCGAGTTCGCCCCTGATGGCAGTTTGTTTGCCGGCTTCACCAATCGTGGATGGGGAGGTTTGGCTCCAGGCAATGGTGTTTCCCGTTTGCGTTGGACGGGTGCCGTGCCGCTTGAATACCAAAGTATTCATCTATTGCAAGATGGCTTTGAGATAGGCTTCACAAAGCCGCTCGAGAAAGCACCGGAGCTTGCGCAGATTTCCGTGCGTGCCTACGACTACAACTGGTGGTGGGATTATGGTTCCCCACTGATGCACGAACACGCTCTTGCGGCGACGTCGGCAGTGTTGTCGGCAGACGGCAAAACTTTAGTCGTGCGCTGCACTGGACTGGAAGCGGGCTATGCGGTGCGTTTCAAGTTAGAGGGTGCTGGCTTATTGCATGATGAATTTGATTACACCATCAATCAGTTGCCAGAGGGCCCACTCACTACCAAACAAGTTGCGGTGAAAGTGGAACCGCCGCAGCAGAAGGCTGCAAGCGAGGAAGGTTGGCTTACCCTCACCTGGCAGGATCCTTTTGATGCGTGGCAGGAGAGTGGCTGGAAACTGGTGGATGCCGCGCTGGATCCGGCCAATCCGCAGCAGTTTTTGGAAACTCCGGGCAATGGCGCTTTGGTCAATAGTGCGCCTGGCGTGAAAGATTTTCGCTCCAAAATGGAATTCGGCGATATCGATTTTCGTTTTAACTTCATGCTACCGGAAGGCGGTGATTCGGGCTTGTTCTTAATGGATCGTTATGAGCTGCAGCTGATTGATAATCCGGCGGAATGTTGTGGCATCATCGGCGGCAAAAGCGCGCGCGCCAAGGGTTATCGAGGTGCGGGGCAATGGCATACCGTGAGTGGGCGTTTTTATGCACCACGCTTTGATGCCACCGGCAAAAAAATCACTAATGCGATGTTTGAGCAGATTACGGTGGATGGCGTCATGGTTGTTGGAGCCACCGAAGTTGCTGAAACCACCGGTGGCGCGCATGGCGGCCAAGAGGTTGCCGTTGGGCCTCTCAGCTTTCAGGCCGGCGCCGGTTTGGTTGCGTTGGGCGATGTGCGCGTACGCTTAATCAAGAATGGTGAAGCCCTTGCTGACAGCGGGGCTGCGGCATGGCAGCCTCTAGCCGATGTGGATGAAGATCTTAGCGATTTTGAATTGCGTGGTCGTGTGACGCTATCGGATGGCGGTTCTGCAGCCATCGATTTGCGCACGGCTGATGGACAGCCCGGAATCCATTTGGTGCTGAATCACACTGGCCCTGGAAGTGCGCGAACGGGTTCTATTGACGGATTCAAGCCGGTTCTCACCCAGTTCCTGCAACCCGGCATCCCTTTTGAGTTGCAGGTGAAGGTCAGCAATCAAGAGGCCAGTACCACGTGTAAAGTGTGGCTAAATGGAATTCTGGTGAACCACATTGAAACCGAATCCATACTCCCAGCGGGCAGTATTCTCATTCGCCCGGAGCTCACTCCGGGCACCGAGCTCACGCTCGACCATCTCGAAGTACGTGCCATCGAAACACCAAGCGATTCTGCGCCGGTAGCCATTGCAGAAACCATCCTGTGGAATGGCGGCGATCCGCTTGAGCAGGGCTGGAGGATGGCTGGTCCGGGCGCCTTTGTTGTGGATGGAGACAGCATCAAAGCCACCGGCGGCATGGGGCTGTTGTGGTACGCGGGCAAGGATTACGTCAACTTCCGCCTCGAACTGGAGTGGCAAGTAGTCGATGCTGGCAACAACTCTGGGGTTTTTGTGCGTTTCCCTGATCCAGGTGATGATCCGTGGATTGCGGTGAATGAGGGCTATGAGTTGCAAATTTGCGATACAGCCGGGGATCAGCACAACACGGGTTCGATTTACTCCTTTCAAGGTCCAACCAGTGTTCCAACGAAAGCGGTGGGAGAGTGGAACCACTACAGCATCACTGTGATTGGTCAGGAATATGTTTTGCAAGTGAATGGCGTCACCGTGAACCGCTACACCGGCGAGCGCTCGGCGCGTGGTTACATTGGCTTGCAGAACCACGACGACACTTCACCGGTGCGTTTCCGTAACATTCGTGTCACAGAGTTTGCGCAGTGAGCAGTCCATCCAATTTGGTTGACGGCGGGGCGCCACCTTTGGCATCAGGTTTGCGCAGCCGACTGTCGGTGATGATGTTCTTGCAGTACGCCATTTGGGGAGCGTGGTTGCCGTTTCTGTGGTCATTTTTGAGTGACTACCGCAACATGAATGGCGATGAAATTGGCTACATGTTTGCAGCAGGAGCGGTGGGGGCGATCGTCGGCCCTTTCCTGGCTGGGCAGCTGGCAGACCGCTGGTTTGCTACCGAGAAAATGCTGGCCATCAGCCATTTGGTGGGCGCGGCGTTGATTTGGCAGCTGGCAAGTATTGAAAGTTTCCCCGGCTTTTTGATTTTCTCGCTGCTCTACGGTTTGGTTTATTCACCGACCATGCCGTTAACCAATTCCCTTGCTTTTCATCACTTGCCCGACGTCGAACGCGACTTTGGCAAAGTGCGATTGTGGGGTACCTTTGGGTGGATTGCCGTGGGAATCGGCATGGGCCACTGGTTGGGATGGAAACATTCCCCAGCCGACTTGGCGGGCCCAGATTTACTGCTAGCCCAAGTCGCTGGCAAGGCCGACGCCTTCCGCCTCAGTGCCATTCTGGGCGCCGTGATGGGGGTGTTCTGCTTGAGCTTACCTCACACTCCACCAACCAAAGCAGGTCAAAAAAATGCCACTCTGGAAGCTCTGGGGGAGATCAAACGCCAGCCCTTACTCCTGTTGTTTCTGCTTGCGGTGCCGATTAGTTGTATCCACCAGTTCTACTTTGTGCATACGGAATCCTTCCTCCACCACAAGTTGCAGGCGCCCGCTTTTTTCTCGAGCATTTTTGGGGTCGGCGGCGGCGGCTTCATGACTATCGGACAAATGACGGAAGTCTTGGTGATTGGATTCATTCCAACGCTGATGAAACGTTTTTCTAAACGTGGCATTTTGAGTTTGGGTTTGATTGCTTATGCCGCGCGTATGGCGCTATTCGCATACTGCGCTGATTCCAGCGCCGCGTTGCTCGTGGGCGTGGCTCTGCACGGCGTATGCTTTGGCTGTTTCATTTTCGTCTGCTTCATGCTGGTGGATGAATACACCTCGGTTGATGTGCGCGCGAGTGCACAGAATCTTTACAACCTTGTCATCGTGGGCGTGGGGGTCATTGTGGGTTCGAAGATTGCCGGCTGGGTCTCGGAATGGGCTGCTGGCGATTACCGCAAGTTATTTTCCGTGCCGATGTGGGCCTCTATTGTGTGTCTGTTGATCTTGCTCGTGGCTTACCCACGTAAACCCACAACTCCACACCACTCATGAAACAGCTTTGTATCGGCTTTGTGGGCGGTGGCTTCATCACACGCTTCCACATTCAATCTCTTGTAGAAGTCCGGGATTGCTGCGTAGGTGGCGTGGCGAGTGGTTCCATGGCGTCGGCCGAAGAAGCGGTGGCCGTGGCCAAGAAGTTCCGTGTAGGTCCTAATGCACGCGCCTTCGCCTCGACGGAGGAGCTTGCTGCCTGCGAAGATATTGATGCCTTGTGGATTTGTGCGCGTAACGATACGCGGATCTCGGTGATGGAGGAAATCCGTGCTGGCAACCGGCGGCGCAAAACACCATTGCGCGGCATTTGTTTAGAAAAGCCACTCGCACGGACCTTGGCCGAAGCTTTGCAAGTACAAGCCATCGCTGAGGAAATCGGCGTGCCCACAGGCTATCTCGAGGATATGTTGTTTGCCCCTTCGTTGGTGCGCAGCAAGGAAGTGTTATGGCGCCGCGGCGCCGAAATTGCAGGCCGGCCGTACTTGGCGCGCGCGGCGGAGGAACATGCCGGGCCTCATTCGGCTTGGTTTTGGCAGCCAGAGATTGCCGGGGGTGGGGTGTTGCTCGACATGATGTGCCATAGCATCGAAGCGGCGCGTTGGCTGCTCACTGCACCAGGCGCGGCGCGCGAGTCTTTGGTGCCGCTGGAAGTTTCCGCCACTTGCGAGAACCTCAAATGGACGCAGCCAGCCTATGCGAAACAGCTGAGCGCACGCTTTCCGAGCCAAGTGGATTGGGCCGCCCATCATAGTGAAGATTTCGCTCGTGCAACGGTGAAATGGCGCACCGAAGACGGTCAAATCCTGCTTACTGAAACATCCTCTTCGTGGTGTTATGTAGGTGCCGGCTTGCGCCATACTTTCCAATTGCTCGGACCAGAGTATTCGCTTGATGTCGATATGGCCGATGCGGGCGTCAAGGTATTTTTCTCTAGAGAAGTCCACGGCCAGGCCGGGGAGGATTTGGTGGAGAAGCAAAACGCTGAGCAGGGGCAAATGCCGTTGATTCCGAATGAGCCCGCTCACTATGGTTACGCGGGCGAGAACCGTCACTTTGTGGATGCTTTCTTAGGGCGTTGCGCACCTTCGCTCACTTTTCACGACGGCGTGGAAGTGATGCGTTTGTTAATGGCGGCGTATCAATCAGCCGCAGAAAAACGCACCATCGACCCTGCCGATCCAGAGTTGATCCACTATCGACCCGTGTAGTTTCGGAATGCCGCTTTAGCGATCTTCGAGGATACGCAGGATCATCGGATCCTGTTCTTTATCGGCGAGCACGAAGTGGCATGCATTGCATTCCGTAGTGATGGCAACGCCTTGGTCATCTTCCATGACTCCGTTGTGGCAGCGGAAGCATGCTGCGGTATGTTCCGTTGGGTGGCCAATCATAGAATTGTACGTATTCCACTCGAGGTTCATCTCAGGGTAAACGTAGAGGCTATGAAGATCCTGCAACGGCGCAACGCTGGCCTCAACTCTGGCGCCGAATTCCTGCCAAAACTGCGGATAACGCTCTTTATAGACGGTTGGCAGGGTTGCGATGCCTTCCATGGCGGCAGCAGTGCTGGGGTATTTCACGCGGATGATTTCTTCGCCAATGGCACGCAGCCACGGCACGGATTTATCCAGTAGGCCTTCCTCAAAGCGACGATCCAGTGCTTTATCAGGAGGCAAGAAAATATGCGTAGGCCGGTTATGGCAATCCACACAATCCATATCACGATAGTGGTCAGGATCAGGATCCTCGGGCATCGGCATGTCATTGTGACGCCAAACGTGAACGCTCCCGTCAGCTTGGTGTTGCTCTACCTCGAGAATTTTCTCGCGCTTGTTATCACTTGCGTAGTAACGAATGGAAGTTTCGCTATTCACATGCGAGTGAATGCCACTCGCATTCTTATTCAGGCCGGTGCCGCCGCCGACGCGCATGTTCAGAATCGTGACAGTCCGAGTATTGTTCTGATCAGGCTCGTACTGCTCGATGACACGCATCAAGTTGCCGTGGAAACTTTCTGGAAAGTGGCAGGTTCCACAAACCTCAATCGCGGGGCGAAGATTGTGGACAGGGGTTTGAATTGGGCGATTAAAATCATTGGTGATGACGCCCCATAGCTGGCGCGTTCCAGCTAGCTTCGATTTAATGAGATGACCAATCCCGCTACCAATATGACATTCCACGCAATCGACTTCCGCATATCCCGGTGCAGACTGCATTTGACATCACCAAAGCCGCCAATCCAGTGCGGGTGATGTCGGTCAATTTACTTTCGAGTAACCATGAAAATGAGGCTGTTTTTCAGGCCGTCGAGGAGGCTCAACCAGACTTACTTATTTTTCTGGAATTGAATAGCTGGTGGCATCAAAAATTGCAAGCGCAGTACGGCACGACGTACCCATTTCATCAGTCTGAAGTGCGTGAAGATAATTTTGGTATCTCGCTTTACAGCAAAGTTCCGCTGCAAGATTTTGAAATTCTCGAGCTCGAGGACCAGATTCCTTTGCTGCTGGCTAGTTTTGAAAATGAGGGCCACCCTTTCCACCTACTCGCGCTACATTTAATTCCGCCGGTGAACAAGCGCCGCTCGGCGCAGCGCGACTCCAGCTTGGCCGCTTTACCAAAAGTGCTTGCTAGCTTGCCTCATGCGGTCATGGTGGTGGGTGATTTCAACGCCACCCCGTGGAGTTATCCGTTCCGCCACTTACTTGCGGAAACGGAATTACACGATTCCAGCCGTGGTTTCGGTTTGCAGCCCACCTGGCCGACCTATTTTCCCCTCCTTGGAATCCCCATCGATCACTGCCTGTACAGCAGCGGGGTACGCATTGTCAATCGCGAGGTAGGGGCGAAAACAGGCTCGGATCACCGGCCCTTGATTGTCGATTTTCAGGTGCAGTGATCAATAGGACTTGGTCACACCAGGGATTGGTATCGGGTAGCGGCCGTCGGCATCTGGTAGCGAAGGTGGGGTGCCATCAAAGGCATAAGCAGATGGGGTGAGCGCCAAACTGGAAGCTAGCGCATCTTCCATTTTGACGACCTTGCCGCAGTAGGTTGCCATGCGCCCAAGGATGGCCGTCATGGTGCTCATAGCGCCGTATTCCGCTTCGTTGTAAGACGTGCCACTGCGGATCGCAGCGAACAAATCATCGTGCTCCACTTGGTAGGCATTCGGGGAATCACCTTCGAAGCGCCAATGCAACTTGTCTTGATCATGGCGGCGAATGCGCGCACCACTCACATCACAAGTGCCCTCGGTGCCATGCGCGTGTTCTTCCACCGAGGACCAGCAACCCGGCATGTGACGGCATTGCGACAACATGCGGGTGCCGTCGGCATAAGTGTATTCGACCATGTGATGGTCAAAAATCTCGCCGTGATCGATGCCGGTGCGTAACAAGCGCCCGCCTTGGCCTTGCGCTTCGGTTGGGTAGCCTTGCATAATCCAGTTGCCCACATCCAGGTTATGAATGTGTTGTTCTACAATGTGATCGCCGCACAACCAATTGAAGTAATACCAGTTGCGCATTTGGTATTCCATTTCCGTTTGCCCTTGTTCGCGCGGCCGCACCCACACACCTGCCGAGTTCCAGTAAGTGCGCAACAAAGTAATCCGTCCAATCTCACCAGCATGTAATCGTTGAATCGTTTCTAAATAGGAATTCTGGTGATGGCGCTGCAGGCCGACCCCAACCTTCAACTGTTTTTGTTTGGCAACTTGTGCGGCGGCCAAGACGCGGCGAATGCCGGGACCGTCGACAGCAACTGGTTTTTCCATAAAGATGTGCTTGCCTGCGGCAACTCCAGCTTCAAAGTGAAGCGGGCGAAAGCCCGGCGGAGTGGCAATGACCAGCACATCAACATCACACGCAATCACTTGCTGATAAGCATCAAAACCGCAAAAACGACGCTCTGGAGGCACATCTACGGTATCAGGGTGATACTGTTGCAGCGACACCAGGGAGGATTCCAAGCGGTCCGAAAAAGCATCGCCCATGGCAACCAGGCGCACTCCGCCGACGGTGGAGAGAGCTTGGCTGGCAGCACCCGTGCCGCGTCCACCACACCCGATCAATCCGATACGCAAATCCGCCTGGCCGGCCGCGTTGCCCGCCAACGATTCGCTCTCGAAGAGCGGACCGAGAGTGGTTTGGGCAAAACCACGGCCTACCATCAAAGCAGCCAGCGAAGCGGAAGTAGAAGTCTTAAGGAAGTGGCGACGGTCCATGACCACCATCATAGAACAGAGATTCTTTAGCGTTCGCCACGCCGCTGACGTTCTTGAATTGCAACAATCTCAGGAATTTGACTTTCCCAATAACGTTGTTGTTCGTTGGCTTCAGGTTCGTCATACGGCCGCACCACGCGGAAGCCAACAAAACGTGCGTTGGTCAAATACCAAATGCTTTGTGGCATCTGCGGATCGTCTTGCTTCCAATCTTCTGTGGAAGCACGCCGTGCCGCACTGCGCAGCAGCGCCGCGCCATCATCCCAACTACCGCCCCGCACGACGCGTTGGTATTCGGTAGTGGCCCAATGTAATGGATTTTCAAGCAGCGCACCTTGCTGCGCGCGCTCGGCATAGAGTTGCGCATCAAACCCATCCAACACCCACTCGGCAACGTTGCCATGCATGTCAAATAATCCCCAAGCATTGGGCGCTTTTTGGCCGACGGCGTGATAGGCATCGTTACTATTTTCGCGATACCAAGCGTAATCGCCGAGGTTCTGCACATCTTCGCCAAAGGAATACGCGCTCTGCTCACCAGCACGGCAGGCGTACTCCCACTCCGCTTCCGTGGGTAAGCGATAAAAAAATCCGGTCTTTCCAGAAAGCCATTTGCAGTATTGTCGCGCTGCGTATTGGGTCATGGAAATCGCAGGGTGCCCTGCCACCGGCATGCCGAAATTCATCGGCACATAGGGTGGAGTGGGCCCGGTGACGCCATCCACATGTGCTAGGCCATCGAGCTGGTACAGCTGATATTCATCCCAAGTGACTTCACACGCGCCCATCCAAAAGCCCGCAACTTGGACTTCATGCGCCGGGCTTTCGCCGCTTTTAGCACCTGGTTCGGTGGCATCGCAACCCATGCGAAAACGGCCACCGGCTAGCGGCACCATTTGAAAATTTACGGCGCTGCCAGGAATTACACTGAGGTAGGGCTGCGGCGGGTTCGTGGGAAGGACCGCCGTCAACTCCGTTGCCGTGATGTTTTCGAATTCGCCTTTGCCGCAGCCGGTCAGCATACAAAGGGTGATGCAGGCCCCAAGTAGGAGCGATTGGGAGCCTGTCGGAATCATTTTAAAAGGCTCACATGCGCATCCAGCGGAATCTTTGCCCAACGCAACATGTGCGCGTTGATGGCGTATTGGTCTGGCCCGTCCATTGGCACCATGGTGGCGCTATCGCTCAGGTAGACTTCGGCCAAAGAATCGGTTTTCATTGCGGAAAGCATCAAGATACGAGGCTCCGTGGGCATGATTTGGGCACTTCCACGGTTACCAAGTTGGGTGACCTGGGTGGTGATGCCGGTGGTGAAAATCCACTCCGCATAATCCATATTGACAATAATTTTGGTATCCCCAGAAGCGCTAAAAGGCAGATGAATCAAACCTTCGACGTTGCCAGATCGATCGTTTGTGCGGGCCGTAGAACCAAGTGGGGCGATATCCACCCAACCCTCCAAATCATTGGGTTGACTTTGAATGAACACTAAGTTGCCACTTTCACTTTGCCCCACGTTTTCCGCACGGGGAGCTGAGGTTGGGCTAGCCTGGCCCAAAGAGGCGATGAGGAGCAGGGCAAGCAGAGTCAGAACAGCGAAGATGTATTTCATGATTGAGAAAGGCGCAGGCCGCAGGAACCCATCGGACGTGGTGACGCGCACCATTCTTCCAGTAAATGCCTAAGCATGCAAATCTTCGCGTGGTTCTTCCTCGATCGGCAGCGGCTCCTCAATCAGGCGATTGGGTGCAACCCCAGTCATTTCCTCCAGGCGCCGGCCTTGCGGTTGCACCTGCTTGCTATAGCTGCCGACGGCCTTGTTGTAAGCCTTCGTGGCCGCCTTCAAACCATCGCCAGTTTTTTCAAGATGTCCAACAAAAGTGCGCATCCGCTTGTGGTATTCTTTGGCGACATCGGCAATCTGCTGGGCATCGCGCGCTAGTTTGTCTTGCTTCCAATAAATCGCTACGGTCTTTAACAAGGCGAGCAAAGTCACAGGGGTGGCAAGCAGAATCCCATGCTCCATCGCCTCTTCCTGCAAGTGCGGAGCGGTATGAAAAGCAGCCTCGAGCAAATGGTCGCCAGGCAAAAACATCACCGTGAAATCGATTTCGCCAGCCATATTCGCGGCGTAGTCTTTTCTGCTCAGGGTGGTCACGTGGCCGCGCAAATCGCGCGCGTGTTGCTCGAGAAAAGCCCGACGTCGTGCTGGGTCAGCTTCCTTTTGGGCATCCAAGAAGGCTGCCATGGGTACCTTTGAGTCAACTGGAATGGCGGTACCGCCGGGTAACAACACTTGGAAATCTGGGCGCAAACCGCCTTCAATTTGCGCTTGCTTGGTGTAATGCACTCCTTCCGTCATACCGGCCAACTCAAAAACCCGCGCTAACACCATTTCACCCCACTGGCCACGCGCTTGCGAACTTCCACGCAAAGCTTTCGCCACATCTCGGCTGCGGCGTTCTAACTCCACGGTGCTGAGGTTCAAAGCCTTCAGCTGCTGCTTCAGCTCACCGGCAGTCTCGTTGCGCACTTTCTCTAACTCACGGGTTTGTTCCGCGAGAGTCGACAGCTGCTTTTCCAAGGGTTTCAACTTCAACTCGGTGCGCTCCAATAAAGCCGTAGAATTGTCTTTTAAAGCCTGGCTAGCAAGAGCTTGGAAGGATTCGCGTAACTCACGGCGCAAGTCCTCGGCAGAACGTTTTTCCGCGGCGTGGGCGGTGACTAAGGCATCGGCGCGCGCACTTGCTGCGGCAAAATCCATGCTGATTTGGTGTACTTGTAGTTGCAGCAGGCGTTCTGATTCCTTGGCAAGCAGTTGTACCTGAGCAAGGCCAGCGCGATGACGTGCATGCGCCAGTGCGTAACCAAGCACCGCACCAATCAAGACTCCGCCTAAGCCAACCCACCACTCCGTCATGAGGGCAGTGTACCACCATGACAAACACCACTTGGCGTCGCTAAAAGAGTGCATGCGCAAGTGGCGTTCCCTCCCTTCTTTGCTTTTTGGCTGTGGCAGCGCCGCTCTGTTGAGCTGTTGCAGTGGCTACTCAAACTTGGCGGCGCCAGTCGCAGCAAGTCCTCTGCGTGCTGGTCCGATGCTGTGTGACCTTACTGCCACCAGTGTGCGCATTTGGGCTGAAGCAACAGCCCCAGTCCAGTATCGCCTGCAGGTACGCGTGGCCGATGAGGATGGCATTTGGCAGGATGCAATGGAGGGATCCGCACGCAGTCTGTTGGCGTTAAACGGCCCTGGTTTTCGAGGTGTGGCGCGCATCACTGGATTGCGTCCTGCCAGCCGCTACGCTTATCGTTTGGTGGATTTCCGTGGTCGCTGGCTGCCCGATGTGCACGGCCAGTTTTTTCAAACGGCGCCCGTTGACGGCACGGCTAAGGATTTCACGGTTGCCTTTGGAAGTTGCGCGGGCGAATCGGGATTGGATCCTTCCCAGCCCATCTTTGCTGCCATTGATGCACTACAGCCGGATTTGTTTCTGTGGCTAGGCGATAACACCTACTTCACCGCACCCCATCGCGAATGGGAGCAGCCCGAGTTGATGGAGCAACGTTGGTCAAGCGCACGTGCGATTTCGAGTTTGCAACCTTTGCTGGCGCACACACCGCAATACGCCACTTGGGATGACCACGACTACGGCTCCAATGATTCCGATTCCACTTTTCCTTTGCGCGCCGAATCGAAACGCCTGTTCGAAGAGTATTGGCCCAACCCCGCGGCTGGCCTAAGCTCCACCGACGGCATCTTTTTCCAGTTTACATGGGGGCGCGTAGAGTTTTTTTTCCTGGATACCCGCTATGGCCGCAGCCCCAATGATGCCGTCGATGGACCGCAGAAAGTTTTGTTATCCGCTGGTCAATGGCAATGGCTCGAGCAGGGGCTGCAAAACTCCCACGCGGATTTCAAAGTAGTGGTTTCGAGCACCCAAGTATTATCCACTTATCACCGTTTTGAAACGTGGAATATGTTCCCTCAACAGCGCGCGCGCTTGCTGGATTTGATCCAGCAGAAAAAAGTCAGCGGCGTGTTTTTCCTCAGTGGCGATCGGCACATCGGCGAGGCTTTGCGGGAACTACGCCCGGGTAGTTATCCACTGGTGGAATTCACTTCGTCGCCGTTGGCAGCGAAACTTGGCGAGGCGCAACCCGATGCCGCAGTGCCGCAACGCATCGCACATACTTTGGCGACGGTAGAGAACTTCGGCATGCTCCATTTCCATTTCCCTGCCCCGGGAGCCGCCGACTTCTCCACCGGCCCGGTCCTAAGTTTCCGCCTTCACGATGTTTATGGCCACCCACTCGGAAGCCAGGTAGTGCTTCGTTTGAGCGCCCTGCAGCCTTAAACTGGAGTAGCGATTTTTCGCACCCACCATGCTGACCACCCTGCTTCTTACTTTGTTACCGGCGGCACCTGCGCAAGCCGATACCCGTTATGCTGAGATTGCCGTCGAAAAAACGGTGATCCACTCTTTCTACGACAATAAGTCCGCCGCCGTGCTCGAAGTCGAGAAAGGCTTTGCGGTGCAAGTGGTGGCCGAATTAGTACCGTGGTCAAAAGTGCGCGTGCCGGGCGGTTTTGATGTGTGGGTGCATCAAGACTATGTGGTCTTTGATGGCGGCCTGGGCACCATCACCCAAGACCGCGTAAGGATTCGTCCGCTGCCCTCCACGTCGGCCGAATCCCATGCTTTGGGGCACTTTAGCAAAGGCGAAATCGTCACCCGTCTGGGGGTGGATGGAGATTGGGTGCATGTGCGTTGCAGTGAGAAGGTGG
The DNA here is from genome assembly GCA_937919925.1 of uncultured bacterium. Classification (GTDB taxonomy): domain Bacteria; phylum Planctomycetota; class UBA1135; order UBA1135; family UBA1135. The sequence continues at coordinate 76,713 of CALFOT010000011.1, read as the reverse complement.
CTGCTTGGGTGCTAAGCAAGAATTTAATTTTCCCAACGCGTGAGTTGAGCCAGTGGCAGCGTATTTGGAGTGATTTAGTCGATGCACGCACCGCAGTGCCACTGCCGGAAGTGGTCGCTATGGAAGCGGAATCCGCGCGTGAAATCGGGGAGCCTGGTGTCACTTCCGCAGTTGACTCTGCGGAGGGCGGCGCAGGTGTCGCCACGCCCAGCTCGGCGTCGACTTCCAAGGCCGCAGGTGCAGCGGAATCTGCTGTTGCTGCTGTGTGGATTCCGTTTGACGCCGCCCAAGTAGCCTTAGCGCCCGCCAAGTCGCTGGCGTTAGCGAATGTCCAATTGCAGCAACTCTCTGCCGCGGTCACCAAAAGCAACGATTCTTGGAATCGGGTCAAGTTCGATAACTTGGAAATGGTTTATGGCAATATCATTTGGCATAGCACCGAACGTAAAGAAATCGATGCCGCGCGTACCGCGCTGACGCGCATGGATGGCTTGCGCGGTTTCTATCTTGCTTCGTTGGCTTCCATGGCGCGCCGTGCGGAAAGCGCTGGCGATGTTATCCGTGCCACGGCTCTGCAGCACTTGCGTGAAACAGAGATGCAACCACGGGCCATCCAAGGTAGCGGCACCGCCGTCGAAGTGGGTTGGGTGGAGTATCATCCGGCTGTCAGTGCCAACATTCCTTTTAGAGTGGTGCGCGGCCAGCGTGCGGTTTCGGTACACAGTTACGATGGCCATCAGAATCTGCGTGGTTTTCTCAATCGCGAGATTGTGGTGCGCGGCACCTGGCGCGTCGACCCTAGCGTGGCGGAAGGGCGCGTTTTAGCGATCACGGAATTGCGGATTTTGCCCGAGCGCCAGAACTAACACTTGAACGCGGTCTTCGTCACTTTGCTAGCGCTGCTGATTTATGCAGTGGGCTATCGCTATTACAGTCGCTGGCTAGCACAGAAAGTATTTGTACTCGATGCTGCTGCCGTCACGCCCGCTCACGCCTTAGCCGATGGCATTGACTTTGTGCCAACGCGCCCATTCGTACTGTTTGGCCACCATTTTGCTTCCATTGCCGGTTTGGCGCCCATGTTAGGACCGGCAGTAGCCGTGTTTTGGGGCTGGCTGCCGGCGCTAATGTGGGTGGTGTTCGGTTCGCTGTTGGTGGGCTGCGTGCATGATTTTGCCGCCATTGTTTTGAGTGTTCGTCATCGCGGCGAAAGTATTGGTGGTTTGTGTGAAAGTATTCTTGGAGCCAAAGCCAAAGCACTTTTTTTAGCCTTGATTTTATTTGGTGTAGCCTTGGCGATGGGAGTATTCGTTTACATCATTTCGTTGCTGTTCTCCTGGAATGATGATTTTCAACCTAACGCGCTCCATCTTGCTACCACGAGCTTTCCGGAAGTGGCCATGCCGTCGGCCGGCTTGATGCTTGTAGCGATGGTTTGTGGGTGGTTGCTGTATGTCAAAAAGAAGCCTTTATTACCAGTAACCCTGGGTGGTTTTGCCGCACTCCTGGCTCTGATTGGGCTTGGCTATGTTTACCCAACCCTTGGTTTCGAGCGCAGCTCCTGGCCGCTGCAGAACACTTGGATTTGGATTTTGATGGTTTATGCTTACGCCGCCAGCGTGTTGCCGGTGTGGTTGTTATTGCAAGCCAGAGACTTCCTCAACTCTTTGCTTTTGGTGCTTGGCTTGGTGCTGATGTACACCGGCTTCTTCCTGCAAGCCCCAACTTTTGACGCACCCGCGTTCAACCCAAGCCCTACTGGGGCACCACCAATTTTCCCTTTTGTCTTTATCACCATCGCCTGTGGCGCAGCCAGCGGCTTCCATTCTTTAGTGGCCAGCGGCACCACTGCGCGTCAGCTGGATCGAGAAACCCATGCCCGTGCCATCGGCTATGGCGGCATGATTGCAGAATCTCTGCTTGGTCTGATTGCAGTATTGGCGTGTACCACCACGTTTTCTAGTGGTAGTGCTTGGGCCAAGCTTTATGTGAACTGGGGTGCGGTATCGGCAAGTCTTGGCGCGAAACTTGGCGTTTTTATTCGTGGCTCAGCCTCATTCCTACAAGAACTTGGCGTGCCGACGGAATTGGCTACGACTTTGGTTGCCATGGTGGTGGTTTCCTTTGCTTTGACCACCCTCGATTCCGCCACTCGTTTGCTGCGCTTCAACATCGAGGAAATCGGCGTTACGCTAACCAAAATCCGTGGCCTTGGGCCATGCGGCCAACTGCTCGGCAATCGTTTCGTGGCTACTGCCATGGCCTGCGCCGCCATCATTTTTTTCGCTTTCTATGAAATTGACGGTAAACCTGCCGGCCTCACTCTGTGGACTTTGTTCGGCGGCACGAACCAGCTCATTGCCGGCTTGGCGCTGTTAACAGCCACCGTTTATTTGAAAAAGCAGGGCCGCAATTACTGGCCCGTGGCCATCCCCGCAGTTTTCATGATTGCCATCACCATGTTTGCCTTGGTCAGAAAGTTGCTTGATTTTCAGCGCAGTGAGCAAACGCTTCTGCTCACCATCACCATTTTGTTGGTGTTGATTGGCGTGGGCGTGAGCTTTACAGCTGTGGCGGCTCTACGCGGCGGTAAGCAAAGTTAATCGCTGCACGCAACTCTTCGAAACTGCCATCCGCGATGGCCAAGCGTATCCGTTTCATCAAGTGGATTAAGTAGTGCAAGTTGTGATGTGCGAGTAGCGACGGGGGTAGAAACTCATGCGATTTCAATCCGGCGCGCAAAATCCCACGCGGTACTCCGGTGAGGCACGCGTCACAATCGCAACCCGGCACCAACGGCCGTGGATCCGCTGCGAATTTGGCGTTGTGTAAATGATACGGGCCCTCATCGGTGAGCACCGTGCCAAAACGGCCACTGCGAGTGGGGTAAACGCAATCGAACATATCAATGCCGCGCGCCACGGATTCGACCAAATCGAGGGGCGTGCCGACGCCCATTAAATAACGCGCCTTATCTACGGGCAGCAGCTGCGTGGAATGGCGCACTCCATCCATCATCGCCTCATGGCCTTCGCCGACACTGACGCCGCCAATGGCATAGCCGTCAAAATCCATCGCGACTAAACCGCGCGCACACTCGCCGCGTAAATCTTCGAACACACCGCCCTGAACAATACCAAACTGTGCTTGGCCACTGGACGCACCGCCGCGGGCTTCATGCATATCGCGCTGCATACGCGCCCACAACAAAGTGCGGCGTACTGCAAGCGCAACGGATATGCGATCACGCGGATCGGCCGGACATTCATCGAGTAACATCGCAACATCGGGAGCTAACGCTGCTTGTACATCGAAAGCGACCTTGGGAGTCCAGTCCACCATGGCACCGTGAACAGGATGCGCAATCTTCACGCCGTCATCCGTGACCTTTGAAATCGCCGCCAACGAAAAGGCCTGGAACCCCCCGGAATCCATCAATACCGGCCCATCCCAAGCCATAATCTTGTGGAGGCCGCCCAGTTTTTGCACCGTTTCCACACCCGGACGCGCGGCCAGATGAAAACTATTGGCGAGCATCATTTCCACACCCATCGGGCGCAGGCGATCGGGCCAAGGTCCGCGCACCATGCCACGGGTTGCAACCGGCATAAAAGTTGGAGTGGAGACTTCGCCGTGCGGAGTCACCAGAGTTCCAAGGCGCGGGCCGTCGGCGACGCCTTGATGGTGGAGGAAGCGGAAGGACACGGGCTAAGGGAGTAGCAGTTCCAGGTCCGCGGTCAGCGGCACCAGTTGCGCACTAGGGTAATAATGCGCAAGGATCTCTGCATACGTCGCGCCATTGATTGATAAACGCATCGCGCCATTCTGGCACAGCCCGACGCCATGCCCGGAGCCGTAGCCAGTAAAAATCAAACTGCCATCGGCTAGCCGCTGCATATCTTCGATTTGCGTAGACGGCAAGTGCAAGGCTGCGCGCACCGCATCTGCGGGAACATCGATGTGCTCAGCGGGGCCGATCAAGCGGAGTTGTAACTGACGCCCGCTGCTGTCTACTGCCTGAATGGCGATGGCTTTGAGCCACGAGCCAAGTTGATAGCGCTGTGCCAAACCATCCAAATCGGCGGCGGTTACTGTTTGCTCCCACAGCCCAAGTGGGGTGCGGCAGGCGGCTTCTAACACGCCCGCAAGGGGAGCGATGGCGACGGGTGAGAAAGCGGCATCGAAAGCATTGGCGGTGCCGCCGCCGCAGTTGGCGTGGAAAAAGGCAGGCAGCGGTTCGCCGTCCCAACGCAACACCAAGCCGCGGGTTGCCAAGACCGCTGCGCGCGCTTGTTCAGTAATAAAATCGGTGCTGGTGAATACTTGATCGCCGGTGTTGTCTTTTAACAACCGCCCTTGGCCGAGCCGGTAGAGGGCGTAAGAGCGCGCGGCAATCGCTTGCGCGCACAACGCGGCGTGCGCTTGCGGCACCATCGTCGCCATTTCGCCACACACCACCCCGAGGACATAATCCTCCAGCGGTAGCTCTAGCGATAAGCGCATGGATTTCCCTAACGCGGATCGATCGTCCGACACCACGCGGATATGGAGACGCCCAGGGTAGAGATAAGTATTCAGGCGAAGAGCTTGGTTGCCGTCCGCTTCGAGAATCAAATGGCTCAGTTTGGTGCGATAGGCTTCCAGTTGGATGCCGATGGTGGTGAGGGCCAAAGGTCCGCGCAGACCACCACTGCCGGCGTGAAGTTCTTGCTCAGCGGGGGTATTGGCGTTGCGCAAACGCCAGCTACCGGTGATTTCTACATCGATGGGGGCGTTGCCACGCAGTGCCGTTAACTCGACAAAGATAGTTGGATTGCAAAGCGGCGCGGTGGCGGCTGTGGGTGGGGCTGCGGTCGGGAAAAGTAAGCGGCTGGCAGCCCAAAGGGCCAGCAACAGCAGCAACGTCCAACCAAGACTACGCGCCTGATGGTTCATCAACCCGCGGTTTCATCCGTTGCAGGAGCCGGCAGACCAAGAGCTACCCAGCCTTGCGGGGTTAGGAGCCGGCCTTGTGGCGTGCGCATCAACAGACCTTGGCGAATCAACCAGGGCTCGATCACTTCAGCAATGGTGTCTTCGGCCTCGCCAACAGCGACGCCAAGGTTTTTCAAACCCAGCGGACGGCCGCCAGCTTGGGCGAGCGCTTCGAGTACGCGTCGATCGGGGCGCTCTAATCCACGTGCATCGATTTCCAGCAATTGGAAGGTGCGCTTCACCACGGCGCGATTCACGCGGTTGTCATTTTCGAGCTGCGCAATATCGCGTGCGCGCCGCAACAGGCGATTGGCAATCCGCGGCGTGCCGCGGGCGTGTTCCGCCAAAACGGTGGTGGCATCCTCCTCAAGGTGAATGCGCAACAATTTTGCGGAGCGTTGCAAAATCGCTGCCAGCGCCTCTTCGGAATAAGGTTCAAACCGCAGATGATGGCCAAAACGGGATCGGAATGGGGGCGTCAGCAAGGCCTCCCGCGTGGTGGCGCCAACCAGCGTAAACGGCTTCAGATCCAACTTCAGGAGCCGCGCATGCACACCGGCGTCGAAAGTCCACTCAATCTGAAAGCGATCCATTGCCCCATATAAATATTCCTCCACTTCGGTGGGCAGACGGTGGATTTCATCGATGAAGAGCAGCGTGCCCTTCTCCAGCTGGCTCAGGATGCCGACGAGATCCTTGGCGCGGCTCAGGGCTGGGCCACTGGTCATTTTCAGCGGTGCGCCGATTTCTTTGGCCAAAGCCATGGCCAAGGAGGTCTTGCCGAGGCCCGGCAGACCCGTGAAAAGCAGGTGTTCGAGAGTTTCCTGACGAGCTGCAGAGGCTCGAATCATCAGCTGCAGCGGCTCGAGCAGATTTTTTTGGCCGAGAAACTCTGAGAAGTCTTGCGGTTGGAGGCCGCGTTCGAAATCGATTTCGCCGCCCTCGGAGATTCCGGGTTCGAAGGTGGAGGACTGGCGCATGACTCTGATTTTGCCCGCTGACGGCACGGATTGCCAATGAAGACCGCAGATAACTGGGCCAATCAGAAAAGAGTATGATGGGGCCACTAGGCAGCAGGCGTGCGAAACCGCACTCTCTGTGGTAAATTGCTTGCACTGTAGTGCTAGGCAGGCGCGTCAGGGGATGGCATGATTGTTGCTCCTGTCACGGTCATCGGACTTGTCTGGTCCTGCGTGAGAACCCCATGGAATCAAAGATCTTACTTCAAACCGTTGCGCTAACAGCTTTGCTGGGCGCAGTTTCCTGTTTCAATTTGAATCAGGGCGCCAGCCCTCTAAAGAGTGATTCGAATTCGTCTTCCGATACGATGAATATCGTTGAGGTCAGCAACGGCTTTGGCCGCTTGTTGCCTTATGTGATTCCAGTTGCAAACCCTTCTAACGGTCTCCCGACTTCTCAAGTCATCGAGATTCGCACCATTCAAGATTTGCTCGACAATCCGTCGACCGTATTGAACCCGGTGAAGCCTCCAACTCCATGGAAGGCTGGAGCCGTGAACCCGAACAACGTCAAGGGCAACCACTTTGTTGCGGTGAAGTTCTCGCGTTCGCTGAAAACAGAGTCGGTACTGGATCCCACCGCAGCGGGTTTGTCGAATAACGGTTTGACCGGTGCGATTTCGGTGGTTGCTTATGATCAAAGCACCGGTGCGAGCACCATCATCCAGGGCCGCGGCTTCATCAATGGCCGCACTTACTTCGGTTCCGGACCAACCCTGGAGACCTGGGTTACGGCAAACGGGCAGAATGGCGTTTCAGCCAGCCTTGTGGATCGCAGTGGCAATGAGACGAATCCTGGAATTGGTTTCCCAGGAACGAACGATGATGTCAATGGCGTTGTGGATGGTTCCTTCGTCAACGCGGGCGCATTTATCAATCAGAACACTTTTGTGTTTGTGGTCGATTCGGATAGCAACCTTTCTACTTACGAAACTTTCCCATCGAATCGAGTGATTCGCGTGGTCATCAAAGGCATCGAAGAGGGGTCTGTCATCGGTGGTGTGCTGTCTGCAGATAACCGCTACCTTGAAAATGGCGGCGTAGCTACCTCGATGGTTGAGCCCGATTTAACGGCTCCAGGACCACTCCTTGATGGTATCGGTGGAGATGCTGTGACCACTCCACGCGATCTCGCAACGGATATTCCTTGCGATCAAGACATTCGCTGGAGTTTTAGTGAAGCCGTGCAGCCACACTCCGTAGGCCCGATTCCTGGTCTGGTGCCACCTGCACTGTCCAGTCAGTTCACCGTGGAATTTCTGCCCCCAGTACGCCCCGGAGATCCACCTCCCGGACAGAGCATTCCACTGCCCTACACCGCTGTACCAGTAAGTCCGTTTAACTTCACGGAATACCGCATCGTGCCGGTAGTGAACTTTCCTGGCATGGATCCATTCGGCGCGCAAGCAGTGGCCACGGTCACGAACTTCCACAGTGCCTTGCAAGACTTGTTCCTCAATGTCAATGCGGGCTCGAGTGAATCCACCGCAGTTAGCTTCACGATTGGTTCCGATTGTGTCGGCATGGTCAACGTTCCAGTGGCTCCTGGCGCCATCGTCGTAGCTTCCAATGGTGGCGGTGTTACCGGTGGTATCCGGGTTATTGACCTAGATGGTTTTGGTCAAGGTACCGGTGATCCAACGCACGACACCAACAACCCGTTCTACAACGTCGAGTTCGATATTGACGGCAACCCTGTCGCTGGCGACGTCTCGAAGTTTCCGTTTAACCCGAACTTGCAGATTGCCGGTTTGTTTCCGCCCTTGTCTGCGGCTACGACAACCATCGCTGGTGGGTCACGCGGCGTCATGACTTTGGCCCAGAACTCTTCGCTGCAAACGCAACTGATTGGTTCCGATTCGGTTGGCACGGTAATCGACATGATGCTCGGTCACTCTTTGGATGTGGCCTTCAACAATTCGATGTGCCTTTCTGGCGGGCGTAACCTTTGTGCAAGTTCGGCGTTCCAGACTCACCCTCTTGCTGGGGGTATTTTCCGCACCGGCAATGGCATCTCTTTCGCACCTCATCCGAACCCACCTCGGATTCAGTTAGCGCCTGCTTGTTACTCGCCGGTCATCCAGACGGAAGAGCCCACGCAACTGAACGGTGGTTTGGTGAACCGTCTGACTTTTGGCAATGCTTTCGGCACGATTGGTGGTAATGGCCCTAGTGGCTTGTTGAGTGAATCGGCCAGCTACCCCGGCTTTAACTTCTACGGCCCTGCACCCACCCAACCCGGTTGCCCGAGCTTCGTCATTCGTCAGCAGATTGGTCACTTCCTCTACGTGCTAGATAGTTCCGGTAGTCAAGTGGTCGTGCTCAATAGCAACCGCATGACGGTGATAGACCGAATTCCAGTTTCGAGCCCAGGCGACTTGGCGATGTCCCCAGACTTGAACACTCTTGCAGTGACCAATACTGGGCCGAGCACCATTACTTTCATTGACACCGATCCGAATTCGCCCACTTTCCATCAAGTCGTCAAAACGACCCAAATCTTTGATGCGGTGAACAATCGTCTTGGACTTGGTCCAACAGAAATTGTTTGGCAACCTGATGGCGAAGATATCTTGGTCATCTGTGAGCGTAGCGGTTCGATGGCCATCATTGAGGCTGGTGCCTTTACCACGCGCAAAGTCATTCCTGGTGTGAACAACCCACGTCTTTTGGCGGTTGGCGATCGCGATGCCGGTTTCGGTTACGGAACTGGTCTGTACTATGCTTACCTCATTTCCTCTACTGGGGAGATGACCATTTTTGAGTCGGGCCCCGATGGCATCCAAGGCATTGGTTATGACGACTTCATTGGCGCACCTACGCTGGAAGGCCGCACCGGCTTTTCCAATGCAAGTGCCATGACCATGGATCCTTCGAATAGCCAACACGGTGTGTATGTGGCTTATTCTTCAGGTGGTCAGGGCATAGTCGATCAAATCATCCTTTCTAGTTCTCCTTTTGGCGTAGTGGTCTTGCGTGATGCGCCGGGCTTTTCTGACCCAAACCGCCGTTCCAAAGAATGGGGCTTGCAAAAGCAGCTCTCTGGAGTTTTCTCATCTTCGGCGATTTTGGACCTAGCCTTGGATGATTTGAATAACATTGGTGATACGACCCAGCCTTTGTACCAGAGCATTGGTGGCTTTGTGATGCATTCGGGCAAAGGTATGCACCGCGGTGCTGCACCGGTTTCTACCCCTCGGTTCTTGTTCGCAGCGAACTCGAATGGTTTGGTCGATGTCATCGAGTTAAGCACAGGGCTTCCGTTTGTAGAGCCGATTAAGGTGCCGGGGGCCTCGATTCTCTGTCATTACTGGCGTCAATAAGCCGCAGAGGCTTGTTGGTGAAGCCGCTTTAGGCTTCCTGCAACGGCTCCTTCCTTTGGGAAGGAGCCGTCTTTGCTTTACCCGGACCTCCGGCGACTAGACAATAGACTCACATGGCAGCTCCTCCAGGACAGGAGATTCAGGCGATGTTCGGCGAAATTGCGCCGCGCTACGATTTTTTAAACCGCCTGCTTAGTTTCGGTATCGATCGGGCGTGGCGTCGGCGTGCCATCCGTTGTTTGGATTTACCGCCGGGTAGTGAGGTCCTGGATCTTTGCTGCGGCACCGGCGATTTGGCTCTGGCTTTGGCGGATTGCGGTGCCGCGGTGTGTGCTGCTGATTTCACTTTGCCGATGTTGCAGGCAGCGCTGCACAAAGACCGTCGTTTGCCGCGGCAAATGTGTTGGCTGCAGGCCGACGCCCAAGCCTTGCCATTTGCGGACGCTAGCTTCGCGGCCGTCACCATAGCCTTTGGCATTCGTAATGTTGAAGATCCACAACGCGGATTACGGGAATGCCAACGAGTTTTGCAGAGCGGTGGGCGGCTGGCTATTTTGGAGTTTTTCCCGATTCCAAATCCAGTTTGGCGCAGCTTGTTTCGTTTCTACTTTCTGCATGTCTTACCTTTGCTCGCGAAAATTGTGCGCGCGGGCCGCAGCGGTGCATACCGCTACCTACCAGCAAGCGTTGACAACTTCGCCACACCAAGCGAGTTTTCTCTTTGGCTAAAAGAAGCTGGTTTTGTGGTGGAACAGAACTTGGCATTAGCGGGTGGTGTTGCGCGTTTGTTTCTGGCGCGCAAGGAGAGTTCCGCGTTATGACGCGCCACGAAATCCGGCGCCTCGGCGAAGCCACGCGCGATCCTGCGGTGAGTTTGTTCATGCTCCTACCTTTGGCCTTGCTCCATCTCAGCGGCCGCCACGGCGCACAATTAGAAACTTTTTTTTTGGTGGAATCCGTTTTGGAGTGGGCTGGAAGCACTGGAATCACGGTATTGTGGATCCTTTTGGCGGTGTGCTTTTTGTGGGCCGTAGGACGGATCCAAGCGCTAAGCTTGCCGTGGCGCGGTGGCGCGGTCTTGATCTTGCTGGAGGGCCTTGTTTGGGCTGTGGTACTCGGACCAGGCTTGATGGCTCTCACTCGCTGGCTGCCTCTGGCGGCTTCCCCGTTGTGGTTGGGAGAAGCCCGCACTGGCTTTGCGGTTGCAAGTGCGAGCCTGGGATCGGTGCATACGAGCCTGGCGGTCGCTGCCGGTGCAGGGCTCTATGAAGAACTGTTGTTTCGGCTCATTGGCCTTGGCGCTGTGGCTCTGGCGCTCAATTTTCTGTTTCGCCATTTTGCCGCGGAGCTCACCTCGCGGCGTTTAGCGCTTTTTTTGGCCTTGTTGTTCTCTGCCTTCACCTTCGCTGCGGCCCATGGCCTCTATGGCAACACCCAAGCTTTCGAGCCCGATGTCTTAGCCTTCCGCACCATTGCCGGCTTAAGTTTTGGCCTCTTGTTTATCTTTCGTGGCTTGGCGGTTTGTGCTTATGCGCATTTTGCTTACGATGCGATTTACTTACTCCTTCCATCCTGATCATGAGCCCCATCCACAAAGTTGTCCTTGGCGTTTCTGGCGCCAGTGGGGCATGTTATGCCGTTCGTACCCTGCAGTTGTTGCTTGCCGCCGGTGTTGAGGTGGATTTGATTTACTCCGCCGCGGCCCGTCGGGTACTTTGGGAAGAAATGGATATCCGCCTGTTGGATGACCCAGCCGTGTTATTAGACGGGCAAGCAGCTCCCGCTGGTTTACGTCTATGGCCTCATCACGATATCGGTGCACCACCAGCTTCCGGTACCGCGATTGGCGACGCGGTGTTACTCGTGCCTTGTTCCTTAAGTACGATTGCGGCGATTGCTTACGGTAGCGCCTCCAACTTGATTGAACGTGCGGCGCAAGTGGCGCTTAAAGAAGGCAAGCAGCTCTTGGTGGTACCACGCGAAAGCCCACTCTCGCGGCAACATATCGATTGCCTATCCCGTTTGGCTTGGGCAGGGGCGACGATTTTGCCGGCATCTCCAGGTTTCTATCAAAGGCCTCAGAGCATTGCTGATTTAGTCAACCAAGTTTGCGGCAAGATTTTGAACTGCTGTGGAATTCAGCAAGATTGCCTTCCCCCGTGGGATGGTGGCGTGGGGCCTTGCGCATGACTTCGCTCACCACGACTTTGCGTATGATCAAATTCGAACACTCGGTGTTCGCCTTGCCTTTTGCTTTGGCTGGTGCCTGGCTTGCCGCTGGTGGCTTGCCCAATGGGCTGGATTTATGGCTGATTGTGCTTGCCGCTGTGGCCGCGCGTTCGGCTGGGATGGCCTTCAACCGCATTTCTGACCGCACCCTGGATGCCACCAATCCGCGCACCGCCACCCGTGAATTGGTGACGGGTGCTCTATCGCTACGTTTTGCCGTTTTGTTCACCGCTGTGAGCAGCGTGGTTTTCGTAGCTGCCGCATTCGCCTTGGCACCGCTTTGTGGCTGGTTGGCGTTACCGGTCTTGGTGGTGTTGCTCGGCTACTCCAAACTCAAGCACCTTAGTTGGCTGTGTCATCTTGGGCTTGGGGTGGCTCTGGGTCTAGCCCCTGCGGGTGCGTGGTTAGCCGTGGCGAAGAGTTTTCAAAGTGGTTGGGATACACCACTGTGGGTGGGGCTTGGGGTGGTGGCGTGGGTGAGCGGCTTTGACTTGCTTTATGCCATCCAAGACATCCCTCACGACCGCCGCGAAGGCCTGTACTCTTTCCCGGCGCGCTTCGGTAGTACGGTCACGCGGATTGGCTCTATGGTGCTGTACGGGCTGGCTGTGGCTGCCTGGGTCATCGTCGGTCAGCGTGCAGCATTGGGGGCTTTTTATTCTTTGGGGCTCCTCACGATTGCGGCCTTACTTGGTTTTGAGCATTGGTTGCTCCGTGGTGGCCGCTTGGAGCGCGTGCCGTTGGTATTTTTCCGCGTGAATTCTTGGGTGGGAGTGCTGTTTTTTGTGGCGCTGTGGCTCGACATGGCATGGACGGGCGGCGCGGCTAATCTAGGGTGATGGCTGCAGCAGCGCCGAAGAAAAAAGTTCCTGATCCCGGCACCAGTTGCCGCGCGTGGTGTGCGCGTGCTAGCGTCGGAGAGTTACCCAAGTTGCTGTTGATTTTGCCACCCACCAGTGGCGAAGAGGAAGCCTGGTTCGGTGAGCAAATCCTCGCTGCTGCGCGTACTTTTGGCCGTGGTATTGCGGAACTCGACTTGCTCGATTTGGATTGCGCCGCGCCAGATTTTTCACCGGATTTGGTGGATAGTTTTCTGGCCTCGCCATCGTTGTTCGCAAGTCGCCAAGCTTTGATTCTTGGGCGTGCGTCCAAGGCTCTGAGCAAATGGCCGCGGTTAACGGCAGCCCTGCTGGATTGTGCAGCCAGTGATTCCGGACCAGAATGGATTGTGCTGCAAGTGGGCGGTGGCGCATCCAAAGGCGCCAAAGAACTTTCTAGCACCCGGCGCAAAGGCGTTGAGAAAGTGCGCTTTCGTGGTTTGTATGCTGATCCTCCGCCGTGGCGCCCGGATCCAGATGCCTCAGAAGCTGCTATTTTCGTTACTGCCGAAGCGGCAGCACGCAGTTTGCGCCTACAGCGCGGTGCCGCTGGCTTGCTGGTACAACTCGCCGGCGCGCGCCCCAATGATTTGGTTCAGGCACTCGAACATTTTGGCTTGCTCGGCATCGAAAGCATCGGCGAAGACGAAGTCCGGCAAGTTGCTGCGCGCAGTGCAGAAGGCACGGCATTTGATTTCACGGATGCGATTTTGAGTGGTGATTCTGGCACGGCATTGAAACTGATACGCAGTTTGGATGCGGTGGGCATGCGCTCGTGGGATGGCCGACGTCTTGCTGCTCGTGAAGCATTTGGCATGATACTTTCCACCCTGGTGCGCGAACGTACCAAGACTGCTCTGGTGCGCGCTGCGGTCGATGGTGGTAGCCCTATCGAAGAAGCACTTAGCGCCGCGGGTTCGCGTCCGAGTATGCCGGTGGTGCGGCGCATGGAAAAACGCTTAGCCGTTTGTAACGAAAAGTTTTTAGCCTTAGTGCTGGAGTGTTTGGTCGAAGCGGAAACTAATGTCAAGATTTCCGGATGGCGGAACAGCTCGCGCGCACTGGAATACCTAGCCTTCCGCGTTTTTCGGCGCAAACAAACATGAGTCCAATTCGCAAGTTAGATGCGGTTGTGGTCGATCAGATTGCCGCTGGCGAAGTGGTTGAGCGGCCTTCTTCCGTAGTCAAAGAGTTGGTTGAGAATGCGCTGGATGCCGGCGCAACCAGCATTGATGTGATCTTGCTCGATGGCGGTCTGCGCCGCATCGAAGTGCGCGATAATGGCCATGGCATTGTTGCCGCGGAACTTGTGCTCGCGGTCACTTCTCATGCCACCAGCAAGCTTAGTTCTAGCGCTGATTTAGAGGCGATTGCATCTTTGGGATTTCGCGGTGAGGCTCTCGCTTCGATTGCTTCGGTGGCGCGTCTGGAGGTGATTTCACGCACGCCCCACAACCCTGCTGGCGCTAGTTTGAAGGTGGATTTTGGTGTGGTCGGTGAAGTCCGTGATGCTGCCGCAGTCAAAGGCACGCGCTTTATCGTCGCTGACTTGTTCGCCGAATTGCCCGCACGGCGCAAGTTTATGAAACAAGCCAGCACTGAGGCAGGGCATTGTGTGGCATGGGTGGAGCGTTTGGCTTTGGTCCATGAGGGCGTAGCTTTTCGGTGTGAGAACAATGGCCGCTTGATGTTTGAAGTGCGTGCCGACGATGATCTCAGCGCTCGTTGTGCTAGCGTGTTTGGTGCCCATATTGCCCAGCGGATGATCGCTCTGGACCGGCCTGGCGAGGGGCTATCGTGTAGCGCTCGTATTGGGCCTCCAGAAAGTGCGCGGCGGGATGCACGTCGCGTGCATTTATTCTTAAATGGTCGCTGGGTGCGCGATGCAAGACTGTTGCGCGCGGTGCGCGAAGGGGTCAAAGAATATGTACCGATTGGCTATTACCCCACTTTGTTTTTAGCCTTACACCTTGATCCCGAGCGTGTGGATGTGAATGTCCACCCGCAAAAAACCGAGGTGCGGTTTCGCGACGAACGCATCGTTTTCGGTACCGTCGTGAGTACTTTGCGCCAATGCTTGGCGGCGTCCACTTGGGCAACCCGTTCGGTGGGCGTGTTTGGCTCGGCAGTGGCGGAAACCTCATCCTCTGGCGGGGCGACTAGCAGCCACAGCTTTCCAGCGCCAAGTTGGCAGCGGCCGGATGATTTACGTACCTCATCAGCGCAACGCCTGGATCTTGCCAGCGCCGTTGCAGCACAACTTCCACTGACCAGCGCCGCGCAACCCGCCGCAGCTGAGTTTTTGTCGATTGCCAATACCTTCCTCTTTCGGCCGGTGGCGGGGGGGGTGGAAATCATTGATCAACACGCTTTGCATGAACGCGTCAACCTCGAGGAATTGCGTCGCGAGATCCGTCAGGGGCAGGTGGTCATGCAACCATTGCTGGTGCCAGCTTTAGTGGATTTAAGCCGTACCGAGTTGGAGTTACTGCTCGGATGGCAGAAAACTTTTTTGCGACTCGGCGTGGATGTGGATGCCTTCGGCGCCACCACCTTGGCGATTCGTGGAGTGCCAGCACGCCTAACGCGCTTACACCCTGAAAAGCTGGTGATGGATTTGCTTGAAATGGCCGCCGAGAACCGCGCGGCCTCGCCAGAAATGATTCAAGAAGAGATGCTTTTTTCGATGGCTTGTCGCGGCGCGGTGATGGCCGGAGATTATGTTGATCGCGAGGCACTACAAAGTTTATTGCAGCGCGGCGCCAATTTGCCACAAGATCGCACTTGTGCACACGGCCGCCCGGTGCGAATTCTGCTGTCCATCGAAGACCTTGAAAAAGCCTTTTTCCGCCGTTAAGGCCGCGTTTAGTTAGCTACCCATTCAAACTGGTGGATCTGTAGAATCCGCGCTGGCAAGTCTGCGTCGCTTGAAAATGGAGTGGGAAACATTTCCACCAAGCGGGGGATAAAGCGGCCGTCGAAAGCTTCATAGGCCATCAGCTCGAAGCGCTGATATTCGATGGTAGTCGTTGGCGGTGCGCCAGGCTGCGTTTCTAATGCACTCTCCGGCGGCACCAACGCGGCGGTTTCTTTCGTTTCGACTGCTCGGGCCAACTCTAAACGATGCGGCTGCAGGTTATCCTTGGATAGCCACAAGTGGTAACGCCATTTGCTGCCTTCGCGGCGTTTGATGTCACCCACTAAAATGCGGCGGCCGTCTTGATGCTGCAACACGGCACGCGGCATATTACGTTTTTCAAGCTGGCGGAAATCGAGCATCAGCATGAGGTCGGAACACAAATCCATGGCATCTTCGATGGATTCACGGTCTTTGCCAAACTCATGCCCGCTGAGGATTTGTTTTTCTTTGCCGTCTTCGGTGAGCCAATAATCGCTGCCATCGAAGCCTTTTTGCACCGACGTACCGCGCTCGGCATCTTCGATTTCCAAACGAATGATTTCGCGTGGATGAAGTCGATAGACCAAGGCAAAGCCAACTTCACTGGCGTGACCATCTTCACGCTCTTTTAAGTAGAGCTTCAAGCGAATGCCCGCGACCAAACTTGGGTCTTTGGCGGCGAACTGGGCGCTGGCGATTTCCAAGAGGAGTGCATTGGAATCCGTGATGCTTCCTACAGCGGCGAAACCGGTGGGGATTTCAAGGAGGGGAGTTGCGGAGTCTGCTGGTTGCTGGGCGGGTGCAACCACTTGGGCGGTGGTCTCGACGACGCCTGCAGGGGTCTCTAAAGCAGGAACCTCAAGCTCTTGGGCAGCAGCGATAGAAGTCAACCACAACAGTGGCACAGTAAGTAGGAAGAATTTCGGCATCGGAATGGGGCGTCGGCTCGCCTAGGATACGCGTCACATGGGCTTCTTGCAGACCATTCCCGAACTTCGTCAGCCAGCTCCCGGTGTGGAACTGCTGTGTTTGCCTGAACCTCGGTTCAAGCGCGCCCAACTTGGGCTTTCGCTGGACATGCCGCTGGATGCTGGCCGTGCCGCCCGCACGCTGTTGTCCGAGGTGCTGCAACAGGGCTCCGCAGCACTGCCCACGCGTCGCGACCTGTCACGCGCCCTGCAAGCGGCCTACGGCGCGGGCTGTTCTCTTGACACCGGGCGTAACGGCGAAGATCACCGCTTGGATGTGAGTTTGGCTTGGGTAGGTGAGCGTTTTTTGCCCTCCGGCACTACCGTGGTGCCGCAGTTGCTCACTCTGGTGCAGCAACTGTTGGAGCAACCACGACGAGGCCAAGATGGCAGCCCTTTTGATGAGCAAGTCGTCGCCCGCGAGCGTGCGCTGTTGTTGCAACGCCTTGCTGAGCGCAAAGATGATCGCCCAAGTTATGCCGAAGAACGTTTTTTGCGATTGATGTGTGCGCACGAGCCCTATGGTCTGCAATCTTGGGATTCTGAAGAGGCGGTAGCCGCGTTGACGGCCGCCGATTTGGAAGCCGCGCGGCTGGAGTTACTCGCGCGCGCGCGGATTACCGCCGTTGTGGTTGGGCCCTGTGATCCCGATATCATCTCAGCTTGGCTTGCGGATGTTTTTGGCCACCGTAACAACGTGGTCACGCTGACGGAAATCAGTCGCCCGGTGCCGGCAGCAGTGCGCGAAGTGAAAGAAGAGTTAGAGATGGATCAGGCGCAGTTCCACTACGGGTTTCGTTATGCGGAACCATCTAGCAAGCGACTTGTGGAAGCTCTAGGCTTTGCATGCTCGGTACTAGGCGGCGGCTCGCATGGGCGTTTGTTCCGCGTAGTGCGGGAAGAAAAATCCTTGGCTTATGGCATCTACGCAACCCAGCGCGCGCGCAAAGGTTTGGTTACGGTGGCCGCCGGGATTGATGCCAGCGCTTATGAAGAAGTGCGGGCTGAAGTGGATACCCAGCTGCTTGATTTGCAAGCAAACGGTCCTACCGCCGAAGAAATGGAAATGGTGTTGGTCAATCGCTTAGACCGTTTGCGCGGCCTTGCGGATTCTGGCCATGAGTTGGCCAATTACTTTGTGCGCGAGCATAGCCTTGGTTTGCATCGCTCCCCGGCAGCGCGGGCCGCATTGTTACAAGATTTGCAACCGCAAGAAATCGCCGAGGCCGCGCGTTTGCTGGTGCCTGATTTGGCCTATATGTTGTCTGGAAAGGTATCATGAAAATCACCCAAACCATCCACCACGAGCAAAGCGGTGAAACTGTAGTTTTGGCAGAAAGCGCCGCGGGCACGCAAATAGCTTTGTGTCGCACGCCAGGTTTTAGTACCTCATCAGGGCATTTCGGTTTGCGCTTTGGCAGTACCGATACCCACTTTCAAATGCCTTCGGGCGCCGTCGTGGAAGTACCTGGCGGCAGTGCGCATTACTTAGAACACAAGCTGTTCGAAGGCACAGAAGAAAAGGTTTTTGACCGTTTCGGCAAACTCGGCGCGCGCTTCAATGGCGGCACATCGTTTCGTACAACTACTTACCACTTCACCACGGCCTCGCGTTTTCATGAATGTTTGGATGTGCTGGTAGATTTTGTGCAGCACCCATTGATTACTGAGGAGCGCGTCGAAAAAGAACGCGGCATCATTGAGCAGGAGGTGCGCATGTACGCTGATCATCCCGGTTTTCGCGGTACTTTTTTGCTCCATGAAGCGTTGTATTCCAAACATGGAATTCGCGTTGAGCCGGGCGGCACGGTGGAGGATGTGCGTTCCATCCATGCCCAACACTTGCAGGATTGTTATGACGGCTTTTATCGACCCCGAGCGATGCGCCTTGCGCTGGCGGGTGATTTTGATGTAGAAGAGGTGCTCGCTTACCTTGAGCCGCGCCTCGATCTCGATCCTACTCCGCTGGCCACGAAACTTTACCCCAGCGAACCAAGTTGCCCCGCAGCGGAATGGCTAGAGGAAAAATTTCCGGTCACCCGTCCGCATGTGTGGATTGGATGGCGGGCAGAAACTGGCGTAGCAGATGGTCGTGAGCGCTTGCGCACGCGCTTGCTGAGTAGTTTGGTGCTGGATTTGGCATTTGACATGGCCAGTGATACCCACGCGGATCTTTATCAGCGCGGCGTGATTGACGATAGCTTTGGTTGTCATTGGTCGGGCGATTCCGACTGGGGCCACGTGATTGCGAGTGGTCTGTGCGATGACCCAAAAACTTTTGTGACGGAGATTCGGGCTGCGGCGGAAGCTTTCGCTCATAAGGGGCCAGCGCTTGCAGATTTTGAACGTCTGAAACGTGCTGCCTGGGGCGGATTGATTAGTGGACTCCAAACGCCGACGGCACTCGCTGGCAGCATTCTCTCCAGTTTACTCGGCGAGGTGCCGCCATTTTTGATGCTTGATGTGCTGGGTGAAATCACCTTTGAAGATGTTCGCGCCCGTGCCACCGAGTTGTTTCAGCCTCAGCAATCAGCGGTGGCGGTATTAATGCCGTCGGAGTAAAGAAGGGTGGCCGCGCGGTTTTTTTTGTTGGGTCCAACGGCATCAGGCAAGACGGCGGTGGCCTTGGAGCTGGCTGGATTGTTAGATGCAGAAATCTTGTCCTTGGATTCGATGTTGGTCTATCGTGGCATGGATATCGGTACCGCCAAGCCTAGTGCTGCAGAGCTGGCTGCGGTACCACATCATTTGATTAATTTGGTAGAGGCCTCGGAGGAGTTTTCCGTCGCCCGTTATTTGCAGGCCGCGGCTGCTGCGGAAGCTGCAGTCCAAGCGCGGGGAAAAAAAATACTTTATGTTGGCGGCACCATCATGTGGTTCAAAGCTTTGGTATTTGGGTTGCTGGATATCCCTGACACCAGCCCCGAACTTCAACGTGAGTTGGATACCGAGCTGCAGCAAAATGGCCCCAGTGCCCTGCGCGCGCAACTAGAAGCGGTCGATCACAATGCTGCCCAACGCATTCATCCCAACGATACGCGCCGCCTCGTACGCGCGCTGGGCGTGTGGCGCACCACTGGGAAATCTATGAGTGACTGGCAGGAGCAGTGGGGGCAACGCACCACCATCGGCGAACCGGCAGCCTTATTGGAATGGCCACGCGAAGTGTTGCATCAACGGGTCGCAAGTCGTTTTCAAGCCATGGTCGACGCTGGCCTTTTACAGGAAATTCAAACGCTACTGGATGGCAAGGGCTTTAGCCGCAGTGCTGGCAAGGCGATTGGTTATTGGCAGCTACGCGATTATTTAGAAGGCCGCTGCAGCTTGGAAGATGCTTTGCAACGCGCGGTTTTTAAGACCAATGTATTAATCCGCCGGCAAATGACTTGGCTGCGTTCCTTTACGGATTTACGCCGCGTGGCCATGCAGCCCGAACAAGCAGCCTCAGTGGTCGCTGCGCGCCTTGCGACCGCGTGGAGTTCCTAACAGAAACCTTGCGCGGATGGGGTGGTGGTCACTATTTAACCACGGCAGCACTGCAATACTTTCAATTCCAATGGCCCCTTTCATCAGCATGTGATCAATGGGAATTGGGAAAAGTCTCCAGCGGCTGAGGCCAAAGGAATTGAGTAAGCCAAAGCCGGCACCGGCATGCTGCAGTTCGGCATCTCGACATAAGTTGCGAAACTGTGCGGACCAAGGAGTGGTGTTGAAATCACCAACCACGATGACGTCGCTCAATTTTACTACGGTTGCCGCGATGGCTTTCAATTCGTCGATTTGCCCTCGTTCATAAGGTTTGCGCAGATGCACGGCCATGAGTTTGAAACGGCGGCGCTCGACGATGACGTCGACGAGCAGTTGATCGCGGGCACCCGCAGAAGAAGCCAGAATGCGCTGATTTTCGAGGGGAAAACGCGAAGCGATCAGCATTCCAGAATTCTGGCTGCTGCGCCAGATGTAGTTGAAACCGGGCAGATCCAACTCCACCTCAGGCCCAACCTCGGCGATCGCGATGATATCCGGAAGGTTGGGCGCCAGAAGTTTTTCCAAATCGGTGATTCCAGCCAGTTGATGATGGCTGTTAAACCAGACAATGTCGAGGTGGTTGGGTGAAGCGAGATCGGGTTGGGCAGCGCCAATCCACAGGCTGCCGACTGCGCCGCTATGCGCCAGTAGCATGACTGTGCCAACCTGAAAAATTCGCTTAGGCACCCAGAAGCAGCGGCGCAGACGAGGCAAGGAAGCAAAGGCCAGCAGCCATAATCCCCAAGACAGGGCCAAATAGAAGTGGAAATGCGTGAATAAGCTCGTTGCGTTAAGCACCATGCCCATAAAGGCAAGCCCGGAAAAAAGCACCAAGCCAACGAATACCAGCGCTGGCAATCGGCTGAAGCGTAGGCGTTTCAATGAAATCACAAGGCGCAGCATAGAGGCCCCGTTATCACCTTCAAAGCGGGTATCCTGCGCGTAATCCAAACCGATGACTACACCCTCCGACTTTCCTGATCTGGGTGGTGGCGGAAATCCGCCACGCCCGCCCCGTCCTCCTCGCCGTCCACCACCTGCAGGTGGTGGGCCACAGATGCCACAAATGCCACAAATGCCAGATGTCAACAAAAAGGCCGTTTTCACTGGTGCGATTGTGCTGCTCTTCCTGATTTTCATAGTGGGCGCATTTGTTTCAGGCAAAGGCGGCATCATTGAGGTCAAAGATACGGAAGTGGCAGTGATTGTAAATTACGTGACGGGCGAAGAAGAAATCGTCAACAATCCGGGCTACAAGATTTTCTTGCCCTTCATCTCGCAAGCGTTCGTGTTCGACAAATCTCCGAACAATTTCACGATGGAAGGGGAAACGGATAAACACGCGAACTTGGTGAGCAAGCTGACGGTACGCGCCAAGGATGGCTCGAATTTTTGGTTTGAGACCCTAGAGATTCAGTACAAAATCATTCCTGGTCTTGCCAACGTGGTCTTACATGATTCCGGCTTTGGGGAAGGCTTTAAGCAAAACTGGGTCAAATCTTTTGCTCGTTCTGTGCTGCGCGATGAGTTCGGTCGCTTTTCTGCCGAGCAGGTTACTGAGATGTCGAACTTGAGCGTTGCTGCACGAGCCGCAGAAGCTCGCTTGAATGAAATGATGAATGCGCATGGTATTGAGATTATGCAAATCATCACACCCAAGCCCAAATTCGAACCGAAATACGAGCGTGCCATTGAGGATCGTAAGGTCGCCGAACAAGATGTCGAAAAGTTAAAAGCTGAAGCGATGCAACTGGTGCTTGCGCGGGAACGGCGCTTGGCCAACATCGAACGCGATAAAGCCACGGAGTATGAATTGCTACTTGGTAGCTTGGAGAACGATCGGATCAGCGAAGAGAAATTTGCTGTGCGCCTTACTAAAGATGCTGATGCTTATCGCATTCAGATGGTAGGAGCTGGTCAGGCCGCAGAACGTCGGCTAGTTCAAGAAGCGCGCGGTTTAGAACTTCAGGCGCGTAAAGAGGCGCAAGGTTTGACGGCCAAAGTTGAGGCGCTTGCTGCGCGTGGTGACATACTCGTGCGCGAAGAGCTGGCGCGTAAATTTGCCAAGATTGTATTTGAGATCGTGCCGTATCGGCGGGATCCGGCACCGATTCGGATTGAACATTTAGGCGCTGTTCCAGGTGCTGCAGTAAAAGAAGGTAGCAACCGATGAAAAAACTCATAGCCATTTTGGTTCTGTTCATTCTGACGCCGCTGTTTGTGGCGCTGCTGCTCAAACGCGTTCCGCCAGCAACCATCGGCGTCAAACAAAGCCAGTGGGGCGGTAGTGGTATTGTTCAAGCTGATTTCCCTACGGGATTTCATGTTGGCATTAGCGGTTACCACAAGTGGCATTTCTTGCCGGCCACCACACACTTCCTGCACTACACCACCGATCCCGGATCGCGCGGACGGAGTGAAACTGATAATTTTGAAAAGCCATTAGAAATTCGTGCTGCCGACGGCAACGTCGTCACCTACGAAGTTTCGGTGACGTACAAAATTATTGCTGGCGAGGCTTGGGAAATCGTCGACGAAGGTCTGAAAATTCAGTACCAGGATCGGGTGAAGTCTAAGGTGACGGCAATTCTGCGAGACCAACTTTCTAAGCTCACATCGGAATCTTTGCAGTTGACTGATGCGCGCCTGAGCTTGGTGGATAACGTTCTGCCTATCATGAACCAAGATTTACTTGAGTTTCATTGCAAGGCGGAATCGATTTTGATTCGACGCTTACGTTTCCAGCCGGAATACGAAGAGAAACTCCAAGATAAACAGTTTTTGCGTCAGAAAGCTTTGCTGGACCAAGCTCAAACTAAGGTCGCCGAAGAAGAGAAAACGGTCAATCTGTATGACAGCAAAATCGTTGCGGCAGAAAAGGCCTTGACTCAGGGTTGGGACAAGAAGGTGCAAGAGAAGAAATCGGAATACGACGTTCTCATCGCCACTATTCGTGCAGATGCTAATGTTTACGCCGCGGAAATGAAAGCCGAAGGCGACGCTGAAAAGGTGATTGCAGAAGCCACTGGTCAGCTAGCGTTGGAAATGGCAGAAGCGTTACGCAATGAGCTGCGTACTTTGGCTTTAAACTCGGAAGGCGGTCGCATTTTATTGGCGCTGCAAGCTGCGGAAAATCTAAACATCCCAAGCGTCATTTTGAATAGCGACGATCCGGCGGTGCCTACGATTTTGAATCTCAGTGAGCTGACCAAGATGTTAGTTGGTGATTAGGCTCGCCTAAACGCTGTCATCTAAACGTCGAGCGAGGTGAAGAACTTCACTTCGCTCGACCATTCCGATGAGGGTGGGCTGCTGTGCACTGGCAATCACTGCGGCGGTGTTGCCAGGGAAGTGTTTAAAGAACTCGAGAGCCTCTGGCAAGGTAGTGGTGGCAGTCAGCGATGCTTCTACGGGGCTCAACGTAGCCATGTCCTCGGCGGTGACTAAGGCAGCTGTACGTTTGTCGTAGGCGATTTGGCTTAGGTCCGCGAGCGTGACTACACCCACCAATAGGCCTTGCGGATCAATCACTGGGAAATGGTTGAAAGGCGAACTGTTGGCAAAACGCAGGATGACATCCATGTTGGCGTTACCTTGCAGCGCGGTGGTATCTGGGCGCATAAAACGCTCGACGGTAATCTGCATTGGATCCTGTCCTTTCCCCGCGTAATGGTGGCCCAAAGTTGCGCGTAGGGCTGCACGCCAACCACGTCGGCCTTCACGGTCTGCGGTGTGTGCGATGAGGTTACCCAAGCTCACTTCGCCCGCAGCAACAGTTACTTTTTTGACCAAAATGGGGCCAAACAGCTCGAAGAAAATCACCGAGCCAAGAATAATGGCCAACAGTTGTTTACCTAATACGGGATCGTAGGACTCTACATAACCAGCCAAGGCAATGGCGGCACCGGCTTGGCACAACAGGGCTAAACCTATCGGCGGATTTTGCCCGTGGCGATTCGGTTGTATCGCCTTCAAACCGTATAGGCCAACATGGGCGCCTAAAGTTTTGCCGAGGGTGCGCGCGAGTACATAAATACCCACAGCCAGCCAGTTGGAGACCAACATGCTGAAATCTAAGTGGGAACCGCTCAGCACAAAAAACAACACGATGGCGGGTTGCGCATACACATCCATGGCCGCAGTAATGCGTGGAAAAAGTTGCGAGCGATTCACCACCACAGCGCCTGTAGCGAGGAAGGCCAGCATATGCGGCACGTCTGTTAGTTCGCAGGCGCCAATGGTGAGAAGGATTACGGCAAGTAGCGGTACGGCGTAGTTGGCGCGGCCCACGCGCTCCTGCATTAAAATCAGCGCATGCCCCGCAAGGAATCCGTAGAGCAGAGAGCCGAATACATCCCAGATCGGATCCATGATGCTGGTTTCTCCGCCATCGAGTGCGATCAGAATAAGCAAAGCCAACTCAAATAGAAACACCGCCCACACATTGGACAATGCGGTAAGTTGTTTTATCTTTTGCGTGGCCGCACCTTTAGCCTCGTATTCGTGTAGGACCTCGAGGGTGGTAGCCGGCGCTACTGCAATCGCCATGATGCCTAACAAAACCGCGCCCGGAAGAGAGCCCAAAACAGCCAAGCAGAGTCCAGCCACTACGGAGAAGGTAAACGCGGATTCAACTAACGAAACACGCAGCAAAGCACTCATTCCAGAAGGGCCGCCGCTGCGAGCCCGCAGTTTGAATTGTCCGCCAAGAATAAATAGGGCAAGGGCAATCGCGAGATCATTGACCGGATTCCGCAAGTCTTCGAGAGTATCGGGCTGGAGGTAACCTTGATTCGCAAGCAGGTGTATGCCTATGCCCGCAGCTAGATATCCGGTAAGAGTGGGCAAGCGCAACAAGCGCGCAACCCAACCACCCAAAACACCTGCGGCTAGCAGGATTCCGATCATCAACAAGCCTTCCAAATGCGGCATAGATTTTTAGTGGGCACTCGCCCAATCAGGGCCGTAGTCTAAGTCTACTTTGAGGGGCACGTCGAGCGGAAAGGCAGATTCCATTTCCTCGCGGACTAGGATGGATAGCTGCTCCACCTCACTTTGTGGACAGTCGAAAACCAACTCATCGTGGACCTGCAAAATCATGCGCGCTGCCAGTCCCTCTTTGAGTATGCGGGCTTCGACATGCAACATCGCCACCTTGATTAAATCGGCGGCACTGCCTTGTACCGGCGTGTTGACGGCTACGTTTTCCGCAGCGGAGCGCACTCGGCCATCGCTTGAATTCACGCCGTCAGCTGGGCGGTGGCGGCCAAGTAATGTGCGCACCTCCCCAGTTGCGCGCGCATCTTCCAAGGTTTGATCGAGCCATTTGCGCACGCCTGGCAGAGCTTCGAAGTATTGCTCGATGAAATTTTGTGCTTCTTTAAAAGAGAACCCAGTTTCGCGGGCAAGGCGTTGTGCACCCATGCCGTAGAGAATGCCGAAGTTGATGGCTTTGGCGCGCGAACGCATTTCGCTATCGACATCCTCAGCAGCCACACCAAACACCAAAGATGCGGTACGTGCGTGCACATCGGCGCCGTCGCGGAAAGCTGAAATCAAGGCAGGGTCTTGGGAAAGGTGAGCAACCACGCGTAGTTCGACTTGCGAATAATCGGCTGATAACAACACCCAGCCAGCCTGGCGCGGAATGAAGGCGCGACGAATCTCGCGGCCGGCATCGCTACGGATGGGAATGTTTTGCAGGTTCGGGTTACTTGACGATAAGCGCCCCGTGCTTGCCACTGCTTGGTTAAAGGAACTATGAATACGCCCAGTTTCTGGATGCACATAACCGGGCAGCGCATCCACATAGGTGCCAATTAACTTGGTGATTTTTCGGTACTCCAGCAGTGCATCGACAATCGCAATACCAGCATACTTCTCCATCGTTTCGGCATCGGTTTTGTAACCAGTTTTGGTAGTCGCCACGCGTTTGACGCCAGCTATTTCTTGAATCTTGAGCCGCTCAAACAGAATCGGGCCAAGCTGTTTCGGCGAATTTAAGTTGAACGGCTCGCCGGCCAAATCAAACACCTTGCGCTCCAACTCTAATTGGCGTTTACCCAGCGTGATACGCATTTCGGCCAAACGCTCGCGATCCACAGTGATGCCTTCAGCTTCCATACGTTCGAGCACGCCCACGAGTGGCATCTCGACATCCTGAAAAAGTTTTTCGGCACCGGCGTTTATGAGTCCGGCGCGTAACGGAGCCACCAAACGGAAGGTTGCATCGGCGTCTTCGCAAGCGTATTCGGCAACAACCTCAATCGGCACCAAATCCATCGTGAGCACGTTTTTGCCGCTGCCCAGCAAAGCCTTGGTGGGGATTTTTTCAATGCCTAACATATGTAAGGACATCGCATCCAGATTATGGGCACTGGCAGGATCTACAAGGCAATGCGCAATCATCGTGTCAAACTCCCAGCCCTGGATTTTCACCCCACGGCGACGCATCACATGGGCATCGTATTTGAGATTTTGACCATACTTGCGAATGGTTGGGTCTTCGAGTACGCCGCGCAAGAATTCAACGGCGTCTTCGCCATCAGGGCCAAGTGCGGGTGGCTGTAAATTTTCCGCGACATACCAAGCTTTGCCTAGCTCCCAAGAAAAAGACATACCCACTAATTTGGCGCGCATTGGGTCAATACTGGTGGTTTCGGTATCAAACGCAAAACCATCCGAAGCAAATAAACCATCGCGCAACGCAATCAAATCGTCGGTTGTTTTCACCAAGCGGTAATCGCCTGCAAGCATTGCAGCAGTGGCGCGTGTGGTGGCGGAATCGAGAGTGCCAGAGGCGGTTGTTGCAGCGCTGGCTGGACCTTCACTGGCACCAAAGAGTGAAGGCGTGAGGTTGAAAGGAGTAGGGCTTGCCGCGCTACGGCTGGTAACCGGAGTGGGCGCGACGCTGGTCGTTGTAACTTTTGTTGAGCTCAAACCGGGCAAACTTCCCGACTTAGAAAACTCAGCAAAGCGCTTCGCTAAGGTGTTGAGATTATGGTTCGTACAGAATTCCTGAACGGCCACGAAGTCGGCAATCGCAGGCGCCAAATCTGCAGCCGCAGGCACTTCCATATCCGTGACCATCGTCACCATTTTCAAAGCCAAACGCACAGAATCCGCGTGTTCTGCTAGGTTCTCCGCCAGCTTGCCTTTTTCCTCCTGTGGCCCGCGGGCTAGTACATCCTCCAAATCGGCGTATTTTTGTAACAACTGAGTGGCGCGTTTGGGGCCCACTCCAGGCATACCCTTAATATTATCGGCACTATCGCCAACCAATGCCTGCCACTGCGCCATTTGGGTGGGTGGCAGACCGTACTTTTCTTCAATTTCATTCGGACCAAGGATGACGGCATCACCACTTTGTTTGGGTGGTGGGCATTGCAGCACGTGTTCGCTGACGACTTGTGCCAAATCTTTATCCGCAGTAAACATACGCACCGCCCAGCCCTTGGCGGATGCTTGAACTCCCAAAGATGCAATGATGTCGTCGGCCTCGAAGCCGGCTTGATCGAGTGATGGTATGCCCATCAACTCCGTGACCTCGCGCATCCATGGAAACTGCATGCGTAAATCTTCATCAAGGTCTTCGCGATTGGCCTTGTAAGTAGCATCCATCAAGTGGCGGAAAGTAGGTTCACTACGATCCCACGCCACCACCACGCTGGTTGCAGGATGATCCTCAAGCGCACGCAACAGAGCGGCGATGTATCCATACAAAGCACCAGAAGGGCGGCCTTCACCATCGGTTAAACCACGAATCGCAAAAAACGCGCGGAAGGCTAGGGCGGTGCCATCGATGACCAGCAGCAACGGGCGTTCGGGAGGGGTGAACAGCATGGTTAGAGGTATTTCAGCAGCACAAAGCCGCCAATGAGTAAGACTGCAAAGGCAACCGCGGCAAGGTCAAACCACTTATCCATCCATTTCACAATGGGCTGACCGAAATAGCGCAACAAAATCCCTTCGAGGAAAAAGCGGAAGCCCCGGCCGACCAAGCAAGCGCCAATAAACGGCCACAAACCGATTGCCGCCATCGCACCACTGGCGATGGTGAACACCTTGAATGGAATCGGTGTAATGGCGGCGAGCAGCAAAGCCATCAAGCCATACTCGCCAAACCAATCTTCAATTTTCGTCCATGTGTGGCGCTCGGAATCATAAATATCGAGCAGCCAAGTGCCCACGGTGTCCATTAAAAAATGCCCGATGGCAAAACCAAAGATTCCGCCCAGCACCGACGCCACGGTGGTGATGGCTGCGAACCCAATTGCCCGCTGCGGTTTACTGGCACCCATGGCCATCAGCAGTGGATCCGGTGGAATCGGAAAGAAACTCGATTCGGCAAAGGACAAAACAAACAATGCACGGGTTGCGTACGGTTTGTCAGCAAAAGCAAGCATCCAGTCATACAGACGGCGTGCGCCACTCATAATCTGGGCAACTACAGGGATTTTCATTTAGACAACACTCGTTTGAGGGCAGGAGCGGAAATCGCGGATAGTCCATTCGACCGAGCTACTGCCGCGGAAATGATTGAGCCCGACGTTCACCACCACATCGATGGCGTCGCCGATTTGGAAATCACGTAGCCGTTCGGCCAAACGCCAGCCTAAAGCGCGGACCACCTGGCCATCACGTTCTAAGCGCAGCTCCACGTGGGAGCCGTCGCCAATAAATTTTGGCGCCACCGCTAGACGTGCGCCGCTGCACAGAAAAAGTGGTTCGGCAAAGCCTTGGCCAAATGGTTTGAGGGCTTCGATGGCATGGACCGTGGCGCGATCGATTTCTGCGGGCCCAATTTCGCAATCAATGGTGAGTGCTGCTGGTTCAGCTTTGGGTAGTTGTGCTGCACCTGCGCGTAAGGCTGCAGCAACTTGCTCGGCATGTTCGGGCTTAAAGTGAAAACCGGCGGCGCGTGCGTGACCTCCATAGCCAATCAAAAATTCCGCCGCGTGATCGAGAATCTTGACTAGGTGATATCCCTCGGGCGAACGTGCACTACCACGTGCCACACCGGGAGTGCATTCAGCCCATAACAAACTCGGCAATCCGGTACGTTCCATAATTTGGCTGGCGACAATGCCAAGTACGCCAAAATGGGCATCGGCGTGGCCACTAAAAATCACTCCATCACCGCGCTGAAATTGCTCTTCGACCATGCCGTGCAAAGCAGCAACTTCGCGTGTTTGAATCAACCGCCGCTCTAGATTCAATGCTTCTAGTTGCGCACACAAAATATCGGCCTCGGGAGCCTTGGTGGTGGCCAAAGTTTGGAAAGCAAGATCGGCTTGAAACAACCGCCCAGCGGCATTCAAGCGTGGACCAATGCGAAAGCCGATATCGCTGGCGCTGGGGGTATCGCGAATGCCCGCACTTTTCACCAACGCGCGCAGACCAGGAAAACTTGATTCACGCAAAGTTGCTAAACCATGATTGACGATGCCGCGGTTTGGTCCACGTAACGGCATGACGTCGCAAATGGTGGCGATGGCCGCGTAGCCGAGGCAGTCGAATAAAAAGCGCCGGTCTTTTTCCGCTAACTGCTCACCGCCAAGTATGTGGCGCAGCACTCCCCAAGTGAGTAACCAAGCCACTGCTGTTCCACAAAACTCCGGGAAGACCTGCAGTTCGCCATCTTCCCCGCGCACCCACGGGTTCATCAGCGCCGCACATTCGGGCAGTTCTGGGCCGGGCAGGTGGTGATCGACCACAATCACTTCAATCCCAGCCTCTTTGAGCTGCTTTAACGGCTGGATCGCCGTAGTGCCGTTATCCACAGCAATCACTAGCTTGGCCCCGCAAGCGTGAATCGCCGCGATGCTGTTGACGCCAAAGCTGTAACCATCACGCACGCGGTCGGGGATGAAAACCTCGGATTCCAGCCCGAGTCGGTTCATCAAGTGGTGCAGTAAAACCGCGCCACAGGTGCCGTCAACATCGTAATCGCCATGAATCAAAACTTTATAATGGCCAGCTCGCGCCCGCTCGAGCGCGGCGAGGGCATCCTGGAAGCCCGGCACAGTGGTGGGATCCGGCAGTTCGGCCAGCGACGCCTTGGTAAAAAGATTGGCCTCTTCCAGGGTGGAAATGCCGCGATTAAGCAACAACTGGGCTACCAATGGGCGTAATTCGAGACCTTGAGCCAGGCGATCCCGAGTACCCGGATCCGAGGGCTGCAATTTCCAACGAAATTGCGATGCGACAGCCGTGCTACTCATCCCTAAGATTCTAGGATTCCCATGGCCGAGAATCCTCCCCGTATTCCTTCGATGAATGAAATTCTTGAGAGTTGCGCTCAGCGTGGCCTCGAGAGCTTTGGCCGCGAGGCCTGTCGCGCGGCTTGTAGTCGTGCTCTGGATGGTGTGCGTGCTTTGCGCAAGGCTGGCGAGCCGCAAGCTGGCGTGGATGCGGCTTTCTGGACTCAGGTGTCGGCTTTCCTGCAGGTGCTGCCGTCGTTGCAGCTGCGTGGCGCCATCAACGCCACTGGAGTGGTGTTACATACCAACTTGGGCCGTGCGCCTTGGCCGCAAGAGGCCGTGGATGCCGCCGCTGCGGTTGCCGGGGCCTCGTTGTGTGAAATCGATCGCAAAACGGGTGGTCGCGGGCGCCGCGATCGCCCGGTTTCGGAATTACTGGCGCGCGTCACCGGTGCCGAAGCAGGTTTACCGGTCAACAACAACGCCGCCACCGTACTGCTGGCGGTTTCTGCGTTGGCGCGTGGGCGGAAAGTAGTGGTTGCGCGTTCGGAGCTGGTGGAAATCGGCGGCTCCTACCGCATGCCAGAAGTCATCGCTGCGGCGGGGGCTGAGATGGTCGAAGTGGGTACTACGAACCGCGTGCACCTAAAGGATTTTGAAACCGCGATGGAAGATCCGGCGGTGTCTTTGGTGCTGCGCATTCACCCGAGCAACTTTCGCATCGAAGGCTTCACCACAGAACCCGCCATGCAAGAGCTCGCGAACGCCTGCCACGCGCGCGGTTTGCCGTTGGTCTACGATTTAGGCAGTGGGGTGTTGAACGGTACCGAGTTGGGCGGGTTGGAGAACGAACACTCGGTGCAGAAATCGCTGGCAGATGGCTGTGATTTGGTGACCTTCTCTGGCGATAAGTTACTCGGCGGACCGCAAGCTGGATTGATCGTGGGCGCCAAACCTTTGGTGGAACGTTTACGCCGCGACATGCTCACGCGTTGTTTACGTTTGGATAAAACGATTCTTGCCGCATTGGAAGCGGTGTTGTCCATCCACGCACTCGGTAACGCAGCCGCATGCGCGCGGATTCCGGCGTTGCAACGCTTGGCGCTCACCACCGCGCAACTGCATGCAACTGCTAGCCAACTTGCCGACGCCATCAATCGTGCCGCAAATGGTTTTTGCGCCGGTGTGATGGCCTGTGCCGGGCGGGTTGGTTCTGGTGCGTCACCTACCGCAGATTTGCCCAGTGCCGGAGTGCTGGTTCACCACGCACAACGCGATGCGGAGCAATTGGCGCAATGGCTACGCGCTGCGGAGCCGCCGGTTTTTGCACGTATTCAAGATGGTGGCGTGCTGCTGGATATGCGCACCGTTTCCAGCAGCGAACAACTGCTGTTACAGCAACTGTTCGAAAACGCCAGTTGAAGCGCGATTCAATCGAGAAACAGAATGGTGACCACTTCCTCGGCTGCCAGATTCAGAATTACTGGCGCTCCAGTTGGCAACAGCGGCGTAATAGGGCGCTCCACTAAATCACAGCGCCACACGCTGGAATAGCTAAACGGGGGTGGCGCAATCGTCACGCTGCCGCCGTTACTGTGAGCACGTAAGCGCAACACCGTGCCTGAGTTGTCTTCACTGCGTTTCCAGCAAGTTACTGTTGCGGGGCCAGAAACATCAAGAAAACTGCCGGTGGCGGTGGGCGCAAGGGCTTGGCCGAGTGGCACCCAATTAGCGAATGGCGGGGATAAATCGCGTTGCTGGGTCGCGCGGCTGGGAGGTGCTACAGAGCTATCTCCAACTCGTACCTTGAATTCATATTGCAATAAATCCGCTAGACCAGGTTCGACTTCAATAGGCACAATTGCACCGCCTAACACTTGCGCTTCACTGTGGTGGCGGATCAACTTCCAGGTCAATGCCGTTTCATCGGTTTCCATGATCGTGGCAGCTGCACCACTGATTTCACCAACGTCGATGGTTGGTGTATCGAGCGAGCTTACAGATATCCAGCGGCCATTCACGCCACGTAAGGTGGCGCCAGTAGAGGCACCGAAGTGAGCTAACTGCGCACCAGGAAGCGAATCTGTTTCCGGCTGATAATGTCCATCGGGTCCATCCAGCGTGAGGACCGTTGGGGCGCTTAATGCCGCAGGGAAACTCATGCCAATATGCAGCGAGTGATTGGCGAACGATACAAATGGAACATCGGAACGGCGGAAACGCAGCAGTACATCCACGCGCGCTTCCTGTTCATAAACGCGATACTCGCGTATCCAATTACCGCCGCTCGGGCCAAGCACACGGATGCGTCGAAAGAGCGGCGCAGCACTTTCTATTTCAATCCCCGCAATGGGAGGATTCATGTCACGCCAAATGCTGAAGAAGGTTTCCATGTTGGTGCCTCCTTCGAGACCACCAAAAGGGTGGGTTGTGGTGTTGCGCAACCAATCGATTCCGTTGGCGCCATCCAACCACTCCGTGGCCACTCCGGTGTTCGGGTCGACTGTGAAAGTGAACGGGCCAGCAGCGACACTTTGCCCTGAGCTCCAGGTTGGCGGTGGGGCAGTGGTGCCGCCGCCAGTGACTTGCCAGCGCGCCCACCCGCGTGCCGGTAAAACAACTTTCACTGCTAGCGTGCGGCGTTGGTTATCAAGCCAACGAAAAGTTGCATCGGGACGACCACCAATCCCAGCCAAACGTAAATCAGCGGCTTGCGAAGCGCCGGTGTCAATTTCAACAATTCCGCTATAGGCTGCGCCCAGAGGGTTGTAAACCACCAATCCAGCTTCGCCTAGAGGCACTACCGCTGGCCCGTGCGTTTGCAGAGCAATACTGAGGTTGCTGTGGAAAATTTCATCCGCGTCAGTGGCCATTTGCACGAATTCGCGATTCTCCTTTTCCACATCGGCCAAACTTAAATGCCCAGGCCATCCAGCGCCACCGCCGGAATGTTCATTAAAGGTCAAGATGCGGCGCCAAGCACGCTGCAACTGGCGTCCGGGATAGGACAGACCGTCGGAATGAAATAGCGCCGCTCGTAGCGCTTCTAAATCAGCGAGGCCGGCACGGCTACGCCGCACGAGCGAGGTGGATGCCGGCGTAACCATGGTGTTGTCATCCCAACCGCCGGAGCCATCGCCTGCGTAGGTGGGAAAGACGTCGCCGTAAGTGGCGAGCAGATGATCAAAAAACTGCGCGGCCGTGGCGAGTTTGATTTGCGGAACGGTGTGGGTGCTGTTCCACTGAGCCGCTAACGATGCCATGCTCGCATTCGGGTAAGTATTATCAAAGGCGCGCGAGACCAAAATGGAATCGTAGGCATAACCGGCGGCCGCGAATTCTTGCAAGCGTAGCGGAATAAAATGTTCCGCGTTGGCAAGGCTGGTGAGACCCCAATCTAAATATCCCTCGGCGTAGGAACCGTAGTTTTGCCAAGTCAGGGTGCGCGATCCATCCGAACCTTGCCACCAGAAGGGGCGCTCGTTAAGAGGGATATCTGCTACGCCGCCAATAAAATCGTTGGGCCCCAGCACCGCATACGGGAATCCGGAAGCACTAAGAACGCGTGGCACAGCAGTGCTGAATCCGGGTACATCATCGAGGAAAGCAGTACGTGATGTATGTCCGAACAACGCATCATATTTTGCTGCGGCATAGGCCAAGCGATTCATTTCCTCTTCGCCGCAATTTGCCGAATGGAGGCTGGAGTAGTTTGCCCCGAGTGCAATCCGACCTTGGGCCAAGCGAATCTTCAGGCGCTGTACGTCGGCGAAAGATGCGCGTTGCAAAAAACCTTCCAGCTGATGAGTGGTTTCTACTGTCCAATGGTAGGTGGGCCACACATCCATCAAGTCGAGCGCATCGAGCAAGCGGATATAGTTATTGTGGGCCATTTCCGATGGCGGGGCATCGAAACCAACATCGGCGTGACAAAACTCGACAACGTAAATGGTTTGCACGGTGCTCGGCGCATCCGTCTGTGGCGCAAGACCAAATGGAAATGCAAAGAGTAGACCCAAAAGCATCATTTCACGTTACCACGGATGGGCAAGCGCGCACAGAAAGAAAGCTCTGTATCTGCGCCAGAGGTAGTCAGTAGGAGGGCACCGAGGTTGGGTTGAGGCACGGCACGATTCGTTTCGACGCCGTTGACTAGGATGACGACTTCCTTTTTCATATTGACGAGCCGCTCATCAAGTAGCACCCATAGGCCGTTGAGGTCGGCACTGCTCTGGATGCGAATGGTATTGTTCTCACGATCCAATTCCGCCACGATGATGGCGTCATAAATCGGCTTTTCCCACCACAACCAGTGGAACTGATGTTTCCAGTCTAGGTGAGGTTGCCAGACGATTTTTTGGGGCAGCGGTTCGCGCACAAAGTGCATGATGCGGTCCAACAAAGCGCGCATACCGCCTTCGGGCAAATCATGGGCGCGGCTATTAACTTGCCAGTATTCAAAATTTTCGTAGCCCCCCCAAAGTGCGCGTGCTTTGTCCACATCTTTGACGGCCGCTTGATTGGCGTCCGGTGGAACGCGTGGATCATCCAGACTCTGGTAAACCACCATCGGTACATTACGAAGGTTGGCTACGATCCCCGTATCAATTTCCACGATGACGCCACCGGGTTTGTCGTAAACCGGCGTGGGTGCACCCGCAGAAGGGGCCAAAGCCGCCACGCGATCGGCGTGATGACCGCCTAAAGTCCAACTGCCATAACCACCCATGGAATGCCCCGAGAAAAACACCATATTGGGATCGATATCCCAAGTGCGAATGGCCGCGTCGACTAAATCCATAACCCACTCCTCCGTTCCAGAATCCGTCCATCCACACTCGGTTTTTTCGAGTACCTCAGGGAAAATGCCAACTAAATCCAAGGCGCTCACCGCTGCGGAAAATGCTCCTGCACTGCTATTGGCATCGCCAGAGCCGAGTCCGCCACCATGCATGCCAATTAACAAACCACGGGGTTTTTTGGTATTGCCGCCAACAATGAAAAAACCGCTGCGCTGCTTCTCCCAATAAAAATAGTGGCCGGATTTTTTCTCCAAAGTGCGGTGGGCTTTGAGGTCGAGTTTAGCCAAACTCTTGCGCCATTTGCTTAGCTCTTGGGCGCGCGCCAGGGACACCGCTTGCAGCTCGGCAACAATCGCCATGCCACGCTCGAAGGCATGGTGGTCACGCAAGTCGAGTGCCATATATTCTTCGACCAGCTGGGTTTGTTGCTTGTTGCTGGGCGCTTTGGCTGGCGCTTGTGGCGCAGCAAACCCCCAAGAAGGATAGCCGAACAGGAACAGCGCCACCAGCAAAAGGCGTGGGGAGGGGCGAAAGTGCATGCGCCCAAAATAGCAGAGAGAATGGCTTAGGCGCGATGTCGGTCGCCGACGAGCCACTTACGCAAAGCTTCAAATAGCCGTTCCTGGTGCAGCGGCTTGGAGAGGTAGTCATCCATGCCCGCCGACATGCATTTGCGCCGGTCGCCCACCATCGCGTTTGCGGTTAAGGCAATCACTGGGATCGTGCTGTGGGGAGGGCTCAGAGCACGAATCCTTTGGGTGGCTTCATAACCATCGAGTTCAGGCATTTGGCAATCCATGAATACCAAATCAAACATTCCACTGGCCACTGCGTGCAAGGCTTCCAAACCGTTACCAACCGACGTGACTTCCACTCCCGTTTTTGCCAGCATGCGTTCTGCAAGCTTGCGGTTTACCGGATTGTCCTCGGCTAGTAAAACTCTACCCGTGATGCTCTTCAAATCATTTTGTGAGAGTTCATCCTTTGCTTCCACCGTGAGCGCCGCCTGCCGCCGGTGGTTTTGCTGAGTAGGAGTCTGGTCACCTAGAATTTGCAGTAACTCACGCTTCAAGTGTGGAAACTTCACGGGTTTGGTTAAATGCGAGCAGAAACCGGAAGTACGTGCCAGCACACTATCGCCGCGGTCGTGATTGGACGACATCAACATCATCCGTAACTCATCCAAAGAACTGTCTTGGCGGATTTGATGAGCTAACTGCATGCCACTCATGCCAGGCATGTGTTTATCACTTATCATGACCGCGAAAGCATCCCCTGCGGCGACGGCTTCCTGAATCCGCGCCAGTGCTTGGGTGGCGTTATCGGCGGTTTCATAGCGGCATCCCATACGCCGGATTTGTGCGGACAAGACTCTCTGGTTGGTGGCCGTATCATCCACGATGAGCACGCGCCGCCCGACTAACTGTTCGGCGGTACCGGAACTGGAAACACGGTTCTTTACTACGGGAAAATCAAGTTCCACCCAGAAAACCGAGCCTTCTCCGAGGGTACTGAGTGCCCCAAGCCGGCCATCCATTAAATCCACCAATTCACGCGTAATCGCCAACCCCAGACCCGAACCGCCGTGCGTGCGCGTGGTGGAGGAATCGGCTTGCGTGAATTTTTCAAACAGAGTGGCTAAGGCATCTTCGGCAATGCCAGTACCGGTGTCGCGCACTTCAAAACGCAAGCGAACTTCATCTTCGCTACGGTTCACCACATCTACCTCAACGGCGACCTCGCCTTGTGAAGTGAATTTCATTGCGTTGCCGGCGAGGTTCAGGAGGATTTGACCGAGGCGGGTCGGATCTCCAACCAAGGTGGATGGAACTTCCTCCGCAGCCAAAGCGTTCCACTCCACATCTTTGATGGTGGCGCGGGCGCTAAGGTTGTCTTGTACAATTTCTAATACTTCATGGAGATTAAATTCGATGGCTTCCAGTTCCATCTTGCCCGCTTCAATCCTGGAAAGGTCAAGTATGTCATTGAGTAAATTGAGCATCGAATCCGCACAACTGCGAATGGTGCTTAAAAACTCAAATTGGTCGGGGTCCAACTCGGTTTCGAGCGCGAGCTCGGCCATACCAATGATGCCATTCATCGGTGTGCGAATTTCGTGGCTCATATTGGCTAAAAAATCGCTCTTTGCGCGGTTGGCCTCATTCGCGTGTTGGCTGGCCTTTTTGAGCTGCTCTTCGGTGAGGGCGCGGCTGGTGACATCATGCAAAGTCAAAATCAGGCGGCTGCCCCAGTGCGCCACGTTGATATCAAAACGTTTATCGGAAAATGGATGAACCAAGTGAACTGTTTGATGGATTTTGGTGGAGCGCGCAAGGTGCACCAAATGTTGTTCTGCTGGCCCACTTTGGAACCATTGCTCCAAGTCCAAGGGAGCTTCGGGCATATCCGCCAAAATGGCGTGACCAGCGGCGTTACTCAGCACAATTTCCAAGTTGCCTGGTTGCGCGTTGTGGTCTTGCCATTCGACCACAAAAATACCATCCTTGATCTGCTGCACAGTAGCCTGCAAACCTTCTTCGGCACGCTGGCGCTTCATTTGTTCGCTGCGCGTGCTCGCCACCAACACACCGGTCAGCATGACCACAGCAGAAAGGGCTCCGGTGATTTCAATGAGGTTAAAGGCATCGTGAGCGTAGGCTGGCACTTGGTTGGGGATAGCGCCAAAATAGACTTCCCAGGCCCAGTAACCGACAGCGGCACTCAAACTCATCATGGAAGTGACCGCACAACTGCGGAAACCAATCATCACTGCCGCCAGTAGCGGGGGCGTCAGCAACCAAGCGGATGCAATCGAACCGACCCCGCCGAGCGGATACAACAGCCAAATCAGGAGTCCAGTGAAGTAATAAAGCTGCACATTGGCAGCCACGTAGGCGGAGCGCCCTTGCTGGTGCCAAATTAAGGCACCCACACTCATCAGTTCGCCGACGGCAATTGCATAGGAGGCTGCAGGGATTCCGGCCCAATACCAAAAAACAAAATACGGCGCGCCGATGACAAAAAACACATAGCTGGCAAATCGAGAATTACGCCGAACCCCGGACTCATCCTGACTGGAAAATCCAACCAAAAAATTCCAGAAACTAGTGATGTCGGCAACTTTCAAGGCAACAAAGGAGTCCACCAGAAAAAGTGGAAACTTAGATAAATCGACCTAATTGCCTGATTCCCTAAGCAAAAACCTCATTTTAAGGCTTTTTTCGCTAAAATCTTGCCATGACGAAACGTCTAACCGATTACGCAGCCAGCGGTGGCTGAGCGGCCAAACTACCCCAGGGGCAACTCTCGCAAGTTTTGCGAGTGGTTGCACCCGCAGCGCAGTCGCCTCATCTTCTCGCCGGCCCTGACGGTTACGATGATGTTGGCGCCATTCGGCAGGCCAATGGCAAAGTTGGCTTGCATACGGTCGATTTTTTCCCTCCGGTGGTGGATGATGCCGCTGCTTATGGCGCGATTGCTGCGGCTAACTCTTTGTCGGATATTTACGCCTCCGGTGGCGAACCGAGTGTGGTGCTGAACCTCGCCGGCTTTCCACGCGAATGGGGTCAGGACATTCTTGAGCCGCTTTTTAAAGCTGCTGTAGAAGTGGTACTGGAAGCCGGCGCCTTGTGGGTCGGTGGCCATTCCGTTTTGGTGGAAGAACCTTTGTTTGGCTTCGCGGTCTACGGCGAGGTGGATGAGGAATTTCTGGTCACCAATGGGGCAGCACGTCCGGGGGATCGCCTAGCACTCACCAAGCCGGTGGGATCTGCCTCGGTAACGATTGCGGATAAACGCGGCTTGGCCTCGGCCGCAGAGCTGGCGGCAGCAATTGCGATGATGCGCCGCTTGAATCAATATGGCGCGCGTGCGATGCGCGCTGCGGGTGTGAAAGCGGGCACCGACATCACCGGTTTTGGCTTACTCGGTCACGCTGGGAATATCGCCCGCGCCTCGAACATGGTTTTGCACCTGGAAAGTGCCGCGGTGCCGCTTTACCAAGGTGCCGCCGCACATGCCCAAAACGGCGTATTCTCCGGTGGAGCCGCGCGTGGCCGCGAAACTTTAGCTTCCTTAGTCACCATCGATGCAGGCGTGCCCGAGTGGTTCAGTAGCATTGGTTTCGATGCCGAAACTTCCGGCGGCTTGCTGATTTGTGTGCCGGCCGAGCGTTGTCGCGATTTCGAAGATGCGATGCCCGCTGAAGAACCTTTTAGTTGGGTGGGGGAAGTTCGCGAAGGTCCAGCCCAAGTAGTTTTGTCTTGAAAATCGTGGAATCGAGTAACCATCAGCTGGCGTTCGCTATCATGTGCGTCCAACAGGAGGGAGTGGATCGGGGCTGGTGTCCTGTCTGGCCTTCAAAGCCGGTGGGGTGTCGCACGGCGGCGCCC
This sequence comes from uncultured bacterium, assembly GCA_937919925.1. Classification (GTDB taxonomy): domain Bacteria; phylum Planctomycetota; class UBA1135; order UBA1135; family UBA1135. Next base: position 37,500 of record CALFOT010000011.1, on the reverse strand, counting down.
GGTGGGTTCGATTCCCATGCACTCCCGCCATCCTGTCATGACCATTTTGACCAACCGTTCGCAGCTACGTGCTGCTCTTGAAAAGGGCCACCGCCCACAAGGCTCCGGCAAGTTGGGGCTAGAGTTTGAACAATTCATTCTCAACTCCAGCGGCAAAACCGTGTCCTATTTTGGCCCGGATGGGGTCGAAGAAATCCTCAAGAGCTTAGCGGCAAAGACTGGCTGGCGTGAGTATTTCGATCAAGGTTACTTGGTGGGCCTCACCGCTCCTGATGGCCGCGCCATCACTCTGGAGCCAGGTGCACAGATTGAGTTCGGCTCCACGCCCTGTGTGGATTTACCGGCACTCCAAGGTGAAGTTGGGCACTACCGCAGTTTATTGGCCCAGTTGCGCGCAGAAAAGGGTTACTGCTTTCTCGCCTTAGGCGCCAATCCAAGTTCTCGCCCAGAGGATATTCGGCGTTTGCCCAAAAGCCGCTACAACTATTTGGAACCGTGGCTGCAGCAAGCTGGTGAGCTGGGTATTTGGATGATGAAAGCGACTGCGGGCGTGCAGATCAACTTTGACCACTACCACGAAGAAGATGCCATGTTGAAGCTGCGCACGGTGTTTCAACTTGCCCCGCTGTTTAACGCGATTTTCGCGAACTCGCTGGTGCGTGCGGGGGAGTTAAGTGGTTATATGAGCTGGCGCGGCCATGTTTGGACAAAAACCGACAATTCGCGCTGTGGCTTGATTGAAACACTGATCGCGCCCGACAGCACCTTTGATGATTACATCGATTGGGTGTTAGATGTGCCCATGCTGTTTATTGAAAGAGATGGCAAGCTGGTGGATAAGCGCGGTGCGAGTTTTCGCGATTTTATGCAGTCAGGGGAAGCCACCGAGGCCGATTGGGATTTACATCTCTCAACGCCATTCCCTGAAGTTCGTTTTCGCCCGCAGGTCGAACTGCGCTGCGCCGATACGGTGCCACCGGAGTACGCCCTGGCCCTTGCGGCGTTGGTGGAGGGTTTGTTTTACAACCAGGATGCGCTGCAGCATGCAGCGGCTCTGACGGCGCATTGGAGTTTCGGAGAACGCCTCGAAACCTGGCATCGGGCCCATCGTTCGGCTCTTGCTGGAGCGACACCTGACGGCAAACCGTTGCTTGATTTTGCCCGCGAGTTGCTGAAGATGGCGAAACCGTCGGCCAGCGCGGAACCCTTTTTGGATCCGCTACGCGAGTTACTCGCCGACGGCCGTTCGCTTGCCGAACGTACCGCCGCTGAGATCACGCGCAAAGGTGCTGGAGCAGATCTTCAATCCATCCTCGCTCCCTATTGTTGTTCTTACAGTTCTTGAGTTTCGGTTTCGGGATCTTCATTCCCAACCGTATTCTCAAGCACAGCTTCCTCAAGAGGAGCTTCCTCAAGCACAGCTTCCTCAAGAGCTGGTTCGAGCACCTCTTCACCCACAACTTCGGTGAGGCGAACTGCGCGCGTTTCTTGATTTTCCAATGCTTTCATTGTGGCGATGAAAGATGGGAAATCCGCAGCCGAGATTGCGGTACCGCGCATTTCCAGAGTGCGCCTCACCAAGAGGTGTTGCGCATCTTTCTCCACGGCGAAGTCATAGCGGAAGCCATCACGGATTTCACTACTGTTTTCCGGACCGTACTCTAGAGTCCAGCCGCTGCCAGTATCCAGTTGTACGCTGGTGCGGACACGCTGCGCCGCACGCATCACGAAGTTGTACTGGCGCTCGGCTGGCCCGAGCCCATCTGCTAGGCCAAGTTCCGGGATGCGCAAACGCGCGCCATTGCTGTTTTCACGGCGCTGCACAAATTCAGGGATGACGCCGTCAAAGTCAATCACCAATGGTCCACCGGTGATTTCCATATCGCTAACTTGCGCGGTTCGCAAATTCAACCCTTTAACCATTTGCGCAGAGAGCTGACGTAAGGCTTGATCGATTTCTTGCGGCGACAGTTGCGCGAGAGCTTCGCGGATTGCGGCACCTTGCACGCCACCCATGGTGAGTTTGCCGATGGCGGCAGCAGAATCATCGGCTTTGATGGCGTAAGCAATGTGGAGATCCATATCCCACAACTCATTTAATCCGTCGCGCGAAACTTCCTCAAGGCGGTAGCCTTGGGGCTCCAACACCATGGCGGGAGCACCAAGCAGGGCGGGGCTCAATTCGCCAAAGGGTGTGCCGCGCGTCAACAACAACATCCACACAGGCTCGGCGCCCGCTTCCGCAACGCGCAGAGCTGGGTAGACGAAGTCGGCGCCGCTGGTGAAGGGGGTGAGAGGATTTTCCTTCAGTTCCGGTGCACTCGTTTGCAGCAAAGACCACTCATGGGGGATGCCGGCCAGACGGTACAGAGCGGACAACAAGAAGGTGGGGTTGCCACGCTTGAGAGTCCAGACATCCACCAAGTTCCCGTCATCATTGAAATCCAAAATCAGTTGGGTGACGGCCGCGTAAATACGTTGTGCTTTTTCAAGATTGCTTCCCGATTGATCGAGGGTTGCCAGGAAGGTGCGCAGCTCAAGTTCGGTATCGGCGGGGAGCGACGTTTGCCACAGGAAGTAGGTGCGCCATTTTTCTGCCACCCGTTCCAGGGGAGTATCATTGCCAAAAGCAACCCACGGCAGGAGTTCCATTTCCGACGGCATCAGAACCTCAGGTTCCAGGCGGGCATTTTCGGCGCGATTGAAAATATGAACTTTGCCATTCTTCCAATCAAGCACCTCATGACCACCATCAAAATTATGTTCGCGCAAAAATCCTGGCGCACCATTCGGTACAAAAATAACCCAGCGACTCAACGCAAACGGTTGTTCGAAGGAGGAAAAGTTCCATATACCAGGGTTTGCAGCCAGTCCAAATAAACCGGGAATGTAGCGGTCGTATACGGTTTCAATGACATCACCCGGATCAAGCGAAGGCATCACAAAGCTATCATTAACCTGGTGGGGTTCCAAAATCCCACCATCACTGGTGATGATGCGTGCTAGCTGCGGAGAGCCAACCACGCCCATTTCATGCAGAACTTCGGTGCCATTGCGGTCGAGGGCTAAATCGAGATTGTGAACGCGGTAAATCAAGCCTCCGTCGGCGAGCATGTAAACCATGCCACTATCGAGCAGCATGGCGGTGGAGTTGTCGCCAGCAATGCTTTGCCGCTGGGCCAACTGCGCCGCGACATCCGGACCAAAAGTGGCGAAAAATTCGGCGGCGTCATCTTGGTTCGCAAGCACCTTTAGAGTTCGTAAAGCCTGTTCATTACTTGGGTCAAGATTCAAAATCGTTTCGTAGGCCTGGGTGGCTGCGGCTAACTCGCCATGACGAATTTGATACTCGGCCAAGCGGCGGTAGGCATCGATAAAGTTGGGCGTGCGCACGACCTCGGCGCGCAACTCCGCCAACACTTTATCTTGCTTGCCATCAATGTGCCACAGCTGGCGCTGTATGCGCTTGGTGCTGTAATGATCGGGCTCCTCGAAGGCGGCGCGAGCGAATAAATCATGAGCAAGTTGAATTTGCTCGGGATCGCTGCTTTCGAGTAACAAATCAATCAGATTCCAGCCACCTTCGGTGTTCGTCGTCAAGCGCGCTTTGGCGTATAATAAAGCACGCGCGCGGTCGCCGTGGTCCGTGGCAAAAGACTCCAGTTGTTCCAAAGGCCAATCGGCTTGAGGAAAACTGGCGGCTATCGCTTCAATCACCGGTTGGGCTAAAGTGCCGCTGCGGTCGATTTCGAGCAGAATGGCCGCTTCTAGCCTACGGGCAGCGTAAATATCGGGGTGTGCTGCGACGAGCGCACGGGTCAGTGTAAGTGCTTCTTCTCGTTTATCTTCTTCTTGCAAACGAGCGGCTGCGAAGAGTTCCAAGCCGACATCATTGCAGGCTAATTCACTACTGCGCGCTTCAATTTCGAGTAAGCGATTGCGCACTACAGAAGGTGATAAGTGGTAGGCCTGACGGTAAGCATGATGCTGCCAATTCAGCCATGCAGCCATTTGCTGGTTGCTCATAGCCGGTGGTTCTGGAGTCGCCAGTGCCAAGTCGGCACGATTGTGATGCAAGGCTAAAGCGCAACGCAAAATCACATCCCAAGGATCATTGCCAAGCGGCTGCCAATAGGCCAAATCTAAAATTTCAGCAGGCATTGGCACTGCAGGCAACTCCGGGGCGCTGGTTGCGTCTTCCCACTCATAGAATGGCAACAAGCGGCCATCGCGCGTCAACAAGCGGCCGCCGAGAAACAGGTCCTGACCGTTTTCGTACTGGACCAACAGCAAGTTCCAACCAGCTTGTACATTCACATAAGCTTGGAAGGTGTCTTTGCGTTCGGGCAAACCTTCACGCAGAGCTTCGAAAGTGGGCATGCCGTTCCACCACGCACGCATGGCTTCATCGGCATGCAGTTCGAGCATGGCAACTTGCGGTTCAGCGCGCACCCAAAGTGCGGCATAACCACAGCCGACATTTTGCCAAGCTAGGTTATCTGGCCGAATCCAAGTGCGGTTGGAGGTGCGGGTAAGAGTTTGCCAAGTGCGGGTTTGGCCATTCGCCGGATCCACCACTTGCAGCTGCCGCGGATCGGGCGGGATGGTGGCTGCGCGCATTGGGGTAGGGTGATCCAGTTCGCCCCATGGCTGCAGTACACGCCAATTGGTGAACCAGTGATCGAACAAATCATTCTGGTGTGGTGGGCGCTGTGGCAGCTGCAAGGGCGAGATATCTTGGAAGCGGCTGCGTTGCAACTCCTGTATATAAAGGCTACGAATGTCGGCCGATGCGGCGCCGTTATCGACGCCTTCAATCAACTGCGCCAACAGAGTTGGATCCATATTGGTTGAACAATATTCGCTTAGCAACAGAGCTTGATGGGCGGCGGCGCCAAGCAGCGGCGACGACCGATCGTTGAGCATGGCTTCGAGCAGATCGTTGCGCACGCTATCCACGTCACCGTTGAACAAACCCGGGTGGCCGACAATTAATTCCGAGCTGAGCTTGGAGGTAGAAACTTGCGCTGTTTGCAGAGTTGCGGCTGGGCTAGCAAGCAGCAGTGTGGAAATGGCGAGAATGGTAATCATTACTTGTCCTCCTTATCTTTTACGGAGGCTTCTACAGGGACAGCTTGGAGGGTTTCTTCCGTCTCCGGGGGCAGTGAAGCAGTTACTTCCAAGTAGCGGTCTTGGCTGTTATCGATGACGCGGCACAGTGCGCGGAAAGCTGGGTAACGCGCCACCGGGATGCGGTGGGTGAGCAGGGCATAACGTTCGCTAATGCGCAGGCCAGTTTTGCTGCGTACCACATTCCACTGGTAGCTGGCGTCGTGATTACTGACGTCAATCGCCGCGGGCAGTACATCCATGTTCCAACCTTCAGGGAGTTCAACATCGATGGTGATCGCGCGGACCCAAGGGCTATCCAACAGCAAATCGGTAGTACGTTCTGCTTCGGCGGCAGTGTTTTGCAGCAGATTGAGCGGGTTCAGCATCGCCGGGATTTCTAGGTGACCATCAACCACGCGCGCCAGGCTAGTGGCTTTGGCGCCGAACAGCAGACGCAGCGGGTTGTTGAGTTGCTCCACATCTTGAATGTCGTAAGTCACATCGCCATCCAGCGGACCAAGTTGGGCCGACAACATGTTCTCGACCGTTTCTTTACGCTTTTGATCACCACCAGCAAAAGCATTGCGGTAGGTTGGATCCCAGCGGCCTTGCGGGGTGAGAAACATTTCGACAGCAGCACTGCCGTTGCTTTCATAGGAAATCGTGTAGTGCTCGGCGCGGGTGTTGTCGGCGGCCTCCGAGAAGGGGATACGCACGCGTTCAATGCCCTCGGGCTTTACCACCAGCACTTGCGCGCCGCGGTCATCGTATGGCAGCACATCCAGCGGATGCAAGCGTGCAGTGCCGTCAACAAACATTGCCGGCAAATCTTGTTGCGCCGGAATGTAAGCGATGCAGTGGTTGAAGTGATCGACCATTGCCAAACTCAGGTCTTCTTCATGCCGTCGTCCACCGTGCCGACCATCCGCCGAGCGCAAGAGGAGCACTGGATAAGCTTCTACGCCGATTTCCGAAAGCATGGCGCGCAGGAGAATGGATTTGTCTTTGCAGTCGCCAAATTGGCGGCTGAAGATGACGGGCGCGGTGTAAGGTTGATAACCATGTACGCCGAACTCCCAAGCGTTGTAACGAATGTCATTCGCAACAAACCCATAGATTGCCGCCACCTGTTCACGCAGATCATGCTTGTCTGCGGTGAGTTGGGCAACTTTGGTTTTCATCTCAGGAGATACGGTGATGCCGGCATCAATTAAGTTCCACCACCAAGCGCCAAAATCATCCCACGAGGTGTAGGAGCTAGCTTGCACGCGCGCCACTGTTTCTTCGGCGTGGGGCATCAAATTTTCAATCCGCTGGGGTGCTAAATCGTGCACCGTCCAAGTATGGCTGGTGCCAAAAGCAGCCGTTGCGCCAACTTCCGCTTGCGCGCCTTCCAAACGAATCGTATGGAACTCCAAAGGCAGTTCATCCGGCACTAAAAGCACCAACTGGCTTTCGTGTGTGGGTACCGAACGATCTGCTGTCATAGAGTGATCAATGGCGAAGTATTTGCCAAAGTAGGTGGTGTGGAGATCGCTGATTTTCCACTCTAAATCGATGATGTCGCCCACTTGAAGGCGTGGCAAATCCACTTGGCTTGCGCGCCAACCACGGTTGGTTTTTGCGGTTTCGGTGCTGCCATCCGGGTGCAAGACATTCACGGTGAGCACGCGCAGATCTTCATCGCCCCAACGGAATGGGAATGTAATTTCATCTAGCTCGCGCACGCCGTTGACGTTCAACACGCGCATGACTTTACGATAGTAGCGGCTAGCCGTGCTGTCTGGATTGACGCGCACCACACTGCGGTAGAGCAGGTATTCGTGGCTGTAATCGACGCTGGCCAAGTTGCCATCAGAAGTGTTGTTGCGCTCCAAAATGGCAGCCAAACTTTCGTGATAAGGCGCATCAAAAGTGGCACCATCCAACGACTGGAGGTGGTCCAGTAAGCGTTGCTCATCTTCGTTGGTAAAATCGATATTGAGCTCTTGCTCTAGCGCAATGATCGTTTCTTCGATTTGCCCAGCGGCAAGATGCAGGCGCGCCAGCAAGGCCAAATTTGCAGCTGACTCTGGCTTCAACATTAGCGCGCGATCGAGCAATGCAAACGCCACCTCAAGATTACCCTGCGACTGGAAACGTTTGGCGCAGTCACGCAAGGTTGCGGAACTCCATGGCTGGCGCGCCATCAGTTGTTCGAGTTCGTTTAACTCAAGTGTGGCATCAAACTGTGCGCGTTGTTGACGCTGCCACTCAACGATGCTGGCGAAAGCGTAGTTGTTGTCGGTCGCCGCGAAAGTTTTCTGCAAGATTGCCAATAGCTCTGGGCTGCCTCGGCGTAGCGCTTGGCGTGCCGCGGTCAGCTGAATCGTTGGGTACTGATCAATCTGCGGATGCTCAAGAATGCGCATTTGTGTTGCATGCGCAAGGTCATCGTGGTCAAAGGCAGCGTAGACAGCAGCCTTAGCACGAAGCAGCCACGGTTCCTCATGACCGGCGGCTTCTAAACGGGCGATAGCCTCCAACCCCAAATTTTCAATGTGCTGGTAATGCAGTACCGCCATCACGCGCTGCAAGTTGGTAAACACTTGGCCGGGCTCTTGCTCCAGAATCAATTGGGCTTGTTGGAGCCACGGATTTAGGTCCGCTTCTGCGGCATCGATATCCTTTCCAGGGAACAACGCGGTGGCGTAATCGACGCGATAGCGTAGTTCTGTTGGTGCCAGTTCTACAGCAGTACGTAGGTCTTCGCGGCCTGGAAACATCGATTTCGGCGCGGTTTTGTACCAATCCTGTAAAACGCCCAAGCGATGGTAAGCCTCTGCGTTTTCGGGCGCAACATAAGTGGTCGCCAAGTAATAGGCGATAGCTCCAGGAGGCGCCAAAATCACTTTTTGTGGATCCGCGGCGCTGAGGATTTGCGGCAGCAGCGTGGCCGGTGGAGTGGAGTTGTCTTCGAGGTGCAATGCGCGGCCGGTTACGGCGTCAATCAAGCGCGCTTCGAAACGCGGCGCATGATCACGACTGCCAAGTTTCATGGCAATCTCATTCCAACCGGCGTGCAATTTGAGTGGCGCAGCAAGCGCATCAAAATGTAACTCATGTTCACCGCCAGCATGCAGCACCGTGGTGCCATCGTGCCACACGCGTGCTTCACCGGCGATACCCAGCATCAAGAACGCGTCTTGGTCGATAGCGGAGTTCACCCACGTACGCAGCATCACAGCCGTTTGTTCCGCCGGTGTGAGTAGCAGCGAAAAATCAAGCACACCATCGGCGGCCGACGTTGGCGGTGTGGTACGCCAAGCAACCGGGCGTACTTTGCCAGCGAAAGCAGTCAGGCTATTGGGATCGGTCTCGGGTGCGAGCTGCCGATCAAGAGCCACGCCACGTTCGTTATCAAACGGGCCGACGAACTGCCAGTTGGTGAGTTTGCTGAGATCCTGCGCCGCTTGCGGGTAGCACCAACGGGTGAGTGCCCACACGTTGCCATCGCTTTCGTTGATGGCGAGCGAGCCGAGTAGCTCCCGACATAGTCCGTCGTGTCCGCTCATTTTGGCGGCTTTGCGGAAACTCACCAAGAGCCACTCCAGTTCGGCGCGTAGACGTGCGGCAGCGATGGGGTCGGCTGCGGTGTTCGGTTGAGTCGGCGCCTCTGCTGTGCGTAAATCGGTAATCGTGCGCGCCATCAACTGCGTATAGAGTTTAAGTGCTGCGGGCACATCGCCATTGAGGTAGAGCTGGGCGGCATCCGCTTCAGTCGGCGGCGGTGGCGCTGTTGTCAGCGGCTTGGTGCTGCCGACGGGCTCTTGCAGTGGGCCAGCTGTGGGCTCCTGGATGGCGGGCGCAGGTTCTTGCGCGGGTTGATCGACTACGTCGGTGAAAGTACTACCGTGATCACCACGAGGAGTTTCAGACGGAGCTGTGGAAGTGGCGCTGGCGCAGGAGCCGAGCAGTGCCAAAAGTACAAGCCGTACAGGCGTTTGCATGAGTGTCATCGTAGCGTTTGTGTAGCTTGGTTACCGTTTTTGGAGGGTTGGCGCTTGTGCTATATGATATTTGTCATATACTCGCCGAGATGGCTGTGTCTGCCCACCTCATGAATCTGGAACCGCTGAGTCCGCGCCAACGCGCCGCACTCGCGGCTCTCCAGCAAGTTTTGGCAGCTTTGGGGCGTCCGCCCACGCGTGCCGAGCTTGGAGTTAGCCTTGGTGTAAGCCCGCAAACCGCAGATTTTCATCTTCGGGCGCTGGAGCGTAAGGGTTATCTGAAATTGGGGCGTTCTTCGCGGTCCATTCATCTTTGCACTACAAATATCGGCCATAGTTCGGCAGAAACTATCCCTATTTTGGGCCAGGTTGCTGCGGGTTTGCCCATTTTGGCGCTCGAAAACCACCAGGGGAGCTTGCCGCGCCTGGCTGGCAGTGCGGCTGATTTTGCGCTGCGCGTGGCGGGAGATTCGATGATCGACGCCGGCATCTTGGATGGGGATTTACTGCTTGTGCAGCAGGCAAGTAGCGCCAATAGCGGTGAAATTGTTGTGGCTTTGATCGGCGAAGGCGAAGCTATGGAAGCCACGGTAAAGCGTTATTTACCGCAGCGGGATTTTGTGGTGTTGCGGCCAGAAAATGCCAACATGGAAGATATTGTGGTGCGGCGTGAGGATCATTTCAGTCTGGCCGGCCGGGTGGTCGGCGTGATGCGATGGTGGGCATAAAGAGAGGCAAAGGAGAGTAAAAAAAAATGAGCGCAGTCATGTTAGAAGAAGTCAAAATGGATGGTCAGGCGGGGCAATTCGCCAACCGTAAGAACACCTTTTTCTTAGCCCTGCGCGGGGTTGCCGTCGCAGATGATGAAAACCTTCAAGATGGCGATGTTTTCGCAATCACCGAGGGCGTGGATGTAGAAGTTGGCGATTTGGTTGTGTGGTGGACTGGCCTCGCGCGCACGCTGGCTTTGGCGCGCGTGCAGGAAGACTTGTCTTTTAAGGGCGTCGGTGGTTTTCCGCCGCCATCGGATGAACAGCCGGCCAAGGTGCGGGGCGTGGTGGTTGGGCGTTTACGTCAGTTCGGTAGTGGCCATCAAGGGGCGTGAATATTTCCAACCACGGGCGCTCAATTTTGCACGTGGATTTAGATGCCTTCTTCGTGTCGGTAGAAAGGGTTTTGGATCCGCGTTTATATGGGCGGCCAGTGGTCGTCGGCGGCTCACCTGAAACACGTGGCGTGGTGGCGGCAGCCTCTTATGAGGCGCGCCAGTTTGGTGTACATTCGGCCATGCCAATGGGCCAAGCATTCCGTTTATGCCCAGATTTGATTCGCGTTGGTGGCAGCCATGGTATGTATAGTCGTGCTTCCAAGGCGGTTTTTGAGTTGATTGGCAACTATACTCCGCTCGTTGAGAAAGTCTCGGTCGATGAGGCCTATTTGGATCTGAGTGGCACTCATCATTTGTTTGGCAATGCGTTGGATGCGGCCGATTCGATGCGTCGCGAGGTCAAAGAGCGTTTACGGTTGGATCTTACCATTGGTATTTCGAGTAATCGTTTGGTGAGTAAAGTGGCTTCGGGTTTCGCCAAACCGTGTGGTTTATTCGATGTCCGGCCTGGCCAGGAGCCGCGTTTTTTTGCGCCTTTACCGGTGAAGGTGATGCCGGGCATTGGGCCGGTGACGGCCAAACGGTTGCGCGATTTCCACATTGATCAACTTGGGGTTTTGGCCAGCACTGCAGGCTGGTTCCTAGAAGAAGTGTTTGGAAGTTATGGTGCATCCATGCAGCGGCGCGCGCGCGGGGTGGATGAAACCCCTGTTTGCCCGCCTTGGGAGCGCCCCGAACGTAAGTCGCTGGGGCATGAACGCACTTTTGCAGAAGATCTTGATGATCTCAAAGTGTTGCGCGGGCGCTTGCAAAAGTTACTCGAAAAGGCCTGCGTAGAGTTGCGCGCCGAGGGTTTTTTAGCGCGCACCTTAAGTGTGAAAGTGCGCTATGCCGATTTTGTCACCGAAACGCGTGATTTTACTTTGCCAGCACCGAGTGACCATGATTTGGAATGGTGGGAGGTCGCGCAACAGCAGCTAGACCGCATGCTGAAACGGCGCACTCTGGTGCGTTTGTTGGGCGTGCGCTTTACGGGTTTAGAGCGTGGTTTTTGGCAAGGCGGTCTGTTTGAAAAAGAACGTGTGGTGCAACGGGAACGTATTGCGGTGCAGGATAAAATCCGCAAAAAATACGGTGAGCAGTCGGTACAAAGCGGGGATCGCTTGTGGTTGCGCAACTCTCTGTAGCAACGCCTTGGTCGTTCCATTGGGGCGCATCGCGGGTCGAAGAGTTGGCTGCTTGTGCAGCGGCAGGCAATATTGACGCTCTGGGTATGGCCGATCTCAATGGATTGTGGGGGGCAGTACCTTTTCAAAAGGCATGTGTGGCGCAAGGCATCAAACCACTGTTGGGCATGCGTTTGTTGGTGGAAGGGGTTAGTGCTCAGGTGTTGGCCTTGGATGCCGCAGGTTGGGCGGCGTTGTGTCGCTTAGCCAGCAAGGTGCAGATGGCTTTGTTGCCGGCCGTCGGTGAAGCAGCCGTTGCAGTCGCACGCCAACGCATTGGTACGGCGCCATTTTTATTGGAGGCTTTGTTGCAGGAACGTGAGTCTTGTGCGCCAGGCCAAGGCTTTGCCATTTTGTCGCACGACGCCGAACTCCTTTTGCAGTTGATTGCGCGATCGGGCAAAGCTGGCCTGTATGTGGCACTGCGTAGTGGTGCATTGGGTCAGCAAGATACGCAGCTTGCGGAGGGTTTGGGGTTGCCACTCGTGGCTTGTCCGGCGGTGGCTTTTGCACAACCCGAAGATTTTCCACGCCACCAACTCTTGGTCGCGATTGGGCGCAACACCAATCTGTCGCGTTTGCCAGCGAGTGCATTGGCCTGTGTGGATCCACGGCAACGCGCGCGCGTTGGCGGTGCTCCACCAGCATGGTTACGCAATGAGCTACAGCTGAAGATGGATTATCGTCATCAAGCGCAAGCGGTGTCTTTGGCGCAGGAGCTCGCCGCGCAAGTAAGTTATCGGATTCCGTTGGGCATCAAGCGTATGCCACGTTTGGCTTTGCCAAGTGATCCGCATGGCGATCCGCTGGCGCATCCGCGCGCGCACGCCGCTGCTGCAAGTGCCGAATTACGCTCTTGGTGCCAGGCTGGAATCGAGCGCCGCGGCTTGCAGTGGGGTGAACACTATACGCTGCAATTGGAGCGCGAGTTGTTGTTGATTCGCGAGCAGGATCTAGCCGATTATTTTTTGATTGTTGCGGATATCGTGCGTTGGGCAAATCAGCAAGGAATTCATAACTGTGGGCGCGGTTCGGCGGCCAACAGCTTGGTGAGTTATTTGCTTGGTTTCACTCATGTGGATCCCCTGTTGCATGATTTGTGGTTTGATCGCTTTCTGCATCGCGGGCGTCGCGATTTCCCGGATGTGGATTTAGATTTTGCCTGGGATGAACGCGATCGTGTGTTGGATTATATGTACCGCCGCCATGGGCGCGAACGCGTAGCCATGCTTGCTACGCATGTGACTTTTGGTGCGCGGGGTGCGGTGCGGGAACTGGCCAAGGCGATGGGCTTACCGGCGGCGGAGATTAGTCCAATCACCAAGGCTTTGCCGTGGATGCGGGGTGGCTTTGATCTTGAGTCCATTAAACGCAATCCAAGAACTGCGCGCTTGCCATTGGATGCCGAACCGTGGGCTACGATTTTGCAACAGGCGGCAGCGCTGGAGGGGTTTCCGCGTCATCTTGGCGTGCATGCTGGCGGCATGGTTTTGGCACCCACCGATCTCACGCTACATCTGCCGCTGCAACATGCAAAAAAGCACACCGATGACGGGCGCATTGTGGTTACCCAGTGGGATATGGGGCCGGTCGAAGAAGCTGGGCTGTTGAAAATTGATTTGCTTGGCAATCGCGGCTTGGCAGTGGTGCGTGATGCGCAGCGTATGGTGCAGCGCAATACCGGTTTGAAGGTGGAGTTTGGGCAACTCAATCCCAAAGAGGATGTACGTACGCAAGAGTTGCTGGAGCGCGGCGACACCATGGGCTGTTTTTACATTGAATCCCCAAGTATGCGTAGTTTGCTGCTGAAATTGCAGTGCCGTGATTTTCCTACTTTGGTGGCGGCATCTTCCATCATTCGCCCGGGCATTTCATCCTCCGGCATGATGCAGGCATACATCGCGCGGTATCATGCTTTTCGAGCGTGTGGTGAACACGACCCCGCTTGGTATTTGCACCCGCTGTTGCAAGAAATGTTCGCTGAAACCTACGGGGTGATGGCCTATCAGGAGGATGTGCTGCGGATTGCACAGCGCTTGGCCGGGATGTCGGCAGCCGACGCCGACGGCCTGCGCAAAGCCATGACCAAAAAGGGCGCCCATAAACGTCTTCCGGAATGGCGCGCTGCGCTTTTGAAAGGCTTGCAGGATTTTGGTTTGTCACCCACCGTCGCGCTTGAATTATGGCGTCAAATAGAGTCTTTTGGCGGTTACTCTTTTTGCAAAGCGCATTCGGCTAGCTACGCCGAAGTGAGTTTTCGTTCGGCATATTTGCGTGCCCATCACCCGGCGGAATTCATGGCGTCGGTATTGCGCAATCATGGTGGTTTTTATGCCACCTTTGCTTATGTTGCAGAGGCCTTGCGGATGGGGTTAGCAGTGTTGTTGCCGTGCGTAAATCGCGGTGCAGCTGGATTTCGCGCGCGCGGTAAATTCTTGCGCGTGGGTTTGCAGGAAATCCAGGGTGTTGGCGAGGCCCTCATTCAGCGAATACTGGCACAACGTGACCGTGCAGGCCCCTTTATAGGTATGGATGATTTCACGCAGCGCATTCGTCCGCAGCGCGAGGAACTTGATCGTTTGGCGCGTGCGGGCGCACTTGATGGTCTGCCGGATGGTTACACGCGGCCAGAGCGTATGCGTTGGGTGGCGTTGTACCAGCGTGCATCTGGCACTTCCGCCGTGCGTGAAGCACGTCTTTTTGTCGAACCGCGTGTGCCACGACCACCCGCAGCGGCGGAGTTTTCACGGCAACGTTTACTCGCTATGGAGGAACAGGCCTTGGGCTATCTGGTCTCGGCCCATCCGCTGGAGCTACATCAAGAGGCGATTCGGGCCGCCAAGGTATTGCCGGCCAAACAATTAGCGGCACACGCAGGCAAACGCGTGCGCCTGGTTGGTTGGCAAGTCACGCAGAAACCCGTGCGCACAAAGCATGGGGATGCGATGTTGTTTTTGTCATTTGAAGACACCACGGCTCTTTATGAAACCGTGATGTTTCCGCAAGTTTATAAGCGCTTGGCACCCTGGACTCTCACCCGTGGACCTTATGTGCTGGAGGGGGTCGCACGCGCCGATTACGGCGCCATCACCGTGGAAGTGGAACAATTGTGGCTGTTGCGCGATTACGCCGTCGCGGCTGTAAAGTAGGAGCATGCGTTTAACGATTAATGGCACGGTCCATGACCTTCCTGATGTTGATCCGCAAACACCACTGCTGTGGGTGTTACGCGATATTTTGCAATTGACTGGCACACGTTACGGTTGCGGCAAGGGATTGTGCGGCTCGTGTACGGTGCATTTGGATGGCCAGCCGCTGCGCGCTTGCATCACCCCAGTGGCGCAGCTGGAAGGGCGCGTCATTACAACAATTGAAGGTTTGTCCAGCGACGGCCACCATGTTTTGCAGGATGCTTGGCGCGCCGCCCAGGTGCCTCAATGCGGCTTTTGTCAGGCTGGACAGTTGATGTCTGCTGCGGCACTATTGGAACGCAATCCACAACCGAACGATAGCGATATTGATGAAGCACTGAGTGGCAATCTGTGTCGGTGTGGAACCTACCAACGCATTCGGGCCGCAATCCACAGCGCTGCCCAAGGCGCGGCGAATAAAGCTGCTCCAAGCGAGGAGGCACAGCGATGAAACAAGTTCCTCTTCCACAACTTGGGCGGCGCGAGTTTCTCAAAAGTTTGGCGGCTGGTGGTGGCTTCGTATTGGCCTCACGCATCGATGCCATGGGTGCGGTTTTTGCTGGCCGTGCGTTGCTCGATCCGGAATCTTGGGCGCTGCATGATTTCTTGTGGTTGGCGCCTTCAGGAGCGCTCACTTTATTGGCGCACCGCTCCGAAATGGGCACAGGCATACGCACTGCGTTGCCGATGGTCGTGGCAGATGAAATGGAAGCGGATTGGCAGCGGGTCACCATTCAACAAGCGATTGGTGATAGTCGCTATGGCGACCAGAATACCGATGGCTCGAACAGTATTCGTGGGAACTTCGAGCGGATGCGTCGCCTTGGTGCAGCAGCACGCGATGTCTTGGAACGCGCCGCAGCATCTATTTGGCGAGTAGAGGCGAGTACTTGCGTGGCAGAAAACCATCAAGTGAAGCATCCGGCCAGTGGCCGTAGCTTGGCTTTTGGAGAACTTGTTGCAGCCGCCCAAAATATTCCACCGAAAAGTAAGACAGAAATTGAGTCACGGCTTAAACAGCGCAAAGACTGGCGTTACATTGGGATTGGTGTGGAGATGTTTGATGTGGATTCCATTGTGGATGGTAGCGCGGTGTTTGGCGGTGACATTCGCTTGCCTAATATGTTGTTTGCGTCGATTGAACGCGCGCCCGTTTTGGGTGGGCAAGCGGCAAGTTTTGACAAAGCCGCAGCGTTGGCGGTTACTGGCGTGGAGCAAGTCATCGAATTGCCTTTCGCCACCACCGAACCTTTTCATTTCAATGCCTTGGGTGGCATTGCGGTGTTGGCAAGGAATAGTTGGGCCGCGCAGAAAGGGCGCGAGGCACTGCATGTCATATGGCAAGAAGGTGCGGCGAACTCCAGCTACAACAGCGACAGCTATCATCAGGCGTTGCTGGAATCGGTTCGCAAAGAGGGCCAGGAAACTCTGGCGCGCGGGGATCTTGCTGCGGGTTTTGCCGCCGCAAGCACCAGGCTGGCAGCGGAATACACGGCACCACTTCTGGCCCACGCGTGTATGGAAACGCCAACTGCAACAGCAGTGGTCACTGCAGATGGCTGCGAAGTGTGGTCACCCACACAAAACCCTCAGGCCGTGCAAGAAACGGTGGCGCAAACTTTGGGCTTGCCACTGAAATCCGTGATTGCACACGTCACCTTGTTGGGTGGTGGTTTTGGCCGCAAGTCGAAGCCAGATTATGCCGCCGAAGCAGCGCTGCTGGCGCGCGCAACCAAGCGCCCCGTGCAGGTACTCTGGACGCGCGCCGATGATCTCCAACATGATTATTACCACGCAGTTTCCGCCCAACGTATCGAAGCCGGTTTCAATGCGGAGGGTATGCCCGTGGCATGGCTGCAGCGTGCCGCTTACCCAAGCATTGGCTCCACCTTCGCGGCTGGGGCGAATCAGCCGGCCGGTTTTGAGCTCAGCATGGGCTTTCACAATAACCCCATTCAAGTGGCGGCGATGCGCACGGAAGCCGGACAGGCGGCGGCGCATGTGCGGATTGGCTGGCTTCGTTCGGTGGCGAACATTCAGCATGCTTTTGCGGTGAGCAGTTTCGCCGATGAAGTGGCTCATGCTGGCGGGCAGGATCCTTTCCAAGCATGGACTAAAATGTTGCTTGGTAGTGATCCCAAAGGTCCCAGCAAACACAACCGTCGCCTACTCAAAGTTTCCGCAGCAGCCATCGCAGCCAGTGACTGGCACACCAAGCGGAAGCGCGGACACGGTTTAGGATTCGCGGCCCACCATAGCTTTGATGCTTATGTTGCAGTGGTCATCGAAGTAGATATCAGCACTGCAGGGCAAATCCGTATTCCGCGAGTGGATCTTGCTGCGGATGTCGGCACCATTGTGCACCCCGACCGAGTGCGCGCGCAAATGGAAGGCGCCGTGAACTTCGGCCTCAGCCAAGCCTTGTTTGGCCAGATCAGCGCAAAAAATGGTGCGATTGTCGAGAACAATTTCGACGGCTTCCGCTTAATGCGCCTCAGCGAAGCGCCCGCACAGATTCATGTGCATTTGAGTGCCAGCGAAGGGCCTCCAACAGGTGTAGGCGAGCCTGGTGTGCCGCCGATCGCGCCGGCTTTGTGTAATGCGATTTTCGCTGCGATTGGCAAACGTGTGCGTGATTTACCGGTCATCCAACACGATTTGAGTTGGATTTAATTGCCATAGAATGGAGATTCACATGGAAGAATCACACAACCTTTTCCGCAATTTGTTTGAACATCATCCAGATTCCATCCTCTTTATTGAAGGCAATCGGTTTGTGGATTGCAATCAGGCCACTGTGCGAACTTTGGGATTCCGTGATCGTGCAGAGTTGCTGAAAAAATTTGCTGATGAGCACGGAGTTTTGCGTGCCCACCCAAGTGCGTTTTCGCCGCCGCAGCAGCCAGACGGCCAAGACTCCTTCCATAAGGCCAATGAAATGATTGCTACGGCTTTCCGCGAGGGTAGCCACCGTTTTGAATGGGACCATCAGCGTATCAATGGCGAAGTCTTTCCGGTGGAAGTCCTGCTCATCGCCGAGGGCGATGTGGACCCACCACGCTTAACGGTCATCTGGAAAGAAATCGGTGAGTTGCGTCGGCTGCAAGAAAAGTTGCTACAAGCAAGACGTATGGAAACGCTTGGACGTTTTGTGGGTGGGGTTGCGCACGATTTCAATAATCTTCTCTTGGTCATCATCGGGCACCTGGAGCTCATGCGGGTGGAATCTACGGATCGCAGCGTGCACCACCATATCGATTTAATGACCGAAGCCACACAACGGGCTACGGCCATGACTCAGGAGCTGTTGGCGGTTGGGCGCAGTAAATCCATGCCAGAGGAAGTCGTTGATTTACGTGCGGCAACGGAGCGTTTACTCACGATGGCACGCCGCATCATCGGCGAAAATATCGCGATGGAGCAAAATCTTGGCACGCAAGCGTTGCCGGTGAAAGTAGATTTTGGCAGTTTAGAACGCAGCATTTTAAACTTAGCCAAAAATGCGAGTGATGCGCTGCCCAATGGCGGCAACATCCAGTTGTCACTGGAGAAAAAGATGATTGCACTGGGCGACCCACGCTTTGATGTGAAGCCCGGCGCTTATGCCGTGTTGTCCTTTGCCGACGATGGCTGTGGCATGTCGGAGGAGGAACAGCGGAACTGTTTTGAGCCGTTTTTCACCACCAAGGCGGAAGGCACTGGCACTGGCTTGGGATTGGCTTCTTTATTAGGTTTCGTCGAACAATCGGGCGGGGCGGTGCACTTGCAGTCGGAGCTTGGTCGGGGCACTTGCTTTAGCTTCTGCTTGCCGTTGTCCACTCAAGCCCTCAGCAGTTTTGCCGGTCAGGCGCGGGTTTCCAGTTTTGTCGGTGGCACGGAAACCATTTTGCTCGTCGAGGATGCACCGGCAATCCGCACTCTGGTTGCCGAGGCACTACAGGGCCAAGGCTATAAAGTTTTGGTCGCCGAAGACGGTATCGATGCCCTTGAGCAGATGGCTAAGTTTCAAGGCAAGATTGATTTGTTACTCACCGATGTGGTGATGCCACGTCTGGGTGGCATGGAGCTCGCCAAACAGATGCTGTCGATGTTTCCCGCGTTGCGGGTGATCTTGACTTCTGGCTATGTGCTTGGTGGTATCGGCGAACTAAGTGAATTCGGCGCCCATGTGCGGGCCATCGCTAAGCCGTACACACCGGGCCAAATTCTTGCCGGGGTGCGCGAGCTGCTCGATCGTGAGCCCAGCTCGGTTAGTTAGAATAGCGGCATGCACATCATTGTTGCCGAATTGGAAGCCGTACCAGAACGTCGCGCAGAGCTCATGCAATTGCTCACCGGCATGCTTGCGCCGTCGCGTGCGGAGCCAGGCTGTGTGAGTTACCGTTATTTTATCGATTCTGAAAATGCGAATATCGTGCATTTTTTTGAGCTATGGCAAGATCAAGCTGCCATCGATTTTCATTTTGCCACGCCACATTTTCAGCATTTAGGGGAGGCGGTCGGCGATTTAATCGTGGGCGGGCCGAACATCCAAATCTTCGAAGTGGCAGCCGCCAGCTAAAAAGCGGGCCGTTGCGGCGATCGTAGCTGGATCATTCATCAGGAAAGTATGAATGTTATCCACAATGAGGTGGTCGGTTTCACCCGCCAGATGTGTTTCGGCCACACTCACAACGCCGTCGTTGGGGCTTTCAAGCCAAGGGTTCCAGGCGCCGTCGGTACCGCGCGCACCGGCAATAATCAGTACCGGTATTGCGGGCACCGGTACATTTGCCATCGCCTGCGGAGTCAGGCTCAAACCGGTTTCGCCGAAGATCCACGCGAAGGGTGCGAAGCGCTCCATTTTTTGTGCAAAGGCCGAACCTTGGTTGGGAGGAGCAATCATCACGATGCGGCGCGCCTGCAGATGCGTTCGCCAATAAGCAGCAGTGGGCGCTTGGGATTCCTCTTGGCCACTGAGCGGCACGCGCGCGGGCGCAAGGAGTTCCCGTACCACCACGCCGCCCAGGCTGTGCGTGACGAAACTCACTTCGCGGAACCCTTCGATATGTGCGAGTACCGATTCCAACTGCAGCACATGTTCAGCGATGCTGCGTCGGGTGCTGGGGTAAGTCAGAGCCGCAACCGTGAAGCCTTGCTCTTGCAGGCCTTGGTGCAGGCCAGCCAAAGCACTGCGCCCGCGGCCCATGCCGTGCAGGAGCACCACCAAGTGGCCGTCGCCGTGTTCTTGCGCTGCGGGGGCCAAACGCTCGAACTCGGTCAAGCAGGCCTCCCAACTACCCCATGCGTGGCGCCGATCTTGTGGGTCGAGGACGCGATGGTGGCCAGTGAGTACGTTTTCTTGAATACGCCAACCCGCACGCCAGCGCCAATCCGACCACAACTGCTTGCCGCCCCAGGTTGGAAACAGCAGGTTCGGGCGCGGTTTGGAAGCCGCTAAATCTTCGCCAGGGGAGTCGTGGTTGACCATAGGAACTACACAAGATGGGTTCACCAAAAATAGCAGCAGCAGCCAGCGCCAACGCCACATTTTTAACGCCTCTGTAGAGAAGTGATGATGCGGGTGCGTGCAGCACGCCACGCGGGCAGCAGGCTGAACAGCGTAGAAGTGAGTAAGGTGATGCCCACCATCGTGACCACCATTTGCAAATCCACGGCCACCGGAATGTGATCAAACTTATAGATTTCCTCGCGAAAAATCGTTTTGCCGCCACCGAGCCATGATTCGACGATGGACAGGTTGCGCGTTAACCACCACCCGAGTAACAATCCAAGGCTAATGCCGATGCTCGAGATCACCAAACTTAAGCCGACAAAGAAAGTCGAGACGCGCCATGGCGAGGCACCGAGGGCAGCCAGAATGCCAATATCGCGGCGCTTTTCGGCAACCGTTAAGAGTAGCGTGGCAATCAACTGGTAGGCCGCCACCAACACGATGAAACCAAACACCACGGTAAGAATCCCTTTTTGATTTTCGGCTGCGCGTAGGAAGTTGCCGCCGACGGCATGCCAGGTGCGAATATGCGGATAGTCCAGCGGGTTAAGGTTTGCCCGGTCCAGGCGATCTTTCAACGCGAGTGCTAGTTGTTCGGCGCTGACGCCGTCGGCAGCGCCCAAAATCCAGTGGCTCATCTGCGGTTGGGTGCCACTGATTTTGGCTAAATCACTGCGTCGCACAAATACGCGATCCAGATCCTGATCAAAACGGCCGGTGCTGTAATTGGCCGTGTATTCAAAGCTTTGGCGCATGGGCACCGGCTGGCCGCGGCTCAAGCGATGGGTAACAATTTCAACCGCGTCGCCAATTTCTAAACCCAGTTTCTGCGCTAGCGGCACACCCACCTGCATGGGTGGCAGTCCACTTTTAGTTGCGGTGAAGGGTAGCTCCAACGGATCCACACCCAACAACATGACTCCACTGAGATCTGCAGTGCGGGGGTCATCGATGGCGCGGCTACCACGCCGACCAATCAAACCAAACCACTGCAGTTGGGGCGTGCTCGTAGCCAGCTCGTCAACATCTTCAAACCATCGGCGGTAATCACTTTCTGTTTGCGCTGCTTCGCGAGGGATTTCCAGATTGACATCTCCGGAGACCGCGCGAATGCTATTTTCCATTTCACTCAGAAAGCCATTGAATACGCCAAATACGGTGAATAACACGCCAATGCCCAAGGCAATGCCGAGGGAGGCCATCGGCAGAATGATCCGTTGGCAATAATAGGACCAGGCTAGGCGCAGGAGGCTCATGGAGTAACGAGGGCTCCATCCTCGAGTTGAAACTGTTGTTCACACGAAGCCGCAATGGCGGGATCGTGGGTGGCCAACAGGATGGCGGCGCCGCGTTCGCGCGCCATTTTCAGGAGCAGTTGCAAAACTTCGCTGCCGGTTTGACGATCCAAGTTGCCGGTGGGTTCATCAGCCAGCAATAATGGCGGCGAAGAGATCAAGGCACGTGCAATGGCCACGCGCTGTTGCTCACCACCAGAAAGTTGATTGGGGCGATGGCGTAGGCGCGCGCCAAGACCCACATCGATCAGCAGTTGCTTGGCCTTACGCTTTTCTTCGCCACGCGCAGAAAACCACGACAGGCCCCGCGCAATACGGCGTGGCAGCAGCACATTTTCCAATGCCGATAACTCGTGAATCAGTTGAAACTGTTGGAAGACAAAGCCAATTTCACTGGCGCGAATCCGTGCGGAAGCACCAGCACTACGATGATCGATGCGGCGGCCGCGCAGCAAAATAGAGCCGCTGTCTGAGTGGTCCATTAAGCCTAGCAACTGCAGCAAGGTGGATTTCCCCGAGCCGGAGGAACCCATGAGTGCCGCTACCTGGCCGCTGTGTAAAGCCAGCGATACGCCGCGCAACACTTCCAAGCGACTACTGCCGACGCGGTAACTTTTGCGCAAATCCTTAGCCAGTAGAACTGGATGTAAAGCAGAGGTGGAATCATTCATAGCGCAATGCTTTTACTGGAGAAAACAGGGCCGCTCGGATGGCCGGAATAGCGGTAAACAACACACCAATCACAAAAGTGGCGCTAGTGAGGCCTAAAGCGCTGCTGGCATCCCATTGCGCGGGGAGCGCATCTACGACGTACAAATTGGGATCGAACACACGGACATGAAAGTGCTCGAACACCCAGTCTTCCAACTCGACACGATTCGCCACCAAAGCACGCGCACCCCAATAACCGAGGATACAGCCCAGCGCACTTGCGGTAGCTCCGGTGGTGAGTAGCAATAAACCGCGGCGCAAAGGGCTAAACCCAATGGCGGCGAGCACCCCCAAGTCACGTATTTTTTCGCGTACCAAGGCCGAGATGGTGGTGAATAAACCAAAGGCTGCGACGACCACAATGAAGAACAACACTAGCGTTGTAATGCGGCGCTCATTTTCGATGGCGTCGAGGAGAGAGCCGGCGCGTTCTTCCCAAGTTTCGATGGAGCCACCTTGGCTACCGCCGACGGGTGGAAGTTTGGCCTTGGCAAGCGCAGCCAACACTGCCGATTTCCCTTGCGCAAAACTGACTCCGTCTTGTAGTTGCAGCAAAATTTCAGTGAAATCCGCAGCTTCGGAACCGAGCAAATCATAGTGCAAACTATTCCGCCCGGTGCGGCGCATGTAAACGCGATCCAGTGAGGATCGAAAATCCCGCGCAGCAAAAGTTGCCGCCACCTGCACCTCGGTGTTATGCGGTTGCAGTTCTTCACCGGCTGCGGGCAATACTGCCGGCAATGCGCCCAACTTCAAAATGGGCATGCGCTTGCCGCCAAAAGAGCTGACCAGCAGGTGCATAAAATCATCACTGACCAGGACGCCGGGCGGCGCAAACAAATCGCCGTTGGTGGCAAAGGGATCGGCGACATCCTGGGTGGGGTGGGCCACTGCGCTGGCCAGGATGGCGCTGAAATCATTGACCTTCGCTTCGCGTTCTGGATCGATGCCAATAATCTGTATGCCACTGTATTGGCTACTGATTTGGCTGTAAGGTTGCGAAAACATCGCGTAGGCCACCAAGTGCGGTGCGAAGGCAGCGATTTCTGGCACTCCTTCGAGCGCTTCTTGATAGTCTTGCCAGCGCGGTAAATCGGCGGTGACTGCAGGAATCAGCAGCAAATCACTGAGCGGTCCGCGGATGGAATCGCGGTTCATCTCGATGAGGCCGTTCATTACTGCCAGCACCGACAACAACGCCATCAAGCCGATTGCCACGCCAAGCACAGCTAAAAGCTGAACTGGCCGCTTGAACAGGTAGGAGAGGGCGAGGCGCGCCACGCTAGAAGTCTAGTCCGCCAGCGTGGCTCATGCGATATCTAGCTGGGATCACCCGTTTTCACCAGGGGCTCGTCCGTGCTCGCCGCCGCGCCACCGAAATCTTTTTCGGGGCGCATATGCGGAAACAGCAGGACATCGCGAATAGTGTCTTTGCCGAGCAACACCATGATGAGCCGGTCGACGCCAATGCCGCAGCCGCCCGCAGGTGGCAAGCCGTAAGCAAGCGCACGCACGTAATCCATATCCACCTGGTTAGGGGATTCCGGATCCTTATCCACAACTTGTTCTTCAAACTTGGCCAGTTGCAGTTGTGGATCATTTAGCTCGCTGAATGCATTCGCTAACTCCATGCCGCCCAAGAAAAATTCAAAGCGCCCTGCCCAAGTGGGATCGGATGCCAGCGGTTTGGCCAACGGGCAAATCGCAGCGGGGTAGTCATGAACGAAAATCGGTCCGCGTAAATGGGGCTCGACCAATTCTTCGAACAAATCGTTCACCGCTTTCCACCACGCATACTCGCTGCTATTGGCAACCTGAATACCATGATCGGCCATTTTTGCCGGCAACCCAACACGATCCGTAGCCGCACAACCCACATGTTCTAAGAACACGTCGGCATAAGTAACCCGCGCAAACGGTGGTGAGAGTTGGAATTCCTCATCACGGAAAATGGTTTTTAAGCTGCCATCTTGCTGCTCGCAACCAGCCGCGCGTGCAGCGGCAACCACCAACTGTTCGGTCAACTCCATCATGCCGTAGACGTCACTGTAGGCCTCGTAAAACTCGACCATTGTGAACTCGGGGTTGTGGCGCATAGACAGCCCTTCATTGCGGAACACGCGCGCAAATTCGAAAACGCGCTCCATGCCACCCACCAACAAACGTTTCAGGTACAGCTCCGGCGCAATGCGCAGAAACAACTGCATATCCAAAGCGTTGTGGTGAGTAGAAAATGGTTTGGCGTTGGCACCGCCGTAAATTGGGTGCAACACCGGCGTATCGACTTCGGTGTAAGCACGCGCCAAAAATACCTCGCGCATTGCTTGGATGATGGCGGAGCGTTTGAAGAAACTGTCGCGCACCTCCTGGTTGGCAAACAGATCGACATAACGACGGCGGGCGCGCAGTTCGGCATCGGCGAGGCCGTGAAACTTTTCCGGTGGATTTTCCAGCGCCTTGGTCAAAATCCGAAAGCGGGTGCCGAATACCGTAGGTTCGCCAACTTTGGTTTTGGAGAGCTCGCCTTCCACGGCAATAATATCGCCAAGATTCAGTTGCTTCAGATGCTCAAATTCTGCCGGCAGAACTAAATCCTTTTGCATACAAGCTTGGATGCGGCCACTTTGATCGCACACATCCAAGAAAGCCAACTTGCCGTAACCACGCCGGCCTAACACGCGGCCGTAAATCAGCACGGTTTCGCCTTGGCGTTCTTCAGCCTGGGCCAGAAGAGCGGCGGCTAGCTCACGTTTAGGGCCAGAGGTGGCCGTAACACCATCAATGGGAGCAAATGCGGCCTGAGCCGGGTATGGGTCGGCGCCGGAGGCCTTAAGATCCTCCAGTTTCTGCAGCCGGTCGGGATGGAAAAAATCAGCCATCTACGGAACGGGTTGGAGGAGAATGGATGGTGGAGCCAAGGGGAGTCGAACCCCTGACCTCTACACTGCCAGTGTAGCGCTCTACCAACTGAGCTATGGCCCCTTGTTCATCCAAAAGAGTGTGATCGGTTGGTCGACACACCCGGGCGAAAAAGTGTAACGGCGCTTAGCGTATCGTCCAAGCCCATTTTGCGGATAGAATCTGCCTTCCTCTTGCCAGCCCATGACGGGCTGGAAGTGGCGAAACTGATGTCTGAGTACGATTTCAAAGCAATCGAAGCCCGCTGGCAGGCCGCCTGGCAGGAAAAGAACACCTTCTGCACGCTGGGGCCTGGTGACGCGGGTTTTGACGCCTCCAAGCCTAAGTATTACGTGCTGGATATGTTTCCTTATCCCTCCGGCGCTGGTTTGCACGTCGGGCACCCCAAGGGCTACACCGCCACGGATATCACCGCGCGCTACAAACGCCACCGCGGCTTCAACGTGCTGCATCCTATGGGTTGGGATGCTTTTGGTTTGCCGGCCGAACAATATGCCATTCAGACTGGCACGCACCCCGCCGTGACCACCGAGGCCAACGTCAATAATTTCCGCAGCCAACTGCAGGCTTTGGGTTTTAGCTATGACTGGTCCCGCGAGATCAACACCACCGATCCAAACTACTATCGTTGGACGCAATGGATTTTCAAGCAGCTTTACAACAAGGGCTTGGCTTATCAATCGGAAGTGCCCGTGTGGTGGTGTGAACAACTCGGCACGGTTTTAGCCAACGAAGAAGTCATCAATGGGCGCTCGGAGCGCGGTAGTTTTGAGTGCGTGAAGAAGCCGTTGCGTCAATGGATGTTGCGCATCACCCAATATGCAGATCGTTTGTTGGCGGATTTGCAAGGCTTGGATTGGCCAGATTCGGTGAAGGCCATGCAACGCGAATGGATCGGTCGCTCCGAAGGTGCCGAGTTGCACTTCCAACCAGCTTGTGCCGACGGCACCGCGGTGGGTGCACCGTTCACGGTCTTCACCACGCGCCCAGATACTTTGTTTGGCGCAACTTTTTGCGTGTTGTCACCAGAGCATCCGCTAGTGGATGCGATTACTGCGCCCGAACATGCGGCTGCCATCGCGGAGTATCGCGAACTTGCCACGCGCAAGTCGGAGTTGGAACGCGCCGAGCTGCAAAAGGATAAAACAGGAGTGTTCACTGGTGCTTATGCGCAGAACCCGGTATTTCCAAAAGGTGATCCACGGCACTTGATTCCTATTTGGACCGCAGATTATGTGCTGATGAGTTATGGCACTGGCGCCATCATGTGCGTGCCGGATGGCGATGAGCGCGATCGCGAGTTCGCTTGCAAATACGATTTAGAGATCCGCCAAATTTTGGATGGGGACAAAATGGTCCACTCCGATTTCTTGAACGGCATGCGCAAAGATGAGTCTATTCCAGCGATGATCGCTTGGTTGGAGGAGAACGGTTTAGGCACCGGTAAGGTGAACTTCCGTTTACGCGATTGGTTGTTTAGCCGGCAGCGTTACTGGGGCGAACCCTTTCCAATTTTGCACGAGATGAATGCCGCGGGTGAACGTACCGGCACCATTTCCTTGGCCGCCGATGAAGACTTGCCGGTTTCCTTGCCCGAGTTGGATGACTTCACGCCGTCGGCGGGAGGCGAGCCACCGTTGGCGCGCGCAACGGATTGGATCACGGTGGTGGATCAAGACGGCAAGACGTGGAAACGCGAAGTCAACTCGATGCCGCAATGGGCGGGTTCATGTTGGTACTACTTGCGTTTCTTGGATCCACACAACAGCGGTGCTGCTTGGGATCGCGCGAAGGAAGATTATTGGATGCCAGTGGACTTGTATGTCGGCGGCGCCGAACACGCGGTGTTGCACTTGCTGTATGCGCGTTTCTGGCACAAAGTCCTATTCGACTGCGGGTTGGTGAGCCACTCGGAGCCGTTTCAAAAATTGGTCAACCAAGGCATGGTGCAAAGTTTTGCCTTCAAAGATTCCCGCGGTGTGCTGATTCCAGTGAACGAAGTCGAAGCCAAGGAAGACGGCACTTATTTCATTCGTGAAAGCGGGGAAGTGGTGGAGCAGTTGACCGCCAAGATGTCGAAGGCGTTGCGTAATGTCATCAATCCAGATGATGTGATTCGCGAATACGGCGCCGATACTTTGCGCTTGTACGAAGCTTTCATGGGGCCAGTCACGGCCAGTGCACCATGGAACCCACGCGATTTACCTGGCGTATTCCGCTTTCTACAACGCACCTGGCGGGTGTTTGAGCGAGGCATCGGCAGTGAAGAAAACGTGGACATAGAGTGCGCCTTACATCGCTGCATCAAGAAGGTTGGCGGCGATTTAGAAGCAATGGGCTACAACACTGGGATTGCCGCGATGATGGAATTTATCAATACCGCAACTAAAGTAAAACTGCCGTTAACCAGCGCCCAGGCGGCGAGTTTCTGCATTTTGCTGGAGCCGTTTGCGCCGCACTTAGCGGAGCAACTGTGGTGCGATACGGCGCAACCCAGCGAGCTCGCGTTTGCGTCGTGGCCTAGTTTTGATCCCTCTAAGTTGGTTGCCGACACCATCGAGATACCGGTGCAAATCAACGGCAAGTTACGCGCCCGTGCGGTCGTTGCTACGGATTGTAATCGTGACGACCTCGAAGCGGCTGCCCGTGGTGCGCTTGCGGAGCTACTGGAAGGTGAGATCCGTAAGGTGATTGTGGTGCCTGGGCGGATGGTGAACTTCGTCATGGCTTGATCCGGTTTCGGCCATCCACCCCCACAGAACTTACAAAATTAGCCTTACTGAGTCGCCTTACTGAATGAGCACCTGCACCCAGTTCGTTGTGTGACCACTCTCGGCAGCTTGCACCCAAACCGTGCGGCCGGCAAAAACGGCAGGCACGAACTGGTTTAAGGTGGCATTGCCGGCGGCGTCCGCAGTACGTGCACCAGCTAAGACAGGGTTTTCAATGCTCAACGTAGTACTCAGGGCTGCGGTTTCCGCCAGGGCGGTGCCCGTGGCGCTGTAAGCGAAGTAGACTCGGCCAAGCGGCGTGGCACCACTGACTGTCACGTGATTCATGCCGCCAGCAGTTAAAGTCACCGGCGCCAACAAGAACGGCTCGTTGCGCATCACGTACTGCGCTACCCAAGTGCGCCACGAGGAAAGGCCGCCGTTATTGAATTCGTGGTGGCCCCAGAAAGTGCCCACAATTCCTGGATCATTTTGGGTGCCACTGTAGTCACCCCAACGTCCGGAAGTATGGGCGTTGGTAGATGTTTGCACGACTTGCGCCGGGCGCATGGTGTTTGGAGCATCGCTAGCAGCGCGGATGGAGCGTCCCATCGAGATGTATTCATTCGCTGCCGACCGCGCAAAAGTGATGGCAACATTCGAGGCGGCGTCGACATGAATGCTCGGAAAGAAGGTGTGGATGTTGCCACCTAAATCAATCTCGCCATTTTGCGCAAGCGACGGCGCGCCTGCGCTCGGCCAGTTGTTGAGGGCAATCTCATACCAGCGCACCCGCGCGCGAGCGGTGTTGACATGGTGCACAGCCCACAGCGAACCGTTGCGTTGTGCCACACTCCAAAAACGTGGTTCAAACAAGAACGGACGTGATGACGAACCCTTTTGTGGCGGTTGCCCAGGGTAGGTGTAGGTTGGCACGGTCAAAGTGGTGGTGGTGCGGTTGTAGGCGCTAAAGGGGTTGGTAATAGCGTGAAGAATGACGCTGTTATTACTACCGTACTCCGTGGATTGCAGAATGTAGTGCGTGGGGTCGTTATCGTAAACCACTGGAACGCCCATGGATTGTTGATTGGAGCCAACAATCAACTCATGCGCGGTTATTGCGGCGCCACCGTTGAGCACCGAATTTTTGTCCACGATGTAAATGAGGTATTTATCGGGGCTAAAGAAATCGGCGGTGAGCATGATGGAATCTGGTCCGACCGCCATGTTGGGGGAATCAATATCATTGCCAGAAATCGCGGTGACATCCCAGCGATACTTCCACCAATCGTTGGCAGTACCCGGCGAAGCATCCTTTGAAATCGCGAATAAAAAGTAACTGCGATTATTGGTGCGTTCGCAAGCCATCGCTAAAAAACGTTGTGCATGAGGATCCCAAGTGCACTCGGGGTCAAACACGAATCCGCCAGCACCAAGCGTACCCCAAAAACCACTACCTTCAATCAAGGCGCTCCACTGCAGAGTACCGGCTTTGGAAAGATTGCTGATGTTGCCATTGGTCATGACGATGATGTCGTTGGGGCCGACGGCTAGCTCGGGATCGGGTGGGGTCCAGCCGGTGCCAGGAACACCTTCGAAACCAAAGTCACCACTTGCAGCAGCAGGGCTGATCATGCGCTGTTGCGGTACCCAGTTTGGATCCCAAATCGGTGGGTTGGCGCGGAGCATATCGGCATCGGTGATTTCTGCGCTGGCGACAAGTGTTTCCGGCTGAGGCTGTGGATTCCATTGCACTCCAGGCGGCAGCAGTATGGCTAGGTTGGCGGCCGAGTCATCGCCATTGCCGCTATCACCATCGAAGCAAGCAACCATACGCCCATCCGTGCCGGCAACCAAACGAGTGGCTGCACTGGAACAGGCGAGTTCCCCGTGTTCACTGAGCACGATGGCTTCTACATCTATGCAAGAACCATTTGCGGCAAAACGCTTGGCCAAAACCAAACGCTGGTCTTGGGGGCGCGCGGTTGCACTCTCTGAAATCCAACCATCTTGGTTGTAGGCAACGGCAAAACCACCATTTGAAGTGGCGCAAATGGACACCCCGGATTTCCAACCGTTACTTGGGGTGGCAACAACTTGCGTTTCCCCTAATGCCAAGCCGGCGGCATCAAAGCGGCGCGTGACAACTTCATAACCATCTTCGCAGCGGCGCATCCACGCAATCGCCAAGTTGCCGTCAGCGGTGGCGGTCACCACCGGTTCGACGTGATCGCGCGTGGGGTCACTGGCAAGTTCGAAGGCCGGGCTGCATGGCGCACCGGAAGTTTGCAATAGCATCGCCATCATGGCGTTACGATTTTCGTTAGCAACGTTGCGCGTCCAAGTAAGGAAGAAGCCACCAGTGGGTAAAGCACAGATCGCGGGGCGACGATCACCCACCACATCACTGAGGGTAATTTCTTGGCCGCTAAGAGCCGCATCGGGGTTTAACAACCGCGCGCGTAGACCGGCAACCGTGCTGCCGTCAGCGGCTTGAAAGTAGCTTGCCCAAACAGCAAGCATGGCATCCGCGCCACTGGCCACGAGCACCACTTGGCTTTGATCACCTTCGCGTTGTTCATTGATCGCAATTTCGTTGCCGCGTGGGGCACCTGCAGCATCCAAGCTGCGCGCCACCAGGCCAGCGCCGGAACCATCTTGCCCGAAGGATTCCCAAGCTATCCAAAGATTGGAATCGGCACTGAAGGCTACAGCCGGCTGCCACTGTGCTTGTGGCAAATAGCTGTTGATATGCAATTCTTGAGTCAGCGGCTGGCCCGCGGCACCAAACAGCCGCGCGAAAATACCAAAGGTACCACGCTCTTGGCGCTTACTATTCCACACCAAAGCAGTGCGGCCGTCTGCGGCCACCGCCAAGCTGGCATCGCCTTGACTACTCCCAGTAAAAATATTGCCTTGGATTTGGACTAATTTTTCTGCGGTTGGGGCAGGGCTTTGCGAAGGTGTTACCGCGCCTGGAGTGCTACAGGCTAGGAACAGGGTGCTAACGGCAAGACCGTAGAACAGAGAAGTAGGGCAGTGTGCTTGCATGTGTAGGGTAGTTCTCCACATTTCCGGGAGAAATCCTTTATAACAGAGAAATGGTTCCGTCACGGCCCCTTCCACTTTTTGTATATGCTTTTTTGTTGCTCACACCGTTGGCTGTGGGGCAACAGAGCTCGGAAGTTGCTGCACCGGTTTGGCCACAGACCTTGGTCGCCGAGGTGGCGCCGCTTGCCACCACCATGCTGCATTTGGCAGCTTGGCCGTTGGCAGAACCGCCGCAGCGCATCGCTGCACGCGAGCTGGGCGGAGAATTTCTGCAGCTTTCGGAGCAAGCACCCAGTTTGATCAACCTGCGCCGTACCTTGCTGGAGCGTCAACTGGATGGTTATCCACTGTGCGCGGAGCTGGTGCGCGTGAACTGGTTAGTGGATGGCACGCTGCTGGTGCATGGGGCCACTTCCAAGGTGCATTCCTGGAGTGGTGAGGATCGTATTGGCGCGGAATATGCCGCCACCCTCGCGCAA
This sequence comes from uncultured bacterium, assembly GCA_937919925.1. Taxonomy (GTDB): domain Bacteria; phylum Planctomycetota; class UBA1135; order UBA1135; family UBA1135. Next base: position 6,214 of record CALFOT010000011.1, on the reverse strand, counting down.
CAAATCTTCACTGCGGATTGGCCGCTTACGGTACACGCAAGTCGCCTGGAAATTTTGCAGTTGGTCTCGGGCGCACGTTTGTGTCATCGCGTAGATTTGTTGTCGCCCGCATCCACGGCGCTTAGTTTTCGCGTTTGGGTGGATGCAGAGTTTGGTCAAGTGTGGCAAATCACCGATCGTTGCACCCACAGCAATGGACAGGCAGCCGTGTTTATGCCTAATCCGGTGGAGACTTTGAACGATCCAAATCTTAGCGATCAACAGGATTCTGGTTCCGCAGTACCGGCCGCCGCTTACTTCGCGGTGGTTTTGGAGGATTTGGATGGTAGCGGTTATATGACTGGCACTTGGGCAACGACCGCAGCCACGCCCAACCACAGTTTTCGGGCGAACCTTGATTTTTCGCACAATCGAAACGGACGCATTTTTGAAGAAGCCTTGTCTTATTATCACGTCACCACCTTGCAACATCATTTGCAAGCCCTCGGCCTCACTGCACGCCGTAGTGCGCAACCGATCAATGTGGCGGATCGGTTATTCGGCTTCGAATACGCCAATGCTTCGTATAATCCATCGAATGGTGTGATTAGTTTTGGCACCCGGGGTATTGATTTCGCGGAAGACGCCGACGTTGTGATTCATGAGTATGGTCATGCCATTCACGATGACGTGCAGGGCGGCTTGGGTAATGGAGAAAATGGCGCCATGTCTGAAGGTTATGGCGATTGGCTTGCAGCGGCGCATTCGGATGATGCTTTGGTGGGGGAATGGGTGGGAGTTGCCATCGGTTCTGGTGGTGGTTTCCCTGCTGTCCGGCGCGTCGATGGCATGAAACATTATCCCGATGACCAAACGGGTGAGGTCCACGATGACGGCGAGATTTGGGCGGCGACTCTGTGGGAAATAGACCTGATGCTTGGACACGACAGTGCCATGCAGTTAATTCTCGAAGCGATGGCCACGATGGCACCAAGCAGCAGCATGCCAAACGCTGCGAATTTATTAGTGCTCGCGGAAGCGCAGCTCACCAATGGCGTTAACCTCCCTTATGTTGCTGGCCCACTGCTGCGCACCGGCTTGCTCGATCTGCCGGCTGGTCAGCCACTACTGGAAGCCGATCATCGCGGCATACGCGCGGGTGACGTGGTGACTTTCCGCCTCACTTCGCCCACGCACGCGGGCAATAATTTCCTGGTGGTGCTGTCTCGGAATGCGGTTGCTACCGCCATCGGGGCGCCGTTTCACACCACGCTCGCCATCGGCAGTGATTTGCTCGGCTTATCGCTTTCGATGCCCGCTTTAAGCGGCCAGTTGAATGCTCAGGGGAGGGCGGTCTTCAGCCTGACGGTGCCCGCTCATCTTCCTTGGAAGACGGCGTATTTTGCGCAAGCGATGATTCTGGACAGTGGCAATGCTGCGATTGCCCAGACTCCGCCGCTTGCTCTGCGTGCTGAGCGGCATTAATCCGGCTGGCGCGCGCGTGGCGGGCTCTGGCTGCCTGCAGGAGAGTCGCTTACACGGGGCACTTGAACCGTTGTAGGTGCAGATAGAATGCCGCCATGGACAGCCTGCGCGAGTGGATAAAAGTGTTGGAAGATGCGGGGGAGCTACGGCGCATTTCTGCGGAAGTCGACCCGTATTTAGAGATTTCAGAGATCACCGATCGCGTCAGCAAGGAACAGGGCGCACAGAATAAGGCTCTGTTGTTTGAAAATGTGAAAGGCAGTCAGATGCCTGTGTTTATCAATGGCTTTGGTTCACGGCAACGCTGCGCGCTTTCGTTGGGCAAACGCAGCGTGGAGGAACACGCGCAACGGCTGCGAGAAATATTGAACCAGGCGCCGCCTGAAGGTTTGATGGATAAGTTGAAAATGCTTCCAAAGTTGGCGGGGATGGCAAAGTGGATGCCGAAGAGGGTCGCCAGCGCAGCATGCCAGGAAGTCATTCTCACCGGCGCAGATGTCGACTTGAGTTTGTTGCCAGTACTGACTACTTGGCCGCAGGATGCTGGACCCTTTGTGACTTTCCCGCTTTGTATTACCCAGGATCCTGAGAGCGGGCGTCGCAATCTAGGGACTTATCGTTTGCAGGTGCTGAGTAAAAACACTACCGGTTTTCATAGTCATTTGCATAAGGATGCGCGCCGCCACTTGGCAATGGCTGCTGCACGGGGGGAACGGATTCCGGTTGCAGTCGTCATCGGCGCCGATCCCTACACTTGTTTTGCCAGTGTGATTCCGGCGCCACCAGATTTGGATGAGTTGCTGATTGCAGGATTTTTACGTGATAAGGCCGTACCACTCGTGAAGTGCCATAGCGTGCCGCTGGAAGTGCCAGCTACGGCAGAAATTGTTTTGGAAGGTTGGGTGGATCCAAAGGAACTGGTCACCGAAGGCCCTTTCGGCGATCACACCGGTTTTTATAGTTTGGCAGATCAATATCCAGTGTTTCACGTTGCATGCATAACGCAGCGAAAGAATCCCATTTATCACACTACTTTGGTGGGGCGGCCGCCGCAGGAAGATTGCTGGATGACGGAAGGCATCGAGCGCTTGCTGTTACCCATTTTGCAGAAGCAGTTCCCGGAGATTCTGGATTACCGCATGCCGTTTGAAGGTGTGGCACACAACTTGATGTACTTGCGGATCAAAAAATCCTACCCTGGACACGCGCGCAAAATCATGAATGCGATTTGGGGGCTGGGGCAAGCGATGTTCACCAAAGTGATTGTGGTCGTGGATGAAGAGGTGAATATCCACAGTGATTCCGAAGTTGCGTGGCAAGTGCTCAATCACATCGATCCGCAACGCGATTTGGAATTTACCCTCGGACCTATCGAAGTACTGGACCATGCCAGCCGCGCCGCTTGTTATGGATCAAAAGTTGGCATTGATGCCACCCGTAAATGGCCTGAAGAAGGTTTCACCCGGGAATGGCCGCAAGCGATTGTGATGGCTCCGGAAGTCAAAAAATCGGTAGCCGCACGTTGGCAAGAGTTCGGTTTTGAGCACGACGTGTAGCCTTCGTGAAGTAGCCATGTCGTGGACCCACGCTGGTGCGTGCGAGTCCACCGCTCCACTCGCCCGAAAAAATCAGAGTTTCCTAAAATCGGCGCCCGTTGGGTTCTGAAAAATGCGCAGGCCAAACTCTGGAATCACGGCAATGATGTGGTCGAAGATATCGGCGATGATGGCCTCGTAAATAGCCCACCGTTGCTCGGCACAAAACACATATATTTGCAGGGGGAGGCCATCTTTGGTGGGTTCCAATTGACGCACCAAAAAGGTCATATCTTTGCGAATGGACGGGTGGTTGCTTAAATATTTTTCAAGGTAAGTACGGAAGGTGCCAAGGTTCGTAAGGCGACGACCATTTACCAAGTTCGTGTGATCCATGTTTTGTTGTGCATTCCATGTATCCAATTCCTTTTTTTTACCGGCAATATAGGGACCGATGTAGTGGATGCGTTGGAGTTTCTCCAAGTCCTCTTCCGACAAAAAACGCACACTATTCATATCCAAGGAGATGGAGCGCATGATGCGGCGCCCGCCAGATTCCGACATGCCGCGCCAGTTCTTAAAACTATCCGCCATAAAGGCATAAGTGGGAATGGTGGTAATAGTTTTATCCCAGTTCTGCACTTTCACTTGGTGCAAACCAATTTCAAGAACATCTCCATCGGCATGATATTTCGGCATCTCCACCCAATCACCCTGGCGCACCATGCCGGAGCTGGCAATTTGAATGCTGGCAACAAAACCAAGAATGGTGTCTTTGAACACTAACAACAAGATCGCAGTCATAGCCCCTAAGCCGGCTAGTAAGGTGCCCGGCGAGCGATCAATGAGCGTGGCCACAATCACAATGCCGACCGTCAACCACAGCAGCAGCTTGAGGACTTGGGAATAACTGCGTAAGGGCTTGCCTTTGGAGCCTGGTCGCTTTTCGCCAATTGCAATGCCAGCGTCGAACAAAGCGGAAACCGTACGTCCGCCGGCTAAATACATCCATGCGGTAGCCAAGCGTTGCATGGCCTGTTGATAACTCTCTTGCTCCTCAGCAGGAAACAGCAATGGCCCAGCGGCAAAAACCACCATCGCCGGGGCAAGGTGTGCAAGGCGGTGAAAAACCTTGTGTTCCATCAAGGCGTCGTCCCATGCGGCCTTGCTGCGATCGATGAGCGAACGAACTGCGCGCAAAAGAATGCGCTTCGAGATGAAATTTGCTAGCCACGCGGCAAAAACCAGAGTGGTCCAAGAAAGCAAGTAGCCATAAGCCTCATTGCCAAATGCATTGCTCAGCATTTCGCCCATTTGGTTCCAAAAGTCGAGTAGAGTCTGCATGGATGGAAAGTATAGGCCGTTTCTGGCTTGTATCGGAACTTTGTGGCGGCTAGCTTCCATCGCCAGTCCTCACTTGCCCGCTGAAACTCTTGCCGAAGAAGAACTTACTACAGACATCCTGCCGCACTCTAAAGCCATGGCAGCTGCGCTGGATTCTGAATTGGTTTCCACCGCTGCTTTTTCAGCGGATCCGTGTCCAAGAAATCAGCAATGATTTTTTACTGGTACGCCTGCGCGCCAAGCATTCGTTGTGGAACCGCAACCTCAACGGCACCATTTACGGTGGCACCATCTATTCCGCCGCTGACCCCATCTTCCCGGTGATGTACTGGCAGGCGTTGGCGCATCGCGGTTTGGCTCTGCAAACGTGGCTGATGGCCACTGAGGCACGCTTTGTGAAACCAGGGGCGAGTCATTTAGACTTTACGTTTCGCCTGACGTCGGCCGCTATCGATAGCGCTGAAGAAGAACTGTTGCGTCGTGGTAAAGCGGTACGCACGCACTCGGTTGTGGCCGTGGATCAGGATGGCGCTATTTGTGCCGAATTCCAGCTAGTGTCGTACTTGCGGCTCTTACGCAGTGGCGATAAAGAACTGAGCGGTTTTTAGGCACCATCAGCGTCGTTCTGCGGCGTTAGAATAGCGGCAGGATTTTCATCATGAAACACCGCTTTCTCTTCCTTCCTCTGGCGCTGCTCTGCGCTTCCTGCTCGGCACCGCGCACCCCCGAAATTGATGATCACGAGCTCGCTTTCCATGTGCGTTGGTTATCCAACGACCAGCGTGAAGGGCGTCTTACGGGTTCGGTGCAGAACATCAAGGTGTCGCATTACATCCGTGAAGATTTTCGCAACTCGGGTTTGATCCCCGCTGGTGATGACGGCGGTTGGTTCCAGTACTTCGAAGTGGCGATGCCGCCGGTCCCTGGAGACTCCTTGCTGCAAATCGGCAATACCGGTTACACCACGGTGGGTACGGTGGCGGCCACCGCCGATGTGTCGGTGACCGGCAACCTGGTTGCGGCTGCTTACGATGTGAGTGATGGCGTAAACTTGGCCGGTAATATTGTGTTGTTGCGCAACAATCTCAATGATGGCAACTTGCGGCGTGCCGTCCGCGCGGCCGCCGATGGTGGAGCGATTGGCGTGGTCTATGGTACCCATCCGGATGACCTCACCGTTGATTACAATGGTCTCATTGGTTTCAAATCAGCGCAAGGCCAAATGCCACTGCCAGTGATTACGGTAGATCCGCAGTTTCTTGTAACACTCGAACAGCAAATCGCCGCCGCTGGCCCGACGGGCCTTTCCGACGTCCGCCTCATGCCTCATGTGATTCGGGAAAAACGCACGGCGCGCAACATCATGGCTCTTGCACCAGGCACTTCGGAGGAAGTCATTGTGGTTGGTGCGCATTATGATCACCTCGGTTTCGGCGGCGATAGTTCGCTCGCTCCTGGAGTGCACGCGGTTCACAATGGCGCGGATGACAACGCTTCCGGCACAGCGATGGTGATGGAGCTCGCAGAGATGTGGGGGTTGAGCGATGTCGGCCCACAGCCGCGCGAACGCGGCATCTTATTCTGCTTGTGGAGTGGCGAAGAAATGGGCCTGCTAGGTTCCGCTTATTGGGTTGCACACCCAACCATCCCGCTGGAAAATGTAGTTTGTAATGTCAACCTCGATATGGTTGGCCGCATCGAGAGTGGCAAAGTAACCGTCGCCAGCGCGTCCACCGCCGCGGCGTTTAGTCCGGCACTGGCCCATGCCCAGCAGTTTCTCGTCGATCGCGGTTATGATCTCGAGCTCGATGTGCTGCAAAATGATATGCCCGGCGGCGGTGGCTCCGATCACATGAGCTTCCACAAAGTAG
>CALFOT010000010.1 GCA_937919925.1 uncultured bacterium | reverse complement strand
TGCAAACGGCTTACCCACGCAAATCAAAGCTATTCGAAGATCCGCTTACCGGGCTGGCAAGCATCGAAGCGTTGCATGCCGCTTTAACCTTACTGGGCAAGCGCGACGACAGCTTGCTAGAGGGTTATTATTGGGCGTCCGCCTGGCTGCAAGGGAATGCGCAGCTGTACGGGCCGACCAAATCATGAATCCAGCTGTCTTTCGCAATCTGGGAATTCTTGCGCATATCGATGCCGGTAAAACTACCGTCACCGAGCGGATTTTGTTCTACACCGGCGTCGAGCGGCGCATGGGGGAAGTCCACGATGGCACAGCCACGATGGATTGGATGGAGGAGGAGCGCGAGCGTGGCATCACCATCACCGCCGCGGTCACGCACTGCCCGTGGCGGGATCATATTTTGCAATTGATCGACACTCCTGGGCACGTGGATTTCACCGCCGAAGTGGCGCGCGCCTTGCGGGTATTGGATGGCGTAGTAATTGTGCTGGATGCGGTTGCCGGACCGCAGGCGCAAACCGAAACGGTGGTCCGTCAAGCGTCGCAGCAAGCCGTGCCGATGCTGCTGTTCGTCAACAAAATGGATCGGCCTGGAGCGAACTTCCAGACCGCAGTTGAAAAAAGCTGCGCGCGTTTGCATCCAGGCGTGATTGCCGTGCAATTGCCCTGTGGCGAAGGCCCCGATTTTATGGGGGTGTTCGATTTGATTGACCTGCAGCTGCTCACCTGGGAAACAACGGATTTCGGCGTCACCATCCAACGCGCGCCCATTCCAGCCATGCACATGGCGCGCGTTAAAGCAGCTCGCTCGGAGCTTTGTTCGCGGGTGGCCGAACTACAAGAAGATTGGGCCGATTTATTTTTGCAACAAGATGATTTGACCGACGACATCCTGCGCCAAGGTTTGCGTCTGGGAACGACTACGCGCCAACTGATTCCCGCGCTGTGCGGCTCGGCCTTACACAACACTGGCATTCAGCCGTTACTCGATGCCATCGTGGAGTGGCTGCCTTCCCCCTTGGAGGTGGCGATTCCACTTGCCATCGATCCCCAAACCGGACGGGATGTGGAAGTCTTGCCCGATGCCGCAGCTCCGGTAGCGGCGTTGGTCTTTAAAGTGGCCCATGAGGAGCATGGCAACTTGGCCTTTATGCGGGTCTTTAGCGGCACCCTGCAAAAAGGCGCAACCTTATGGAATGTGCGTACTGGGCGTCGCGAAAAGTTGCAAACGCTCTACGCGATGCACGCCGACCACCGTGATCCCTTGGATTCCTGCGGCCCGGGTAGTTTGCTTGCGGTTCCTGGGATGGCGCGGGTGCGCACCGGGGATACTCTGTGTGCGGAGCAGCGGCACCTACTGTTGGAATCCATCCAGTTTCCCGAACCGGTGTTGAAGCAAACGGTGGAAGCACGTGATGCTGCCAGCCGTGAGCACTTGGAGGAGGTTTTAGCAATTTTGGTGCGCGAAGACCCAACCCTGCAGTTTCAGCATGATGAAGAGAGTGGCGGCTTTTTATTGGCCGGAATGGGGGAGTTGCATTTGGAGGTCAACCTGCATCGTTTGCAGCGGCAGTTTAAGTTGAAAGTGCGGACTGGATCGCCGCGGGTGAACTACCGAGAAAGCGTCGCCCAGGAATCCACCGCGCGCGGCCATTTAGAAATTCCTCGCGAGGGAGGGCAAGGCGTCGAAGTGACCGTGCGCCTCACCCCCAATCAAGAGGCCAACCCGCAGTTTGTGTTGGCGCCAGGTCTTGCCGAGCTGCCGCAGGCCCTTCTCGATGAACTCCACCAGCCCGAAGTCCTGCGCGGCTGGGTGGGTGCGGCTGGCTATCCTTTGGCGCAAATGCGGGTCCTGCTGGAGTCTTGGCATGCAGATAGCGAGCGGGCTCCTGGGAATGATGTCTTTATGGGGGCCCTGCAGCTGGCGGTGGCTGCTGCGGTTGCGGCCCACAGTGTGGTGTTGGAGCCGCGCATGGATTTACGCATTGAAGTGCCCGAAGAATACTTATCTGGTGTTTTGGCCGATTTGCAGAAGCGCGATTGCGAAATCCTGGAAATCGGCATGAAAGCTGGGGTTCAACAGGTTCATGCACGGGTGCCCTTGTCTAAAATGGTGGCTTATGCAACCCATTTGCGTTCCCAAACCCAGGGTCGCGGCAGTTTTCAGATGAGTGCGGATGGATGGATGCTTAAAACTTGAGTCTCTCTTCATCGAATTCGCCGGAAACCCTTGACCTCAGGTGGTTTGCCTTTAGAATACTCGGCCTCATTTTGAGGGCAGCCTCGGTTGAATCTGGACCTAACCACGCACCTCTGCGTGGCGGATAGATCGCCCGGGGCTTGAAGTCCATTTACCCATGGCGAATCGAATCCAAATCCGACTCGAGGCATACGATCACGAGGCCATTGACCAGGCAACTGAGTCAATCATGGAGGCTGCACGTCTGACTGGCGTGAAGGTTTCCGGTCCGATCCCGCTGCCTACCCGCATTGAGCGTTATACAGTCCTACGCTCACCGCACGTAAACAAGAAAGCTCGCGAGCAGTTTGAGATCCGCACCCATAAGCGGCTCATGTACCTGCTGGAGCCAACTCCACAGACTATCGACGCGCTTAACCGGCTCGTGCTGTCTGCCGGAGTCGACGTCCGCATCAAGCTCTAAACGTTGATTCCTCCTTCCCGCAAGTGCCGTTGGGCACCTCTGCGAATTTCCCGAGATGGAACACGGGGCACCTAAAATGACTACTAAAAAATTTCTGCTGGCGAAGAAAAAGGGCATGACCCAAATCTTCCGCGAGGACGGCAATGTCGTTCCCGTCACAGTGCTGCAGGCTGGCCCGTGCATCGTCACAGGCCTGCGTACCCACGCTTTAGACGGCTACACCGCTGTTCAGCTTGGCTACATTCCTGCCCGTGACAAGCACACCAACAAACCACAGCGCATCGCAGCCCAAAAGGCCGGTGTGCAGGCACACCGTGTACTGCGGGAGTTCCGCATTGAAGATCTCAACGGTTTCGAAATTGGCCAAGAGCTGAAATCGGATTTGTTCGCGATTGGCGATGTCGTCGACGTCGTCGGCACTTCGAAGGGGCGCGGCTTTGCCGGCACCATCAAAGCGCACAACTTTCAGCGCGGTAGCGAAACGCACGGTTGTATGAACGTGCGCCGGCCTGGCTCGATTGGCCAGTGCGCCTACCCGGGTCGGGTTTTCAAAGGTCAGCGCATGGGTAAGCACTCGGGTGCCGTCCGTCGCACCGTGAAGAACCTGATCGTGGAAGGCGTTGATGCGGAGCGCGGCTTAATTCTGGTGCGCGGTGGCGTGCCGGGTCCTCCTAATGGTCTCATTCAGATCACTACCGCCAAGACAGGAGCGAAGTAGTCATGACTACCATGAACACATACGATGTCGCCAAGAGCGCGAAGGGTGAAAAGGAAATCTCCCTAGATTTGGGTGATCAGTTGCTCTACCGCACCTTGAAAGATGCGGTGGTGATGTACCAGTCCAACCGTCGCCAAGGCGATGCGCACACCAAAAACCGCACCGAGCTTGCTGGCCACGCCAAAAAGCCCTGGAAGCAGAAGAAGACGGGGCGTGCCCGTGCGGGTGACCGCCGTAGCCCTTTGTGGGTTGGTGGCGCGACCACTTTTGGGCCACGCAACAAGCGTAACTGGTACTACAGTCTGCCTAAGAAGCAGCGTTTGGTTGCCCTGCGCTCCGCTTTGCTTGGCAAACTGCAGGATCAGGAAGTTCACGAGGCCTCTGGCCTAAACTTTGCTACGCCGTCCACGAGCGCCGCCCGCGCCATTTTGGATGGTTGTGGCATGCGCGGTACTGTGTTGGTGATCACCGCCAACTACAACGAGAACGTGTGGAAGAGCTTCCGCAATCTCTCGCAAGTCAGCATTTGTCCGGCCGCTGAAGCGAATGCACACATGCTGCTGGCTCATAAGTGGGTTTTGGCAGAAGAGGGTGCATTAGAAAACATTGTCAGCCGCCTCGCAAAACCTAAGGCCTCTCAAGGGGAATAACGATGCAGAAAAGCGAAGCCTACCAGTTGATTCTAAAACCAATCTTGACCGAGAAGTCTACTTCCGAGCAAGAGCGCTTTAACTCCTATCGTTTCCAGGTTGCCGGTGGTGCAAACCGCATTGAAATCAAGGCCGCCATCGAACTGTTGTTTGAGGTGAAAGTGGAAAAGGTCAACACTCTACTGCGGTCCGGCAAAATGCGCCGTCGCGGTGCAAACCACTTCCGTCAGCCGAGCACCAAGATTGCGCTCGTGCATTTGCAGGAAGGCAGCAAAATCGACCTCCTGTAAGCCTGGTCACAAAACCAGATTAAGAGAAAATGGGACTCAAGAACTACAAGCCGACTTCACCGGGCCGCCGTGGCGGATCCGTGTTGGATCGTGCGGAGCTCACTAGGCAGACACCCGAAAAGAGTCTGCTAGCGCCGCTGAAGAAATCCGGTGGCCGTAACAACCTCGGTCGGGTAACCGCATGGCACCGTGGTGGTGGTCATAAGCGGCGTTACCGCATCATCGATTTCAAGCGTACTAAGGATGGCGTACCTGCTACCGTCGCGCACATTGAATACGATCCAAACCGCACCGCTTACATCGCGCTGCTGCATTACGCGGATGGCGAAAAACGTTACATCTTGTGGCCGAAAGGCCTGAAGCAAGGCGATATCGTTATGTCCGGCGAAAAGGCCGAGCCGAAAGTTGGCTGCGCCATGAAGCTGAAGGATCTACCCCTCGGCATGGATGTGCACAACATTGAGTTGCGGCCCTTGCAGGGAGCCAAAATGGTGCGTTCTGCCGGTGCAAGTGCGCGCTTGGCTGCGCGCGAAGGCGCTTATGCGCTGCTGGCGCTACCCAGTGGTGAAATGCGCCGTGTGCACATTGAGTGTCGCGCAACCATTGGTGAAGTCGGTAACTCGGATCACCAAAACGTCACCCTCGGCAAAGCTGGCCGCAGCCGCTGGTTGGGCAGGCGTCCGCACGTTCGTGGCGTAGCCATGTACCCAGCTGCTCACCCACACGGTGGTGGCGAAGGCCGCACGAAGGGCAAGCACCCTGTTTCGCCTTGGGGCAAGCCGGCTAAGGGCCAGAAGACTCGCAACAAGCGCAAGACGACTAGCAATTTCATCGTCCGTCGCCGTCCGAAGGGAGTGAGGTAACTACCAATGACTCGCAGCATCAAGAAGGGCCCATGGATCGATCCGCGCATTCAGCGCAAAGTCGACAAGGCCAAAGCAGCAAACGATCGCAAGCCTATCAAAACATGGGCGCGCGCTTCGACCATCACGCCAGACTACGTCGGCATGACCTTTATGGTTCACAACGGTCGCCAGTTCCTCAAGGTGTATGTCACCGAGGATATGGTTGGCCACCGGCTGGGAGAGTTTTCTCCTACCCGTACCTTCCGCGGCCACGACAAGAAGTAGGAGTTAACCAATGGAATTCCATGCCTCCCATCGCTACGCGCACATGTCCGCTAGAAAAGCGCGCCCCGCTGCGAATCTCATTCGTGGTCTCGATGTCAACCGTGCGTTAATTTTGCTGCGAAGCGATAAGACCCGCGGCGCTGCCATTTTTAGCAAAGTCCTCAAATCGGCTATTGCAAACGCCGGGCAAAACGACGCCGTCAACGTGGATACCCTGGTGGTTTCCGACGCGCGCGTCGATGAAGGCCCATTGATTCACGGTCGCCCGCGTTTTCGTCCGGGCCCGATGGGTCGCGCCATGACCATTCGTTGTCGTACCTCGCATTTCCGCATTGCAGTTTCTGAGAAGGTGGTGAGCTGATTATGGGCCAAAAGATTCATCCAATTGGTTTTCGCATCGGCGTAAGTGAGCCATGGCGGTCACGCTGGTTCGCCCGCGGTAAGGATTACCCCGCAAAGGTTTTGCTGGACTTCAATGTGCGCAAACTCATCAAGCAGCGTTTCCGCAAAGGCATCGTCTCGCGCGTGGATATCCAGCAGCGTGGCGATCGCATGACTTTGGGCATGCTCGTTACCCGCAAGGGAGAAGTCATCGGTCGTGGTTATGCCACCCGTGACCAACTCGTTGCTGATATCGAGAAGCTCACCGGCATGGAGGTCAAGCTTGACATCCAAGAAGTACGTCACTGGGATTTGGATAGCCAGACCGTTGCCGAGAACCTTGCCGCAGCGATTGAGCGTCGCATTTCCCCTCGCTTTCAGATGAAGCGTATCATGGAAAACACCATGAACGCCGGCGCTGAGGGCATCAAGATTCAAGTCTCCGGCCGCATTGACGGCAAAGAGATGAGCCGCACCATGACAGTACGTACTGGTCGGGTGCCTCTGTCTACCTTGTCTGCGCGTATTGATTATGGTTTTTCGGAAGCTGCCACCAGCTACGGGATTCTTGGTGTCAAGGTGTGGATTTTTACAGGAGTCACCGTCCGCGGCTAAACCATTTGGTTTAGTGAAAGGAGATTAACATCATGATGATGCCTAAGAGAACGAAGTACCGCAAAGTGATGCGCGGGAAAATCAAGGGAACTTTCAAGTGCCCGAAGCCAGATGGAAAGGGCGCTGCCGCTTCCAACATGCACCGCCGGGGCATTGTGCCACCGAAGAAGCGCGTCGCAACCACTGCCGCTAGCCGCGGCAACCGGGTCAGTTTTGGTGATTTCGGCCTGCAGGCCCTCGAATGGTGCTGGTTAAGCTCGCGCACCATTGAAGCTGGTCGTATCGCCTGCAACCGCGCCATGGGTGAAGGACGGATGTGGATTCGTGTTTTCCCACACAAGCCTGTCACTAAAAAGCCGCAGGAAGTTCGCATGGGTAATGGTAAGGGCGATGTAGATCGTTGGGTTGCCGTCATCCTGCCTGGAACCGTCATCTATGAGATTGGCGGAACCGACATTGTTACTGCACGCACCGCGTTCAATCGCGTGGCACACAAAATGCCCGTGCGTTGCCGCATGATCACCAAGAAAACCATTTAGGAACCTAGTGATGAAAGCTAAGGAAGTACGTGGCAAAGAAGATGCGGAGCTCCGCTTCGACACCGATCAACTTGAAAAAGAGTTGTTCGAACTCCGGTTCCGTTCGCTCGTTGAGGCGAATTCGGATCCATCCCAGATTCGTCGCAACCGTCGTGATATCGCGCGGATGAAAACGATTCTCCAGGAGCGTCAGCTCGGCATCCGCGGTCAACAACCGCGCTAGAGCAGGAAACTACTGATGACGGAAGAGAAAGAAGAAACCCGCGGAACTCGTAAAGTTCTTACCGGCGTGGTCGTTGCTAACAAAGCCGACAAAACCATCACTGTGGAAGTGGAGCGCACCTCGCAGCATCCGCTTTACCGCAAGACCATCCGTATTCGCAAAAAGTTCTATGCTCATGATGAGAAGAACGAGGCGCGGATTGGCGACAAGGTAGAGATCATGGGCACACGCCCGCTGAGCAAAAATAAATGCTGGCGCTTGGTCTCCATTACCGAAGCAGCACCCCAAGATTAATAGGCAGGTAGCAAAATGATTCAGATGCAAACTCGTCTCAAGGTCGCCGATAATTCCGGCGCCAAAGAGGTTATGTGTATCAAGGTGTTGGGCGGTTCAGGCCGCCAGTTCGCCAGTCTCGGCGACGTGGTCGTTGCTTCTGTGAAGAAGTCTGCGCCAGGCGCCGACATCAAAACAGGTGCAGTGGTGCGTGGTGTGATTGTTCGCACCAAGCAACGCGTGCGCCGCAAGGATGGCAGTTACGTCAAGTTTGACGGCAACGCACTTTGCTTGGTAGACGGTGATAACAACCCGCGGGGGACACGTATTTTTGGTGCAGTGGCGCGCGAACTTCGCGATGCCAACTTCATGAAAATCGTTTCTTTGGCTCAGGAGGTTGTCTGATGCATGTTCATCAAGGTGATGAGGTCCAAGTGCTTTCAGGTAACGACCGCGGCAAACGCGGCAAGGTACTGAAAGTGATTGAAAAAACAAATCGTGTTTTGGTGGAAGGCGTAAACATGCGCGTAAAGCACCTGCAAAAGACACAAGCCAACCCGGAAGGTGGCCGGATTGAAAAGGAATTTTCGATCGCAGCCTCCAACGTTCTGATCTGGTCTGACAAGGCTGGCAAAGGCGTCCGTACCAAAACCGTCATCGTAGGTGACAAGAAGATTCGTGTCGGGGTTCCCTGCGGCACCAAGTTTGATTAATCCATGGCACGTCTCATAGATCAGTACAAGGAAACCATCGTGCCTGCCCTTAAGGAGCGCTTTGGTTACCGCAACGTCAATCAAATCCCACGCATGACCAAAGTTGTGGTTAGCATGGGGGTTGCGAAGGCGGTTGAGAACAAAGCTGCCGTGGAAGCTGCTGCTAAGGATTTGACCAAAATTACCGGCCAGAAGGCTGTGATTACTTTGGCTTCGAAGTCCGTGGCTAACTTTCGCCTGCGCGAAGGAATGCCTGTCGGTTGTGTCACGACTTTGCGTGGTGAACACATGTTCGAGTTCATGGACCGCTTGATTTCTGTGGTTCTTCCTCGTATCCGTGACTTCCAGGGTGTGAAGGATAAGTTTGATGGACGCGGCAACTTTAGTCTGGGTCTTACCGAGCAAAGCCTCTTTCCTGAAATTGACCTTGACCGCGTGGAGTTCCCACAAGGCATGAACGTAACATTCGTCAACACTGCCTGCACTGACGCAGAGGGCCGCGCACTCCTTGAGGGTTTCGGTATGCCTTTCCGTCGTCATAGCGAAGAGAAATAGACATGGCAAAAACAAGCGCAATCTATCGCGAGAAAAAGCGTCAGCGTCTCGTCGCAACTCACGCCGCACGTCGTGCTGAGTTCGTGAAAGTCATCAAAAATCCCGAGGCGACCCTCGAGGAAAAGGATGCGGCTTACAAAGCCATTCAAAAAATGCCACGCGACGCATCGCGCGTTCGCTGTCATAACCGCTGTTCCATCACGGGCCGTCCACGTGGCTTCCTGAACCGTTTTGGTATTTCCCGTCTGGTTCTGCGTCGTCTGGCGCACGAGGGCCAGCTTCCCGGTGTCCGTAAGTCCTCCTGGTAGGGGGAAACTGCCTCCAGCTAAGGAGAATCTAACATGACAATGACCGATCCAATAGCCGACATGCTCACGCGCATCCGTAATGGGATTCAAGTGGGTCGCAAGTCGGTTGATCTGCCAACCTCACGGGTGAAGAGCTTGATTGCGCTTACCATGAAGGAGGAAGGCTACCTCGCAGACGTCGAAGTGGTTGAAGAGGGTGGCCCACGCAACATTTTGCGTTTGCACCTGAAGTATGACCGCGACGGAAATGCATCCATTCAAGAGATCACTCGGGTCTCGAAACCAGGGTGTCGCGTTTACCGCGATGCCGCTAATGTCCCCATCGTTCGCCGCGGTTTGGGCACATCTATCCTCACCACATCGAAAGGCATCATGAGCGGTCGTAAGGCCCGTGAGCTTGGCATCGGTGGTGAAGTCATCTGCACACTCTTCTAGACCATGTCACGCATCGGCTTTAAAGAAATCCCTATTCCTGCGGGAGTCACCGTGACTCTCATGAGCAGCAGTGTGGAAGTTAAAAGTGACAAAGGTTGCTTGCAGTTCCCAATGTTCCCCGAAGTTGCAGTGGCCATGGAAGATAACATCATCCGCGTCACACGCACCGGAGCTGGGGCAGAAAAAAATGCAGCAGCTCTGCATGGATTGGTACGCGCCCATATCGCCAACATGGTGACGGGTGTTTCCGAAGGATACTCAAAGACTCTTGAGATTCATGGTACTGGTTGGAATGCCAAGGCTTCTGGCCAGGGCATCGAGATGCAGATTGGTTTTTGTCACCTGGTCAAATGTGACCCACCTGCAGGGGTGTCCGTGGCGTTAACCAACCCAACCACCATCGTGGTGAGTGGGGTTGATAAACAGGCAGTTGGTCAGTTCGCGGCCAACATCCGCCGTGTCCGTCCGCCTGAACCTTACAAAGGCAAGGGCATTCGTTACTCCGACGAACAAGTTCGTCGCAAAGCTGGTAAATCGCTTTCTTGATTATGGACCATCTCCAACAGAAGAAGAAGTGGAAGCGGCGTACCCGCAAGTCCATGGGTGTGCGTCGCCGTCTCGGTTTATCTTCGGATCATCCAAGGCTCAGTGTTTTCCGCAGTTCGAAGCACATTTCCGCGCAAGTCATCGACGATCTCAGTGGCCTCACGTTGGCATCTGCCAGCACACTAGAGGTGGCTTTACGCACTCAATGCGCAGGCAAAACCAAAACCGAATGTGCCACCTTGATTGGTTCCACGGTCGCCGAGCGGGCTAAAACCGCTGGTGTCGAAATGGTTAAGTTCGATCGCTCCTGGTACCTCTACCATGGTCGGGTGAAAGCCTTGGCTGAAGCTGCCCGCTCCGGTGGACTCAAATTCTAGAGGAATAAAGACATGTACAACAAACTGCCTGATTTCCTAGATCGCACCGATGCTGAAAAGCTCGGTGAACTCAAAGAGGAACGCGTCAAGGTCAACCGGACGGCGAAAGTCGTGAAAGGTGGCCGTCGCTTTTCTTTCTCGGCCCTTACGGTTGTCGGTAACCAAGACGGCATCGTCGGCTTTGGTTTCGGTAAAGCGAAGGAAATT
Source organism: uncultured bacterium (assembly GCA_937919925.1). Lineage (GTDB taxonomy): Bacteria > Planctomycetota > UBA1135 > UBA1135 > UBA1135. Next base: position 79,132 of record CALFOT010000010.1, on the reverse strand, counting down.
CCTTCTGCTATGCAGAAAGCCTTTAAGGATGGCCGCAAACATTTGGTGCGTGTTCCCCGGGTGAATACCACCATCCCGCACGAAATCGAGGGCATTTACTGCTCTTCGCGAGTGCGCCTCATTCCAGCTTCACCGGGTACTGGCATCATTGCTGGCTCTACGGTGCGTGCTGTACTCGAACTTGCTGGGGTGCGCGATGTGCTCACCAAATGCTACGGTTCGACCAACCCAATCAATCTGGTCAAAGCGACCATCGTTGCTCTCGGCGCTCTTCGCACAAAAGAAGAAATCGCGGAGCTGCGGGGAGTTGAAATTTAATGCAGATTCATGATGTAACTTCGCAGGGCAACAATCACGACAAGCGCAAGCGTGTTGGTCGTGGGGTCGGCTCTGGTAATGGCAAGACTGCTGGACGTGGTCATAACGGTCAGAAAAGCCGTTCTGGTGACAACCCTCGTGTTGGCTTTGAAGGCGGTCAAATGCCCATCTTCCGGCGGATGCCGAAGCGTGGTTTTACCAATGCCCGCTTTAAAAAGCATTACACCCTGATTAACTTGGAATCCTTCACCTCTTTCAGTGAAGGCGAGATCATTGATCTTGCAGCAGTCCTAGAGCGCGGGCTTGCCCGTAAATCTGGCGACATGCTGAAGGTTCTTGGCCTAGGCGAAGTGACCACCAAAGTCACGGTTCGGGCGCACAAGTTTTCTGGCACTGCCAAAAATAAAATCGAAGCGGCGGGTGGCATCGCCGAAGTGATTTCCTAAGAACCCTATGGACAAGTTCCTGACCATTCTGCGTGTACCTGAGCTGCGCTCGAAGTTTATGACAACCTTCGTGCTGCTTTTCGTGTATCGATTAGGCTTCCACATACCACTTCCGGGCATTGACTTGGAAATGGTTGCCGTTGCTGCCAACAAAGCGGACGAGAACGCATTGTTTGGCCTGATGAACGCTTTCACCGGTGCCGGTGTAGGTCAGGCAGTTCTGTTTTCTTTGGGGGTGATGCCGTATATTTCGGCATCGATTATCTTCAGCCTTTTGACCAAGGTGGTCCCTTCTTTGGAAGCACTCTCGAAAGAAGGAGCTTCCGGGCAGAAAAAGATCAATCAACTCACTCGATTAGCCACCGTGCCAATCTGTTTGTTGCAATCCATTTTCGTGGTGAAGGCCGTGATTTACAACCCTTCCTACCAGCTCATGCCGGATGGAGGCTCGTTGTTTTACACCCTGGCGATCATGACTGCTTTAACAGCAGGTACGATTTTTATTATGTGGATTGGTGAACAAATCACCGAGTATGGCATGGGTAACGGGGTGTCGTTAATCATTATGGCCGGCATCATTGCCAACCTGCCTTCCACCGTGAACAAAGCCTTCAGCTTGCGCGAAGATAGCCATCAATTGGCAGTCACTCTAGGGTTGATGTGGTTGATTGTGGTGATTGTGGTTGTTTACCTAACACGCGGCCAGCGGCGTATTCCAATTCAACAAGCGAAGCTGACGCGCGGCCGCAAGGTCATGGGGGGGCAGAAACATTATCTGCCGCTGAAAGTGAACCAAGCGGGCGTGATGCCAATCATTTTTGCTTCGGCTCTGTTCATTGTTCCGAACGTTCTGGGTTCTTTGCCTGGCTTCGGCTGGCTGCGCAGCGCCTTTAGCCCCTCTAGTTTCACTTACATGGTGAGCTATACGGCACTGATCATCTTCTTCTCGTTCATGTGGACGCGCTTGATGTTCCAGCCGGATGATATCGCCACAAATCTTAAAGAGAACGGCTCCTTTATTCCTGGGATTCGTCCGGGTAAAGCTACGGCCGAATACCTGAGTTTTGTGCTCGACCGTATTACTCTTGCGGGCTCGGTCTTCCTGGCGGTGATTGCAGTGATGCCAAACATCCTGATTGGCAACCTTCACGTTGACCCCATGATTGCCTACTTCCTAGGCGGTACTTCCATCCTCATTGTGGTGGGTGTTGCACTGGACATGGTGGATCGCGTCAATGCTCAACTGGTTATGCGTAACTACGATGGCTTCATGAAAGGCAGTAAGAGCAGTTGGACTAAAAAGCGCTCATGATTGCGATTCTTCTAGGGGCACCCGGAGTTGGCAAAGGAACGCAGGCACAGCTGGCGGCGCAGGCCAACGGCTGGATTCACCTTTCCACCGGTGACTTGCTACGTCAAGAGGCCGCAGCGGGCTCCGAGCTTGGTCTCCAAGCCAAGCAGTACATGAGTCGCGGGGATCTTGTTCCCGACCAGGTTATGGTTGGCTTAGTGGTGTCCAGAATCTGCGCATTAAAGGCAGATGACGTGTTGCTTTTGGATGGTTTCCCGCGCACTTTGCCGCAAGCGGAGGAACTTGGTAAAGCTGCCCCTAGCGGCTCCATTGGCCTTGCGCTATACTTCTCGGCTTCGGATGACGTTCTAACGGCGCGTTTGTTAGGCCGGGGTCGTCAAGATGACTCCCTTAGTGTCATCCAACATCGTCTCACGGTTTACCGTGAGACGACGGAACCCTTGGTAGCTTACTACCGCAATCAGAACATACTTCACGAGATACAGGCAGATCGTCCTGTAGAGGCTATCCAAGCGGAAACCTCTGAGATCGTTAAGTCTGCTCTTTCACAAACGGAAACGGCCTAATCATGGCCAAAGAAGAGCCCATCAAGTTGACTGCAGTGGTTCGGGAAACCCTCCCGAATGCTACCTTCAATGTTGTGCTTGAGAACGGCCAGCAAATCCTGGCCCACATCTCCGGCAAGATGAGGATGCACTACATCCGCATCACGCCGGGGGACACTGTCACCATCGAATTGTCGCCTTACGATCTCACTCGCTGTCGCATTGTGTACCGCGGAGAACGTCGTGGCACTTACGGTGGCGGCCGCTAGGCCAAACGCAATTAGAATAAAGAAAGATGAAAGTACGCGCTTCAGTCCGCCGCATTTGCAACTCGTGCAAGGTAATCCGTCGTCATGGCAAAGTCCGTGTCATCTGTAGCCGCGATCCTCGCCACAAACAGGTTCAAGGCTAATCCGAGCTTCCTGCCCAAGTTAAATCAGAAATAGATCATGCCACGTCTCATCGGAGTCGACATCCCCAACGATAAGCGCACCGTCATTGCGCTTACTTACCTGTTTGGTATTGGGAATACCACCGCGAACCGGATTTGCGAGGATCTCAGCCTCGACAAAGACCGTCGCGCCAAAGAACTTTCTGACGAAGAGTTGGCAGCCATTGCCGCTTACGCTGAAAGTAACCTCTTGGCAGAGGGTGTACTGCGACGAACCAACGCTGCAGCCATCAACCGCCTTCGCGATATCGCTTGTTACCGAGGTCTGCGCCACCGTCGTGGTCTGCCGGCTCGGGGGCAACGCACTCGCACCAATGCTCGTACCCGTAAGGGTCCCAAGAAGACTGTGGCAGGCAAGAAGTCCGTCAAGTCCATGAAGTAACCGAGTCATCGGCTACCAGCTTTAAATAAGAGATGAGCGCAGCACGCAGCAGCAAACGGAAGTTGAAGAAGGTCGGGGCCCGAGGCATCGCCTTCGTTCGTTCCACTTTTAATAACACCATCATTACCCTCACGGATACGAAAGGCAACACCATTGCATGGGGCTCCCCCGGCATCGTTGGCTACAAGGGTTCCCGAAAGTCCACTCCTTTTGCCGCTCAGCAGGCCGCGATTCGCGCCGCTGAAACGGCATGCAAGATGGGACTTCGTGAAGTCGAAGTTCGTGTTAAGGGTCCTGGCTCCGGCCGGGAAAGCGCTATCCGTGGTTTAAACCACGGAGGTTTGCGCATTTCCTCAATCGAGGATTTCACGCCGTTGCCGCACAACGGCTGCCGCCCACCGAAGAAGCGCCGCGTCTAAGCGGCATCGGTCTCTCCCCAGGTTCTGAAACCGCAATCAAACAGATACCATGCGAATTCGTTGGCGTGACTTTGAACTTCCTTCTGGAGTAGTGCATGAGCAATCCACTGCTACTAGCTCCTACGGAAAATTCCTCATCGAACCCTTTGAGCAAGGGTTCGGACATTCTATCGGTAACGGCCTACGGCGCGTGCTGCTGGGTTCTATTGAGGGCACTGCCGTTACGGCTGTGGAACTTGATGGCGTCGAGCACGAGTTCCGTTCGATCGATGGCGTCGTGGAAGACGTCACCGAGTTGGTCTTGGCCTTCAAACGTCTTTACATCAAAGTAGAGACAGCAGAATTCCCGGTTACCCTAACCCTCAATGCAAGTGGCGAAGGTGTGCTCACTGCAGCTGACATTGAGTGCCCTACCGGCGTGGAGGTCATCAACAAAGACCTGCATATCTGCACAATGAATGGTGCGTCGGCAAAACTTTCCGTCAAGCTCACGGTGCGCCGCGGGCGCGGTTATGTAGCTGCGGAAGATACGGGCGAAGCCGTGGATGAAATCGGCTTGATTCCGTTGGATGCCGCATACAGCCCAGTGTTGCGCGTGCGCTACAGCGTAGAGGCCACCCGCGTCGGCAAGTTCACCAACTACGATCGTTTGGTCTTGGAAATCTGGACGGATGGCACCATTGCGCCGATGATGGCGTTGGTTGAATCTGCCAAGATTTTCCGTAAGCACTTGAACCCTTTCGTGCAGTTCAACAATGCTATGCAAGGACGTTCGGTGGTGGAAGAGGTTCAAGCCGTGGATGCCGCTGCAGAGCGTCGTCGTGATCGGATTATTGGGCTCCTGAATGAGCCAATTGAACGACTCGATCTTTCCACTCGGGCACGCAACTGCCTGGATGTCGCAGAAGTTCGGATTCTTGAGGACCTAGTCTTCAAAACTACCGATGAATTGCTGGCAATCAAGAACTTAGGCCAAACTGTCTTGACTGAAATCGAGCGTAAGCTCGGCGATTTGGATCTGGGCATTGACATGGTGCGAGAAGACCTATTGAGGTCCGTTAAATAAGAGCAAGAACATGCGTCACCGCGTAAAGACCAATAACCTTTCCCGTACTGGCTCCCATCGGCGTGCCTTGGCTCGTAACCTCGTTGCTGCTTTGTTTGAGCACGAGCGAATCGAAACCACAATCACCAAAGCGAAAGTACACCGTCCCTTTGCCGAAAAGCTCATCACTTTGGCTAAGGAGAAGAACTTGCATAATTTCCGTCGCGCCCTGGCGCTGCTCGGTAACAACCGCACCATCACAACCAAGTTGTTTGACGTTATCGGGCCACGCTTCAAAGATCGCCCGGGTGGTTACACCCGCATCTTGAAACTGGATCGCACGCGTTTGGGCGATCAGGCTTCTCTCGTCATTTTTGAATTGGTTGAGCGCTCCGAGCCAAGTTTAGATTCTGGCGAAGACGAGTAATCGCGGTTTACGCGACACCAACAAGGCCGATGGGTAGCATTACCCATCGGCCTTGTTCTTTTCCGTGCCGCATCCGGCACCGAGACTAGTTGCGACTCCACGCCGGCGGGCGTTCCCGTTTCACGCTGCCGCGCTCCATCGATAATTGGGCGCTATCGCTGCCAAGCAAACCGTTGATTTCATCAACCAGTTCGCTGCATAGTTTTACTGACCATTCGTTGCCCGCGCGAATGAAGCGCGTGCGATTTTGATTGTCGCGGAGGATGAAACGAACTCGATTTTCGCCAGCATAACGCCCAAGAATTTCTTTCAGCGCCGCCATTGGCGGAGGGCTTGCCTGCCCCAGGCGAATTTCCAAGTTACCTTGTAAGCGCATTTCATCTTTGCTGCCAAGTGGCTCCACTTTTTCGATAATCATCTCCGACGATTCATCGGTGACTTGCAGGCGGCCATGGAAAAGCCCAACAAAATCCTCGCTCAAAAAACTAGAGACTTCTTCCCAAGCGCGCGGGAAAATAATGGCATTGGTGGTGCCGTGCAAATCTTCAATTTTGAACTTGGCAAATTTTTTGGCAGGATCTTTACGAGTACCGCGCACGGTCAGTTGACTGACGATACCAGGTAGCATCAGCATGGCGTCGGCGCCCGCTTCTTTGGCGGAGCGACTATCCCACGGGGAGACGCCGCCAAGGATGTCACGGTAGTTGTCCAGTGGGTGAGAGGTGAGATAAAAGCCCAGAGATTCCTTCTCATATTGCAGCAGCAACTTTTGGCCAGCAGCATCCAGTTCGATTGCTGGTTGGGAGGTGTTGAAGTTGGCGGGGCTGGGCTCTGGAGTTGGGGGCGCTGCATCGAAGAGAAAGCCTTGTCCCTTGGCGCGGTCTTTCGCCAGCGCCGCAGCAACCCGAAGTCGGTCTTCCAAACCGGGCAGCAAATGCACCCGGCTTTCTCCAAATCCGTCTAGAGCTCCCGCTTTCACCAAGCTATCAAAGGTGCCGCGGTTGATGCCGGAGGCGACCCCACCAATTAACACCTCGTCGACGCTCGGAAAGATGCCATCGCTTTGGGCGGCGCGTAGCTTAAGCAGCGAATCAGCCGCGCCACCACCCACTCCTTTGATCGCTTCTAAGCCGAAGCGCACTGTTTCGCCGTCGATGACGGTAAAGCGACTATGCGAAGCGTTCACGCAGGGTGGCAACAAGTTTACGGAATGACGCCGCGCATCTTCAATCAATGATCGGAGTTTATCGGTATCGTTGGCTTCATAAGTGAAGGACGCAGCAAAAAACTCAGCCGGGTAATGCGTTTTCATCCACGACGCTTGGTAAGTCACCATGGCGTAAGCCGCAGAGTGTGATTTATTGAATCCATACTCAGCAAATTTCACCATCATGTCCCAAATTTCCTGAGCAATACTGGCAAGCACATCCAATTTTGCGGCCCCTTTGAGGAACTGTCCCTCAAAACCGGCCATCATTTTGGCGTCCTTTTTGCCCATTGCCTTGCGCAAGGAATCGGCATCCCCCAGGTTGAAGCCGCCCATGAACTGGGCCACGCGCATAATTTGTTCCTGATAAATCAATACACCGTATGTTTCCTTGAGGATGTCTTCCAAGATGGGGTGCTGAAAGGAGACTTTTTCTTTGCCGTGTTTGCGTAAGGCATAGGTCTCGTGCAGCCCCGAACCTAAGGGGCCTGGCCGGAATAGTGCAAGGACTGCAATGATGTCCTCATAGGAAGAAGGTTTGATCTGCGCCAATAGCTTGCGCATACCCGCGGATTCCAGTTGAAACACTCCTTCCGTATCTGCCTTACAGAGCATTTCATAAGTGTCGACGTCATCCAAGGGGACTTCATCCAGCACGATTTTTACTCCCAGACGCTGTTCGACTTGATTGGCCGCCTCTTGCAAAATCGACAAGGTGCGGAGGCCCAGGAAATCCATTTTGAGCAGCCCAAACTGCTCCGAAAATTTCATATCCCACTGCGTGGTGATGTTGCCAGAGACTTTCGCCAGCGGCACAATCTCACGGAGTGGCTGATCAGCAATAATCACGCCTGCAGCGTGGATGCCGGAGTTACGGGGCAGGCCTTCCACACTCAGCGCTAAGTTGAACCACTTTGTGTGCAACTCGGAGTTCTCGAAAAGCTCCTTCAAATCAGGCTCTTCTTCAATCGCCCGTCGCAGTTTGACGCCTGGGCCATCCGGAATTTTCTTGGTGACTTTGTCAACTTCCTGTAACGGGACTTCCATGATGCGTCCCATATCCCGCAGCGCGTTTTTAGCCTTGAGTTTGCCAAAAGTAATGATTTGGCAGACATTTTCATCACCATAACGATCGCGTGTATATTGAATCATTTCCTCGCGACGATCCTTGCAAAAATCGATATCAATATCTGGCATCGAAATGCGCCCGGGGTTCAAGAAGCGTTCAAAAATGAGGTCGTATTTCAGTGGGTCAATACGGGTGATGTTCAGCGTGAAAGCTACCATCGATCCAGCTGCAGAGCCGCGCCCTGGGCCAACAGGAATACCGCAATCGCGAGCGTGGCGAATCAAATCCCAAACAATTAAAAAATACGAAATAAAGCCCATGTCGGTAATCACGCGAATTTCGTATTCGAGTCTCTCACGTGCCTCTGGGGTGGCATTTGGATAACGTCGTGCAAAGCCAACCTCGCATAATTCGCGGAACAATTCATCCGGCGTTCGACCATCGGAGGGGGTGAAGATGGGCAATCGCAAACGCCCAATCTCTAACTCTACATGGACTTGATCGGCCACCAATTGGGTGTTTTGCAATGCCTCAGGCAAGTCTGCGAAGATACGATTCATTTCCTGACGGGTACGAAAGTACAAGGTATCCGTATCCATACGCCAGCGATTCGGGTCATCTAAACGGGAACCGGTATTCAAGCAAATCATCGCATCTTGCGCGGCACAATCTTCATGGCGCAGATAATGAATGTCATTGGTGGCGATTAAAGGCGCATTCATCTGTGCTTGCAGCCGTGTCATGCCCGCCGTCATTTTGTCTTGCAAGGCAATGCCATTGCGCATGATTTCCAAATAGAAATGTTCTTTGCCGAACATGTCTTGCAGGGTGCCAGCCATTTGGATGGCACCGGCTTCATCTTCCACGCGCAGCTTTTTGTTCACCGGGCCACTTAAGCAACCCGACAAACAAGTTAAGCCACTGGCACGTTGCGCCAACAGCTCCAAATCCACGCGCGGGCGGAAATGTTGTCCTTCTAAAAAACCTGCTGACGACAGCTGCATAAGGTTGTCCCAGCCGGTCGCGTTGTGGGCCATTAAAGTCAAGTGGCTGTACGGGTTGTCGCGCTTGCTATGCGGCATCAACATCGAATTCTCGGCGATATAGAACTCGCAGCCGAGAATGGGTTTCACCCCGCGTTTGCGGCAAGCTTGGTAAAACTCCATGGCACCGAAGAGATTGCCGTGATCGGTAATCGCCAGCGCATTGTGGCCATCGGCGACGGCCGCATCGACGAGCTTGCCAATTGGGTTAGCTCCGTCGAGCAGGCTGTATTCGGTGTGTACGTGAAGGTGAACGAAGGGTTCCATCGATAAGCAGCTAGCCTAACAATCCGCCGACGCTCGCGCGAAGGGAAGCGGAATTCTGTTTAGCGCTTGACGGCAGCGCTGGGCTACGGTCAAATCTCCCTCTCAAATCAGCGCCCGTAGCTCAACTGGATAGAGTACTTGACTACGGATCAGGGGGTTGGGGGTTCGAATCCTCCCGGGCGCACCACTCACTCGTCGATTTTTCGCGCAAGCGCGCAATCGACTCCCTTATGACTTTGCTTTTTCCGCTGCGCCAACCGGCTTCCCCGGGGGAACGCGACCAGCAAATCATGGAGCTGGCCCTGCGCCAGGCTCATGCTGCGTGGCAGGCTGATGAGGTGCCCGTGGGTGCCGTCATCGTGCGCGGCAATCAGATTCTTGGGCGTGGCGCAAATAGTGTGGAGGCGCTCAAAGATGCAACCGCACATGCGGAAATGCTGGCCCTCAGCCAGGCTTTTGCAGCGGCGGATGAAAAACGCCTCGTGGATGCGGAGCTTTTTTGCACTCTTGAGCCATGTATACAGTGCACCGGCGCACTGCTGCATGCGCGGGTCAAGCGCATTGTCTATGGCGCGGCGGATCCCAAGTTTGGCGGCATCGAATCGCTGGTACGCTTACTTGATTTGCCGGGCCTCAATCATCGCATTGAAGCCGTCGGCGGGGTGCTGGCGGCAGAGTCGGCAGCTTTGATGCAGGAGTTTTTTCGCCGCAAACGTGCCAAACTGCCGCTGGAAGATGCTCCAGGGAGCACGTCGCCGGGCAGCATTGAATAGGGGCTTTCCCCACGGCAGCGGCACGGGTATCATCCTCCGCCCAAGGAGAGGTGCCAGAGCGGCTTAATGGGCTGGTTTCGAAAACCAGTGTGGTCGTAAGGTCACCGAGGGTTCAAATCCCTCCCTCTCCGCCAATCCCTTTCTTAGGGATTCGTTTTTTTACCGAATACAGTGGAGAGGTGTCAGAGCGGCCGAATGAGCACGCTTGGAAAGCGTGTGTATCGTAAGGTACCGAGGGTTCAAATCCCTCCCTCTCCGCCATTTGGTCTTTCGTAGGAACCGGGGGTCCGGCGCCACGCGGCGGGAATGCTGTGAACTGGGTCAGATCGGGAACGGAGCAGCCCTAAGCGGCAGCCTCGGGCGCCGTGGATGTCCGGGCCTCCGGTTCCTACGAAATTCTCCTTGGGTGGAGCAGGCCGCCGCCGCGGCTGAAATCTGCTGCCTTACGCCTGCTAGAGTATGACCGTGAGCGAGCAAACCCCGACCTACCGCGTATTCGCGCGCAAATATCGCCCGCGCACTTTTTCCGAAGTCATCGGGCAAGAACACATTGTCCATGCCCTCAGCCGCGCGATTGAGCGCCAGCGTATCGGCCAAGCGTATTTGCTCATTGGGCCCCGCGGGGTGGGCAAAACCACCACGGCGCGCATCATTGCCAAGTCGATGAACTGCGAGAAGGGTCCCACTGTGACCCCATGCTTAGAGTGCGCGATTTGCCGCGAAATTGAACGCGGCACCGATATCGACGTGATCGAGATTGATGGTGCCTCGCATAACGGCGTGGATGATGTGCGTGGGATTCGCGATGCCGTGCAAACCCAGCCGATGCGCGATCGTCGCAAAATTTACATCATCGACGAAGTCCAACGTTTGTCGGGGCAGGCCTTTGATGCATTGCTCAAAACTTTGGAGGAGCCACCGGAACATGCGATGTTTCTGTTCGCGACCACAGATCCGCACAAGATTCCCGATACGATTGTGTCGCGCTGTCAGCTGTTCGAGTTTCGCCGGTTGCGGGAAGTCGATATTCAATCGAAATTGGCCTTTGTGTGTCAAGCTGAGGGTATGGCCGTGGATGCCGAAGTCCTGCAAGCCATTTCACGCGGCTGCCGTGGTGGTATGCGCGATGCAGAATCCATGCTCGATCAAGTGCTCGCAACGGCCGGTGAAAAAGTCACTCTGGATGATCTCGAAAGCGTGGCCGGATTGGCCCGTCCGGAACGCTGGTTGACTTTGTTTGCAGCGCTGGTCGCCGATGACCCCGCCACCATCCTGCGTGAAGTCGCAGCGTTTTTAGAGCGTGGTGGCACCGAACGCGATTTCGTGGAACAAGCGGTTGACGCCTTGCGCGATTTGCTGCACGTCGCTTTGCTGGGGGAAGATGCTCTTGGTGTGGAGCCTGCCCCTGCGCGCCGCGCGCGCATGGTGGAATTGGCGCGCCAGATGGGGCGCGATAATTTGGAAGGTGTGCTGGGCATGATGTTCCACCTGGAAAGCCGTATGCAGCGTTCGCCGCTGGGCGCGCGCGCCTTGCTGGAGTGGACTTTGCTGCGCGCAGCACGCATCGGACAGTTTTTTGAACTCGCGCAATTGCTTGGCGAAAGCCAGGGTAATGGCTTTGCGGTGTCCAAGCAGGCGTCCAACAGCACCCAGCCAAGTGCTGCGCCAGCGCCAGCGCCCGCGCCCGCGCCAACGCCGACGCCCGCGCCAACGCCGACGCCGACGCCCGCGCCCGCGCCAACGTCAACGGCAACACCTACGCCAGTACCAGCACTCACGCCAGCACCCGTGCAACCTGCGATTCCGTCTACCCCAGCCGTCGCCAAGGTAAAAACTTTAGGCACTGTAGAAGCACTTTTACAGCGGCTGGAAAAGGAGCGGCCTACCCTGGCTTCGGTGGTGCGGCGCAACTTCGTCAGCGGAACCATCCGTGGCAGCGAAGTCTTGATTACTCTGTTTCCGCTCGAAGCACGTGACCGTAGTCTGGTGGAAGACCCCATGGAATTGAAAGCGCTGGCGCGCCTCACTTGGAGTCCAGGTGCGTGGCGGTTTACATACGATCTTGGCACTGAGGTCGAGCAAGACCCGGTCGTCGACAGCTTGCTGGAATCCTTCGGCGGGCAAGAAGAAACGCCTTAATCCACTCATAAAAAAAAGAACGATGGCAGGAAGTCTCGGTGACCTTGGCGGTTTGTTGCGCCAAGCAAAAAAAATGCAGCAAGAAGTTTCGGAAACGCAAGAGCGGCTCAACAAAATGAGCTTTGAAGGCAGTTCCGGCGGCGGTGCGGTCAAAGTTACGGTCAATGGTGCCCGTGAGTTCCAGTCCATCAAAATCGCTCACGAAGTGGTCGATCCGAAGGAAGTGGAGATGCTGGAAGACTTAGTTGGTGCTGCCGTCAAGGAAGCATTGAAAAAAGCGGAAGCCGCGCACGCGGACGCCATGAAAGGCGTCACCGGCGGCATGGGTTTGCCAGGCCTCATGTAAGCTGTGGCATTTCCGGAACCGATGGAGCGCTTGATTCGCGCATTGGAACGCTTTCCCGGGGTGGGGGCGCGCAGTGCGGAACGTATGGCTCTGCATGTGTTGCGTTCTACGCGCGAAGAGGTGGCCGATTTGGCCATGGCTTTACGCGATGCACGTATTGAAACGCAGCGCTGTGCAACCTGCGGCAATATTACTTTGCGCTCACCGTGCGCGATTTGCGCCGATACCACACGGTTTCGTCATATCGTGTGTGTGGTAGAAGGCCCGCGCGAAGTCGAAAAACTGGAAAGTGCTGGCGTACACGAAGGCTTGTACCACGTGCTGCTCGAAGGCTTCGCCCCGCGCGAAGGCGCAGAGCCCGACGCTCATGCACTGCACTCCTTGCGGCGGCGGGTGGAGTCGGATGGAGTCACCGAAGTGGTGCTTGCCACGGCTCCTGATCGAGAAGGCGAAGGTGCCGCGTTAAGCGTGATCGAAGCACTTGCAGGAACCACCGCCAACATCACGCGTTTGGCACGTGGCCTGCCCGCCGGCGCACGTCTTGAATATTTGCACGGCGAAATTCTTGCCGACGCCTATCGTGGACGCCGCCCCCTGGATGGTTGATTCCATTTTTCCTGACCCACTCGTGCCGCGACGGATTGCCTTGACAGTCAAATACGATGGTGCGGCTTTTTGCGGTTTTCAGCGTCAGCCGGGTTTTCGTACGGTACAAGAAGAGTTGGAGCTAGCGTGGGCAGCGGTGTCAGGCGAACTACAAGTCGTTCATGGCAGTGGGCGCACCGATAGTGGTGTGCATGCTTATGGCCAAGTGGTTCATTTTTCGACCAGCTCCGCAATGCCCGCGGCAATTGTGCAGCGGGCCATGAACGCGTACTTGCCGGAAGACTTGGTCATCCGGATGGCGGTCGAAGCACCGCTAGGTTTTCACGCCTCGCACAGTGCTTTTTCTAAGCATTATCTGTACTTGATTGCCACCGGTGAGGAACGCCCCGTGTTGCAGCGCGGCAAAGTCACATGGATTCGGCGACCACTTGATTTATTCGCCATGCGCGCGGCGTTGCCAGCTCTCATCGGCACCCACGATTTTGTAGCCTTTGCCGCCGCCAGGCGCAGTTCGAAAACGACGATCCGCACCGTCACTTCCGCTCATATTCTGCCTACGCGTGGGGGGCTGGCGTTTCATTTCCGTGGCAAGGGTTTTCTGTACCGCCAGGTGCGTAATATGGTCGGCACTTTGTTGGAAGTCGGTTATGGCAAACGTGCGCCGGAGTGGGTCGGCCATGTACGCGACAGCGGTGAGCGCAAGCGAGGTGGAGCCACGGCGGCCCCTGAAGGCCTCTATCTGTGGCGGGTTTTTTATCAGCCCAATCCCTTCTCTAGCCTAGCCCAGGGCCAACGGAGCAAGTAACCTACGCGTTGGTGGGTGCCAACCACCGCCCTAGCTCAACATGAGAATCGAAACTACTTGCCGTCACGAATCCTTCCCAAAGCCGTTGCTCGATTACATCGAGCAACAGTTAAAGCATATCGAACGCTTAGGTGAAGAATTCGACAGAAGCGAAGTGGTCTTTGATCACGAGGGCGGAGAGGTCACTTGTGATGTCATTCTTCACCGTCATCGCGGTGAACCTTTTGTTGCTTCTGATCGAGCAACCGACGGCCGCACGGCAGTCGACGGTGTCGTCGGCAAGCTCGAGCGCCAGTTCCTCAAGTCCAAAGAAAAACAATCCGCGAAGGACCGTCGTCCTCAATAGCGGGAATCATCACTTCATGAACTACGTGGATCTTTTTTCAGAGCAGTCCATTCTGCTCGATCTCCAGGTGTCTGATTCTGACAGCGCCTTATCCGCCATGGTCGACCGCATGGCTGTCCTCAATCCCACTCTGGCCGACCGCAAAGCGGAACTCTTGGCGGCCTTGCTCGCCCGCGAAGCCCAAGGCTCCACCGGCGATGCTGGGGTAGGCATGCCACACATCAAAATGGCTGGCCTCACTGATGTTGCCGTGGTGATTGGTGTGCATCGCGAAGGCCTGGAGTTCGCCGCCTTGGATGCGGAGTCCGTCAAAGTGTTCTTCTGCGTCGTGCGTCCCGAAGAAGGCGCGGACGAGCATCTTGGCTTGCTGCGCTGGCTTGCGGGCATTGCCAAACATCAAGACTTCGTGTCGTTTTCGGTGCAAGCCACAGAAGCCCAACAGGTGATTGATCTCCTGTCGGAACTCGCTGCAGCTTAGTGGGCTCAGCATGGATGAGCCCGTCGTCTGCAAGACGAAGGTTGCGAACGTAAATGGCATACATGCTCGTCCGAGCTATGCGATTGTGTCCGCCGCCCTCGGCTTTGAAGCCACCATTGAATTGCATTGTGATGGTCGTGTGGCGGATGCACGCAGCATTTTGTCGGTGATGACTTTAGGCGCCGCGCATGGCGCCGAAATAGAAGTGTTTGCCACTGGCCCGCAGGCGCAACAAGCTGCTCTGCGGATGGTCGAAATCCTTACTGCGGAGCAAGGATAGGCAATCGTATGTCCCGCCTCGGCAACACTATCGTGGTCAACGCGCGCGACCCAGAAGAGGTGCGTGTGGTCTTGCTGGAGCATGGCGAAATCAGTGATTTACGCTGCGGGCGCCCAGATTCCGGCTCGATGGTCGGCAATATTTATCTCGGGGTGGTCAAGCAAGTCGAAGATAGTTTGGATGCCGCTTTCGTTGATTTCGGTGATAAGCGGGCGGGTTTTTTGCATGTAGGCAACGTGCACCCGGCTGTTCAAGATCCCACCTTGGATGCTTATGACGCTGTCACTACGGCCATCCTCAAGCCGCCTTGCAACCCCACCGCCCAGGCCGAGGTTGCTTCGGAAAGCGAGCTTGAAGAAGCTACTGAAACTCCACAACAGCCGGAAGAATCCGCCGCTACTGAAACGCCGGAGGAAGACCTTCAGGGTGTAGTTTCTGATTTCCATGCCCGCATTTCTGATCTCTTGCAGGTTGGCCAACGCGTGATCGTACAAGTGGTACGCGATCCGGTGCGCGGCAAAGGTTCGACTTTATCCACCATCATCTCCTTAGCTGGTTTTGGTTTGGTATGGATGCCATCTTTGGGTCGTATTGGCATCAGTCGCCGGATTGAAAGTACCGAAGAACGCGAACGCCTGCGCACTCTGTTGCAGGAACTGGGCGCGGGTGTGGATATGCCCGTGATCGCACGCACGGCTTCGGCGGATGAACCCAAACGGGTCTTGCAAGCCGATTTGAACCGCATCCAAAAGCGCATTGACAAGCTGAAGGCGGGGGCAAAAGCGTCGGTGGCTCCGGCTTTGTTAGTAGAAGAAGAATCTATCGTGATGCGCGCCATTCGCGAACTCTTCCACGCGGGTGTGGAAGTGATTTACTGCGATGACTCCGCTATGAATGTCGCCATCGGTTCTTTTTTAGAGAGCAAAGCCGCTACGGAACGCGTGGAGCAGCGTTTCTATGCCGAGGATTTGCCACTCTTCGAGAAACTTGGCTTAGAAACTAGCTACCAGCGTTTGTTCCGCAGCCGCGTGCCGATTGGCTTGGGGGCATCTATTGTCATTCACCCCACCGAAGCCCTCACCGCGATTGATGTCAACAGTGGTCGGGTGGAAGGGAGTACCCTCGAGGAAACGGCGCTGGCAACCAACTTATTGGCCACCCTAGAGATCGCCAAACAGGTCCGACTGCGCGATTTAGGCGGCATTATCGTGATTGATTTTATCGACATGCGCGAAGCTGGAAACCGCCGTCAAGTGGAAGATGCGCTGCGCGAGTGTTTGCAGAGTGATCGCGCACGCATGAAAACGGGCAGCATTGGCAACTTTGGGCTCTTTTCTTTTACTCGCCGCCGACTCGGTACCGGGCCCGCCCGCGCCACCGAAGCCATGTGCCGCGATTGTGGTGGCAGCGGCAGCCATGCCCACCATGGAGCCGGAGCATTACGCACTCTACGCCGTCTACGCGGGTTAAGCGGGGCTTGGCAGGTCCGCGTGAGAGCTCAAGTTGGCGTCATCCAGCAGCTGCGCCGCCACCAGATAGCCTTGTTGGCTCTGCCCCATAAAGTGGAATTTGTGGAAGATTTGCAGGTTCCATCTGGAGAATCTGTCCTGGAAACCGTGACAGCTCTTGCCGAGGTCGCCGACGACCGCTAGAATGTCCAGCCTTTTGTATGGGAAAACTACCTTGTACGCAATCGTCCGCGACCGCTCACGCTGCCTGACCCTCACACCCGGTGAAGACCTGTGGATTGACCGCATGTCCACCGCTGAGCCCGGCAGTGAACTCGTCTTTGATCAAGTCCAACTCCTCAAAAAGGAAGATGGTTCGATTGAAGTCGGAACCCCAATTGTCGATGGCGCCTCTGTAGTCGCCGAAATCCTGGGTGAAGTTCTTGATAAGAAAATCACTGTAGCGAAATTCCGTCGCCGCAAGAGCAGTCGCTCCAGCGTTGGCCACCGGCAAAAATACACCCACATCCGCGTCAAGGAAATCCGCATTTAAGCGCTTCCCTAACCTAGCGAAACCAGAACTATGGCACATAAGAAAGGTGGTGGCTCGACCAAAAACGGTCGATCGTCCAACCCGCAAATGCGGGGCATTAAGCGTTACGGTGGCCAGAAGGTCAAATCCGGTGAGATTTTGATTCGCCAGTGTGGTACCAAGCATCACCCTGGGCGCGGCGTCGGCATGGGTACGGATTACACCCTGTTTGCTCTTTGGGAGGGAACGGTGGAGTTTCAAACCCGCCGCCGGGTGCGCATTATTCCTCTTGAGGGATAAGCTTTTTTGCCGCGCGCCGAAAGTGGCGCGGCCAGGAGCCTGGGAGTCCCCAAAGACTTCCAGGCTTTTTCCATGAGAGACCACGGATGGGACAGAAAATCGAAACCATGTTCCGCGATGAAGCGGTAATGATTGCTCACGCAGGTGATGGCGGCAGCGGCTGTCGCTCGTTCCACCGTGAGAAGTACATCAACTTAGGTGGCCCGGATGGTGGTGATGGTGGCCGTGGTGGCGATGTCACGCTGCTGGCAAGTGTGCAGGAGAACTCCCTCTATCGGGTATCGCGTAACTTTCACGCGCGTGCCAGCGATGGTCAGCCCGGGGGCAGCAATAACCGCAGCGGACGCAGCGGCGAGAGTGTCACCGTCGTGGTTCCGGTGGGCACCTTGATTTACGATTTCGAGCGCGGCAACCTACTCGCAGACTTAACTACCGAGGGAGCTTGCGTGGTGGTTGCTGCTGGGGGCAAGCCTGGTCGCGGTAACGCGCGTTTTGCAACCTCCGTCAACCAAGCGCCGGTACGCACCGAAAAGGGGATGGAGGGAGAGGTTCGTAAACTCCGCTTGGAGCTCAAGCTGGTTGCGGACGTCGGCCTGCTCGGCTTGCCAAATGCTGGCAAGAGCACTTTTATGCGCCGCGTGACGGCCGCCCGTCCGCGCGTTGCTGATTATCCATTCACGACCCTGAATCCGTCGTTAGGCATCCTGGATTTGGGCGACGGCGACCGCCACTTAGTCATTGCCGATATCCCCGGGTTGATTGAAGGCGCCCACGAAGGCAAGGGACTCGGTATTCAATTTTTGCGCCACGTCGAGCGCACGCGCTTGCTGCTGCATTTGGTGGATTGTTCCTCGATGGCGCTTGAAGAGCCGTTGGAAGCTTACCGGGTGATTCGCGCGGAGCTGGCCGGCTATAGCGAGGCACTTATGGCACGCCCAACGTTGGTGGTGGCCACCAAGGTTGAAGATGATGAATCGCGGCTCAAAGCCGAGGAATTCTTCGCTGCCATCCAACTTCCAGCGCGGATGATTTCCGCCGCCAGCGGCGCTGGTTTGGAGGCTATGCTGAAAGGCTTACAGACACTGGCTGCGAATTTGGAAGAAGGCTTGGTCTAGGCGCGTCGCAATCTGCTGGGAACACCGTTAAGATGCTATTTGTGAACGAGAAATTGCTCCGATTTGCGCTGGTCATTGCAGGCGTCGCTACGCTTTCGGGCTTTGCTTGGAAGTTTTACGATTTTGTGAAGCACCGCGAAGAAATTACCCAGCGTCTTGATTTGAAGGCGCTGCAGGCTGGATTTGGCAACACCGATAGTGTGCCGCTCGGGCCTCATTTGCTCAGCTACGCGGAATATAAGGTGCTTCAGGATCTCAATATTACCGGCTATGTGGCTCCGCCTCCGGTCCTGGAAGGGCCAACCACGACTCTGCCGAAGGCCGTTTTCTCTGCGGAAGATGTTGATGTACCGCTGATTCAATCGCCCACTGCAGCGTGGATTCAGGGGCGCGCCGAGCAAGCCAACGGCGATCAACTCATTGGCGATTTTCGCGTGGTGGGCGAAATATTTGAGCTGCCGAGCAAGGCTGGCTTGAAACTGCGCCTCAAATCGGTGCAGCCGGGATGGGTGGAAATTGAAGTGGTGGAAAGTGGCGAGGTCTTCCAGGTTTACTCCCTGACCTATGAAGTCGATTCCAGCCAGGTATTTTTGGGGGATGGGGAGCATGGGGGGCCAAATCCTGGCGGCGAGGGTGCTGTTTTCGTTTCTCCTAGCATCACGCGCGAGACCGAACCCTACACCTATGCCGTTGGCAAAGAGGATGTTGCCATGCTGGAGTCGATGTCTCAGGAGCAGATTCTCAGCTCGTTGCCGCATAAGATTCATCGCCACCCAATGTCCAATGAGGTGGATGGCATCACCATCCGCAGCGTTCCAGCAAACTCCATTTTTGAGCGTCTTGGCCTGCGTGCCGAAGACATCATTTTGGATGTCAATGGGCAGCCTGCTACCGATCGTGATCAGCTTTTTGCAGCCATGCAAAAGTTGGATACCGATATTCTGAAGGTGCGCATTGAACGCCTCGGTGGTGTGCGAACTTTGACCTTCCGCCTGCCCAAGTAAAGCCGTGGCAGCTTCTGTCTTGCTGGCTGATGTTGGCAACAGCAGAGTCAAGGTGTGCCTTCTTGGTGGCGCTCCAATCGTGAGCTTCGCGTGGCGCGAGCCACAAGCCCGCCAGGAATTACGCAGCTATGTGGAGCGCCACGCACCAACACATATCGTGCTTGCGAGTACTGCGCCGCTGGCGGATGAAATTTTAACGACCAGTGTTTGGCAGGGGTTTTCCATTCAGCAAATCACCGCTGCGAATCTACCTATGCCGTCTCTTGCGCATGGTACCGGCATCGATCGCCTGCTGGCTGCGTGGTTGCTCTTCGAGCAAAACCACAGCGCAGTTGTGAGCGCTGATTGCGGCACGGCTTTTACTCTCGATATCGTCGATGCTCACGGCTGTTTTCATGGCGGCGCGATTGGCGCTGGCTTGGCGGTGCAGGAGCAAGCTTTGCAACATGCATGTCCACACCTCGCAGCGCCAGTGGCTGGCACACCAATCATTCCGCAAACTACCGCGAGCGCTGTATTTGCTGGCACAAGTCTTGCTCTGGCAGCATCCATTTCTGCGCTAGCGCAACGCTTCGAACAACAGCTTGGCTGTACCGCCTTACGTTTTTTGAGTGGTGGCGATGCAGCGCGCTTGCAAACATTGCTTCCCACTTGGCAGCTGCGTGACAACTTGGTGTTAGAAGCACTAGATTTATGGGTAGCCAGGGCCGGTAACGGTGCCTAGATTCCGTCGCCTCTCGGCGGCTGGAACTAGCGCATTGTCTATTTGGGAGCTCTGCGCGCCACTTGTGCCGCTGCGCGATTTACTCGGCGAGAGTTTGCCAACGACGGTTGGCGCTTTGCAACTTGCACGCCATAGCTTTGCCTTTGACGAAGCTTTGTGTTGGTGTCGCGCGCTTCCCGCTGACGGCAGTCCGGATTACACCATCGAAGTGCATCTACACGGTGGGTTTGGTGTGGCTGCTGCCTTGCGCGATTTCCTGGCCGCGCGCGCTTGGCAAGAAGTGCCATCCATCCTTCACGAAGACTTAGACTTACTGCAGGCTACTTCACCCTTAGCAGCACGAATATTTTCTGCGCGGCGTGATGGTGCTTGGCATGCAGCTTTGCAGCAACTTCCATCCGTTGCCGCTGCGGATCGAGTTCCGATAGTCACGGCATTGCAACATTGGAATGCGTGGGGGCAAGTGTTAGCCGAACCACCTATGGTGCTTTTGGCTGGTCCTCCCAATGCCGGCAAATCCACTCTGTTTAATGCTTGGTTACAGGAGCGACGTGTCACCGCTAGCGCTGCTGCCGGCACCACCCGCGATCTCATTTCCGCACCCTGTCAGCTTGGTGTTGGCGCGGAGGCGTTCGTGGTGAAGTTAGTCGATAGTGCGGGCTTGTGGGAACAAGCGCGCGGCGTCGATCAAGCTGCGGTCGCCATGAGCCTCGCTGCCATAGCCTCCGCTTGGCGCGTGATTTGGCTTTTGGACGCCGCTACGCCTCCTTCGAAAACGCTGCTCAAGGCGCTTGCAACACGTTGCCCAGAGGACTTGTTGGTGGTCAACCGTATGGATCTTGAAGCTACTTGGAATCCACAGAAAATTCTTCCGCGTGCGTTTTTCAAAAATCAAAGCAGGCAGTCGCCGCAACTCATTACAGCTTTAGAAGGGGCTCTTTTGCGGCAACTGGGACCACCTCCACCGGTGGGGCAGCTGGTGGCGGTACACGCGGCCGAACGCCTGGAACTTCAAGCTCTGGCAGCAACCGATTCCCGTCGGTAGCTGTGGTGGCTATCCTATAGCGCGCCCGGTGGCATTCGCCCCAGGTCCGAACGCGATACCGAATCTCTAGTGATGAATCTCTTGCCGGTAATGAAAGGCCTGCATTCTGCTGAAGCCTTGAATCCAGCTTTTCTAGAGGCGTTTTTTGTGCGCGCACGGCAAGTGGAAAACCGCCCTCTTGAATTCAGCGAGGCCTTGCGCGGCAGAGTCATTGCCACGGTATTCGCCGAGCCTTCCACCCGCACGCGTTTGTCCTTTGAATCGGCCGCCCATCGCCTGGGGGCTTCGGTCATCACCGTGACCGATCCGAAAACCTCGAGTGGCTCGAAAGGCGAGACTCTGGCCGATTCCATCAAAGTGATTGGCAGTTATTGCGATTTAATCGTCCTACGCCACCCTCAAGATGGTGCCTCGCGCTTGGCTGGTTTGTATGCGGGGGTACCGGTCGTGAATGGTGGCGACGGCCGCCTTGGGCATCCCACTCAGACTCTGGTGGATCTTTACACGCTGTATCGCAAATGGGGGAGTTTTGAAGGGCGCACGATTGCCGTCATGGGGGATTTGCGGAACGGTCGCACAGCGCGTTCTCTGGCTTGGGGTTTAGCGCTGCTCGGTGCGCGTATTTTGCTTCTTCCCGGCAAAGGCCTCGATTGGGAAGCCAGCTTTGAGCGCCGCATTCTAGATAAATTCGATTATCGCCTCCGTTGGGGCAAACACCCTCTGTTCTCAGTTTGGACTGGATCTCAAGAAGCACGCATCCTGGAGCCCAAGGGCTTGGTGCAAAAAAGCTTATTCCGAGAGGACCCTCCCGAAATAGACAGCCTTGACGCCTTGTATTTAACTAGAATGCAGGCGGAGCGGGGGGCTCAAGTCGACCCCAGCAGTGCTTACCCTGGGATTACTTTGGAGCATCTGAAGAACCCTCTGATGGAATCATGCCTGTTGCTCCACCCTCTTCCACGTTGTGCAGAGCTACCCGTAGAGATTGATGGGGATCCGCGTGCGCTCTATTTTGAGCAAGCTTCCATGGGGCCAATTGTGCGTCAGGTCGTGTTTTTGGCCATGCTCGGGGAGGATCAGTGGTCCTTGCCGGCTTTGGCACCGCTTCCTGCGGGCAATCATGAGCACCACTTAGGCCTCTGTCCGAATGAGGGGTGCATCACGCGCATGGAAGGTTTACAAGTTCCTTGGCGTGTAATTGGGGTCACCCGACGCAGTTTTTTGTGTTCCTTCTGCGATTCGCTCTTGCCGGTGGACTACGCTGGATGTCGTTCTACCCAACGCGTACACCCAGTTCACTCTCAGGCAGCGTTAAGAATTGCGCCGGAGAATTTGCGGCCCTTTTTACGCCGTGACGAGGCTACCGCGGCAGGCTATATCTGGGGGACCTAAGTCCTTTGGAGCCTGAGACGCCTCAGTTGTGCGCTTTCGCACCCTGTGGGCGGTCTTACTTCTTAAAGCAGCTTTTTTGCCCACTCTGCGCCTTGGTATGGGATTTGCTCATAGGACACAGGCGAAGGACTCGGCGCAGCTTTAATATAGAAGGCCTGTGTCCTGACTTCTGCGCCTCGAAACAGACCGTCCCACCGAGAATCCGAACGATGGAATCAATCAAGATGAAACTTTTCTCCCTAATCGCACTTTCCGGCCTTGCTGCTGCTGTACTTAGCGGCGGTTGCATCACTGGCGGATCTAACTCTGGTGCCGGCCTTGGTGGCGGATCTTCGAACTCGAGTTTGGGCCTATTTCTTGAATCCGTTGATTGGGGGCGTTTAGTCGACGTCACCGACATCAACGGTGTTGTGGTCAAAAGCGATGTGTTGATTAATCACTTACTTGATTCTGATGGTGTGAATTACCAATTGGGTACCAACCCAGTCAACCAGCGCGAAACCCTGTCGATTCTTCAAGATGCTAGCTCGGGCGAGTTTGCAACCTTGTTGGCGGCGGCGCAGCTCAATTTGCAACACGTAACGGCGAAGAAAGTAGGCGCCGCGCCACCGATGACAATGATTGCGCGTAACGCCACGGTGCGTTTGCAGTTTTCCGAGCACATCAATCCAGCTACCGTCGATTTCACCACGGTTCAGGTCTTTGTGGGGGATCCACCCCAGTTGTCCTTCGCCGGTCGTTACCTGATTGATAACGATTCTGTTTCGGGCAAAGGTAATGTGATTTTCGATCCGACTGTTTCTGCTTTGGAG
Organism: uncultured bacterium; assembly: GCA_937919925.1. GTDB lineage: Bacteria > Planctomycetota > UBA1135 > UBA1135 > UBA1135. The sequence goes on along the minus strand of CALFOT010000010.1, from coordinate 56,056 downwards.
GCCGCGCAAGAAGCGGTGCCGCAAAATTCGATTGGCTTTCCTGGTTCCATCGACACCTTAACATCCAATATTGCCTTCCGCATTCCAACCATCCCAGATCCGCTTTCTGGTCAGCCAAATGTTCTGACTAGTCTCAGCGGTTCCCGCAAACCTACAGTCCAGAATCCTTCCACCGAACCTTTTGAGGAATATATTAGTGGCCGGAAAGTTTTGGTTCGCGCCGCTCGCACCGGCAACGAGGTCGATGCCTACCGCGGTTTTTTACGTGACGCAACCCGTCCTCATTTGCTGGGTGTGCAACAAGCAACCATCTCCTCTGTGACTTCTGCAACCGCAGCAGTTGCCGATGTGGTTTACTCCATCGATGCTCTCCGTTGTCAGCCTATGCTGCCCAAGGCTGGTGACATTTTTGAAGTCGGCGGAAGCCTGTTGTTAGTGACCGATGTGCTGAACTCTGCAAACCCTGCAGCCTACCGCGTGCGCACTTCGATTGAGAGTTCCGACGGCAGCGTGGTCACGGGCGCTACCGACTTGGCGGCCCGTTACACCACGCGTTACACCCCGGTGGATGCTCCGGTTCAAGTCTGCTACTTGGATATTCAGCCACCGCCATCAAACCCGAGCGATTTTCCCGTGCGGAATATCGATCCGAATGCCACGGTTACCGTGCGTTTTGATGAGCCCATCGATCCCAGCTCCATGTACTCCATGAAGAGTTTTGTGATTGTGAGCCCGGATGACAAGAACACCAATTTGGTAAACGAACCCTATGAAATCCAAGCGGCATGGTTCCGTCAGATTACTCTGGATGAAACCGTTGGTGAGTTCGTCGACCGTCAGCGTGGCTATGACTATCGTCCAATCTCCGGTGGTGTCGATCCAGCTTCGGAGTTCGGCGGGCGCATCCTGTTCGGCACGATTGAAGCTACCGATGGTAACCGCCAGTTCACCTTGGCCCCGTCTGCTGGGTGGAATGATCCCGGTCCGGATCACGCTTTTGTGGTGGCTTTACGTGGTGGCGCGGATGGCATCAAAGACCTTTCCGGTAACCCCGTGGATTTGTCGAGTTTCGTTGCCGGCAATGAAGGGCAGGCCCAGTTGATTTCTGTTGCAGGCGTTGCCACCAACTATAAGAGTTTGTGCTTGCTTGGCCTGTCTTTGGATGAGAACGGCGATGGCCTTTCCGAATGGGCTGGTCAAGTCAACCTCGCTACGGCAGGAAAAATCACCGGCCGCGTGCCCGAGCGCTTCACCCGCAGCGCCGACTCATCGAGTGCTGCGATGTCGAACCGTCCGGTTGGTGCCGCTGTCAATGAACCATTGAACCCTGCCGGTGCAGTGGTAATGGGGATGTATCGTGCCCACGATTTTGGTTTTGGATACACCGATCCAACGGAGTACAATGTGACGGTAACTGGCTTCAACTGGGCACCCGCTTCTGGTGTCGTCTCTGATGAAAGCTTTGCGGATATTTCGTTGTCTTTGGCCACTTCGGAGTACCAGCCAGATGAATATTTGGATCCGATTTCAGGCAACCCGGTTTACCCAGCATCCGGTCTGGTGTTCGAGAGTTTCGACGCCAACATTCTAGGCTGGATTGATGGGGTGGATACCGGTGTGGATGAGGTGGAAGTTTTTCGCAGTAACTATTTCACCCAGGCCGTCAATGTCTACACAGCCAATGGTGTGAATTACTTGCCATGGCCTGATTTCACCAACAACTACGTTTGGCGGGATACCACCATCCCACAAATTTACTTGGGCGGCGCAAGTGCTCCCACTCCTGGCGTTCAATACCTGATTGACACCGGGGAACTTTTTGCATGGAATCCCGGCACCGCACCTTCGGTCGCCCTGCCGTTGTTAACGCGCTTTCGTACGTTCCCACAGAGCAACAGTCTGGGTTTGAATTCCTTCACTACGACGGCAATTGTTCCTCCCAACCTCACGCCTCCGTTCTCGCCGATTTGTCGCATTTTCTCCGCGGGCGGCCAGGACAGTAACAACCAATGGGCGCAAGTCCAGCCGGACAACCCGACCAAAGGTGGCACGCGCCCAACGGGTGGATATTTGGCAGGCGGCGCGCGCACTCCCACCGTCAGCGATGAACTGATTTACTGGGCACAAGCCGATTTCGCTCTGGATACTTCGCGGATGTACACCCACTGGTTTGACCTTGGTGCCACCCTTACCGCGGGTAATTCTCTGGCCGTGGTGGTGGAGCCACCGGCGGCGAATCAACCTTTGGGGACTTCCCTGAAGATTGAGTTCCGCGGTGCGGCTGCAGTAGGCCACTTCGGCGATCCTGGCTTGAACCCTTCGCCACTTACAAGTGCCGATACCCCCTTTGATAATTACGGGGATAGCAATGGTGTAGGTAGCGTCAGCGCACCCAGTGTCTGGACTACTAATTTCTCTAACCTGGAAGATTTGGGATTTCGCTACTTCCAAATCCGAGTGACATTCAAATCCAATGCTGACTTAGGTCTGCGCCCTTCTCTGGACGGACTTGGCATCGTTTGGACCAACTAATCTTAGGCTGAATCAGTGAATACAATCCACAAAACGATTTCTCTCCTCGCCTACACCCTGTCAGCAGTTTTGTTGCTGGGATGTGAACAAACGAACACTGATTTAGGTGCTTCGCAGGGAACCGGAGCAGGCAGTGGCTCCTCCAATTTGTTCTTGGAAGACTTGCAATGGGGTCGCTTGGTGGATGTTTTTGACGGCGAAGGCCTGTTGGTGGAAGCCGATGTTCTCATTCGTGAGAGCGTGCAAGGCGATGGAGTGATTTATACCTTATCAAGCAACCCGATTACGCAACGGGAGACCTTGACTATCACACCATCCTTTGGCAGTGCTGCTTTTGCTTCGGCTTTTGCAGATGCCACAACCGGATTAGCTTCGTTACAGTCGAAAAATTTTGGTGATCCAGGTCCTTTTACCAAAGTAGCTCGCAATGGCAGTGTGAAGCTCATTTTTAGCGAATATATTGATCCGGCCTCTGTGGATCGCCAAACCCTACAAGTTTTGGTGGGAACGAGCACCGAAAATTTCCGCAGTTTGGAAGTGCGTTATGTGGTGAAAGAGGGCGTAGGCCAAGATGGAAAACCGAAAGGGATGGTAATTTTGGATCCCACGATTTCGCGTTTTGATTCGGAGAACCTTGGCATCCCTGAAAATGGTGTTGGCTTTCCGAAGTCGGTAAGTTTACTCGACCCTAACGTAAAGCTGCGCATTCCAACGGCGAAGAACCCGTTCTTGAACCAGAATCTTTTGCTCAGCAACAAGTCTGGAACGGGAACGATCAATGTGTTGCGCAACTCCGATGGCAGCTCCATTTTGGAGCCTCATGAATTCGCCGGTTTTGATCCAGTTTCCGTGCGCGCGTTTCGTACCGGAAACAACTCGGACGTATTCAATGGTTTCTTGGTGGATAATCTCAAACCAGATCTCATTGTAACGCAAAATGTGACCGTCGCTGCGGTGGTGGAAGTTGGCTTTTTGCGCACCATTACCTACTCGATCAATGCTCTAGGCTGTCGCGCAGTCACTCCGAAAATCGGTGACGTTGTGGAGGTCGGCGATGCACTGCTCCAAGTCACGCAAGTGGTCGATCCGTCAAACAATAGTGCCTATGTCGTTTCAGGCTCGTTGCTGCGGGGCACCTTAGCGGGTGGCACTGCTGGTGCGAGTGGTTTCTTGACCACGAAGTACACCATCGCCGATGCACCGGTCCAATTGTGCTTCGTCACCATCACGCCAACGCCGCAGAGTCTACCTGCAACCGGTGTGGATCCCTTCTCAACGTTTTCCGTGCGCTTCAGTGAGCCGATCGATATTGCTACGGTCCGGTCCTTGGATTCCATGGTTTTAGCAACCACGGATGACACCAATCGCGATGCTCAAAATGAGCTCATCACGGCCGATGATGGTTGGAATGCTGCTGGCTCGGAGCCTGTGGCGGACTATATCGATCGCCTTCCAGGTTTCGGTCCCGGTTCCGGCTCCGGCAACATCATGTTTGGGCCAGTGTCCGTTACCGGTGATGCCCAGGGTTTCACTTTGGCTCCTGTTGCCGGCGTAACCGATCCATTCGACCCACTTGCAGTCACTACCATTTCGATTGCTTTGCGAGACGGCTCCACGGGTATCCTTGATTTATCGGGCAACTCCGTGAACTTCACTGGCTTCGTAGCGGGGCACAGCTCGCAACCCGCAGCCCAGTTGACTTTGGCGGGGGTTGTTCCAGAAGACAGCTACTTTGCCCTGCGCGGTAATGGCGTGGATGAAGATAACGATCAGGCCCCCGAATACGGCGGTCAGATTGGCGCTCAAGTGGGCGACGGAATTTTGCGCGGTCGTTCTTTGTCGCGTTTTTCCCGTCAGGCAGATAAAACCAACCAATACGTTGGTCAACGGCTAAAGTTCGGTTTTGGTCTGATGACCCCGCTGACTCCGTCAGGTGCGGTGTTGCAAACTCTTTGGGCTTATCATCACCTTGGTTTTGGCCTTACCAGTAACTCCGAATTCAACCTTGACGTGGAGGGCTTGAACTGGTCACCTTTTGAGGGCGTGCTGTTTGACGACACTTTTGCCCGTTACTCGGTTGCACTGGCTCACTCGAACCGCTTCCCAGATGATTGGATTGATCCAGCTTCCGGTTATCCGGGCTTTCCAAACTCTGGTTTGCACCGTCTTTCGGGGGATGACTTCGACACCAACATTTACGGCTACGGCCAGAACCCCACGGTTTATGCGGATCTCGATGAGGTGGTTTGCTTTGACAGCAGTTACTCTATTTCGAACATCAACAAATTCCAGACTGCCGGTGGTGTGTTCATGTACCCATGGCCGGATTTTCAGACCACTTACACTTGGCGTGATACCAGTATGCCTAAGCCGAATGGCTCCACCTTGCAAGGGGGTAACGTGCTCAATGGTTGGGGCGTTCCACCGCGTGTGGTTTCTGGTTCCACTCCTACTTATCAAAAGGGCTACTACCCAAGTATTGCCTTGCCGTTGTTGATGCGTTATCGCTCTTATCCGCGTGGCGGGGAATGGGGGTTCAACGGCTTCCAGGTTCAGATTATGGTTGGCTCCTCCAGTATTCCGGCCTTCCGCGTGTTTAGTTCTGGGGGCCAAGACACTAGTTCGACTTGGCAACTGATTGTGCCAGACTCATCCCCCAAAGGGACTCACCCTTATGGCGGGTACAAAACATCGCCGCCAAACCAAGGAACTGCCACGCTTGGTTGGGGCCCGGAATTGTATTGGGGCCAAGTCGATTTCGTCACCAAGGTCAGTAAGATTTACACCCATTGGTTTGACTTTGGAGGCAACCTGAACTCTTTGTCTTCCGTGACTCTGGAACCAACATCCACCCAAGCGAACCCCGGCACTTCGGTTTTAGTGGATTACCGCGCAACCACCCAAGTTCTAAATGCGGGCTGCGTTGCCCTGAATGAGTCATCGCCACTCAGCGATGCTTCGGCGAACTTTGATGCTTACGGCGATTACGACAACACTGCTTGTGGCCAAGTTGACCCAACTACTGATTGGAGCGATGATGCTGGAGTTCTTGTGGCTGCAGGCCAACGTTACTTCCAGATTCGCTTTACCTTCGTAGCCAACATTGATCAGGACCTCGAGGCAGAACTTGACGCCTTCGGCTTCGCTTACACTACCAACTGATGCACCCATCACGCTTTCCCCATCTGTGTAACCTCATTCTCGCCGCTGCTGCGCTTTGTGCTGTCACAGCTGGAGGATGTAAATCAACTTCGCCAACCCTTGGTACGTTCGAAGCTCTTACCTCGAACATGAGCGATGGCGACATTTGGTCACTGAACCGGCCGATCCAAATTGTTTTCAGTAGCGCCATTGATCCAGCTTCCGTGGGTTTTGGCTCGGTAATTTTGCGCCCTACGGATTCCAATAATCTTGGCTCTCCGGTCACCGGTACTTTTGCACTGAAGGCAGATTCTGTCGGCAATCCCAATCGTGTCATTGTCTTCACGCCTTCCTGCCCAACCAATGCAGCCAATACGAATGGCGGCTTGATTCCCGGCGGGAAAAATTATGAGTTGGTGATTCCGATTCTAGGTAATCAAGGTTCCGCGATTTTGCGCGACACTCAAGGGCATCAGCTCGCAATTGGTCTGAGCCGTCGCTTTAAAACGCCAGAGATTGGTGAACCGTTGTTTGCGGACACGATTGTCGGTCCTCCTGCGTTCGATTCCGTTACGATTCCGAATTCTCTGGGACTCCTGTCTCAAGCAAGGACGGAAATCGTGGTTGCGTTTAATCAATCGATTAACCCAGAACCGGCCAACCTTGCGGAGGATCGTTTGTTTGTGCAGTACTCCAATAGTAGTGCACTTTTCCCAGCCAGCGGCAATGTCGTGCCCGGAGCATGGCTGGTGGTCAGCAACTGCGGGGATGGTGCGATTTTGCACTTCCGGGTTAGTGGTGTGCTGATTCCAGGCCGTTTGATTCGTATTGTGGCCTCTACAGATTTCCAAGATATTGGCGGCTCGACCAACACTGCGGTGCTTACTTCAGCAGCTGTGGCCATGCCCACTCTGGCAGAACTTTATGCGGCTGGCCCAAGCTTCACGGAAACCGATGTCACCCTGGATGATTTTCGTGATGAGTATGATGGCCCCAACGGCCTAGATTTGGAAGCCTCCTTGCCGCAACCAGCAGCGCACGTGGCCTCGAATTTACTGTCGGCCAATTTCGCTTTCCCTGGTTCCGCGGTGTCCACCGATCACAACTTGGTGGTCTCAGCGAACCAAGGCCTACTCACTGTGACTACCGACGACGGTAGCCATGATTTCTCGGATGGCAACGGGCGCACCTTCACCATTACCGATGGTGTGCTTGAGGTGAACAATTTCACCATCGCAGCGGGCGCTACCCTGCGCGCTGCCGGTGAAAACCCCTTCATCATTTATGTGGCCGGTGAAGCCAGTTTGCTTGGCACTCTGGATGCCAGTGGCTTCAACGCAACGGCTCCTGATGGCGGTGCTTACCATCCCGAATTGATGGTTCCCGGCGCTTTAGGCGCTTGTGGTGGTGGCAAGGGCGGCAATGCTTCCGCCACCATCGATAGCTACACCATTCGCGGTGCCAGAGGCTCCGGTCCTTTCCATGGCACCCTGGGCGGGGGGCAAGGTGGCGAAGGTGGCTTCCAGCAGTATTTTAACCCAGCTGCTACGGGGGGCGGCACCATCCGTGCTGCAGCTTCCTACCTCGTTGCTGGCGGTGGTGGTGGCGGTGGTTTTGCATTGGGCCGTACGGATTCCGTTTTCTGGGATCAGTGGTCGCTTGCAGTCAACCCGCTCACCTTTGATAATGCCGGCCCCGACGTCCGCTTGGATCGTCACACCGTCTTTGATGGCACCCCGGATGCAAATGATTATTTTACCGGTGCAGAAGCAGGTTTACGTGGTTCCGCGCGCGATTCAGGCAGGCTAGAAACTTCGGTTCTCCCTCACGGGGTACATGGTTATGAAGACCTGCTTGAAGATGGCGAAGCATCTGATACCGCCTTCTTCGACATCGCAGAAACTTCGGCCGGCGGAACCATCAGCTACCAGTATGGCAGCCTTACCAATGGCCCAGATGGCGGCCTCGGCGGAGCATCGGTTTTCACGGATGGCGCTTTGGCCAATGATTTCTTTGGCACCCGTTATTTCTGGGACGGCAACCTCGCCAATGATCCTGTATTGGTAACTGGAGAATTGCTTTCCGCTTATGCCGGTTCCGGTGGTGGCGCGAGTGGCGATTTGCAGGCCATCCTGCGCTACATCGACAATGGCGCTGGTCTTGGCATTCCTTTGCCGCTGATAGCTCACTGGCCAGATGTCAACTTCCCTAATCACGGCCCTGCCACGCCGGCATACTACCGTGGCGCTCCTGGCGGTGGTGGGGGTGGGCAAGTGCAGATTCACGCCTTGGGCGCAATCACTCTCGGCCCTGGCACGGTGTTGAAAGTCAACGGTGGCGCAGGTCACGGTGGCGAATCAACCTTCGAGGGCACCACTTCGGGTACCACGACTCAAGTTTCTGGCTCAGGTGGCGGCTCTGGTGGCCACATGGTTTTGCATACCACCACGGGTTTGAATCTCGCAGCGATTCCAGTCGGCACTGCGGGCAACCCAGCCATCCCTGCAACCTTCTTTGCCAACCTCACTCCGAACTATGTGCTGCGCAGCATTGGTGGACGTCGCGGTTGGGCTTTGAGTGCTTCTGCAGCCACCTTTAACCAAGGCGGTGCTTCGAACGATGTGGATTTTGATGGCAACGGTCCCTTCCACACCGGTCGCGGTGGTGCTGGTGCGAGCGGCGTCATTCAAGTGCACGTGCCGAATCCGTTAACCGATATCACTTATGCAGCCTCGGTGGATGCGGCCTTTAAACAGTACATTTCGGGTCTGGATTTGAGCAACCCGCCGATTTCGACTCGTCAGGATGCCATTTTAGGTCTGTACAGTTTGCCGCAAGCCTTCACCTTGGTTCCGTTCTACTCACCGCAATCCCAATTGCAGTCGAAGTGGATTGACACGGGCTTAGCTGGTGATCGCGTCAACTCTGGTTCTGGAACTTACCCAGCTTACCTGGACAGCTTGCTGCACTTTGATGGCATCAATGCGAACACTGGTTTGGTGAATACAACCGCTAACACCGTTGCCGCAGGCGCCACCGTGGGTAGCGATGGCGGAGCCGGTACCGCGGTGTTTGGAAACTACACCGTCACCATTTCCAGTCCATCGAGTTCCTTCTCCGCAGACTTCTTGCGTAACCCGAACTTGATGATTGGTTTCGATGTCTTGCCCAATGCCGCGTTGGGCAATCCTCCTACCTTCGAGATTGTGTCAGCCACTTACACGGCTAGTCCCGAACGCCTCATCCTGAACACCCGCGTGAGTGATGGGCCGATGGCTTTGGTAGCCAGTGCAAGTTGGGCGGTGCGCTCGAAGTTCTTCCGCATTTCCACCTCAGCGACCAAGGATCGCTTGCCTGTGTCGGCGAGTGTGCGCATTCAGTTCCAAGGTACGACGGCGTTCACGGGCACCAACCTTCCAGATGAATCGGTCAAAACCGCATGGACTGGCGACGGGGGTACCACCACGCTCGCTACGCTCGATGGCTCGCGCTTCATTCGTTACCGTTTCACGTTCAATATCGACGCCCTGGATTCTGGTCCAACGGTGGATAAGGAACGTCCTGGTATTGAATACTTCAAACTGCCTTTCGCTTGGTAATACTCTAGCGAGCTCCTTTAACCCTTGTGACTTTCGAGTCACGAGGGTTTTTTTGTATGCTGACGGCCAATGAGGACTGTACGCCCCGCCCTCCAACCCTGGCGCACGCCACGCGCATTCTGGCTGCTTGTGGCGCCGGTTCTGTGGGCGATTGGTTGTGCCCACCAAGATTCACCAGAGGCCTTCACGGTGCTCTCCTGGAGCGGCAGTGATGCTTCTGCTGTTCCGTTGGACCAAGAGTTGGTCATTGAGTTCAACCAGCCGTTAACGCAACCCTGGCGGCACAGTTCCGTAGAAGTCCTTGATGAAGGCGGCAACCCCGTTGTTGGTTTGTTGCCGACGGTGGTGGGTAGTTGGTTACGGCTGGCACCGCGGCTGCCGCTCGAACCGGGGCTCCAAGATGGCAGTCTGCGACCAGACCACAATTATCAAATTCGCCTGCATGGTTTACCGCGGCTGGTGGCGCTGACATCGACTCAAGGAGAAGTGTTGCGCTCGGAATTGATTTTGCCCTTCCACACCGCCCCGGCCAATCATCCTGCAGCTCTGGTCGGTAACGGTGCCGAGTTTTCTGCAGTAAATTTGAGTGGCTACGCCGTGGGAGCGCCGCTGGCTTTTGCCGCCGGTGCGCCGCTGATTTTGCATTTCCGCAGTGGTCTGGATCCCCGCACCATCACTGGCGAAGCAACCTTGCAGAGCGAAGGCGGACGTTCCACCAAGTCCTGTGCACTGCGCTTGCGCAGCAATGCTTTGGATGGCGCGGAACTTGAGGTGCTCGCAGGAAATTGGAGCGGCTGGGGACGTCTGCAACTGCCCGAGGAAATCGAAGGCCTTGGTGGTTGGCCGCTCGAAAATAACATCCGCACCATGCGGATCCATCGCGCTCCACAGTAACCGCACCCGTTCCTGCGACTTATCCGCTTCTTTGACTTGGATATCGGCCGCGGCGCACGCACAATCGGATAGATGTCGTGGCTGCAACTCCTGCAACAATCCCCGCTGCTTTACGGAGTGTTCCTCTGTGTGTTTGGCGCAATGGCTGGGTCGTTCGCGTCGGCAGCCATTTTCCGCATTCCACGCGAGGGTATGTCGATTGTGAGTCCGGCGCGCTCGCATTGCCCCAAGTGCGATGCCACCATCCGTTGGCACGATAATCTGCCGATTCTTAGTTACCTGATTTTGCGCGGCCAATGCCGTTCTTGCAAAGCCAGTTATGGGCCGGGCTATATGGTGCATGAGCTTGGTTTGAGCGGTCTTTTTTGGCTGGCCGGTCACAGCTGGATGGCGGATATGAGCTTAGGCGGAGGCGCCACGGCGCTGCTTTTGGGCTTTGTGGCCTTCACTGCTTTATGGGTCGCGGCGGCCGTGGACTTCCGTTTTTTCATTTTGCCCGACGGAATTACCATCGGCGGAGTGCCATTTGGCCTGCTTGCGGCGGCATTTGTTCCCGCGTTTCACTTTTGGCCAGGATTAGAGGGATTGCCGCTAGGTGTTAGCTTGTTAGGACTTAGCGCCGACGCCTCGCCAAATTATGTGGCTTTTATCTCAGGAATCTTTGGCGCCATAATTTCTTTTGGGTTCCTGTTTGGAATTGGGCGTCTGTTTTCTTATCTTTTAAAGCAGGAAGCCCTTGGGTTCGGGGATGTCAAATACATCGCCGCAGTCGGAGCTTTCCTCGGTCTCGAAGGTTCTCTTTGGACTTTGGCGGTCGGCGTCTTTGCGGGCGCAATCTTGGGGGTAGTGAATGTTCTGCGGATGATTCTGGTGGTTCGCCATCGGCGTCGTACAAGGGCTAAGCATCATCACTACGTCCACTCCTTCTTCTACATCGGCTGGCAAGCTGGGCGCACCATCCCATTCGGCCCGCCTTTGATTCTTGGAACCATGCTCATCATGCTGGATCCTTCCGCTGTTCACACCTTCTTCCTCGAAACATGGCCACGTGCTTTGTCTCTAGGCTGAATCCCCTCAAGTCCTAGTTTTTAGGCATTCGAAATGAAGAAATCTACGCTTTTCATCGTCATCCTCGCTTTGATCGCGCCTTCCTGCCAGAGCACCATGCAAAAGCAAATGCTCCAGGATGCGGATCAACAAAACGCCGCTCTCATGGCGGATAATGAGGCTACCCGCGCACAACTCGCGCGTACTCGCGCCGAGGGCGATGCTCTCGAGGAGCAGTTGCGCTTTGCCACCGATCGCGTCGAGGAACTCAACGCTCTTGGCATGGCTCGCGACGCAGCTTTTGCCCAGCAAAATGCTGAGCTTGAAGATTTGCGCAAAGCCTTGCCTCCTGGCGTCGACGCATCCTCTCGTGGCGGCATGATTGTTTTGGATCTGCCCTCTGCACTCACTTTCCCATCCGGCAAAGCGGATTTGAGCAAGCAGGGTGCTGAGACCATTCAAAAAGTTAGCGAAATCCTCTTGAAGAGTTACCCCACCAACACCTTCTGGGTCACGGGTCATACCGATAATGATCAGCCGAAGAAATCTGGCTGGAAAAACAACTTGGAGCTGTCGGTGCGTCGCGCGATGGAAGTCGCCAACTACCTGATGGAACAAGGCGGAATCGGCTCTGAACAGGTGCGGGTTTCTGGCTATGGCGAATTCAGTCCAATTAGCGATAATGCCACCAAAGAAGGCAAGGCGAGCAACCGTCGGGTCGAGATTCTAATCCTTCCATAAGCGCAGGATTTGCTACTCTTTTAGCGCCGGGTGGATTAACCACCCGGCGCTCCTTTTTTACCCCAGCGCATCCACTGAGAACATCCCAGGAACATGTCAGCAAAGGACATCCACAACATCACTTTTCTCGGCTCCTCTGATGCCGGAAAAACGACTCTAGTCGAACGAGTGGCCTACCACTTCAAGGCAATCGACCGCGTCGGCAGCGTAGAAGAAGGTACCTCTCTGTGCGATTTTCTCCCCGATGAAAAAGAGAAACAGCACAGCCTTGCCGCAGCAGTGGTTCATTTAGAGGCCCCGCACGGGAAACTGAACCTCATCGATACGCCGGGCTACCCGGATTTTTGCGCCGACGCCATCACTTCCATGGGTGCTGCTGGGACCGCTGTGATTGTGGTACCGGCACGCGATACCGGCGTGCCATTTCATGCCTTGCAAATGTGGAAGCAGGCTGGCGACTTGGGTCTAGCGCGGGCGGTCGTGGTCACCCGTTTGGATGGCGATAATCTGCACCTCGATGCCGTGATTGAGAACATTCGCACCTTGTTTGGGCAGCGGGTGGTTCCGTTCACGCTTGCTAATGGCACTGGCTCCGATTTCACCAAGGTTGTGGTTGTCGAGCAGGAAGCGGGCGAAGATCGTGAGCATCTTGTCGACGCCGTGGTCGAAGCTAACGATGAGCTGATGGAGAAATATCTGGAAGAGGGTGTCATCAGTAATGAAGCTTTGGAGGCTGCGATTCCTCTGGCTATGGCGAAGGGCACTTTTGCGCCATTGTTTTGTGTCGATCCAGTGCGCAATATTGGCGTGGATGAGTTCGGCGAGTTTATGGTGCGTGACTTCCCATCCGCCGCAATGCAATTGGCCGTCATGCATAGTGAGAACTTAGCAAGTGGCGCCCCTGAAGAACGTGTGGTGGCGCGGGTCTGGAAGGTGATGACGGATAAACACCTCGGGCAAATTAGTTACTTGCGGATTCTGCAAGGCACGGTCACATCCGATGCGCAGCTGCTCGATCCGCACACGCGCAAGTACATCAAAATGAATGGTCTCTCCTTCATCATTGGGGAGAAGCTGGTGGGCACCAAATCGGCTGGCCCCGGCGACATCATTGCGGTAACGCGTATTGATGATTTGCGGGTTGGTGATGTCTTGGTCAGTGAAGGGGAAGCAAGCGCGCATCATTTTCCACTGCCAAAGCCTTACACGGCGTTGGCGATTGTGCCCAAGGATCGCTCTGCGGAGCAAAAGATTGGGCAGGAGCTGCACAAACTTGAGCGTGAGGATCCTTGCTTCCGCATGCGTCACGATTCCACCACCCACGAAACGATTATCGAAGGGTTGAGCGAACTGCATTTGCGTGGTCTGTTGCGCCGCTTGGAAGCGCGCGGGGTGGAGGCGGAAACGCACTTGCCAAAGATTGCTTACAAAGAAACCATTACGCAGGCTTCGGAAGGACACTTCCGTCATAAGAAGCAAACGGGGGGCAAGGGTCAGTTCGCCGAGTGTTACATTCGTTTGATTCCAGGTGAGCGTGGTTCTGGATTCCAGTTTGTGGATAAAGTTGTCGGCGGCTCGGTGCCGCGTCAATTCATTCCGGCGGTTGGCAAAGGCGTCGAAGAGCAAATGCTGAAAGGTGTAATCGCTGGCTCCAATGTAATTGATCTAGAGGTGCAACTCTATGATGGCAAATTCCACGCCGTCGATAGTGATGAACACTCCTTCAAGATGGCTGGCGCGCGGGCGCTGATGGATGGTTTTACAAAAGCCCATCCGATTTTGCTCGAGCCAATTATGACTGTGGCGATTACTGTTCCGTCACGTTACTTCGGTGATGTTTCAGGTGATTTGAGTTCACGCCGTGGCCAGATTATGGGCATGACCACCGATGGTGATTTCCAGACCATTGAGGGTCAGGTGCCGCAGGCGGAACTCCAAACCTATAGTACTTTGCTGCGTGCAATGACTCACGGGGAAGGTAGTTTCACCATGAATTTTTTGCGTTACGATCAAGTGCCTTCGCATCTGCAAACTGAGATCATGGCAGCTCAAGGTGAAGCCGTCGCTCATGACTAATTGGATAGCATTTGCCAAAGCCATTCCAACCGGGAGCGTGGTTCGCCGCGCCCCCGGTTTCGTGCTTGGCGAGTTGCTGGTTTTTTTGGTGATACTCACGGGCCTGTCGATGTGGCTGTTGCCGCTCGCTTTGCAAGCGCGCCAAGTTGAGAACGGCGTGCACGCCCGCGCTTACCTGCGGATGATTTCTTCTGCCCAGCAAGTCTGGCAGCGCGAAATGGGCGTTTATGTGGATTTGCGCCGCTTGGCACAATCGATTCCAATCCCTCCGGAGCAGCGTAACCATGCGCGCACGCCCGGCATGTCACTCACGCCTCCACTGATTTTTGACGGGCTGAGCATTGCCCACCGTGGCGGTTATCGTTTTCTGGTTGGTACCGACGGCCAAGGTAAGGCTGTTGGTTGTTGGGCGTGGCCCAATCTACGCGGGTACTCAGGCAGTGAAACCTACTGGATTGATTTCTCCACTAGCCTTCTTTCGGTGAGCTCGGTGCATGCTTCATGGAATGATACGCCAGGCACTTTGGCGCCTGCCCCCGAGGATTTAAGTGCGCTGATGGACTAAAGCTGCGGCCAGTCCAGTGCAAATAAGCGCGCCGCATTTTCCGAGGTGGTCAAAGCAAGTGCTTCTGCATCCACTTGGCGCAACTCCGCCAGAGCCTGCAAGGTGAAGGCGATAAACGCGGATTCATTGCGTTGGCCGCGTTGCGCTTGTGGGGCTAAAAACGGTGCATCAGTTTCTACCAACAAGCGTTCTTGCGGCACGATGGCAGCAGCAGCGCGCAAGTGATCGGATTTTGGAAAAGTGAGGTTGCCGGCAAAACTGATATGCATGCCAAGTTCTACTAACCGCTCAATCGCGGCCGGACCTTCCGAGTAACAGTGCATCACGCCTGACAACTTGCCGTCAAAATTTTCGAGTACCGGCAAGAGACTGTCAATCGCCTGCCGACAATGCAGGATTACCGGAAGTTGATGCTCGCTGGCTAACTGTAGGTGGTGCTCCAAGGCATGTATTTGCTGTTGCGGCGCAGACCACTCGCGAAAGAAATCCAAACCAGTTTCACCAATGGCAACCCAGTCTGGCTCCTTGAGCATGATTTCCAGCTCGCGTAGCTGCACTTCCAATGCAGCTGCGTTGCCGACGTCATTAGGGTGAATCCCCACGGTTGCGAACACATCCGCTTCTAGTGCGGCGAGGGCGCGACACCGTGTGGCACTTTCGAGATCGGTAGCCACGCAAATGAAGCGTTCGACGCCAGCCGCACGCGCGCGTTGCAATTGGGGTCCGGGTGGATTCTCCTCTTCTCGCCAAACAAGGTGGCAATGGGTGTCGATGATACGCATCTTAATTTTCTGACGGCAACGGCAGCCCCTCTTGCTTGCGCAAAGTCACCATGAACTCCCACAGCCCGGGGTCATGTTCACGTCCTGGTAAGCGATCCATCAACATATGGTGCGCGCGTGGCGGGTCCAGTTTCAAAATAGACATCAGTGCTTCTTTGCGCACGAGAAAATTGGTGGACTCGGTGTCAAATAAACTTTCCAAAATGGCGGGCGCCTCGAAGGACGTGCCATTGCCCAGCGCGCGAATGGCAAGAGTGCGCGCGCGTGGCTCCATTGCATCCGAGGTCGCAACGTTGAGTAATAATTCGAGTGCCAGTGGGTGGGTTGCAGCAACCAACAATTCTTCGACATAAAGTGGTCGCATACGGTCGTCTGCGCGTGGCCGTTCGCGAAACAATAAAACGTTGCCCCGCGCCAGAGCTTCATTGGGATCGAGCTCCCATAACATGCGGTGCGCCACCAGACGGACGCGCATGGGCATTTCTCGTAGGTCCACGGTTCGAATCAGTTGCAGCGCCGCTTCGCCGTGGAGCAGCTCCTCAGCACAGAGCATGTACTGTTCGGCGAGATTGGGCAGAATGCGCCAAGTTGCTTCAATCCAAGGCAACCAAGGGAGCGCTGCGGCGTCTGGTAGGGCCGCCAGAGCCCTCACATTGACCAGCAGCTCGTCCTCGAGTCTGGGAAGCTCTGCCACCAGCGCATCCGTGTGGAGTCGCACGGCAACTGTGCGGGCTCGCACCTGGAGCTCGGCGATGGCCGCTTCCGGGCTTGCAAAAGAGGCGGCCAAAGCACGCGAAGCCTCTGGAATGAAAGGACTTCCGTCGGAATTGCTGGAGCATGCTGCGGTGAACAGCAGCAACCATGTCGCGGCCGCAATAAGGCCATGGCGGCATGCTAATTGCAATAGAAATGGAGTCCCTAGCGAGTGTCTGTGTGCTCGTGCGTAAGTCTGTGTGCCCATGGTGTTTACTTTGCTAAACTTGCTACCCCGAGAAACCACGCTGACGTTTGTCAGCGTGGCTTTGCGGTTTGTCCTACTAAGGTCCCTTTGAAGATGCTTCTCCCTACAAGCAAATCCCTTGCCGCTGCCTGCATGTTACTCGTGCTGGGCGCTTGCGGCTCCTCATCCTCTGCTGGCGCCAAGGTGGAAGCCTTTGGCATCTCGGTTTGTTCGCTTGGCTGCAATGGTGCAACGTTCGCGTTGAACTCACATCCGGCCAACAAGGATCTCTCGTTTACTTTCAATGATGCGGTTGATCCCACTTCGGTTAACTTCTCATCCATTTCGATTGTAAACCTGGCCAATGGGGCTTCACCTACAGGAAGTTTCCTGGTCAACGGCAACAACGTTATTTTCCGCCCAACGCTACTCGAGACTTCTTCGGGTCTGCAATTTGGTTTCCTCAATGGAGCGGTTTATCAGATTCGCATTTTTGATGGCAGTGGTCCGAACGCAGTTCGCTCCCTTTCTGGGCGCGTGAACCAATCGTTCCTCACCGGCGACGTCACGATTGTAAACGTCGTCGATTTCATCCCCGGCCCGCCGAGTATGATTTCGATTTCACCGGATAATATTACTGCGCCAACCACGCGGGATTTTGGTATCGAAATGGTCTTCGATGACATCATGTCCACTCTACCTTTGGCGAACCCAGATACCGGCGCGAGTTTGCTGATTACGGTTGAAACGTTTGATACGACTGCTGGTGCGATTCCTATTCCGGGGTTTTTCACTGCGGTCGCAAACCGCGATACCTTGCGCACCACCGTTACCTTCACGCCGCTGGTGCCGTGGCCGAGTTCCAACTCTGGAGCACGCGTGGTGCGCGTTTTCCTGTCGCAGCAAATTTCCGATTTGGCCGGCAATCTGCTAGTGAATCCAGGCATCAAGACGGCATTGTTGCCGGACTTGCCTACTGTTTCTGGTGTCCTCACGGAAACGTTTAACGACAAGGGTAAGGAAGATGACAACGGCAGTACCGCTGGTTTGTGGGCCACTTCCGCTGCCCCAGGAACTTTGGACAGTGGCTTGAACGCTACCACTGGGCTGCATAAAGGTGGTGGCTCCGGTGCGCTGGGCGTCTTTGATTCTCTGGATGGAATCACCGTGTTGGATACCGATTCCGCGGTGGTGCACTCTGAATTACTTGGCGAAGATGTCACGCTTACCGATGGTTTGTTTCCATTCTCGGAGGTCACAATCAATTTGGCATCACGTATCGAAGCAACGGGCAGCAACCCACTGCGTTTGGTGGTGCAGGGCAGCATGCAAGTTGCAGGGGTTGTGGATGTCTCTGGTGCGGATGCACCGGTCAATGAAAACGGCAAGTATTTTCACAGCACCGAACAGGATTCTGGCAGTAACGGGTTTGGAGATTTCTTTGAATCGGATCTCGGCAAAGGTGTGAATTTCAGTGGCAATGAAGATGCGGCCTTAGGTGGCGATGGTGGCGTTGGCGATTTGTCTGGTGGTGATGGCGGCCGTGGCGGCCGCGCTTGGTATCACAACAGTATCTTTTTTAACGCGAACGGATATCTCAACGCTCTGAAGACACATTGGCAACAGGGTTTTACTGGGAGCACTCCAGACATCACCCGTTTCAAAACATCCATGTCCGGAGACAACTACAACGGTAGTAACGGCGGGCGCATTGGTGGTGTCAGTGCAGCAGGTTCACCGTTAAGTGCTCCAGGCCAACTGCTCGCAGATTTCCAAGGTGGTTCTGGAATGGGATCATGGGCCTGGCCACCGCACAGTGGCAACATGCCGAACCCAGCCTTTACTGGCGGCGTTCCAGTGCTCACGCACCCCACTGCTTTTTCAGGTGGCACTGCGATTACTTACAGCAACAATGTCATTCACCGTGCCCGTGGTGGCGGTGGCGGTGGTTACTGGCTCGATGGCAGCATCGGTGGCTACTACGATGCCACTGCAACCGACCCACTAGGCGCTGCTTTGCCGGTACCTCTGATTGATTTAGACGGGGGCGATAACGTTCGCGAATTCAACGGGGATGGTCTTGGTGGCAATTACTTCAAATGGGATGCTGCTGCAGGCGGTCTCATTGCTGATGCGGACGGCGGTAACTATTCCTTGCCCGGTGGTATCCAAACGGCGAATCCAGAGAGCAATTTGTTGCTTGGTGGTTCGGGTGGCGGGGGTGCAGGCGTTTCTGTGCATGGCTCCATTTTTAATCGCTATGGTTCTTCGCCTGGACAAGTTGGCACTTACCGCAACTGCCCTGGCGCGGGTGGCGGATCGGGTGGTGGTGCTGCTCAGATCCATGTTGGATCTCGTCTGACTGTGGGTGGATCGATTCTGGCCAATGGCGGTAATGGTGGCGATAGTGCTTTCATGCTGACGATTCCATTCGTCGACACCAATGCGATTGAATATGGCCCTCCAGGAGATGCTGGTGGCGGCGGTGGCTCTGGCGGCGCGTTGCTGATCCAAGTCGGCTCCGTTTTGCAGGCCGACATGGATTCCATTTCTGTTACGGGTGGACGCGGCGGTATTGGAGCTGCAGGCAACAATGGTGGCGCGGGTGGCAGCGGTTTGGTGAGGGTGGAAACCGCCACTGGCTTGGAAAGCCTTGCCTTCTTGCAAGACCGTATCAGCCCCGATGGCGCGGTGGAGCTTGGGCCAATCGGTTCTGTAGGCCAAGCCAATATTTCAACGATTGCTGTGGCCTTTAGCGGCGGTGATGTGGTTGCAGGTGATGGCACCACTTTTAACGGCAACGCGAGCGGTGTGCGTAGCCGCTGGTATGAGCCAGCTTCGGATGTGCAGGAACTGCTGTTTTCCGATTGGACCATCCACTACCAGTGGTCTCCGAACGGCGTCACGGTGAACACGGGTACCTATAACAATGCTTCCCCAACCGATCCTGATACCACACCCATTTGGATCGCCTTTCAAGCGGCCTGGATGGCTGCCGGGCAATCGGCTTTGGCCAATCCAACTTTGATTAATCAATCGGATTGGGTGATCCCGGGTTTCAACGGTGTCGTTGGTGGCATTACCAACCTCAACGGCACGGTGGTGCGTGCTTTGCGTTACACCTTGGTTTTTGACCAAGACAAAATCGCGGCGCTGATTGGCACCGGCGCCGGCGCTTACTTCCGCGTCACTGACCTCAGCTTCGCTTACTCGGGCGATTGAGCCAAAATAGTTTCCGAGCATTTTTGCCTGACGCGCTCCTGCAGGATTCTTTAACCCTGCAGGAGCGCACTGCTTTGGTCGTCGATCAAAATGCGCGCATCGTGGCGGTGACACCCGCTGCCAGTTTGCCTGCGGATATTCCGAAGACAGTCTTTCCCGGTGAGTTATGGACCGCCGCGCCAGTGTTGGCGCATGCACACTTGGAAAGCTTCGATGCACCCAGCGAAGAGTGGGGTGGTGCTGGTTTCAGCACTTGGGTGGCGCAGTTGTTGGCGTGGCGTCAGCGTCAAGGTCGGTTGTCGGCTCCAGCGAGCGCCGCGGCTTCCCTGGCGGAGTTGTTGCATTTTGGTTGCGGTTTGGTGGCCACGCATGTCGCAGAAGCGGGGGCTGACGGCACGGCTTACCAAGCAGTTTTGCCGCATATCCTTGCTATGCAAGAAGTGTTCGCGCCCGCGGCAGCAGACTTCGATGGAGAATTCCTTACAACCATTCAAGCCGGCGCCGCCATTGCTTTGCATGCTCCTTTTTCGATTGCCGATGAGGTTGCCGCCGCCGTATTTCAAGCCGCCGCTGGGCAGTTGGTTTCCATTCATCTTGGTGAACACGAAGAAGAGCGGCAACTCTTGGCCTCGGGCACGGGGCCATTAGCAGATTTGCTCACCAGCCGCGGACGCTCCTTGAAACAGCAGCGTTGGGCTTCGCCAGTGGATTGGTTGGATGCCGTTGGAGGCCTGCAGCCGGGCACGCTGGTGGTGCATGGCAGTAATCTCAACGTGGCAGAATTGCAGCGGCTCGCTGACGCCAAGGTTGGGGTGGTCTTTTGTCCCGGCACCCATCATTATTTTGAACGACCCTTACCGGCCTTTGTGGCCGCGGGTGTTGCGCTACCAGCACTCGGCTGCGATTCGCGTGCATCCAATTCCTGCCTGGATCCGCTTCGTGAGCTGCAGCTCGCTTATGCCATGATGCCAGAGCCCGGCGCCCAAGCGTGGTGGCACGCTTTGACCTCTACCGGCGCGGCAGTGTTGCAGCAGCCCACCTGGGGCGCGTTGACGCTAGGCAAAAGAGCCACCGTTCTGCGTCTTACGCTGCAGCATCAAGCAACACCTGAGCTGAGTGCTGCGGGCGTCTGCCAAGCTCTGTGTGAAGGTTGGCGGCCACCGCGACGGCTCGATGATTGCGCGCCGATAAAATAAGCTCTGTGAAGGAAGCCGTCAGCCTAGTTAAAAAGAGTCAGCGTATTTTGTTGTCTGGTCATCTCCGTGCAGACGGCGATTGTCTTGGAGCTCAAAGTGTGATTTACCACGCCTTGCGGCAGCTCGGCAAGCAAGTCGAAGTGATGTTGCCGAATGCTCCTGACAATCGTTACGGTTTTCTCGAGGCGCACACGCCCTGGACTTTATTTGCCGGCACTCTGCCGCCAGCGGATTTGTTGATTGTGTGCGATTGCAATCAACTCGATCGCCTGGGAGCGATGGGGGATGCTGTGCTTGCGAGTGGTTTGCCGCGGATCGTGCTGGATCACCATCCAATGGCTGAGGATCACGGTTGGACCGCTTGCGTACACGATTGCAGTGCGGCGGCCAGTGGTTTGCTGGCACTGGATTTCGCCGCGGCCTTAGGCGTTGAAAATCTACCGGTGGAAGCCCATGAAGCGGCTTTCGTCGCACTGATGACCGATACCGGTTGGTTGAAGTATTCCAATGCCAATGCAGCGGCGTGGGCGGCAGCGGCAAAAATGGTGGAGCAGGGAGTGGATAGCGCGCGCATCTTCGATTTAGTTTTTCAACAAGCCGAAATCGGCCGGCCGCTGGGGATTGCGGCGGTGCTGGAAAGCCTTGAGTATTTTGCCGATGGGCAAATCGCGATTGCTTGGGCAAGCCAAGCCCATTTGGAAGAGCTTGGCGGCAGCATGGAAGATACTGACGATGTGCTCGATTTACTGCGTTCGGTGCGCACTGTGGAAGTTGTGGCGGTGTTGACCGAGCGCGCTGGCGGTGTGGTGAAATTAAGTTTGCGCAGTAAACATCGCGTGGATGTGAATCAAGTTGCGCGTCAACTTGGCGGTGGTGGTCATGCGCGCGCGGCCGGAGCTACTTTTGCCCAGGGCACAACTCTCGCCGATGCAGTCGCCAAGGTGCGTGATTGCTTACTCAACGTGATTCGCTGAAAAGTTCGGCGGCCTCGCAAACCCCTAGCTGATTTTTTCGCCGCGCCGGAACAAACCGAAGAACGCATAGCGTGCAAGTTTCGGATTTTTCTTCAAGCGCCGCGTGACATAGCGCAACCATGCATGGCCATAAGGTACATAGACTCTCACCGGCAAACCGCTGTCTCTTACTTTTTGACGCAAGTCTTCGCGCACGCCAAGCAGCACCTGAACCTCGCAGCGCTCCCGCCAGTGCGGATGTTCGGTCAGCATTGCCAACAAACCAGCGATGAGGGCGTCATCGTGGGTAGCCACGCCGATATAGGCGCCGCCTTCGAACAGCAGGCGCAAACAGCGTAAATAGCTGTCGTTGATGGCTTGGTAATCCTGAAACGCAATCTCTGCTGGTTCGACGTAAATGCCTTTCACCAGACGCACGTTCAGAGGTTGCGTACTGCTGGCCAATAACTGGCGCACATCGTTTTCAGTGCGCAACAACATGGATTGCACCACGATGCCAACGGTGGCGCCGTAGCGGGCGCGCAAGCGTTCAAATACGCGCAACGTGGCATCCACAGTCCACGACTCCTCCATTTCAAAACGTACGAATGCGCCACTCATAGCGGCAGTATCGAGCATTTGCGCCACGGAATCGTGGCATAGGTCTTCGGAAATGTTGAGACCCATTTGGGTGGGTTTGGTGGAAATATTGAGCTCTAAACCACCATCCACCAAGTCGGCGAGCAGCATTAGGTTCTCCACCACGGCTTCGGCAACTTCGGCTTCATTGCTGACGGCCTCGCCAAGCTGATCGTAAGTGACGCGATAACCCGCGCGTGCCAGTTGCGCACCGCGCAATAAGGCATCGGAGCGTTGTTCACCAGCGATGTAGCGCGTGCTGAGCCGCCGCATGATGGGCTTCGGCACAAGAGGAATCAGAGATGCAGTGAGTGAATCGAACCAGGACATGGGAAGGGGTGTCGGGTTGTGGGTACAGTTTAGCTCGCTGCTTGCTTATACTAGCGGAATGAATTGGAAGCTGGTCTTCTTGCCTGGATTGCTGTGTGTCGCTGTGGCGAGCTGCTCTGGTGATGATTCCGTGGCAGGCGGTCCAGCGGCGCTGACGCCACTCGATATTCCCGCTCAAGGCGTACTTGGTTCTGCCGCAAGTTTGGATTTAGTGGTTATTTCCATCGATACTTTGCGTGCCGACCGCCTGCCGTTTTATGGCGCAGAACATGCCACCGCAGGCGATCCGGGAGCCCAGTGGTCCCTTGCCTGGATGGCACAGCAAGGCACTCTTTTTGATCAAGTTTGGGCGCCCGCCGGCATGACTCTGCCTTCCTTTGGCACGCTGTGGACGGGGCTCTCGCCCTTGGAACACGGCGCCATGGGCAATCATCGCCAAGTGGTTGCACCCACCTTTGCGATGGAGCTGGCGGCCTTAGGTTGGAACAATCATGCAGTGGTTGCGAATCAAGTACTGAACCGGGGTTCGGGAGTGGATCGTGGCTTTAGCAGTTACGAAGTGCGTGCCAAAGAGCAAGAAGCCAACGGCCCAGCGCTGCTGTTGTTGAGCACGGAAAGGGGCATCCAAGAGAGAAAGCGCTCGTTGATTTGGGCCCACTACATGGCGCCGCACCAACCCTATGAACCCAATCCAATCCATCTAGGCAAGTTTTCAGCTCCCGATGGGGTGCCCGGCGATCGCAACACTTTGGAAGGAATTCATTCCAATCCCGACCGCTCTGCCGTCGACGAAAAGCTCCTGGCCCATTTGCGCGGACTTTATGATGAAGAAATTCTCACCGCGAACGATTATGTGATGACTTTCTTGAGTGGTCTTGACGCGCAATATCAAGCTGCAGGGCGCGGCGGTCTATTGGAAAATGCGGTGGTCCTATTGGTCAGCGATCACGGCGAAGAACTGGCCTTTCACGAAAACTATTTCATGCACGCCAAGAGCATCTACTCAGGCACAACCCATGTGCCGCTGGTTATTCTCGGGGGAGATTGGAAACCTGGCCAGCGCATTAGGCGGGCTTTGCCTTTAGCCGCAGTATTGCCGATGGTCTTGCGTGGCACGCAGCCGCAAGCGCAAGTTTTTTTCTCAGCGTGGCGCGATGTTTACTTTGCCGCACGCGACGAACGCTGGACTTTAATCCATAACCCGAGCAACAATCGCAAAGGGCCGCAAGAGCCACCCCAAGGAGTACCTTTTGCGTATCCGCAAGTTGCCTTGTTTGATCGTTTGGTGGATCCTCTGGAACTCCATGATGTGGCCGCTGAGCATCCCGAAATCACCCGCCATTTGCTGGATGCCTTGCATCATTGGTATTTCCAACTGAATCGGGATGCTGGTAGTGGAGCCGTCGTGCTCACCCCGGAGCGGCAAACGGAACTAGCTGAGTTGGGCTACGCTACTGGCGATGATCCGGATGCTGTCAACCTTGCTTTACCCTGGCCTGGCACGCAATGGAATCCCTAGATTCGGAGCCCTCCTTGCGGGAACGCATCGCGCCGTGGCTGGAAGGTGGAGCACTTGCTCTACTCGTCATGGCGGTGGTGATTATGGGTGGCGACGCGGTGCGCACGTCCTACCACGGTTATTTACATACCACCATCGGTGAAGCGGTATTACGCGATGGTTTGTTGCCGGAAAACCCATATCATGCAGGTTCCAATTTGCATTATTATTTGCTCTACCCGCTGCTGGGTGTGTTGCTCGGGCGTTTAGGTGGTGGACCGTTATGGGGTTTTGCCATCCTAAATATTTTGGCGGCTGCTTTGATGGGCCCGGCCTTGGACGCGCTCGGCAAACGCTTCGGCCTTGATTTTCGCGCGCGACGTTTTGCCTTCGCCGCCATGGTGCTGGGCTTCAACGGTCTGGGTTGGTTATTCATGATGTGGTCGGATCATCAGCCGCTGCCGCCTGGTGCTTTGCCTTTGGCGGCGTTGATGGATGCCACCCGGCCGTTTGGTTCTTTTCGCTGGGACGGCCGCCTGCAGGCCTTCCTCCCCAAGTTTCTGAATGTCTCTTCCTTTGCGTTAGCTTTGCCGTTTGCGTTTTTCACCTTGTCAGAAAACTTACGTGCTGGCCGCACAGCTCTGTGGCGCTGCGCGAGTTTGCTGGGTATCACCACGGCGTTGAATCCCTTAGTGGGATTGTTTGCTGGCTTGCTGGTGGCCGCTCACAAACTGCCTTCTTTGCGCCAAGGAAGCTCTGCGCTCAAACAACTGCTGCCACCGGCATTCTTGGCATTGTTGATCGCCGTGCCCTTTTTATTGCCGGTTTTTTTTGCTGGCATCGAACGTGATTCGGAGGCCAGCAATCCCCAATTACCGTTTGAAGGAGTTGCTTGGGCCAATCTTCTTGGGCCGCTGTTGTGGCTTTTGGTGTGCGCCGTTCCGGGCTTGTGGCGGATGCGTCAACGGCGTAATTTTTTACTGTTGGGGATTCTTTTGGCCGCCGCGTTTTCCTTCGCGAGTTTGCCATGGGGCAATGAATACAAGTTTCCACGGATTGCAGGCATCTTGCTTGCAATCCCAGTGGGCAGCTTGCTTGGCGCTTGGTCGCGACGCATTCCTGGTGGTTTCGCAGCCGGTCTGTGGCTGTTGCTTTGTGTCCCCATGACTTGGCAAACGGTGGTGGTCTACGCCTCATGGGGTGATGGATCGCACTATTTGCTGGATCACGTCGAACATGGGCGTTTGGCTGTTCGCGCAACGGCGCGGCAAGAAGGTTGGCCACTGGCCGTAGAACTAGCCGAGCGCGAGTTGCCTGCCGACGCCGTGTTGATGATCCATCCCGGCCACCCCAATGTTGTCGGCGGCACACAAGGCAATCAGCTGGCGCCCTTGTTGCACCATGTGCTCTTGGTGGACTCCCCCCAGATTCATAATGAGGGCATCTTTGATATGCAAGCGCGCTTGGACGCCTGTCTTGGTTTCTGGGAAGGCCGACGTTGGCAGGCGGGTGCTAACCAACAAACCGCGCCCTACGACGCGAATCTAGCCCTTGCCGCTGCGCGTGCTTTTCAACCACAACGGCACCTAGCGGTGCTTAGTTTGGCGATGCCGGAGCCTGCTCATCGGTTGCGCGCGGCTGGTGCCGAGTTACGCGCAAGTGAGAACGGGGTGGAGCTGTGGTTACTTCCTCCTTTACAGGCAGCGGCCGCAAACTGAGTGCTTTGCGCATATCCGCACTGTTGATTTTTGGGCGCCCACCTAAATCTGCAGCGGTGCGCGCTACCCGCAGGCAACGTAAAACACCGCGCCCGCTGAGGGGTATCACGGCCGCTGCTTGACGGAGCAAGGTTGCTGCGGAGGGTTCCAAGCCGGCGGCGCGGAGGATACTGATTTCCACATCACGAGAGTTCACGAAGCCGCGGGTACGCGCTTGTAGCTGTTGAAATTCGCGCGTTCGGCTAAGCAACATGAGGATGTCTTCATCGTGCGGTGGTGACGGCGGGCTTTGCAGGGCGTCGGCGGAGACGGGGCCCATTTCGACGAACAAATCGAAGCGGTCTTGGAGGGGGCCACTGATGCGGTTGCGATAATTTTCCAAACGCCCAGGAGTGCAGCGGCATGGAATCTTGGGATGGGTGGCAAATCCACACGCACAGGGATTGCTGGTGGCCACCAACAAAACATCGGCGGGGTAGGTGGCCCATTCACGCGCGCGTTGTAGGCGCACTTCTTTTTCTTCCAGTGGTTGCCGCATACCTTCAAGCACTGGGCGTGCAAATTCGGGTAGTTCATCCAGGAACAGCACGCCGCCATGTGCGCGCGCCATTTCACCAGGACGTAGAGGCGAACCGCCGCCCAGTAGAGCTTGCGCGGAAGCACTGGTGTGCGGCGCACGAAAGGGCGGCCGATGAGGCATTGCTGGAATCGGCCCCAGCAAGGCTTCTACGCGCGCAAGTTCCAAAGCCGTGGTAGCCGAGAGTGGAGGTAGTAAACCGGGTAGACGCCGCGCCAGCATGCTCTTGCCGGTGCCTGGTGGACCTTGCAGCCACAAGGAGTGTCGCCCCGCTACAGCCAGTATGGCGGCTTCCCGCGCCAAGCTTTGGCCACGCAGATCATCCAGCCGCAATGGACTCCTAACCCTGGAGGGATTTTCTGGCGGTGCCACCGCAACCGCTGGATGAAAAGCCTGGGGTTCGCGCAGGAATTGCTCGACTTCGCGTAAGTCGACTAAGCCATAGGCTTGCACTCCCGGAGCGATGGCGGCTTCAGGCGCGGATTCTGTAGCGGTAAGAACAATCTGACACTGATCTTTTAGGGCGGCCAAACTGGCCAGCAAAGTTCCACGCGCGGGCGGCCGCAAGCGCCCCTGCAAATCCAGTTCTGCCAAAAAAAGGATTGGTTGTTGGGGTGAAGGCAGTTGGCGATCTTGCACCAACAACGATACTGCTAAGGCCAGATCCAAAGGCAAGCCGTGCTTGGGTAGTTGCGCGGGTACCAAGTTGAACAACACTTTGCTTTTGGGGAATCGAAATCCGTGCCACGACAATGCCGACGGCAAGCGTTCGCGCGCCTCTCTGGCCACAGCATCCGGCATGCCAACCATAATCACGCGTGACAAGCCGCGGCCGATGCGCGTTTCTACGTGAACCAGATGGGCCGAATCGCCAAACAAGGTTGCACCAAGGATTGCCCTACTCATTGTCAGGAAGACGGGGCGCGCGCAGGAAGTTACTCGCTATCTTGCCAATCCAAAGCATGTCCCAAAGTTGAGGCGAGGGGAATCCCGAAATATTCCAACAACGGCGCCACCGGCAAGGGATAGTTGCGTGGGCCGGAGGATGTCCATGCGAGTTTGGGTGCCAAATACAGCAGCAGCTCGGCCAAGCCATCGGTGGTTAATCCATGATGTGGCACCAGCAAAATATCAATCGGCCCAGGGGCCAGTTGTTGCTGCAGTTGCCGCAAGCTATAGCCTGCTTGATCCCCCAATAACACCATGCGAAAGTTTTTGGCGCGCACTTCCAGCACATGACCTCCATCGTTGGCCACTCCATTACGTGCTGGTTGGCAGCCTATCACACGCACTTGCAAGGGTTCAAAACCGTCCAGCAAATGGCTTTGTTGAGGGGCAACCTGCAAATCGGTGAAGTTGGTGCGGCGCGCCAAAAACGGCAAGCCGTTGACGTGATCGCGATCAGGATGCGAGCGCACTGCGATTTGCGGCAAGGGCCAATGGCGTGCGCCCAGTTCCGGCAGGAGCAACCGCTCGACGAGCAAACGCGGATCGTAATCTCCACTACCCAAGTCAAAACTCATACTTTTTTCTTTGCCGCTAATGATCACCGCCAAACCATGGCCCACCGGCAGCGCAGTCACTCCCGGAGTCACCGGCAGCGAGATCACAAATCCACTGGCCAACATCAACACGGCCAGAGAACGTTTGCACCATCCCAGCCGTGATCCATCACGGCACAACCACAAACCAGCTAGTGCGCTGCAGCTCAAGATCCACGGCGATAGCTGCGGGCAGGACCACGGACTCCAGGGAGCCTTATCCAATAATCCAAAGAGATAATCTTCCGCACGACCCAGTCCGAGTAGCAGATGGTTCATCCACCAACCGAGGCCTGGTACCAGTGCCAACAAACTTGCAAGCAGGCGCACGGGCATGAGTAATGCCAGTATCGGGCTAAGTAGGATGGTCCATGGTTCGAGGGTGGCTTGGACCGCAAACAAGATGGGCATCGAACCCAGGAATGCCGCCCACGAAGCACGCAAAGCAGAAAGGAAATAGGGACTGGTGCGTGCGCCGGAGCCCACAATGAGAAATGCAGTTGCCGTATAGGAAAGGGCGAAACCGAGGCCATCTAGACGTGCCGGAAGCAAACTCACTTCGACCGCCCACGCCGCCGCCCATAAATGCAAACCACGCACTGGGAGGGCCGCAGCAGCACTGGCATCGCGGAGCAACACCACGCTACACGCTCTGACTACGGGCGCGGAAGCATTGGCCAAACCAGCCGCGAGTAGCAGCAAGGGCCAACGCAAATGGGCGCAACGGCCAATCAGCAAACGGCGCAACAATTGATCCCACAACCAGAAGTGCAAGCCCGACACCGCCAGGAGATGAATCAGGCCAAAGCGTCGGTAGTTTTCCTGCAGAGCAGGCGCCAATTCACGACGTTCGCCAAGCAATAGCGCCAACGCCAAGCCCGCAGCTTCGGCGGACAAGGTTTGATGGAGGCGTTCGCGTACCCAATTGCGCAATGCCGTTAAGGGTGGAGCGCGGCCAAACTCGAGAAATTGCCAGCGGCAACGTTCGAGCCGGAAGGAGTAGCCGTCATGGCTCAGGCGCCCTTCGCAGCGTAAAAAATTGCCAGGTGATGCTGCAGGAATATGGGGTGCAGCAATCGCTAGTAAGCGCTGGCTGGGAGCGGCCAGTGCGCGGCCATCCAGATCTTCGAGCTGATCCAGTAGAGCCCAATCTCCATCGGGGGTGGGGTGCCATTCCAATAAGCGCCCACGTAATTGCACGGGGCGCGCCTCCACCAGATGCAACGGCATGATTTGCGGAGTTCGTTGCAGCGCTAGGCAACTACTCGCAAGAATAAGCAGCAGGCGTGGCGGATAGCCGCAGAAACGATGCAAACTAGCCAAAGCCGCGAGAGTGATGGCTGCCCAGCCAGCCACCATCATCATCGATGCAGATGGAGTGCTGCAAAATAACACCACTACCGTGGTGAGAACATGGCTGGTTGCACACCAAACGGCAGTGGGGAGTAAGCGGATGGACACAGGCGGCAACAACGAGGAGGGCAATAGGCTTGCCAGGAAGACGTTCCACAGCGGCTGCGGCACCCTACAATCGGCGACATGACTGAGCTCAAACCGCGCGCGCTGTACGCAGGCACTTTTGACCCAATGACTTTGGGTCATTTGGATTTAATCAAGCGCGGCGTGAAACTCTTTGGCTCGCTCCTGGTTGCCGTCGCCGAAAATCGTTCCAAAGCGCCATTGTTTAGCCCAGAGGAGCGGGTGCAGATGATTCGTAATGAGCTCGGTGACTTGCCGGTGGAGGTGGTGCGATTTGATGGCTTGGTGGTCGATGAAGCCCATGCGCGCGGCATCTCCATCTTGATGCGCGGTGTGCGCACTTTCACTGATTTTGAATATGAGTACCCCATGGCGATGACCAATCGTCGCCTGAATGAAGACATCGAAAGTGTATTCGTGATGCCCAACGAACTTTACGCTTATGTTTCAAGCAGGCTCATCAAAGAGGTCTATGCCGGCGGCGGCGAGATTGAACAATTCCTGCCGCATGCGGTACACGTCGCGCTCAAAAAACGCTTCACCAACAAGTAATCATGCAGATCATTCACACTGAAAATTCCTCGCAAGCGATTGGTCCTTATAGTCAAGCCATCAAGGTAGATGGCTGGGTTTATTCCAGCGGGGTGGTGGGTATGTGCCCTGACAACAGCATTGCTGGCCCCGACATTATTGCCCAAACACGGCAGGTATTCGCCAATTTGACGGCGGTACTCGCTACCGCAGGCTGCACCCTCAAAGATGTGGTGAAGGCTACTGTTTATCTCGCCGACATGAATGAGTTTGCCACCATGAACGAGATTTACTCTGCATTTATGGATGGCCATAAACCGGCGCGCTCGTGTGTGGAAGTGCAGCGTTTGCCGCGTGACTTGCGCATTGAAATTGACGTGATTGCGCGCGTGCCAGCTTAGCCAAGATTTAGGGGCGCGCACTACGGCCAATGCGTTGCAGCGCCAGCAGAGTGAGGGCAAGTGCACCACTGGGGAGGCCCATCAGCCAGGCAGAACCCACCAAAGGATTCATCGCCGCGAGTCCGTCGCTGGCTAAACCACCCCAAGAAACCGCCGGCGGCTCAACCCCCAAACCGAGGAAGCTCAAAAAGGCTTCCATTAGAATCACGCGCGGCAAAGTGAGCAGCAGCATCACCAGCATGGCGGGCATCATGTTGGGCAGAATGTGGGTACGCAGCAGTGGCCAGCCACGCATTCCACTCGCGCGGGCAGCGAGTACATACGGGAGTTGTCGGATCCGCAGCGCTTCCGCACGGGCCACGCGCGCGGTGGGTAGCCAAAACAGCAGGCCGACGGCCACCAGGAACAACTGCAGCCGTCCGCAGCCGATGGCGGCCAACTCACTGCGATATTCCTGCAAAATCGACATCAGAAAGAGCACAAAAACCACCATCGGAATACTTTCCAGGGCATCGGCAAGGCGCATCATTGTGCGTTCCCAGCGACCACCGCGGAAACCCGCAAACGCGCCGTAGGGAACACCGACAAACATCGCCACCAGCGTGCCGCATAGACCCACGAATAGCGAAATGCGTGCACCCCAAAGCAAACGCGCCAGCATGTCGCGGCCTTGGGCATCGGTGCCGAGCACGGGCGACGCCGTCCAATGTGGCGCCTCCAGACGCAGTTCCACGTGCATGCTGCGGTAGTCTTCGAGCGGCAGCCATGGGGCTGCCAGTGCGGCACAACCAAGGGTGAGGAGAAATGCCCACGCTGCACGGTTCAGCCAACGCCTAGTCATGACAGAGCCTCCATGCGTGGATCCATTCGCGCCATGAGGAGGTCGGCGCACAAAGTGCAGCTGCCG
Source organism: uncultured bacterium (assembly GCA_937919925.1). Lineage (GTDB taxonomy): Bacteria > Planctomycetota > UBA1135 > UBA1135 > UBA1135. The sequence continues at coordinate 24,747 of CALFOT010000010.1, read as the reverse complement.
AGTAGCGCGGTGTACACTACCGTCACGCCGAGTGCCAAAGTGTAATCACGGGCCAACGCGGCTTGCACAAAAAAAGTGCCTAAGCCGGGCAACGCAAACACTTGCTCAATCACTAAAGAACCGGTGAGTAATGCCGCCGTGGCCGGGCCAAGAAAAGCCAGTACGGGGGTGAGGCTAGGGCGCAAAATATAGCGCCGCAAGAGTAACTGCGGGGATAAGCCTTGGGCGATTGCACTACGTACTGAGGCGCTATTGAGAGTTTCGGTGGTGCGGGCGTGCACCAACAAAGAAATTTGTGCGGCCAGCGGTAGCGCCAAACACAACCACGGCAAGAGCAAATGGCGCACACTGCCAAATCCTGCCGGTGGCAACCAACCGAGTTGGAAACTAAACAATGCAACCAACAAGCCGGCAAGCACAAAGTTTGGAATTGCTAATAAGAACGTGCTCGTAGTGATTGCCAGTGCGCCAGCGTTGCGATGACGTCGGCTGGCGGCCAATAAACCACTGGGAATGCCGAGCAAAAGTGCAAGCAGTAAGGCTCCTCCGCCCAGCGCCAAAGATATGGGTAGCGCGTCAGCGAGTAATGCGGAGACTTGCGTATCGCGGTAACGCAAGGAGGGGCCGAAGTCGCCGCGGAATAGGCCGCTGACGGCATGGAAGTACTGCACCAGCAAAGAATCGTCGAAACCAAAGCGTTGCTCCAGTGCCAATTGCACTTGCGGTGCAAGAGCACGTTCTTCATCAAAAGGCCCGCCGCGGGTGGCGCGCACCATCATAAATGCGGCAGCGTGCACGAGCAAAATACTCACCAATAAGCTCAATAGACGGCGCAAAAGACGTTTACTCATTTCTCTGGTGCCGGCGCTGCTGGCGCAGTGTTGTGGAAATGAAGTGCGGCCCAATCGATCACTCCGCTAGCGTTACGCGGCAAACCCTGGAGCTGCGGACTGATCAGTTCCTGACTCACATCAACTAGCAAGGGCAATACGACGGCCTCTTCGAGCAACATGACTTCTGCTTGGGCGAGGAGTTCAAAACGTGCGGCGGCGTCGGGGTGAGCGCTGGCATCCTCGAGTAGTGCATCGTAATGTTGGTCACGGAAGCCGGTGCGGTTGTTGCTACTCTTCGAGTGAAACAGCTCCAAGAACGTGAGCGGATCGAGGTAATCTCCAATCCAACTAGAGTGAGAGATTTGATATTCCAAGTCGCGTTGTAACGGCCGAAAGGATTGACTCTCTAGATTCACCAACGCAACCTCCAAACCGAGCACTTCGCGCCACTGCTGTTGTAACACTTCAGCCACCGCACGGTTCAGTTCAGACGAAGGGTAAATGTACTCTAAACGGCCAAAAGGACCACCATTCGCAACGATTGCAGATTCTAGGAACTTGCGTGCCTGGATTGGATCAAAGCTTGGCGCAGGAACTTTGGGGTAGCCTTTGACTAACTCGGGCACCAAAGTATGCGCCGCCTGACGGCCACCGCCGACTTGTTTGGCCAACTCTTCGCGATTGATGGCGTAAGTGCAAGCCAAGCGTAAATCACGATTCTCAAAGGGCGGTGCATTGACATGAAAACGCAGGAAGTAAGTAGCGAATTGAGGCTCGGGAGAAAAAATGTCGGCGTGTGCTTCGAGCAGTTTGGGTACTGCCAAGGAGGGCACGTTTGGCGTATAGGATACATCTCCACTCAAGAATAAATTGAGCGCGGTAAACTGCGAATCGATGGTGAGAAAATCAATGCTCTGTAACGCAACGGAAGCAGCGCGCCAGCTCAGTGGGTTACGCACCACACGAATCCGCTGGCGGATGCGCCGTTCTAGCAATTGGAAGGGGCCACTGCACGGTAAGGGTTGCGGAGAACTTCCCGGCGCCGCTGCGCGTAACACGGCAGGAATGGGGGCCAAAGCGTGATAGGCGCACATGCGGTCAAATAGCGGCATCGGACGTGGAAAATAAATCACCAACTCGCGCGCTGGCAAATCAATTTCTATGCGCGTGTCGCGCATCCAATCGGCATAACTAGCACCCGTAGCCGGTGCGGCTAAGCGTTCCCAGGAGGCGCGCACATCGGCTACGGTCAAGGGCGTCCCATCGGACCACCGCAAGCCTGCGCGCAGTTGAAAGCGCCATGTGGTGGCGGAATCATTGGGCTCCCAGAACTCCGCCAATCCGGGCAGAACCTCGAGGGAAACAGGATCGAGTCGGGTTAAGCCTTCGAATAGGGCTTGGAACAGGCGCGCGGCGGCGGTGGTATTGGCCAGCTGCGGATCCAGCACTTCCACATCAGGGCCATTGGCAATCACTAACTCCGCACGGCTGGGCGTGCATGCTGTCCACAGCAGAATCAACGTCAGCCAACGAAGTCGAACAAACACGTGCAGAGGATAACGATTCTGGGTGCGCAACTGGTTGGCTTGGCCCCAAAAACGGCTCAGGAACCGTAAACTGTCCGGGTGGGTAAATTCCTGAACTGGTTATTGGGGTGGCTTGGCATCGCCCTCGTAGCCTATTGCGGAGTTGCCGTCTCGCTGCTGGCGGGGTTCCTTCTCTATGGCGTTGCCATAACTTTCAGTCCCGAGCCCGATCTCGTCAGCGGGATCAACACTGTGCCTTGGTTCGCTTGGGTGGAGCGCGGCATCATGCTGACGGCCGCCGCCCTCGCTGGCTCGCTGCTGGTGCTGTTCGCTGTTGCCGCAGCAGAGCGCCCCCAAAAACGGATTGCGGCTTGGCTCGCCATGGCCGTCGCCACCGCCATCGCTCTGGTGATGGCGGCTAATCGCGGCCTCGTGGATGGAGACTTGCAGCTCGAGGCTGTGGTTTTGGTCTGTAGTGGAATGCTGGCGCAGTATCGAGTCCATCGGCAACTGAATCCCAAGCTTCAGCAGGCGCGAATCCAGGCGCGGAGTTTGGCGCGCAAAGAAGCACGCAAAGCAGCCCAAATGGGAAACGGTAACAAGCAAGGCGGACGTCGGCGTGGGCTATTTGCACGACGCGCTATCCCACGGCTGCAAGCTCCAAGTCGTCACCATCGCCGACGTCCGCCGCCGCAGCTAGATCCCGGCAGCCCAGTTCCGGCAATCGGGAAAGCGGGCATGGCTTCTCTGGTGCTGTTGGTGTTGTGGGTCATGTTCATGATCATCATGCTCGTGAACCACAACCCGGCTAGTCTTGAGACAGAAACCTTGTTGCGCTTCTGGGAAATGTTCTCCTGGTGGATGTGGGCAGCACTTTTATCCATGCTGTTTCTGTTGGTGGAGTTGGCCGGCCGTGCAGTCACTTCGCCGCAGCGCCATCTGCGGCGACTCTCCACGGATCTGTTCGCTTTGATTCTGATGACTCTGATGGCGGCCACCAGCGGGCAGTTTGCCCAAATGTATGCGGTTCAGCATCGGGATCGACTCCACGCCTACATTCCCAGCCATGCGATTGGCAGAGACTTTTCCTATCCATCGCTTCTTGCCCCTGGCAGTACCGTTAATAGAGAGTGGCTGGAGTTTCAGAAATGGCTGGACGAGTACGTGGATGGAACCCCCACGGTGCGTTTGGAATTCCGGCCACAGCAGCCGGTCCGGCATCTGGCCCAATGCACTCCCGATCTCTGGCGCGCCCAGTGCGATGAGATTCGCTTTTGTGTTGGTGATGGTCCTGAGCACCGCCTCCTCAACCCGGGGATGCTGTGGCCTGATGTGCTATTGGCCCCGGAGGACGGCAGCTTGAATGGCTTGCTGCGCATGCCTGCTATAGAGACGGGTGCATTCCGGGATCAAGTGTCGCATGAGGAGTACTTGCGCGGGCTACCGGGTAGGGGTCTCGTCGAGCCAGAAGAGCTTGAGCGGATGATTCAGGAAGCGAAGCGGCGCTACCCACCGTTGCAGATTCTCGTCTCGCGTGATGCTTCACTGCAGTGGCTGGATTTACTTCTGGGCCGGCTGGAGGAACGCGGGGCGGAGAGCTTTAATTTGTTTTTTTACGAGTAGGGATCCGGGGGGGGGTAAGTGGCTTGCGCTTGGTTTGGAACCTTGCCGCTGACGGTGATTGGCTGCTGCTGCCGCCAGCGGTGCGGATAACGATTCTGGAGGGGCGGTTTCCGCGGCCCATCCCCCGTACAATCGCCGTGTGTCGCCCGAGCCATTACTCGCCGTGTCCCAGCTCCGTCTCGAAGTCGAAACGGCCGCTGGCCCACGCGTTTTGGTGCAAGATGTGAGTTTTGTCATCGCAGCGGGTCAGGCCGTTGGCCTGGTGGGGGAATCGGGCAGTGGCAAGAGTTTGACGGCATTGGCCTTACTCGATCTCTTGCCGCCGCAAATTCGCCGCACGGGCGGGAAGATCTTGTTCGACGGCACGGATTTGGCCGGCTTGGCAGAACGCCAGTTGCGCAAATATCGCGGTGCGCGGGTGGCTTATATTTTTCAAGATCCTGCATCTGCTTTGAATCCCGTGATGCGCGTGGGCGCCCAAGTTGAAGAAGTCTTGCGCGCGCATCAATCGCAGCTCAGTAGAGTCCAGCGTAAGGCACGCTTGTTGGAACTGCTCACCGAAGTGGAGCTTCCCGAACCAGCGGTGATGGCGCAGCGTTATCCGCACGAACTGAGCGGCGGCCAACGTCAACGAGTGTTGATTGCTGCAGCCTTGGCGGGGGAACCGGATTTGCTGATTGCAGATGAACCTACCACGGCGCTGGATGTCACCGTCCAGGAGCAGATTTTGTTGTTGTTGGAGCGATTACGCACCGAACACGGCCTTGCCATGCTGTGGATTAGCCATGACTTGCAGCTGGTGCGGGCCTTCTGCCAACAAGCAGTGGTGCTCTATGCGGGCAAGGTTGTGGAGCGCGGCACCCCTGCACAATTATTTGCCGCCCCGCAACACGCTCACACCAAAGAGCTGGTGGCCGCAGCAGAGGCGGGTGGCCAAGCGACCGCCCACCAAGCCACCCAAGCGAACGTCATCCCCTTCGTTTGCCAGGTAGCGCATTTAAAAGTGCGTTACCAGGCGGCCGGCGGTTGGTTTGGGCGCAAACGAGCCTCCACCGAAGCCGTCAGAGGGGTCAGTTTTGCCATTCACGCGGGAGAAACCTTGGCGCTGGTGGGCGAATCCGGTAGCGGCAAAACCTCGGTGGGGCGCGCCTTGTTGCGCTTGTTGCCAGAGGTGGAGGGGAAAATCGATTTTTGGTTGCCCGATGGCGTCAAAGTGGACTGGTTGCAGCTTCCAGAACCACAAGCGCGGCCTTTGCGGCGCCATCTTGCGATGGTGTTTCAAGACCCGGTCGCCGCCCTGGACCCACGGATGCGGGTCTGGCGCAGTGTGGTGGAGCCGTTGGTGATCCATCAAGAGGCGCATGGGGCTGCACTCCGCGCTCGTGCCGAAGAACTCCTGGCGGATGTGGGCCTTGGCCCGGAGTTCGCTGACCGCCTGCCAAGCGCTCTGAGCGGAGGGCAATGCCAGCGCGTCGCGATTGCCCGTGCACTTGCCCTCAAACCGAGTTTGGTGGTCTGTGACGAGGCCATCTCGGCGCTGGATAGCAGCATTCAAGCCCAGGTCCTGGAGCTCCTCGCCAGCCTCCAGCAACGTTATGGCCTTGCCTACCTTTTTATTACCCACGATCTCGAGGCGGTCCGCCGCTTCGCCCATCGCATCGCAGTCATGAAAGATGGGGAAATTCTGGAAACGGGTAGCACCGCCCAAGTGCTAGGAAATCCACAGCACGCCTACACCCGGCGTCTACTCCATGCCTCTGCTGCGATACACTCAGCCTCGTGACTGACACTCCCGACCTCAAGGTTCTTTTCCTTGATATCGACGACACGCTTTTTGGCACTACGGACTTTGTGCAGAAGGCGCGCACCGCTGCGGTAGCGGCCATGATTGAGCGCGGCTTGCTTGCCGAGCCGGGGCAAGTCTTACAGTCTTTGGCCGAAGTTGTGGCGGAGTTTGGCAGCAATGATGATCACCATTACAACCGTTTGTTGCAGCGTTTGCCTGCTAGTTGTGTGGCCGGCGCCAACCACGATTTATTAGTCGGAGCGGGGGTGATTGCCTATCACAATACCAAGTGGCAAGAATTACGGATTAGGCCGGAGGCCGAAGACCTTCTGCGTGCCTTAGCCGCCACGCCGCTGCGCTTAGGAATCATCAGTGCCGGTTTGGTGCACAAGCAAATAGAGAAAATTTTGCGCCTGGGGATTGATCGCTTTCTCGATAAAGAGCTGCTGTTCATAACTCATGCAGTGGGCATTGCCAAATCAAACCCGCGGCTTTTCCAACGCTGCGTGGAACGCGCCGGTGTCGAGGCCGATCATGTGATGCATGTGGGCGATCACCCTTATCATGACGTTGATACAGCGAATGCTGCTGGACTTCGCACCGTCTGGTTGCGCGGCACGGGCAAGTATTCGGCTTTGCTGCCGCACAGTAAGCCAACACATGTGATTGATGAGTTTGTTGAGTTGCGCCAATTACTGCGCGATTCCTACGCGATTCCCGTTTAGTTGCAGCCTAGTGTTGGGCGGCGCCAACAGAAAACCGCCCACTCCACAGGAAGCAGAGAGGGCGGTTGGTGAAGGCCGAGCGGCAAGCCCGGCCTTTTCTAGCAAGCGCTTAGCGACCGAGGCTAGTATCGAGAGCGGCCTTCATTTCGTTGGCATCGACGATCTCTGCGCGAATCATCAGGATGATGTCGCGGTTCTCCTCAGCTTCGCCCTCTTTCTTGAACAACAGGCTCAGCACCGGGATGTCAGAAAGGAAGGGGATGTCTGCGCGCTGATCAATGTTGAAGAGTTTCTTCAAACCACCAATCACCACCGTGCCGCCGTCAGGTACCACCACCGTGGTGTTGGCTGACGAAATCTGCAGCTCTGGAAGTTGCACGGTAATCGGCACGGTAAGTGCTGCCAGCGACGAGGTGAACTCGGTGATGGGCTGCACGATGGTGGCGATGGTGGGGCGTAACTCCAGAGTGATGTACTTGCGGCTCTGCGAAATGGTTGGACGTACATCCAGAACGATGCCGTCGCTAATCACACCAATGACAGGGTCAGCGATGAAAGCTGCCAGCGCCACCTCAACATCAAAGTCTTGCACATAAGTGATTTGGTTGAGCATGGTGGCGTAAGCGCGCCGGGTGTTTTGAGCAGACAGCGAAGTGCTGGTCAACTCTTGCACATTTTGGCTTTTCTCAACGGCTTCCAGAATCAGGCTGTATTGCAGGTCATCCAGGAAGGACAGCTGCATCGCGAGGCCACCGGTGGTTCCCAAGCGGGAACCGTAAGAGCCAAGGATGTTCTCCGTACGGGCACGGATATCGCCGTCGCTAAACTCATCGAAGTAAGCTCCCGCAGATGGGTTGGAATCTGCACCAGAGGGCAAGCCAGGACCGTTGTTGTCCAGACCTAGGGAAGAGTTGTCATCGAAGCCCGAAGTGACATCATCAAGGTTGACGAGATCCAGTGTACTGCCATTGCCGCCGTTGCCGCGCCAGTCAATGCCGATTTCCTGCAAGTAATCATTGGTGATGGTGAGGAAGCGCGCTTCAATGTTGACCATCGAAGAGGTGTAGCTGCGGAATTTTTCCAGGAAGTTTTCGATTTCCTGGTGCACCTCAGGGGTGTGACGCACGAACAGTTGGCCGTTGATGTGCACGATGGAAGCGCCCTCAACGGTATCCCAAGTGGAGGTGGCCACGCTCTGTTGCACCAAAGCAGCCAAAGCATCCGGATCCATCATCGGCAGGCTTTCGCCAATCGTACCGCCGAAAGCGGAGCCGTCTTCGTCGTTGTACTCTTCATCTGGAAGGCGGATGGCATCGAGTTTTGGACCGGAGAAGTCCACCACCAGAGCGGTTAAGTCACGTACTTCGTGTGGCCTTAGAATCAGGTTACCGTGGGCTTTAGCAGTGGAAGTGATATAGACCACGCCGTGCTTGAAGGTGTAGGTGACACCTGTTCCTGCCACATCGGTGATGATGTTGAGGGCATTGGCAACACTCAGTTCGTGGGTCATGTTGAGGTTGAACTCAATACCTGCGGAATCCACGGCCTCGATGGCATCCGGAGTGATCACGAAAGGAATGCTGGTGAAGGTACGCAGCTGGTCGATGACCGTATCGAGAGAGGTTTCCCCTTCGAAGATCAGACTCGGAATCCGCTGGGTGTTGATGTCTTCCAGCAACTGCAGGTTGAGCTCTGAATCAGCACCTCCAGTTTGCGTCTCGCGGAAACGCAGACGTTGCTCTGAAATCTGCTTCCAGTGAGTTGGGTCTGGAAGGGTCATGATGTTGTTGTTGAGAATGCGTGCCTCATCAACATCTTCCTGCCAATCCTGGAACCGCTCGGAACGCTGCTCCAACCACTTCTGTTCGACGTTGGTGTGGCGAGCTTTTTGGGAAGCATCGCTCAATTCGCGTGCCCGACCGTAAAGAGGATCTTCGCGGATGATGTCTTCACAGAGGGTGATGGCATCATCGTATTTTGCGGCATCGAAGGCGCCAATGGCATCCACCAACATGGCATCGAGGCGCAAGTTGCGACGTTCGATTTCCATCCGACGTTGGCCTTGGAGAGCTTCAAAGGTGGCGAACTGCTCATCGCTCCGTTGGGCTGCTAAGGCCAAATCGCGCTCGGCTTCGGCTTGTGCAAGCAGGGTGTTGACTTCATCCGTCATACTACCCCAAGCAATCTGCAAACTCGAACCATCGATGGCGCTCTTGGCGAGGCGCAACTTGCCAATGGCAACGTTGTAGTTGCCTTCATTCAAGTAGTTGCGGCCAGCGGTCAAGTTGCCTTGGGCATCTGCGCGGCTACGTTCTGCGCGCGCCTGGGTGGCCAGCACCACATCGCTGGAAGAACCAGTAATGTTGGTATCGGCTTTGCCTAAAGCAACGTGTACATCTTCGAGAAGGGCGCGGGCTTCCTGCGAGGAGTTGTCCAAGCCTAAGGCAGCCACTAACTCATTTTCGGCTTCCAGCAAACGTGCATCGCTGTATGCCATGCGCGCGCGACGGACGTGTTCATTGACCAACATGGCAGTCTTCTGATCACGCAGGCTCTTGGCCTGAATACCTTGTTGAAGGTCAGAATCGCCAGGCTCTTGTGCAGTGCCTACAAACAAAGGCGCATCGCTAGACGCCGAGTGAGGCGCAGCTGCGGAATTGGTGTCATCTGGGCTTTCAGAAGATGCACAACTGAAAGCAATGAGGGCGAAAGGAAGCGAAAGGCACGCAGCCGATTTAAGGGTTCTCTTCATGGGAATGCAGGTTTTCCAAGCTGTTGCCGGAGCAGGCGGTTAGTCAACCGTCAGACCCCGGCTACCGTCTTTCGGACGATGGGCACGGGAAGAATGTAGCAGCGCCAGCGGAGCCACGCTACGCCCTTTTGTGGTCAGATGTTCGGGACTCTGAAGAGTTCCAAAAAGTGGCGCATGGATGGCCGCTAGGCGGTTGCGTTAAGTAGTTCGGTTTTGCAGCGCGGTAGCAGGTAAATTGGCAAATTCATCCCCAAAAGCCTGTGTAGACCCGCTAGGCAGCGAAAAGGATGCGAAGTGGGCCAAAATGAAAAAGACTGCCGCTCGGTGGGCCGAGGGGCAGTCTTGGGATTAAGGAACCGTGATTTCCTTCTGCAGCGCTGCAAAATGCTCTATTCTTGCTCGAACGTACCAGCGAAGGAAACTTGCTCGAACTTGGCGCGCACGATGACGTCGAGAATCACCACCACGTCACCGTATACGATGCCTTTACGCGCATCGATGGAGACTGGGGTTTCATCCTTATCAAAGGTCTTCAAGAAAGTGGCAAGCTCGGGGAGCGGGTTTTGGGTATCGCGGTTGGGATCGAATGGCTCGTAGTACCATTTTTGGGTACCGACCTCAATCCGAATCTTGCGACCGGAGAAAACCTTGAGGTTGGTAACTTTATTCTTATCATCGATTTCGAAGTCTAGGTCACCAGGATCGGCAACATAGAGTTGAATATCGATCTTTTCAATCTCTTCCTCTTTCGCAGTGCTGGAGCCGCGGTCCTTGGGTAGGGCGGCGTCCAGACGCCCCTCAAGTACCTTGAACTTCAGCGTAACGATGAAGAAAATCAGCAGTAAGAACGTGACGTCAATCATTGGCGTCATGTCTGGTTTGATCTCTTCGAATTTCTTCTTCTTTTTAGCCATGGTATTAAGCTCTATTTCCTTTTGGCTTTTTCACGGGCATCGACAATCTTTGGATCTTCCGAGGCAGCAAGCTGCACTTTCCAAATCTGAATGCCTTCGCGGGTACATACTTCCATGATTTTCTGGATGTATTTGAATGGGGTGTTGCGGTCGGCCCGAATCAGAATCGGGTCATCGGGCAAAATCCTCTTCAACTTGTCATCCATCTTGGTGGCCATTTCCGGGACCCACACAAGCCGCATGGTTTCCGCCAACTTCCAGTAGTAGTCGGGCCGCCCCTTACGGATGGGATCGGTAAGCCCTTTGGTATCCATAAACGGGTAGTAGAGGATATTGCGCTTCCACACGATGTCCGACCACTCCTGATCACTAGGGATGCCAATGCCCAATTCTTTGTAGTGAGCGATGACCGAATCCGGTACACCTCCCGCAGGGAACCAGCGTACGTTGAGTACGGGGCGGTTCTCTGGCGGTTCATCGTGACCAGCTTCCATGGCGATGGGCAACTTCAGCTCCTCCAGATCCTTCTGCGACATATCGTTTACGATGATGAAGAAGATGATCAACAGGAAAGTCATATCGATCATGGGGGTCATGTCGATTTCGATTTCGGTATTTGCAGTGCGTTTTGCCATCGGTTGTAGAGCCTCAGCTCAAACTAGGTCGTGGATGTTCACAGGGTAACGGTTTTCAGCGCTAAATTATTCTGCAGCGCGGAAACGCTCGAACATATCCTCAACGACAGCACCGATTTCCAGCGAGGTCATCGTGACCTTGTTGCGGAAGTAGGCGTAGAATGCAGTGGTAGGGATTGCCACGGTCAGACCGAGTACGGTGGTCATCAGTGCCAAAGAGATGTCTGCTGCGAAGTCTGCGGGGTTGACACCACCAGCTCCGGCAGAACCGATAGTTGCGAACGCACCAACCATTCCCGTAACCGTGCCAAACAAACCCATCATTGGGCCGATACCAGCAATCAGCGACAGCCAACCAATTTTCTGCTGCAGCTTGATGCTTTCTTCGTCTTCCATTTCTTCGATTGATTTTTCAATCGCAGCGAAGTGGTGGCCAAGCTTGCGGATGCCTGCTGCAGTAACGTTGGTAAAGAAACATGGGGTGGCTTCGCAGGCCACCAGAGCTTCTTGGTAGTTGCCTTCTTGGAAGAGTTCTTCAATCTCGTCAATGACTTCCGGTGGCGCAAGCTTCTCGCGCTTGAGAGTCATGAAGTGTTCGATGATCAGAGCCATGGCCACCACGGACATCAGGATAATCAGATAACCAATGGTTCCTGATTTCTGGATGGCCGCGAGGAAACCAGTGCCGTCATCGGCAGCAGGTTCACCTTGAGCAAGAACGGAACTGGCGGTTGCGAGGAAACCGAACAGAGCAGGAACGAGGTAACGGAATCGGGACATTTTAGTTGGACGCTAGTGTTACTCGGAGCGATTGCTCCAGGGAAGAGGAGGATTCTAGCAACTCGCCACAATGGCGTAGTTACTCAGCAGTTGGACTTGAGTTGCCGTTGACTTAGGGATTAACGGACCTTGGCTGCCCAAGAAGTGTTGGGGTAGCGCTTTAGTAGGCGTTGATGATAAGCATCTCCGGAGGTTGGGTTATTCCCTAACTCCTTAGAAATCTCACCGAGCTCAAAAAGTGCGCGAGCCATCAGCTCGTCATTTGCCGGTAGAGTCGCAACAACTTTGGCAAGTTGGAGTTGTGCTTCACGAGTTAGGCCTTGCTCCCGGGCATTCTGAGCCATCCCAATCCATGCCGCAGCGCGCACATCAGCGCTTACATTGCGGTCTTGAGCAAGGCTCTGCCAGTAGGTGGCCGCAGCGCGGCCGCCATCTTTTTCGGTAATGGCGTTGCCGAGCAGAATCTGAGCCTGTGAGTAAAGACCGCTGAACAGAGATTTACTGCCGGATGGAGTTTCGGGGGATTGCACCGCTTCACCCAGTTTGACAACCAAATCGCGTAAACGCGCTTGGGCAACTTCGGCTTGACCACCAACTAAAAACGCCTCGCAACGCACTAGGTTGACATGCAGCTCCACATGGCGCCCGAGGTTTTTTTCGAAAGCGGTATCCGAAAGCCGCTGCATCAAAGACGTGGCGCCGTCGACATCTCCCGACATGGCCATGGCTTTCGCCTGGCCCATTTGCGCACGCGGCAACCAGAAGCTGTCGGCGTTGTCGCTAGACCAAGTGCGAAACGCTTTGGCGGCGTCGCCTGCTCGCCCGCGATCGGTTGCTGACCACGCCAGTAGAGTTTCTGCGTGGCGTAACTTTGCCCACGACCGCAACCAAAAGGCGCCCTCAGCAGTTGCTTCTGCTTCTGCGGCAGCATCGAAACTGTTGGCAGCATTTTGGAAATCGTGGGCCAGGAAGAAGGATTCGGCTTTATGGACGAGCTCGGGCAGAGGACCAGGGCTCAGGCTCAGAATCTCAGCGGCAGCAAAACTGCGCTTCTTGCCGCCAATCGTGAGATCCACAGTTTCAAAGCCAGCAGCGGTAAGTTCTCCAGAGACCAATCCACCATCAACCTTGTGTACGCGGCTCTGTGGCAGCGCCGTTGGCAAAAGCAGTGGGAGTAGTAGCGCGGTAGTAAGAATCATGAAACTAGTGGGTCAAGAGCCAACGAAGGGATTCGGACATACGTTTGCCGACGACTTTCTCGCCAAGCAGGGGAGCTTGTCGTTGCAGGCTTTCGACCATCTTCTTATGTTTGCCAACATCCTCTGCCACCGTCAAGTTGCGTTGATACAAAACATAGCCATGCATCAACTTGGCTTCCCACCAGGAGGGGAAGTAAAAATAGTTAACTGGCGGATTTTCCTTGCCAGCATCGTTTTCGGCCAGTTTCAGCAGCAGGGTAGCCATCTCGGTTGCTTGCTCAAGAGCTTCTTTGGTGCCCTCTCCAGGGACCTCAATCACTTTCCCTTTTTCGTAAACGAGGAAGCCAGCTTTGACTTTCACCACCGCAATCATGACACGCAGGTTCTTGGGACTTTCCGCGGCGAGTTCCTCAACCAAAGGAATCGCAGCCCCCAGTTTGTTGATTTGCAGCAGCGATTCCACTAAGCCCATACGCACCTTGAAATGCACGGCTGCGGAATAGCTGGAATCCTTGGTGTAGTTATCAAGCACCAGTTGAAACAGTGCTGCGGATTTTTCGAATTCTCCCAGTGCAGCCCACAAATCGGCTTCACTGACCAGGTTCGACAGAGCCGGGTTACGGCTGAAACGATTGTAATCGGCTAAGTATTTGGCTTGGAAACCTTTGGCAATCCAATACGCATCGTCTTCTGCTTCCGGAGCAATCTGCGCCACCTGATCGCTGTAGTACTGGTAAATGTAATAGGCTGCGATGGACAAACGGGACTTATCGGCCGGGAGCGCCAGCATGGTTTGATACTCGGAGAGGGCTTCCGCCTTCTGGTCGAGCTCTAAGAATGCCTCCACGCGATAACTCATTCCCGCGTGAGTAAGCCCTGGTTGATCGGGAAACTTCTCAACCATCCCTTCAAAGGTTTGCAGTACCTTCATCCAAGCAGACATATCTCCAGCCTTGGCCATAGCGCGATAAGTGTGTCCGAGGTAAAAATTTGCCGCCGGTTCACTTTCTTTGCGCACTTTCCGCTGGCGTGGATCCTGCGGTGCATTGGCTGGATCGGCAAGATAGACGTTGAGGAAAGCCTTTAACAGAGTTTCCGCGCGGGCCGCCGCAGAGGGATCAAAAGCGATGCTTTCGTCTTCACAAATGGCAATGCCGAGCAGAGATTGCTCATATTTGGAGCTCTCCTTCGGAACCACCTTGTAGAGAGCGATGGCTTTTTTATACAGGCGTGCCATATCGGCATCATTTGCCTTGGCCCGCGCGGCTTTTTTGGCAGCGTCGTGCGCGGCTTTGGCTTGCTTGTATTGCAAATCATCGCCACCACCGTCGTTGTCCACCACCGCCTGTACAGCATCTTCATTAAAGGCCTGCAGGATTTTGTCGGCGGGATCAAGGTTGGTGAAGCGCTCGGCAGCAGCTTGCCATCTCTGTGCATTCTTCAGGGTCCAATCTTCATCTTCGCTGTAATCGAGGCAACCAACTTGGTGGGCCACGGCAGACAGCATCGGCATGTCAAGCTTGGCCCAGGAAAGACCAAGCAAGTAATACGCGTGGGCGCCGTATAAATCGGCGTCGCGTGAACCGGCAAGTCGCGGAATGAGCATGCGGAAGCCGTCGACCGCGGCGCTGTAATCTTTTTGGTAGAAAGCGCCTTCGGCTGCACCGTAGAGTACATCGAGCGGAATGTCGGCATCCGGCGGGGCAATGGCAATCGCACGTCCCATGACTGCATTCGCTTGAAGACGTAATGGGCTATTCGAATTGGCCTCGGCGATGCGATTGGAAAGTTCAATCGCATCGATGGCACGGCCTTCATTCACCATTTGTAAAGCGGCCGTGAGCATGGCTTCATAGCCGGGGCGGCTGAGCTCGATGCGCTCTTCGGTAGTCCACTTGATCATGCCATCGTAGATTTCCCAAAAATGTTTCACGTTGCCGGCGAGTAGGAGCATCTTCATTAAGCCGTGGTCGGTTTCTTGCACGACCTCGTGCAGCAGATCGATGTAGTCTTGGCTTAGCTCAGAGCCCGATTCTTGAAGTAGTTGGGTGATATTGCCAAGCACGTAATCGAAGTAATCGGTAGATTCTCCGTAGGAGCCAAGCGCGACGTAGCAGTCCGCCATGGCCTTATACGCCAATTGTGCTTGTAGAAAAGGTGCACCCATTGCGAAATCGCCCAAGGCCTCCAAAGCTTGGTTGGCGCGCTGGTTGCGCTCCAAGGAACCGGGTTCGTGGAGCTGGGACCAATAAAGGTAAACCATGGCGCGGTTAAACACGGTTGGGAAATAGACGGTGTAGCGGGTGAAGTTTTTCTCTTCATCTTCGTCATCTAGTTTCTCCCAATCGCTGACCACGGTGTTCATGCCCACGAGCGCCGTTTTGAAAATAGCTTCTGCAGTCACAACCGCTGCAGCACGCTCTTCACCTTGAATGTCTCCATTTTCGATGAGGCGCACCAAGGTTTCGCCATACATCTTCGATAGCGCCCCAAGGTTCTTCTGCGCTAAAACCGTGCGTGCAGCACCCGGGCTACTTTCAAGGTATTCCACATACGCAGTGCCGGCATCGCCAAGAGCAGGTAGGCGCTCATCGTCGTTAATCTTGCGACCCGCCTTGAGGCGGAGCACATCGCAACGGGCAAGTAGCAACTCCGACCGGCCTTCTGGGCCATGGGTTTCCGCTAGGGCGCGCTCGAGGAGTTTCTCTGACCAATAGTCGAGACTGAACTCTTCAGTGATAGCCCGTGCCGCGTTGGCATTTTTGAGGGCCATGTTGTCGACGCCGCTTTGCGGTAACGCCAGAAGACTAAGTAGGAATCCGGAACAGAGGGCTAGCATGCCAGATGATGTGATGAAGGGCTGAATCGTTCTCGGTGTGATTGAAAACGGCCGGAGACGTGTATACGTCCCCGGCCGTTCGGTTTCCCGGTTCTAGAAGCCGGCCGGCAGTTTTTCCGGCTCGTACTCTTCGGGGAGGATGATGTGTGCCGTCAGCAGGATGATCAGCTTCTGGTAGGACTCGTAGGTACCTTTACGCGAGAAGAAGAAGGAAAGCACCGGAATCGAGCTCAAGAAGGGGATTCCAGTAACCATTTCTTGTTCTTTGATGACGTTCATGCCGCCGAGCAGCAAAGTGCCGCCGTCAGGCAGAATCGCGCGGGTGCGAATCTTCTGCAGCTCCAGTTCGGGCAGCATCAAAGTTACCGGGGAACCGACACCGAGTGAAGTTTGCAGAGTCGCAATAGGACGCTTCAGGTTGGCGACGGTGGGGCGGACGTCAATCCAAACAAAACGCCGGTCAGCAGTGACCACTGGGCGAACATCCAAGTACACGCCATCGTTGGCAACCTTGACGATTGGGTCAGCAATGGCAGCGTTGGAAGCAATCTCAACATCAAAGTCTGAGATGTAGGAGACTTGGTTCGCTACCACTAGGTTGGCGCGCGCGGTGTTGTACACCATCAAGCTCGGCTCCACGACTAGCTCGGAGCGTTTTGACTTGCGCACAGCCCGCAGAACCATTTCCAGCTGGGTATCGTCAAGCCAGGTGTACTGCATGGCCAAACCGCCAGCGTTGGTCATGATGCCATCGCCACCGAGGCTGGAGTCGTAAAGGTTCTCCGTGCGTGCAAGAATCGTGACGTCGCTGTTGGCTTCCCGATAAATCATGCCGCTGTCGGCGCCGGTGCCGATCCGGCCAGGAGCTCCAGCGGAACCAAAGTTGTTGCCGAAATCGTCGAAGACGAGATCGTCGCCCTTGCCCGCTGCGCCAGAAGTGGAATCGTTACCGAGGCCGCGGAAGTCTACGCCGACATCTTGCAGGAAGGAATCTTCCACGCGCATGAAACGCACTTTGATGTCCACCATGATGTTGGCGGGCACGCGCAAATCTTCGAGCATTTGCGCCACTTCCGCTTGCACTTCAGGATTGTGGTGCACGATGAGATTGCCGCTTTCGATGGCTGCGGAGTGGTTTTCGCCGTCCCAGGAATCTGGGGCAATCGATTCTGTGATCATCGTGATCAAATCATCATCACCCAGAATGGTGGCTTCCGGCTCCGGCAATTCTTCTGCCTCGGAATCGATGCCGCCGGATGGGTTGAGATTGTAATCACCAAGTGGGAAGTCTTTGACCGGGCGCACAATGTCACGCACTTCGTAAAGCTTGGTGATGGCCTCGGTATCCGCTTCTTCAGCAGTTAAGGCCCACACAGCTCCGTGGCGAACTACAAACTTCACCTGACTACCCATCAAGTCTTCCATGATGCGCAGGATGCGATCCACGCTCATGGCTTGCTTGATTGGCAGGCGAATGGTTTTGACGTCTTCTTCAATGTCGTCAAGGACGGCACGTGAAAGCTGGAAGTTCACCTTTGTGAAAGCTTGCAGGTTTGGCACGATCTCTTCCAGGGTGCCATCAAAGTTGGGGACAATTTTGGTATCCGCCAAGGCGAAGCGAATGGCAGCCTCAACAGGATCCATGGTCACATCGACTTCGACCTGGTCGAGAGGCTTACGGATCGAAACTACATTTTCCCAATAGTCCTTATCGAAATTGAAGGAGCCATTTGGCGGCGCAGTTTGGTGACGCAGCACTTCGAAGGTGCGTTGCCATTCTTCACTGAACCGAGCAGCGGTGCTGTCTTGGCGGTTCTGGTGAGAAGCTTCCAGCGCAACACTGCGCAAGTAGATAGCATCCTCGTTACCCGGATCAATCCGTAGCAAACGATCAAGAATGGTGACGGACTCACCAGGGAAGCCTTGTAGGAACTTCTCGTTGGCGTCGTCGAGGTGGCTGGCAATGAGGTTTGCGCTGTAAGCACTGCGGGCTTCCACGGTGGCAGCAGCCTCAGCAGCAGCACCTTGAATGTTTGCTGCGCGATTCGCTAAATCCGCGGAGTTGCGGGCCGCAACAGCTTCATCCAGTTTGCTCTGAACTAGGCCGGTTTCCAAATAACCGTAAGCCAAGTTCGGGTTGAACGACAATGCCTGGGTGGACATGGTGTAGCGTTCGACGGCAGTTTGGAAATCGCCTTGGCCCATGGCGATATCACCTTCGCGCACCAAACCCTCGACGCGCATACGTTGGGCACTCGCACGCCGGGTTGCGGTCTCCAAGGCATTTTCTGCGGAGTCAATGTCGTAAGGCTGACCGGCGGAAGCAAGTTGCGCACGACGCATTCCGTCGCGGGCAGCCACGCTGCTTGGATCAAGGCGGGCTGCCTCTGCGTAGTGAACACCTGCGCCGACAAAGTCGCCGCGCTCGAAAGCGTCAGCACCCATGTCAACATAGCTCTGGGCAACCAGGGCGTTCTTTTCACTTTTCGCGCGAATGAGCTGGGCAGCACTACCGGCGTTAGCCTCTTGCTGACCCGGGTCTTGCTCTACCATTTGTGGAGCATCATCGGCGAGTTGGTATTGGCCATCTTCAATCTCTGCTTGCGGGGAAGTGCAAGCACCGAGAAGCAGAAATGGGAGCAACAGTTTCTTCCTATCAGGGCGCATCGAGTTCTTTTGGGAAGGGGCGGCATTTGTGACAGTTCTCCGCGAGGAGAATCAGCCACAAGGGTGCGGGAAAGTAACGGCTTACAAAGAAGCCAAGGACGACCGGAGCGGCAGAGCCACGGGCCGACCAGAGATTATGCCGACGCGCGGCTACGCGTCAAAGGTGTGGTTGATCGTTCTACAAGAAGTGGAAGTTTCCTTCCCTTTGGAAGTTACCTGGAATATCACGCAGGCAAACCCAGAAAACGCATGGCAACCTGGATATCCGCCCAGCATTCGGCTTTCCGTGAGGGTTCCAGGAGCAAGGAGGCAGGGTGATCGGTCACTAGGATAGGGGGGCCGTCTTGCGGTCTTTGGTGGATTTTTCCGCGGATTGCCGCGATTGGGGCGCTGGTTTGCAACAGAAATTGCGCTGCCGGGAGCCCCAGGGCGATGATGAGCTCGGGCTGAATCGCGTGAATCTGCTGTGTGAGGTAGTTGGAACAGAGAGCGACCTCCTGCTCTTGGGGGGCGCCGTCATGAAGCGGCCGGCACTTGACGAGATTGCTAAAAAAAACCTCGGAGCGCGTCAGTTTCATGCCATTTTCGATGATCTTGTCGAGCAATTGGCCAGCTGGGCCCACAAACGGGCGTCCGAGGCGGTCTTCCTCCGCCCCCGGAGCTAAGCCAACAAACATCAGGCGGGCTGCGGCATGACCTTCTCCAGGCACGGCGGTGGTGCGGTTACGCCAAAGATCACAGTTTTGACAGCTGGCGACGGCCGCAGCAATCAAACCAAGAGAAAGGGCCTCCGCACTGGAGGTGGTGGCTGGGAGCGGAGGAGCCGGGGCAACACGATGAATGCTTGCTAGGCCAGCTTCGAGCATCCCCTCAAGTAGGCACTCCGCAGCAGCACGGCGCGGGGCATCGTTGGAGTAGACGCGGGGCATTGCCCTATTCTGCCATAGATGTCAGAGGACTGCTCAAGTTTGCCAGCCGCGCTTCAAGCGGGTATCCTTTTGCCGTTGTAAGAAGCCGATGACCCCTAGAAAACGCGAATTATTGGATGTGTTGCGCCAGCGGAAAGACCGCGAGGCCGGCATCGATTTGCCTACTTCGCGGCAGTCTTTTTCCGTCCCTGCTGGCCGTTCTTTTGCTTTCCATTTGCCGCCCCGCATGCTCCAAATTGGCGCTGGCGTGGTGGCCGTCGCTTTGGTCATCTGGGGCTTATACGCAATGTTTGGTGGCCCACAGAAGGTTAGCTACGGCATTTTGGCGAGCCGTTATGAAATCTCTAGGATGGAGCAAGGCCAAAAGGATGGCAGCGCATTGCTGAAATTAGAGTATGATGCTGTGAATCTGCTACGGGTGTCTGACGATTCAGGGCAAGAACAATTAGCGCTGTTTGTCGGTCGAGAAACCGATCCAGCAACCTTAGAAGATACCTTGCAGAGAATCCAAGAAACTTCCCCTGAGGGGAGCGCTGGTAATTTCCCCTTTCGGGGGGCCAGCATCGAGCCTCGGCCAGACTCGTCCAATTGAACCACTAAGAACTTCGATCCATGTCCATCCATAAATCCCTGAACCTCGGTAGCGGACTTTCCTCGGTGCGCTCTGTATTTACCCGTCGTGAGCGGATTGACAAACTCGTGGAGGGGGGCGAAGTGGAACTTAGTTCCAATCCACTCGGTTTGCCGAAAGTGCGCACCAGTTTCCGCACCGTGAGTAAGCGTCAGTTGAAGGCGCTTGCTGCGGCGGAACGCGAAATTTCCATCGCTGAGGCGGAAGCCGCCGATGCTGCCGCTCGCGCAGCCGAGGCAGCCGGCGAAGTAGTCCCTGATTAGGTTTCGCTGCGCCTTCTCCACTGGCTTGTCATATCAGGGCCCGCACTCCCCGGATGGATGCTTTGCGTCACCGGGGGCTTCCCCATGCTGCAGTCGTGATGACTCCGGAAACCGCTACCGTCCACGTCGACGAGATCTTTCTAAGCCTTCAGGGCGAAGGACTTGAGGTAGGACGCCCACAATTATTTTTACGCCTCGGCGGATGCCCGTTGCGGTGTACTTATTGTGATACCCCGCGTTCCTGGCAGGCGAGTGGAAGTCTCTCTATTCAGGAAATAGAGGCCGAACTTGACCGATTACTGCATGAGGCTGGTTTGCGGCGTGAGCAAATCATGTTGTCTGTTACCGGCGGTGAGCCACTCGAACAAGTTGATTTCCTGGCTGCTTGGTTACCGACATGGGGTGGACTGGTGTTGCTCGAAACTGCCGGCGTGTACGCTGCCAAGCTGCGCTTGTTGTTGCCCTATGTGCATCTATTGTCATTGGATTGGAAGCTGCCCAATACCGTGCGCCAAGGGGAATCATTACTGGAACCCGCGGCGTGTTTAGCCGTAGCGGTGGTGAGTGGTGTTGCGGTGCAAGTCAAGTTGGTGGTCACCGCCATGACTACGCGCGCAGAACTTGAGGATGCCTTCGCTGCCATCGCCAAGATTTCTCCGGGGTGCACGGTTTTCTTGCAACCCGTAACCCAGTTCGGTGCGGGGCCAGGGCCTCCCACTGGCAAGCAACTTCTTGATTGGAGTTTGCAGTTGTTTCACTTTCATTTGGACTTGCGGGTGTTGCCGCAAATACACCCCATGCTGGGAATTCGCTGATGAGTCAAACCCTTTCAAAACGCCCATTGGTGGCCATCGTTGGCCGCCCAAACGTCGGCAAGTCTTCCTTGTTCAACCGCATTCTGGGCGAGCGACGGGCCATTGTCGAAGACACCGCAGGCGTCACTCGTGATCGTTTGATTGTGCCGGTTGATTTGCCCGAATACGAATTGTATTTCGAAATGATGGATACTGGTGGAATCGGCGTCGTCGACCGTGCCGATCTTGCCGAGTCTGTGGAGTACCAAGTCATGACCGGCTTACTTGCTTCGCAGGTGGTGCTGTTTTTGGTCGACGCACGCGAAGGCGTCACTTTGCTCGATGAACAGGTTGCGCGGCATTTGCGGCGCTCGGATGTGAAGGTTATTTTGGTGGCGAATAAGAGTGAAGCGCGCTCTGCCCAGTTGTCTTTGGCCGATTTTTCCTCGTTAGGATTTGGCGATGCCTTGCCTATTTCTGCCCAAGAAGGCATGGGGATTAGCGATCTCTATGAGCGCTTGGTTGTGGCGCTGCCGGAGAAAGTCGATGTGAACTTTGTGGAGCGTTTGAAAATCGCTGTGATGGGCCGGCGCAACACCGGCAAATCCTCCTTTATCAACAAACTGTTGGGCGAGCCCCGGGTGATTGTGAGTGATATTGCTGGCACCACCCGGGATGCCATTGATATTGATTTTCGCTGGCGCGAGCATGACATTACTTTGGTCGATACGGCTGGTGTGCACCGCCGCGGCAAAGTGGCCAATGCCATCGAATTCTATTCTCTAACCCGCAGTGACCAAGCGATTCGTCGTGCCGATGTGACTCTGCTTTTTCTTGACCTTACCAACGACCTAGCGCGTTTGGATCAGGAGCTTGCGCGGACGATTGTCGACCGCTTTCGCCCAGTGGTAGTTGTGGGCACCAAGACGGACTTAATCGAAGACTTTGATTTGCAGGCCTTCCGTGATCATGTGGAGCATAAATTACCTCACTTAAAAGGCAGTCCGGTGATTGCGATTTCCAACGTATCCGGCAAGGGAATCGATCGCGTCATCAAAGAAGCATTAGCTTTGCATGAGGAGGGCAAGGTGGAGATAGGCACTGGTGAGCTCAACCGTATTGTTACCCAAACCTTTAACACTTTGCGATTCCGCGGCCGGGGTGAGAAACCAAAGGTCATGTACGCCACCCAACTTGGCTCTAACCCGCCGTCGTTCTTGCTGTTTGTGAACCGCAAACACCTATTTGAAAAAGAGGTGGTGCGTGCCATCAGCAGCGATTTGCGCAAGCGCCTCGGGCTCAAATCCGTGCCGCTGCGCCTGGTATTACGCGAGCGGGAACGCAGTGCCTCAAAAAAGGGCTAGGCGTCTTCGGGGCTGCTAGAATCACACAATGCGCAAGCTGTTGATGCTTTCTTTGCTGCTGTTGGTTTTGCTGCCGGCAGCCTGCACCACTCCACCGTTGGACGATGACGACGCCGCTGGTTTGTGGGTGGAATACGTGGTGGAACCTGCTCCTCCGCGGCGGGATTTGCTCAATGCATGTGAATGGGCCACGGTGAGTGCGGGATTTCCCCCGGGCTCGCGCGATGAGGGCCGGGGCAGCGTCACTTCCGGTTGGGATGTCCATTTGCGGCCGTACAGCAAGAAAGGATTGCGCTGGCAAGGAATTTTGAAAGTGGTCATCCGTGAAGATGGCAGCACGATCCTCAAAGCACGAGTTCTGACGGAACGCAACATGGAAATCAATGAAACCATGAATCCTGCTGCTGCGGAGTGGGAGCGTACCGACGATGAACCGGCCCGCGCGCGCGTTTTGATGCAGCACGTGTTGTCGCAACTGCATATCTCAGGTTAACCCATGGCTGAAAACTGGACTTACGCCAAACGACAACTGTGTTGCAGTGATTGCGAGCGCACTTTTGTGGAAGGAGAAGAAGTGTATTCGTTGCTACGTATCGTGGTTGATGAACTACAACGGGTCGATTTATGCCGAGCTTCGTTTGATGACCGCGATCCAAGCCAAGATGTGGTCTATTGGCGTACTTCTCATCGTGAAAAGGGCGGTGCTCTGAAGGTTGATTTTGACATGTTGCTCGCAGTGCTGGAAAAACTGGCGGATGACCCACGCGAAGAGCGCCGTGATTTGCGCTATTTACTCACCTTGCTGCTCGTTCGGCACCGGAAATTGCGTCTCGAGCGCGTGGAGGCGCGGCAGGGCGTCGAATTTTTGATTCTGCGCAAAATACGCTCCAAAACCACCTTCACCGTGGAATCACGCGGATTGGAAGAGGAACGTCGTGCACAACTGTCCGCCATCCTTGCTGGGCTCCTAGACCCGACGATTGAGGGCGGACTTGAGGCCAGCGAGCCTTCGTAAGTGCATTAAAACAAGCCAGATACAAACAATTTAATAAACCCGTGGATTTTCTCGGGTTTTTTCTTGCCAAATTTGGGTGGGAGAGAAGAATAGGAATGTGGTGGAGACGAGCATGAATATGGGGAATTTGTCCTGTTCAAGGCCGCTACAACATCCGCTCTCAATTCATGACTAGCTTCAACGGGGAATTCGAACACAAAATCGATCAGAAAGGTCGCATTTTTGTGCCGCGTCGTTTCCTTGAGGAAATTGAAGAAATCAGCGAACGCAACCACTTTCATGTGGTCGTCAATAAAGCGGACGGTTGCTTGGTGATTTACACAGCTTCTGCTTTTGCCGCCTATATCGGCAGCGCCGTCGCCAAACAAAAGACCGCCAAAGGCGCGCAATTACTGCGCCGCAGCCTGGGCGCTAACTCACGGAAGATTGCATTGGATGCGCAGGGGCGCCTGCTACTTCCAGACGAGCTACGTGCCCGCATTGAACTCGGGAGAGACGCCATGATTGTTGGAAGCTTGAGCTATTTTGAAATTTGGGATCGCAAGATGTACCTGGAAACCGCGCTGCCAGCTGCAGATGATTTCTTCAACACGGAGGCGGCCACTTTCCCCAATCCGGATTATGTACCTGAGGAGGGGGGACTGTGATTCTTGTCTGTCGTCACCTTGCTACGCCTTCTGGTCCACTGATGCCATCTTGTCACCAACCCGTCCTCATGGAGGCAGTGCTTGAGGCTCTGCAGCCGCAACGCGGTGGATTTTTCGTGGATGCCACCGTCGGTGGAGGCGGTCATGCCCATGCGGTGTTGAGCGCGAGTGCTGATGTGCGTTTACTCGCCATCGACCGCGATGCTCAGGCGCTGGAGCGGGCCCGTTTACACCTCGAGGAGTTCGGCGAGCGTGTGCAATTCGCACACGCGCCGTTCTCAGCCATAGAGAGTTTGGTCGAAAAAGCTGGTTTAGGTCTTGCCAACGGCATTCTGGCTGATTTTGGTGTGTCTTCCGATCAGCTTGATGATTACGAGCGTGGTTTCTCCTTTCAGCAGGATGGGCCGTTGGATATGCGTATGGATCGCACCATGCAAAAGACTTCGGCAGCGGTCCTTTTGGCCAATGCCTCCGAGGATGAAATCGAGAAGTGGCTGCGCGTCTATGGCGAGGAGCGCTTTTCGCGTCGCATCGCCAACGCAATTGTCAAACAACGCCGTTTTGGGCCATTGCTGCGTACTTCGCAGTTGGCCGATTTGGTTGGCCGCACCATTCCTGGGGGGCGCAGTGGCCACAACCCCGCCACGCGTACTTTTCAAGCGTTGCGCATTGCAGTGAATCGTGAGTTGGATGAGATTGATGCGTTTTTGCACGCGGCTCCGCGTTTGCTGGCACCCGGCGGCCGCTTAGCAGTGATTTCTTTCCATTCTTTGGAGGATCGCTTGGCGAAACATGCCTTCCGCAATGAAGCACGTGGTGGGGAAT
>CALFOT010000009.1 GCA_937919925.1 uncultured bacterium | reverse complement strand
TGGTTGTGGTGGATGGCGGATCCACGGATCGCACGGTGGAGTTGGCCAGAAAAATGGGCGCTGTGGTCGTTGAAAGGCCCTTTGATGGCTTTATCGAGCAGAAAAACGCGGCGATTGATGCCGCTCGTTTTGACTGGGTCCTGAGTTTGGATGTCGACGAACGGTTGTTATCGGAATTGATTGTTGCGGTAACGGCATTGTTTCAAAATGGTGCTGAACCACCTTTGCCAGGCTACTTCATGCCGCGGCTCTTCTTCCACCTGGGCCGCTGGATTCACCATGGCGGTTGGTATCCCGATCGAAAGTTACGCCTGATAGATCGGCGACGCGGGCGTTGGGGCGGGCGCAAGGTGCATGAGAAAATGGTTCTCCAGGGGGAAAGTGGACTGCTCAAAGGCGATTTACTGCACTTCCCTTACCGCGACTATCAACATCATCTCACCAAAATGGACCGCTACACAAGCTTGGCGTCGGAACTTTTGTACGAAGAAAAGCGACAGTGGCCGCGCTTGCGGATGTTTGTGCAACCGCCGCTGCAGTTTTTAAAATCTTATGTGTTGCGTCGTGGTTTTCTAGACGGCGCTGCTGGGCTCACCTTGGCCCGTTTGAGTGCGCGTTATGAATGGTTGCGCTATTCAAAACTTGCACGCCTCTATGCGGGGGGCAAGATTTGACTTCGCGCGCAGTCAGCCGCGCGCGCGGCATCGCCTTTTTGGGCTTGATGTGCTTGGCGTTGTCACTGCCTTGGAGTACCGCCGGTTTTTCCATTGGTATGGTTTTGGCTTTGCTCGGTGGCCTCGCATGTCTACGCGTCGCGAGCTTTGGCAAGATGTCCAGCCTCATTCTGCCGACGGCGGCCTGGATTGCCGTTTTAGTCGCCGGTGGATTACGTTCTCCAGCGCCGCTGGCTTGGGATGAAATCCGCGGCCTCTATCCACTGCTACTGATCTTTCCTGCAGCCGCCGCTTTCACTAGCCGCAGACGCCTCATCATGGTTGCAGGGGCTTTTGTTGGTGCCACAGCCGCAGCTGGGGGCCTGGCGCTGCTCGCTGATTTGGGTTCCACCCATGCCGAGGACTTACGCTTTTCCGGCTTTGTGACCATATTGACCTATTCCGCTACCATGGCCAACGCCTTCCTATTGGCCACGATTTTCTTTTGCTGGAGTCCCAGCCGAAAGTGGTCCATCCTGTGTTTTGTCTGTGGAGTGTTGCACCTTGAAGGCATCATCATGAATGCCACTCGCGCAGCCCTTGTGGCCCTGTTAATGGGGATTGTTGTGGTCGTTTTTTTGGCCCGCGGCCACCGCCTGCGTCTACTTCTGTGGCTATCGCCATTTTTAGTGGCCGCACCTTTTGCTTTGCAAGGTGACCTTGGCGCGCGTTTTTGGGAAACACGTTGGGAGCTATTCGATAACGGGGAGGGTATGAGTCAGCGGCGCATTATGTGGACCGCTGCCGGTCGTATGTATGCGGAGCATCCAGTGCTTGGTGTGGGTCCAGGGAATTTTCGTCCTGAACTTGATGCTATGTACGAAGATGGCCGCATGGAAGGCTTCCCTGAGGTCAATGCGGAACACCAACAAGCGCATAGCTCATTTATGCAGGTTGCCGCAACTACCGGATCACTTGGTTTATTTGCCATGCTTTGGTGGTTTGGTGCGTTGTTCTGGCGGCTATGGCGTCAGCCCGCACGTTATCGCGTGGAGAACATTGTGGCCTTAGCGTCACTCGCATTGTTCCTTGGTTTTTCGCTCGGAGACACCAGTCTGCGTAACTCGCGCTTGACAGCAATGATGGCAGCCTGCGTCGGAGCTGGATTGGCCGGGGCCC
>CALFOT010000008.1 GCA_937919925.1 uncultured bacterium | reverse complement strand
ATCGGGGTGGATTCATCGCGCACCAAAAGAGCTCGATGTGCGCCTAGGTCTTCGAAGTAATCTGGCTCATGCCTCATCCACCCGCGTGCAAGTTGCTCACACCATGCGCCAAGAAAAGGCAAATCGTTTGCGCAGGCCACAATGCCCTCTGGCGCTTGCGGGTGACGGTTTACTAAATTTGTGAGATCCACCACATTGGGAAACACCACGCCATACCCCCACTGGATTGGCAAGTTTTTTTCGCCCGTATGGAGACGCAGGATTTTGACGATGGCATAGAGATTCGACCGCGCTTGCGTGAACGGACTACGGTTTAACTTTTGGCGTTCTTCACCGACTGGAACTGTGAACCAATGCCCCCGATTGGGATCAAACTCGATACCACCACCCTTGACTTCCAAAACCAGCAAACCCAACGTTGGGTGGAACAATACGAAATCAGCCTCGCCATCGCGGTACTTGCTCTTGCTGTTGCGATAGGTCCAATGGACCGAAGAGAACACCGTCCACCCTGGCCCTAGGCTGTCTTGGAGCGCTAGAAATACTTCATGCTCCGAGTGGGAAGAATCATCGAGCAGAGAATCGGGAAGGAATAGGGAATCAAGCATGGGGGTTTGGCTGTTCAGCATGGCGGATGCACATCCTTGGAAGCTCAGGCAAGCATAAGAACATCACCCGTTCACTTCTGCAATTTTATAGAGAGAAAAGCATGGTCCAAGAAAGAAGACGAAGGCTGCCAGAAAAAGTAGGAAGGTGATGAGCCGACTCGAGAATTCACCAAAGTCAAACTCCGGCCGCTCCCCTGCCGCTTTTTCTGTGACATTTGTTTCCTCCGGCCAGCTTGCTCCCCCAAAAGGAAGAGTAGCAATGCCAGTTGTGCTAGGAGCGGGCAGGTCACGATCAAGAGCCTATTCAATTCCTTGTTATTGAAATTCGGCACCGCCTCTCTTCCTTTGTGAACGAATTACTCGCTCAGCTTCGCCGGGCAGCTCGCTCACAGGCCTAATCTCACCTAACCAAAGGGGAATATCATCCAAGGCACCCACCATTGTTGCGCACATGCTGTGCAGCTTTTCGAAGGAGCATAATGCTGCGGCATCTGTACCGTACACGAAAGTTCTTTACCTATGACCATGCCAGGGGAGTCCTGCCTCGGGTTAATCGTATCAAGAAAAATCGTTCCATGGTTTGCAGGATAGCGGACCTCTCCGCCATCCGTCTAGCACGACCAGTCTTCCGGTCACGCATGGCCTCTTCCGCGGCAGAGCACGCTGCCGCGTAGAAGACTTTCCGATCCACCAGGACCTCTGCTGGCAGCTCCGCTGCCGTGATCTCCGCGCTGGTCTGCCAGCCACGACTGCCGCGCAGGCGAGTCTCATTGAGCCGCACAATCGCAGCATCTGCAAGCCCCTGCAGCTCGGCTCGCGTACTCACCACACCCGCCGAGCAGCGCATCGCCTCCTTCACCTCGCGCACACCGCGCTCCGCCCAGCCGTTGTGCTGCGGCACGTATGGCGCGCTGCGCATGTGCACGATTCGATGACCACGCAAATACGCCGCCACTTCCGCGTTCACATTCTCCGTACCATTATCGCTAATGACCACCAGCGGCAAGCAGCCGCGCGCGCGACGCCCAGCTTCCAGCACCGCGATCACGTCCACCCCACAGCGCGGACCACCGACTTCTGCCGGCAAGTACCCCAAACTGCGTAGCTCTCGACCAAGCTCCAGCGCTTGCTTTCTGCCTTGATCATCACGACCCACCTGCGTGCCGTCAATCGTCCACGCCGCATCGCGCACATCCACCTGCAGCGACACGCGGCGCGCAGCAAAGCGACGACGCGCCAGCGCATGGTCCCGCGCCTTCCAAGTCTTCACGCAGCTACGTACCAGCCGCAGTGGGTAGCGCTGTTCAAGCATGCGCCAAGCCCGCTCACCACCGATGCCAAAGTCCTCCACCCGCATCACCCGTCGCACCGCGCACAAGCATGCGCGCACCGACGACACATCAGGGCGCGGCCGACCCATTGCCCGCGGCGGCGTCATCGCCATCCGCTTCCACGACCACAGTGTCTGGCGCGACACCCCGAGCAGCTGAGCAATCATTCCCAGCCCTCCTCGAGAAAGTCTTCCCGCCGCCACCAGCCGTCGCCCGACTTCTCTTCGGACTTCCCATGGCCACCTTTTTTTCCCCTTTCGTCTCCGCCTGCGAAAGCGGAAGATCCCGGACCAGTTGCACCAGTCGCTCCATCGATTTCACCTCCTCTTCGAGTTGATGGATGCGCTTCCTCAGCACCCGAGGATCGTCCTCCGGACTCGTCGCCAGCTGCCCACGGCCCTTGCGCGGCTGCTTCAGTAAGCCCGCGACCATACCCGAAACCGCCATCTGCGAGAGCTGCCAAATCCTCAATGGTTTCACCTCCAGCTCCTCTGCCGCCTCCTGCTTCGTCTTCCGACCAAGCCACAGCTGAAGCACCACCGTCGCCTGACGATGCGCGCGCTGTTGCTCCTCCTCCGTCGCCGAGCGCCACAGCTCCCGCACCCCAAGCGGCATCTTCTTCGGCACCTGAAATGACGCTCTCTTCTTTCCCGTCCGTCGCTTCCTTTCCATCGTTTACTGCCCCTCCGAGGGCACTCATGGCAATCTCTCGTTGTTGGCCATCCGGCGTCTGCACGACAATCCGGCCGCCTTCTCCGTGCAGCGACACGCTCTTGCCGCCGACACACCCAAACAGGTACACCGCCTCGCGCTTAGGCTCTGCAAGAGCACGATCAAGTTCGTGCTCCATGCTTCCCTCAAGCGTTTTGCGCATCGCGTCTTCCGCGCCGAAGAAACGATCCGCCGGCACCGCACCATCAATCCCCTGATGCGGCCGAAAGTGGTTGTAGTGCTGAATGAAGTGACTCATCCGCACCCGCGCCTCGACCAAATCGTTCATCCGCACACGCTCCCACAGCTCCGCATTCACCGTCGCCCAGAAGCGCTCCGTTTTCCCAAGCGTCTGCGGATGATGCGCACGCGACACCACGTGTTGAATACCTTCTTTATGCAGCAGCTTTTGAAAACGACTCTTGCCGCGCCACGCAAAATACTGCCGGCCCTGGTCGGTCAGCACTTCGCGTGGCTTACCGAAACGGGCAATGCCCTCAAGCAGGGCTTCGATCACCAGCTCCACTCTTTGGTGCGTCGCCAGTTGCCAGCCGACGATGTAGCGCGAGTGGTCGTCGAGGAAGACAGTGAGGTAGAGCCGTCTACCCGTCCGCGGCAGCAAGAAGGACGTGATGTCCGACTGCCAAAGCTCTCGCGGCTTTGAGCGCTCAAAACGGCGCACCACCGGTTTCTTCCTGCGCTTCTTCTGCGGCTTTGGTGGGTCGTGGAGGTCGGCCTCCTGCAGGACCTTCTTCACCGTGGTCGTCGACACCTTCTTGCCTTCAAAACGGAAAAGCCAGTCGCGGACCTTGCGCAGTCCGAAGCTCGGGTTTTGGCGCTTCGTCGCGCGGACCTTTTCCTTCACCTCATCCGGCGTGGCATGCGCAGGTGATTTTCGCTTGCCGGTCTTGCGAGTCTCCAGCCCCTGGGGACCGTCCTCGCGATAGCGCTTCAGCCACTTGCTCAGAGTCGAGCAACCGACACCCCACACGCGGCAGAAATCCGCCAACAAGAGGCCGGAGGTCGCATACGCTTCCACCGCTTGGCGGCGCTGATCCGGAGTGTAGGGACCACGGCGGCGGCCCTTTTTGTTGCGCGGGTTTGGGCGGGGCTCGAGGCCCGCCTCGCCTTCTTCGTCGAAGCGCTTTCGCCAGGCGCACAGCGTCGCGGTGGTCAGGCCATGCTGCGCACAGAAGTCACGCATCCCCGACGGGCTGGCGGCGTAAGCGCGCAGAATCGCGAGCTTCTGCTGCGCGCTGTACTTGGTGTTTGCGGCGAGCGAGGTAGCCCGCTCCGCGGGCTCCGTCCGGCCCGCTTCCGCGGCCCTCCCGGAGCCCGCGGCTTGCTGCGTCTGATTCTCTCTTTCAGGGTCCATCTCAGTCTCTCTCCTGCTCCCTGATGGGAGCGCTGAGAGGCAGGAATCGACCCCCTGGACTGCTAGGTCATATGTAAAGGAGTTTCGTTACACGGGACAAGCCCACAATATTCAGTTTGTGTGGGGAACCTAACCAGACATGGTGGCCGCCGAGGGTCCGCAAATTTGGAAATCACAATCCGGCGATCTGGCCACGGGTTTAGCCATCACACAGCAACTGGTAAACGGCGATACCAGCATGAAGCTGCTCGACACAAAGACAAAACGGCGGCAGGGACAGCAAGGTTGGAGAAACCGAGTGCTCGCAAACTTTGGAACAGAATGCGCCGTCTGCCCAACTGGCGTACCTCAGCTGCTCGAGGGCGCACACCTGCTTCCGGTTGCGAAATTCCAGGAGCGAGGGCTCGCCGTGGATAACGGCTTGTGCCTTTGCCGCAATCATCACCGCGCGATGGACGAAGGTCTCCTTGCGCTTGATGGGCGCACCATCCACCATCGATTCCACCCGAAAACTGGCCTGGGATTAACGCAGTCTCTACGTTCCAAGGCACTGATTCCGCAAATAGGGCTCGCCGCCGACGCCCTGGCGTATCGCCTGAAGATGCTGCTAGCTCAGTAACGAGTAGTGGATCCAGTGGCCAGGGCACCGAAGCGCCCTAGCCTTGAAGCGCGGTGTTACCAGAACACCGAGTAACCCAACTCCATCCTAATCCCTTCGATGTCCACCTCGGATAAATCATAGGAGTCTTTTTCGTACTTGACGATTGCATCCAGCGCGGTGGACTCGGTGAGGAAGTTCATGACGCCTATACCAAGACTCATGCGCATGAAGTCATCGTCAGATGTACCAAAGTCTACGTTTCCGATTCCGAGGAGCCCCTCGACATAGGGGTACAGGTTCGTGCCGCCGTCAAAGTAAAAGCGGGCAAAGGCTGCTAGCAGGTATGCATCAAATTCAGACTTCGTTACGCCGTCATCTGCCTCCCTGCCTTCGTAAATGAGCTTGCCACCAATCTCTGCATTGTTTGCGACGAACCAGCCGTGCGACACGTTCAGCAATAGGCTGGTTACGTCAAGATCGTTGTAGCTGGGCGCCGAGGCGGTGGTCGTTTCGTAGCCGAGGCCTACAGCGCTGCGCTGCGTGCCGGTTGTGAGTTGTGGCCCTTGAGCCACCATTTGACAGCTCGTGCCAACCAGAATCAGACTGGCGCCGAACAAAGCGAATTTATTGAAAGACATGATTTCCTTTTATGAGATCAAGGGAGGGGTTACCGACCCTAGTCGGGTGCGGACGAACCAAGTCTAGCGGTGTGCAGGAAAGATTGTCAAAGGTCGTATTTCAGAATCATTTTTCACACAAGGTGGCCTGACATCATGATCTATTTAAAATATTGAGCCATCTACAATTAACGCGAAGTGTATTTTGCCTTGCTGCCTGCCCCCTTCTTCCTGCACAACTACCAAAGTAAAAGGCCTCGCTGGAAGTGGAATGTAGACCCCCTTGGAGCATTAGCGTTCCAACTGACACCGTGTCAATCGAATCGCTGTGCGAGCGATTGGGGGGCAGGTCAGTCTCGACGATCCCGATCGGCCAAATTTTAAATATTTCTAATATCCCCCAAAACCATTCCATAAAGTTTGTATGATGATGGC
>CALFOT010000007.1 GCA_937919925.1 uncultured bacterium | reverse complement strand
GTCTTACACGACTTACGAATTCTGCTGCTCTTTGCGCTGCCGCCCACTCTTTCTCTGTTGTGGATGCGCAACCGCACGCTGCGCAAATGGCATCGCTGGCTGATCTCATCTTCGCTCTATTGGACTTTCGGCATTACCCTCCTAATCATTGCATTAGCCGCCGATCAAATCTATTACTCCCATTTCGGCAGTCACTTTAACATCGTCGCTTTCGGCGCCATTGATGATGACCTCGGCGCGGTATTGATTGGTGCTTGGCAAAATAATCCGCTGCTGGTCTACTTGGTGCTGGCGTTGTTTTTGGAGTATTTGGTGTTTCGCGTCATCCGCCGCGCTTTTCACTTCACAGACTTTTTTCACGTCGCGCACACCCCAGCCGAAGACGCGGTGGACCGCGCCCTCAATCAACACATTTCCTTGCACGTTCTGTTGGTGGTGGTTTTGTGTTCGACACCTCTCACGCCACTTTTTGTGAGCCTGCGTGAGCAATATCCGCAAACCACTTTCGTGCGCGCCGTACCGGAAAATGGCATCGAAAAACTTGCTGAAACGGTGTGGTTGCGCATCGCGGAAGAGCCGCTGTCGATTGCCCAGCGCTTCGGCTATGGCACCGATCCACAACTAGCTTTGCTCGAATTCACCAACGGCCAAGCTGCGCAAAACGAGGGGCCGTTGGTGGAGCGCTTACCGACCAAAGTTTTTTCGCCTACGCCCCAAGTAGTAGGCAAACCGCACGTCGTGCTGATTGTGATGGAGAGTTTCTCCACCGATTTCTTGCACTATCAAAATCCCGCATTCGACTTACTCGGCCCCGCCCAACACTATTTCGATCAAGGTGCTCTTTTTGAACGATTCTTACCAGCCGATAACATTTCTGCTGGCAGCATTTTAAGCTTGGCGCTCAACCTCCCCTACCGCCCAGGCACCCGCCAACTTTCGCAATCGGAACTCAAGGACAAACATTTCCCAACCAGCACTGCCTCGCTCTTTGCAGCACAAGGTTACGACACCGCCTTTTATTATGGTGGGCCGAAAAAATGGCGCGATTTAGATACTTTCCTACCCCTCCAAGGTTTTGATGAATTCCGCGGCCAAGAGGATTTTATGGCCAGTTATGGACTGCAAAAAGACGTCGATGGTGGCCCTTGGGGAATTTGGGATGAACATCTTTTCCGCGCAGTAGACGACCGCCTACGCGCTGCGGAAAAGCCGTTGTTCTTAGTCGTGTTTACCACTACCAATCATCCGCCGCACGGACTGCCAGCAAACTTAGAAATATCCACCCTGCATCCGCAAGCAGAATTGTTAGCGCGCGCGGGCGAGCTTGACAGCACGCAGAAAATGCAGATGGCCACGTATCAATATTCCTGTCACGAACTTGGCAAATGGCTCAACCGTATGGAAAGTTCCGCCATGTTGGAACGCACGATTGTTGGCGTCACTGGCGACCACACCGCAAGTATGGGCATTCCGTTTTCGCAACAGGAAATCTTGCTCAAACGCGCCGTACCTTTTTTGTTGTTGATGCCGGCGGACATTGCCGATCAATTCGAGATCGATACTTCTTTCGCTGGTTCCCATAAGGACATCCCACCCACACTTTTCCATGCAGCAGGTTTAGGTGAAGCTGGGTATCGTGGCTTCGGCACCAGTATGCTGGACCACCGGGAACAGCACTTGGGATTCAATGCCTCTGGCCTAGTGTTATGCAGTCAAGGTGGCTTGCTGATGAGGCCCGATGGCTACGACAGCATGCGCTGGAGTGGCTCCAGTTTGCTCCTATCACCTGCAGAAAGCTTCCCAGAAGCCGCAGATGCCGCGCGTAAATACCGTGCGGCACTTAGTTTAGTTGATTGGTTGGTCTACGAAGGTTGGCCCAAATAGGGCGCAAGGATGGGTGGCTGGAATACGCTTTTCTCGGGTTAATTCCCTATTTCCCCGCCAAATGAGGGTTACAAGGGCGGTTTGCTTGATATCCTTGACTTAGTCTTGGTTCCAACAATACCAATCATGAACAAACTCCTCTCTTTCGTACTCGCCGCCGCGGCCGTGGCCTCTTTCGCCAGTCCGCTCTCTGCCACCCCACAATGATGTGGTAGCTCGGGACCCCGTGGGGGTGCCGGATATGGTGGACCTGGTGATACAACTGGTCCTGGCGGTGCGAGCCCCACGGCTCCAACCACTCCTGGAACTCCTGGTGCTCCAGCCACTCCTTCCGGACCGGCTGCCGGTCCAGGTACAGGTGGTGGTGCAAAAGCCGCGTTACCAACAGAGCACGGTAAAACTGCCAAAACTCTGTTAAAGATGAAGTGGAATTATCCGGTACACCAATTGGTGAACTTGGCGGCTTCCGCCCAGGATAGTGGCACGGTTTCGAAAGCTGTGCGGCGTGCTCTTGATACGCAAGTAGCCTTCTACGAAATCGCTGGCAAAGATCGCCGCCCACTGTTGGTGCTGCGCGAATGCCGCCTGTGTAACGGCACCGATGATGCCCTCCTTTCACGAGACGGCGGTAATGAGCGGACCTTGATCATGACGCGCTGGTTCAACTGCGTGAAATTGCCCATCGAAGTTCTGGAAGATAACCATCCTTACGGCAATCTGTTCCCAGAAGAGCATCCACCACACCTGTTTGTGGCCCGTTGGGATGGCTCGGAGCCACTCGCTTTGCGCGGCGATATGTCGCGTGCAGAACTCACCAGTCACTTGTACACCATGCTCGATCGTGAGTACAAAAACCCGGCTGAGAAAACCGTCAAAGAAATCGAAAAGATTCTTTCCGGCTACGATGTTTTGGATGCCAAAATCGCGCGTCTTGAAATCGCCGTGGATGATGAAGTGGAAAAGAGCGGTCCAGACTCCCGTAAACTCAAAAAGTTGACCAATAGTCTGAAGGAAGCCCGTACGGAACTGGCTGACCTTAAGAAACAAGAGGCTTTGTTGTCTGAACTCGGCCTGAAAAATGCCGATGAGCAACCAACCCAAGTAAACAGCCCGGTCGCCAACGCCGGTCTTTAAGACCGATTTCACTTAGCCGCCGTCGGTCACCACCGGCGGCGGCTTTACTATTGAAACTATGCTGAAGCACTTTCCGCTACTCCTGCTCGCAATCCTGCTGTGCGTTTCACCCCTCTCTGCGCAAAAGGGCAAGAAGGAAAAAGAAGACGCAGCAAAAAAGAAGTACCTAGAAGACCCGTACACCGAAAATGACGAAGCCGCCATGCTCAAGGCCGGCTATGTCGCAAATGGGAGTTTTCATTGGGCCGATGGCCATGGCACTGCAGATATCGATGAGAGCCTCGGCGGGGCGGATGTGGTCTGGGTGGAAACTGCACACTTTCGCTACGGCTTTTCTTTGCCCTTATACGTCATCGATAAGAGCAGCAAATTAGAAAAGGACAAGATTAAAGCCGAACTCAAACGCCTCGACCAAATCCTGCCTAATATCTCACTCAAGGCAAAAACGCTGGATCCGTGGCTACGCTTGCACTTGTATGCCATGCGCGCCGAAGATTTGTACGCGGAAATATCCAAGCTTTTAGGTGTTACGGAAAGCGACTTCCCCACCGGTCCTGGCCAAATGAAAAATGGCGTTTATATGGGTGAGGGGCCTTACCTCGGTATGGCAGCCAAGTTCAACCTGATGTTTATGGGTAAGGAATCCAGTCTCGGGCGCTACCGCAGTGGTTTTTTACACAACGATGGTTCCGAACCCATTCGCCATATGTTTCCGCGTGACGGCGTCCTGTTCTTCGCCGTGGCTGCAGAAAATGATGGCATGTCCTCGGACACAACCATGCACTGCTTGTTTGTGTACAGCCTCACGATGAACCTGCTCAATGGCTATCGTTATTACCGCCACGCATTACCGGAATGGATGGTGGTTGGCATGGCCCATTGGCAAGCGCGGCAAATTGATGAAAAGCGCAACTATTTCACCCGTGATCGGGTGTTCTCAGAAGATGATAAAAATATTTGGAACTGGAGACCCAAGATTCGCGCGCGCATTGAAAACGGAGTTGCCCCCAGTTTCACAGAAGTCGCGGTGTTCAAGGATCCTGAAAACATGAAATACACGGAACATATGATGTCGTGGTCACGGGTCGATTTCCTGATGAACAACCAACCTGACGGCTTCAAAACTTGGATTCACTTGATGAAAGAACCGTTTGAAGATGGGGTTACGGTGACTCCAGAGATGATGATGGAGCGCCAAGTCGATGCCTTACAAAAAGCATGGGGCATGACTCCAGAAGAATTCGATACTCAATGGGCGGCCTGGGCTTTGGACTTCTACCCGAAGAAGTAGTCTTTAGGCATGCTTCCGACGGTCACCCCCCTGCTGCTGCAAACTCTGCTGCTGCTCTCTTGCTCCCCTTCTGCGCAAACCCCGCAGGAGCTCACCACTAGCCCACCGCTGGCTGCCGCGGAGAAAACCGCGTTACCGCCTCTGCAGCTGCGCAAGGTTGCCGACGGCTTCAAAAACCCAACTTTTATGCTCGGCGATCCGCTCGATGCCGAGCGCTGGTTTGTGCTTCAGAAGGAGGGCCGCCTGCGGGTCGTGGAAAGTGGTATCCCACGCGCTCTCGATTTCATCGATCTCAGTCAAACAGTCAGTGTGGAATCAGAACGCGGTTTGTTAGGCATGGCCTTTCATCCGTTGTTTCCGGACAAGCCATGGGTTTTTTTGAACTATACCGATCATGACGGCTCCACGCGTGTTTCACGCTTCACCGTGGATCTCAAGCAATGGGTTGCAGATCCGGCCAGTGAAAAAAACCTGCTCACCATTCCACAGCCATGGGCCAATCACAACGGTGGCATGATTGCCTTTGGGCCGCTTGATGGTTTCCTTTACATTGGCATGGGTGATGGCGGTGCAGGTGGCGATCCACATAACGCCGCACAAAATGGCCAGAATCTACTCGGGAAAATCCTGCGGATTGATGTCGATCACGGCGACCCCTATGCCATTCCAAGCAACAATCCCTTCGTCGGCAACCCTCTTTTTCGAGACGAAGTGTGGGCTTACGGCGTGCGCAATCCATGGCGCTTTTGTTTCGATCCGTTGAACGGCGATCTCTACTTCGGCGATGTCGGCCAAAACGCTTGGGAAGAAATCTCTTGGCAAGCAGGCACTTCCAAAGGTGGTGAAAACTACGGCTGGAGGATCCTCGAAGGCAATCACAAATTCGATCCTAACCCTCCTGAGCCATTGCCCACCATGGTGGCGCCGCTGCATGAATACGGGCAAGGTGGCGAAGCTGGGCATTGCTCGGTTACCGGCGGTTATGTGTACCGCGGCATGGCCATCCCCGCCTTAGATGGCGTCTATTTCTATGGTGATTACTGCAGCGGAGCTGTGGGCAGCTTCCGAGTGTTGGATGGCGCTCAAGTGCAGCGCGTGAACCATAGCGAGGCCTTCAACAGCGAGAAGCGTTTGGCGACGCTGGTGAGCTTCGCTGTGGATGCCGTTGGCGAAATGTACATTTTGACGCTAAGTGGCTCACTGTACAAAATCGAGGCTGCCGCGAGTAAATAAGCCACTCGGCCTGCGTAAATGAAAAATGGTCGGGGCGAGAAGATTTGAACTTCCGACCTCTGCACCCCCAGTGCAACGCGCTACCAGGCTGCGCTACGCCCCGACCGTATTCCCGCTCCCAGGCCAGCGGTGGGCCAGCTTGGAAGTGGGAGGCAGATTCTAACGTCATCGTAGAGCCTCCCAACTTTTTTTCTATTTTTGCTCAAGGTAGCCACTGGAGCATCCGTCATTAGCTTGTAGGCGGCGTTCATTAAATGATTGCTACTGCCATGATGGGTGCCGGCGACTGGAGACAGTCGCCGGTTTTATCCATTGGCACGCAAGCGCCACACACCGCGCTGGCCAGGGCTTTCTTCCACCGCCAACATAATTTCATCGATGACGACTTCGGGGAAATGCTGTTCAATGCTGGCTTTCAGCTGACGTCCGAGCCAAGCGGCCATGTTTTCCACCGAAGTATTATTGATCGGCAAAATGCGTACATCTTCCTTGGGGGCCGCGTAATAACGCTCACGATAACGCACCTCCACCACCCCATCTTCGCGCTCATTCCAAGTGAGTTCGCGGTGCTCTCCGGGAATGAGCCAATGTTCATCCAAGTGATCGACTAAGGCGCGAATCAAAGGCTTGGTTTTCTGGAAATCCAACACCAGACCAAACTCCGAAAGCGGTCCACCTACTTCACAAAAAACCCGATAGTTATGCCCGTGCAGACGCTCAGCCGAGCCATCGGGGAAAATCAAAAAGTGTGCCGCGGAGTATTTCAGATACTCCTTGTCGATTTGGATGGCCCAGCGTTCCATAACTAAAATTGAATGGCGTCGAGAGAGAACACCGGGCCGTCGATGCAAGTGCGCGCGTACGGCCAAGCACCCAAGGGGCCATCCGCTTGGGTGGCCACCGGGCAGCCATTACAAACTCCAAAACCACAGCCCATATAAGTTTCCAGGCTCAGCCAGGCGCGCAACTTGTGTTCGCGCGCAAAAGAAGCAAAACCATGGAGCAAACCGCTTGGGCCACAGGCCAAAAACCGTGCCGCGGAGTTCAGTTCCCCCGCGTCTAAAGCTGCCGCTAAAGCCGCAATGACATGACCGTGAAAACCGCGGCTGCCGTCATCGGTGGCCACGCGCAAATCAAAAGACAGATTCTCAAAAGAGGCGACGTCATACAAACGCTCACGCGAACGTGCTCCCAAAATCATGTGAGTGTTGGCTCCAGCTCCGGCCGCAATGCGTTCCCGCACATACTGTAGAAATGGCGCACTCCCTACTCCGCCGGCGAGGATCACGACATCTTCACTCGCCGTGGCGACTTCAAAGCCGTTGCCGAGTGGCATGGTGCAAAGAATCTCCGCGCCGAGCGCAAGCTCCACCAATTCACGGGTACCAAGGCCCAACTGTTGGATCAGAAAAGTGAAGCGCTGTGCCGTCGGCCGATCATAAATACTAAACGGCCGGGCAATCTGCTGGCTGCCGCCTGCAGCTGGGGACAACATGGCAAACACCCCAGGCGCAAGCCTTGGCGGCATGTCCGGGACTTCCAGCTCTAGGACAAAAGCATCGGGCCCCACCACACGTCGATTGACGAGAGTGGCCCGAAGGCTGAGAGCTGCGCTTTGCGCGACCTGCATGGCAAGATTGTAACTCTGCCCGCCAAGTTAGAATCAAGCCGTGGAGACGCCCTCCCCAAATCCCCCTGCTGTGTTAGGCAGTGCCGCCAACCCAATCCTCGCCGCAGGTGTGGTGCTGTGGCGTGCTGCAGCGGCTGAACCTGAGTTTTTGCTCTTACAAAATCGCCGCCACGGCACTTGGAGTTTTGCCAAAGGTCATTTGCAAAGCGGAGAATCTTTAGTCCTGGGCGCGATTCGTGAAGTGGCTGAAGAAACTGGAATCGTTTTGACCCCCGCTGACTTGATGGAGAATTTCGCCGATACTTCCATCTATCAACCCGACGCAGCCAGCAGCACTTTCAAACGTGTGGTGTATTTCCTGGCCGCACGCGCCATCACCACCCCACTGCAACTTTCCGAGGAGCATCAAGACAGCGGTTGGCTAACCCAAAGCGCCGCGGTAACTCTGCTCCAACA
Organism: uncultured bacterium; assembly: GCA_937919925.1. Classification (GTDB taxonomy): domain Bacteria; phylum Planctomycetota; class UBA1135; order UBA1135; family UBA1135. The sequence goes on along the minus strand of CALFOT010000007.1, from coordinate 21,994 downwards.
TCAGGATCTCAAACGCACCCTCCTCCGCGCGGCGCTGCGTTTGAGTTCCCTCAAAAGCATTCCCTAAGTATGCAGCTGTCGCTCGCCGCCGCCGAGTTACTGCTGGCTGAACACGCACCACCCCATGAGGCTTGGCCGCATCATTGCCGTCAGGTCGCCAAAGTTGCAGGTGTCATCGGCCAAGCGTTACTGGCTGCCAAGCATCCACTGGATGTGGACTTGCTGATTACGCAAGCTCTAGTGCACGACATCGGCCGCGCCAAAACGCATGGGCCCTTACATGGCTGGACCGGTTTTGTGATGATGCGCGCGCGCGGCTACGAAGCTGCTGGCCGCGGCTGCCTCACCCACTGGCTCAAAGGACGCAGCCGCGCAGAAGTTGCCGCTGCCGCGCCCTGGAGTTCGTCGGTAACCAAATCCGCTTTTGATGCGCTTGAGCCCGTGCCCTGGCAGCTACTCGATAGCGTGTTGAGCTATGCTGATTCGAGCGTGCAACACACTACCATCGTGCCCATCGCCCAACGGCACTTCGATTTGTACACCCGTTACGGCGAATCCTCCTGGCTGCGGCGCGCGGCCGAGCTTGGCGAACTACACGGCGCGGAAATCTCCGCGGCCTTAGGATTCTCTGTAGAAACCCTGCTGACCCCCTTGTTCGGGAATTCTGCTGATGGCCACTCACTCCGCACCTAAACAGCCCAACGGGCTTGATTTCTTCGCCGACGCCATCCGCGCGGCGCTTGCTACGGCTCTGGATTTGGAGCCTGCTGTGCTGGTGTTGGAGCGGCCTCGCGAGGAAGCCCATGGCGAATTCGCGGTTCCGTGTTTTCGCTTTGCCAAGGCTGCAGCTTGCAGCCCTCCGCAACTAGCCGCGAAACTTGCTGCGGAACTACATATTGCCGATGTCTGCGCAACCGCCATCGGTCCGTTTTTGAACTTCCAAATTGACCCGCAACGATTGGCCTACGTGGTGCTGTCTTCGGCCCTCACGGCAGATTTTGCCAGTGGTCAACAGGGCTTGACCACCATCGTCGAGTTTTCGTCACCGAATATTGCCAAACCAATGCATGTGGGTCATATGCGCACCACCGTCATCGGTGCGGCGCTCGCACGCATTTTTCAACACCTCGGCCACAAGGTCATTCGCATCAATCACATCGGCGATTGGGGCTCGCAGTTTGGCAAATTAGTGGCGGCCTGGCAACGCTGGGGCTCGGAAGAAAATCTCCAAGCAGATCCGATTGCGGAGTTGCTTCAACTTTACGTACGCTTTCATGCCGAGGAAGCCGCAGATTCTTCCTTGGCTGCCGACGCCAAAATTGCCTTTCAGAAATTAGAGTCGGGCGTTGAAAATGAAACGCGCAAAACATGGCGCCACTTCACCGAATTGTCGTTGCGTGAATTTGAACGAGTGTACGCCCGTTTCGGCATCACCTTTGATTTTGTGCGCGGCGAATCCTGGTATGAAGATAAGCTCGAAGCCTTGAGCCAGTGGCTAGATGAGTGTGGGGTCACCGAGCTTTCCGATGGCGCTACCATTGTCAACTTAGAATCCGAGGGCATCAAAACACCTTGTTTAGTCAAAACTGCGCACGGCACCACGCTCTATGCCACGCGCGATCTGGCGGCGGCAAAATCACGCTGGGAGGAGTTTCATTTTGACCAACTTTTGTATGTGGTTGGCGCCGAGCAAACCCTGCACTTTCAACAGTTCAAAGCCGTACTCAAGCGCTGCGGAGCCACTTGGCAAGAGCGTATGGAACATGTGCCTTTTGGTTTGATTCGGCTCGCGGAGGGTAAGCTCTCCACCCGTGCCGGGCGCGTGATTGGCCTTTCCGAAGTACTAGACCGAGCCGTGGAATTGGCTCGCGCGGCAGTAGAAGAAAAAAATCCGCAGCTTCCAAATAAAGAGGCCATTGCGGAAATGGTGGGCGTCGGCGCGGTGGTGTTTCACGATTTGAAACACCAGCGCCAAAAAGACGTGGTTTTCGATTGGGACGAAGTGTTGTCGTTTGAAGGCGATACTGGCCCGTATTTGCAGTACTCCCATGCGCGCTGTTGCTCGATTCTGCGCAAGGCTGATCGTGCCCTCACCAGCATCGACAGCATTGACCTCACCTTACTCGAAGGCGGCCAGGAGTTGTTCGTGGCCATGGGCCGCTTGCCTCAGGCGATTCGCGAAACCGGGCAAAAGCGCGAGCCCGTGTTGTTGGCCCACGCACTGCTGAAAATTGCTTCGGCGGGCAATGCATATTATCGTGAGAACCGCGTCCTTGGCACCGGTGATTTGGCACTAGAAAATGCGCGCTTGCTCGTCATTCAGGCGCTGCGGGATACTCTCGCACTCGGCCTTGGTTTACTCGGTGTACCTGCTCCGGAGCAAATGTGAACATGCCCATCCCCCTGCGTCTCGATTACCGCGCCTACTTGCGTGATGTCCAAGATTTTCCCAAGCCGGGCATCCTTTACAAAGACATCACGCCGCTTCTCCAAGATGCCACCGCCTTTGGCGCCTGCATCCATGATCTCTGCGATTTGGCTGCGAGTGCCGGTGCAACTCAAATTGCAGGCATCGAGTCGCGCGGTTTTTTGTTTGGTGCGGCGATGGCTGCCCAAATGGAGCTTGGGTTTATCACCATCCGCAAGCCGGGCAAACTGCCTTGGCAGACTTTCGCCCAATCCTATGATTTGGAGTATGGTCAGGATACGCTCGAAATTCACACGGATGCATCCTGTGCGGGCGAACGCGTACTGCTCATTGATGATTTGCTCGCTACGGGCGGCACCGCAGCGGCCTCGGTGAAGCTGTTGCGCCGCACGGGTGCCGAGGTGGTGGCATGCCTTTTCCCAATCGAACTGGCCTTTCTTGACGGGCGTAAGAAGCTCCACGGCTTGACGGTGACCAGTCTGGTGTCTTTCTCTAGCTGAAAGCGAGCACGGGGGCTCCTAGAATCGGGCTATGCCAACCGAAGCATCCCCGCCCGCTGATCATGAAGTAGATCCAATCCCTACCTCGGAGCTGTGGCGTATTTACAAAAAGAGTGGCTCCGCCGAAATTGTGGATGAACTGGTGGTCCGTCATCAAGCGCTGGTTCGGTATTTGGCCGAGCAACAAGCCAAAAAATTGCCCCGCTCGGTAGATGTAGATGATCTGATCTCCGAAGGGAATTTCGGTTTGATGGATGCGATTACCAAGTTTGATCCCGAGCGTGGTATCAAATTTAAAACCTACTGCAGCACCCGCGTGCGTGGCGCGATGCTGGATTCCCTGCGCAATCAAGATTGGGTGCCGCGCTTAACGCGGCAACGCGACAGTAAAACCGCGAAGATGCGTGAGGAGTGGCAGTATAAATTCAATCGCCAACCTACTGATAAAGAAATTGCCGAACGCTTAGACATCGCGGAGAAGGATCTCGGCAAATCCCGGCCGCACGCTATGCACAACTTGAGTGATCGGCGCGTTTCACCAAATGCAGATATCGATAATCAAATCGATACTCTGGGAGAATCCAGCGAAGAGAATCCCCTTGATTACGCCCACCGTACCGATTTGATTCAGGTAATCACTTCCTCCTTAAGCGACAAGGAACGGCACATTTTGCAAATGTACTATATTGAAGGACTTACTTTGCGTGAAATTGGCCTGGCGCTTTCGATTACCGAATCGCGCGTTTGCCAAATCCACAGCAACGTCATCAAACGCCTACGCCAGCGTCTAGATGGCGATTCCGAGCAGTTTCAGTTCTAAGCTAGCCTTGGCTATTTTCGCGCGCCAACCGCTGCTACGTCGCTTGCCGGCAACACGAAGTTTGGCGCGCCAAGTGTTGTTGCTCGATTGTTGCCGCAGCAGCAATGACTCTGCCCGCCAACGTTTGGCGGAAGGCCAATCTATGGATGGCTGGCTATTGGTGGCTCATGAACAGACCGGCGGCCGCGGCCGCAGCGCGCGCGATTGGTGGTCGGGCCCAGCTGGCACCAATGTAGCGCTCACCTTAGGGCTCCAGCAACCGCAACTACCGCCGGAAGTCTTTGGCTTGCTTGGTGCTTGCGCACTTGCCGATTGTTGTGTGACCGTGGTCGGAGAAAGTTCGCGCGTAGCCCTCAAGTGGCCCAATGATTTACTCCTCGATGGCGCCAAAGCAGGGGGCTTTCTGTGCGAGCTTCCCGCTGACGGCAACGGCACCATGTTGCTAGGCTTGGGGCTCAATCTCAACGCCAGTCCAGCGCGCGAACTCACACCTTATCCCACCATTAGCTTGGCCGCGGCGGCGGGCCAAACGCAGCTCGATGGCACCGATCTATTGGCTGCTTGGTTGTGGAATCTGGAGCGTGCATTAAGGCGCTATTTGCGTGCCGGGCCTGCCGCTTTCGAACAGCGTTTTTTGGAACTGCTGCGTTATTGGGCTCCGGCAGGGGTGCTGGAAACACGCAGTGGCGTCAGCGGGCCGCTGCTGGACTTTTCGCTAGCCCGTGGTTTAAGTTGGGGTGACTGCAATTCCCCCACAACGCAACCGATGGGTTGGATCAGCAGCTTGAAGGCGCTTGTGCCAGCGTCGGGTTGTTAGAATTCAGCTATGATTCGCAACGACGGCCGTCGTCCCGACCAACTCCGCCCCCTGAGCTTCCAGCGCGAATTTACCTCGTATGCCGAGGGTTCCGTATTGGTGGCTGCTGGCAATACCCGCGTTCTGTGCACCGCTTCTGTCACCATGGGCGTTCCCCCTTGGCGCCGCGAATCCGGTCAAGGCTGGCTAACTGCGGAATACGCCATGCTGCCAGGCTCGGTGGTCGGCCGTAAACGCCGCGAAGTGGAGCGCCGCGACGGCCGCAGCGTTGAGATTCAGCGCTTGATCGGTCGCTCTTTGCGTGCTGCGGTCGATATGCGTGGCTTTCCTAATGTCACCATCAATGTCGATTGCGATGTACTCCAGGCCGATGGCGGCACCCGCTGCGCTTCCATTTGTGGCGCGATGGTTGCTCTTCACGACGCCATGAAGGTGTTAGATAAGCGCGGCAAATTAGTCTCCTGGCCGTTACGAAACTGGATTGCTGCCGTTTCGGTAGGTTATGTAAATGACTGCGAGTTACTGGATCTCGACTACTCCGAGGACTCCAATGCGGATGTCGATATGAATGTCATTACCACGGAGAGTGGCGCTTTGGTGGAGGTGCAAGGCACCGCCGAGCGCGAACCGTTTTCACGCGCGGTACATGATCGTCTGCTCGATCTCGCTCTTGCGGGAACAACTGAAATTGTTGCAGCCATGCGCGCAGCAGTGGAGCCCGTTCCAACCACTCCTTCCTAGAGGGTGATGGCCTGGGGCAAACGTTGGTCGTGGCGCGGCAGGATTTTACTCCTTGTGGGTCTTGCCGCCGCTGGGTTTTTAGGCCTTGGCCTGCTGGTTTTTGGCCTGCGCTTGCCGCCCATCCAATGGGAGCCACGTGAGCGCCCTCGCCAAATGGAATCTCCTGACGGCACCTACTTCGTGGAAGGCCAAGATGTCACTTTTGTGCGCTTCGAACAAGGGGCCTTGGTTTTTCGCGCTGCTACCCCCACGCCAACACTGATCATTTCCTCCAAAATCACCACGCTTGCCAAGGTGATTTTGCAGAACGTGCACCCAGCCACTTTGCCGGGTGCGATTGGCCCCGTGCGCACCGATGGCCTCACTCGTTATTACGAATTTGAAATCGAACCGGGTGTAGGTTTTTTAATCCAACCGCGCTTTGATCGCGAGCGAGCCTCCTTCCGCTTTGCCGCCATTGGCGATACCGGTGGTGGCGCCGCCTTAGAGCATGCTCTGCGTCGAGCGGAAGAGCTAGGCGCTGATTTCCTGTTGCACTTAGGTGATCTGGAATACCAAGAGGGCGATCTCGAGCGCGCCGCATTGGCCTTGAATGCCGCCAAGATTCCCACCTTTGCGTGCATTGGCAATCATGATTTTCATGATGGTTTTGATCTCGTGCACAAACGCTTTGCTGGGCTCATTGGCCCACGCAATTCCGTATTCGATTTGGGTGGTGTGCGCTTTTTGAATCTCGATACAGCTGCCGATACCTGGCCTGCTGATGGCGGTGACCGTGGTGTGTTGATGGATACGATGCTGGCGTCGGGATTTGATCCCGCACAGCAGTTGATGATTTACACGCACCGCCCCTTGCATGATCCGCGCCCGAACGATGACGATGATGATGACCACGCCATTGGGCATCATGCAGAAGTGGAATGGCTGCTGGAGGGTTTCAAAAAATTAGGCGCTGACGCTCTCATGCATGGCCATATCCACGAAACCCATTTTGATCAAATCGAGGGGATTCCGGCCTACATCGTGGGTAATGGACTGAATCTTCCGGAACCCGGTCCTGCTAGCGAAGCAGGCATCCTAATCGGCGAATGGCAGGTGAAAACACCGCAAGTGGTTTTGCGGATTGAGCCCTTATATTCCACGCAATAAGACTCTCTGCCTCAACCGTGAGCGCGCTTTGGCATAGGCGTGTTAAATTGTTGGCATGTCCGACACCTTTGAAATTCAACTCGAACGCATCGACGGCTTCCAATTCCGCGCAGACTTCCCCGGCACCGCAATTGCCGCACTACTTGTCGATGAACCAACACCACTCGGCAACGGTAGCGGACCGAACCCAGCACGTTTATTGGCGCTGGCGGTGGGCAACTGCCTGAGTGCTAGCCTACTCTTTTGCCTTGGGAAATCGCGGGTCACCGTGAATGGGATCCACACGAAAATCCTCGGTAGCTACCGCCGTGATGAGCACAATCGCCTACGCATTGGCCGGCTGGATGTCACCATCCAAATCGATCTTGAAGATCTTCAACGCGCCAACAAGTGCCTAGATATTTATGAAGACTATTGTGTAGTCACCGCCAGCGTTCGCCAAGGAATCGAGGTGAACGTGACGGTGTTGGATGCCGTCGGCAAAGTTCTACGCGGTTAAACCTGAAACTCGGTGTACCAGATGCCGTGTTTGTTGCAATCTGAGACTGCAAATAACTTGGTGCCTGCAGGCAGACGCAAAGTCATGGTAGCGCGCGGCGTGGAAAGCGTGGTGTTGAATTCGGCACTGGCAACCTCTATGCGATTCTCTGTGTAAACGCGCACATAGCTGATGTGGTGCGCTGCGTTTTGCACATGCGGCACATCTATCACCACAGTGCTCTCTTCGCCTTCACGAGTTACCTTAACCACCGGCATGTGCTTGTTGCCGGCAGCATCTGTGAACCAGCCGCCCCATTCTTGCGGGCCGGATGGGTCTTGAGCACTGGATTCCGTGCTCAGCAAGCCGCCAAATGCTACGGCTGCTGCGCCTTTAAGGAGGTTACGACGGTTCATCATGGTTGCAGTTTATTGAGATTGAGGAGGTTGGAACAAGAAAGTCCCAAACTCTACTTTTGGGTCAAGGCAAAGCTCTTCACAAGGGCATTATTTGCCCGAAACCCTGCGCAACAAAGCCTGAGCTAAGCGTTGGGCCGCCTGCGGGGCATGACGAAAAAACAAGCACGGTTCGACCGCCTCAAACTCGCATAAGCGCAGCGCCCCGGCAGCATCGCGCAGCCAATCCACACGTGCGTAAAGCAGTGAGCCGCGGTGAGCCTCCCCCACCCATGCTGGATTCTGTTCAACCAGGCGCAGCACAACAGCGGCCTGTTCGATTTCGGCCGACGTATGCAGATGGACCTGATCGCTGGCACCAAAATCATCCTGCACGCGATAATCTCCAAGTGCCGGGATTTTGCGCACGGAGTGGGAGTACGCGCCGTCGATAAAAAACATCGATTCCTCCCCGTGCGTTTCCACGCTATTCAGATAGGGTTGAAACTGCATCGCTTCGGTTACTAGGAAGCTGTCGAGAAGGACCTGCGCAGCGGTAAGGGAATCGCCATGGTTTTCAAATCTACAGGTGCGGTAGGCCGTGGCGCCGACCACCGGTTTGAAAAAACCACGTTGCCAACCGCGTGCGTCTAAAAGCGCGCCAAGATCCACCGATGCGCCGCGGTCCAACCAAAGCGTATCAATCACCGCCACGCCGCATTCCGCCAGATCGCGTAGATAGAGCTTATTGGTGTTCCACAGTACCAACGCCGCCGGATTGAACAGCGCAGTGAGGCGCTCAACACGTTGCGCCCATGCCACGAACTCATCGCGATGTAAGTGGTAATCCCATGTGGTGCGAATCAAACAAGCATCCACGCCTGCCCAATCAAAAGCTGGGTCATCCCAGCATGGCTGCAGCACTTCGACGCCCAGCTTAACGAGTGCGTGGTGGAGCGGTACATCATCCACCTCGCAGGAGGGAAGCTCGGAGCAAGTGGCGAGGGCGATGCGCATCAGAGCATAGAGTAGGGATATTGAGCGACAATGGAAGAAAGCAAGACCATCGTTGACCAAATGGATGCCCCCGCTATGGTGTTGCGCTCGAGCTCTCTATCGAGCCCTCCCAACTTATGTTTGACCTTCAAAGCAATCCGCAGGCGCGCCTTCGCACCGACCTGCTCTCGGGCATGACCGTGGCCCTGGCGCTGGTGCCCGAAGCCGTGGCCTTCGCCTTCGTTGCCGGTGTGGATCCAATTGTTGGCCTCCACGCCGCGTTTATGATCGGGATTATTACTGCCTTATTCGGCGGGCGCCCCGGCATGATTTCGGGAGCAACCGGCGCAATTGCCGTGGTGTTGGTAGCGCTGGTAGCGGAGCATGGCGTGGAATATATGTTTGCCGCCGTGGTGATGATGGGTGTGCTGCAAGTTTTAGCCGGTTTCTTCAAGCTTGGAAAATTCATCCGCATGGTGCCGCACCCGGTGATGCTGGGTTTTGTGAATGGGCTCGCGCTGGTGATTTTCTTGGCGCAACTTGGCCAGTTCAAAACGGCTGATGCCGCGGGAGAAATGCAGTGGATGGTTGGAAATCAGCTCTTTACGATGCTAACGCTAGTGGCAGCAACCATGGCCATCATTTTTTTCCTGCCCAAATTCACCAAAGTGATCCCATCCTCCCTTGCCGCAATTGTGGGCATTACATTGATCTCGATGGCACTCGGCTTAGACTCGCCAACCATCGTCGATTACCTGCGCTCCATGACCGGCAATAGCGCCGCCACGCTGCACGGTGGCCTTCCTACCTTCTCTATTCCAATGGTGCCGTTCACTTGGGAAAGCATCCTGATTATTCTTCCGTACGCCGTGATTTTGGCGGCCGTCGGTTTGATTGAATCGTTGTTGACCCTCACTTTGGTGGATGAGCTCACCGACACACGCGGCCGCGGCAATAAAGAGTGCATTGCTCAAGGAACCGCGAACATCACTTGCGGATTTTTCGGCGGGATGGGTGGCTGCGCAATGATTGGTCAAAGCATGATCAACATTAATTCAGGCGGGCGCGGCCGTGCCTCGGGCGTGACCGCAGCTTTGGTGCTATTGGCCTTTGTGTTATTTGCCTCCTCGCTGATCGAAATGGTGCCTGTTGCGGCCCTGGTTGGCGTGATGTTCATGGTAGTGCTTGGTACTTTCGAGTGGTCGAGCTTCCGCGTGTTATCAAAAATTCCGGCCTCGGATGCTTTTGTGATTATTTTGGTTTCCGCAGTCACGGTGTATGCAGATTTGGCTGTAGCGGTGTTCGTTGGGGTGATTGTTTCCGCTTTGGTTTATGCGTGGAAACACGCTCAAATCATCCATGCCGTGACCGAGATAGATGAACATGGATCAAAGATCTACACTCTGCACGGCCCCCTGTTTTTTGGCTCGAGCAAGAGTTTCCTGGATCTTTTCCATCCCAAGACCGATCCGCAAGATGTCGTGCTGGAGTTTCAACACGCACGGGTCTCCGACCACTCCGCGATTGAAGCGATTGATAATCTCGCCGAACGTTATCTGAAGCTCGGTAAAAAGTTGCACCTCCGCCATTTAAGCCCTGATTGCCGCTTGCTCCTACGCAAGGCCGGCAACATGGTCGAAGTGAATGTCATCGAAGATCCGCAGTACCATGTAGCGGATGACGCCCTCGCCTGATTCACCGCTCGAGCAAGAACCCAACGCCTATATTTTGGGTACTGCAGCCATTGAGCTACAGCGCTTGGAACTGCAGGATTCGCTGTGGTGCGAAGTCACGCAGGCGTTGTGGGATAGCGCCGGATTTGGCGCTGGGCAAAACCTGATGGAGCTTGGCTGCGGGCCAGGATATTCCTCGTTAGCACTCGCTCAGCGCGTCGGTAAAAACGGCAAGGTGTATGCCTGGGATCGCTCCGCGCAGTTTTTACAGTTTCTCAATCACCGCGCTGCACAACAGAACTTGCACAACATCACAACCCACCAAGGCGATGTCATGGCAAGTTTGGAGCCTTCCCTAGCAGGTACTTTCGACGGCGTTTTTACGCGCTGGCTGCTGTGTTGGATGGAGCAACCCGAACTAGCGATTCGGCTCGCTTTTGAAGCCCTGCGCCCCTGCGGCAAGCTGGTGATTTTTGATTATTTCCATTATCACTCACTGGAGTTAATGCCGCAGAACCCGGCATTCCGCTTTGGCATTGATGCCGTGGAAGCCGCGTGGCGAGCATCAGGCGGCAATCCAAGCTTAGGCACAACCTTGCCAGAGCTGGTGCAACAATGTGGCTTCGACATCGTTTTGCAGCGGTTGTGCACGCGTTATGCCACTCCGCAGGATCCGCTGTGGCAGTGGCCAACTTCTTTCTTCCCCGATTTTGTGCCACAGTTAGTTGCCGACGGCTTCCTCGATTCTGCCGCCGCTGCTGCTTTTTTAGCAACGTTTGAGCAAAGCAAAAAGCACCGGCACGGCTTATTCCTTGCTCCGCCGATGCTGGAACTTGTGGCCGTGAAACGCTCAGTCTAATCGTCTATCGAGATGACATCCTCGAGCGACTGACGCGTTTGACGATTGGAAGGATCAATCTCAGCGGCAATTTGCATCAAGCGCATACCTTCATCGCGTTGGCCATGATCGCGCAGAGCCATGCCTAAAGCGAAGTAGTACTCGCCCGTCATAGGCGACATTTCAATGGCAGTGGCCCAGTGCTTTTGTGCCGCAATCCAGTTTTCTTCGCTATCTTTCGACGGCAAACTACCGTTCGCTAATAATTCGGCAAAACGATGATAAGCAAGGGCGCTGGCGCCGCCAGCGGCAATCGCTTCCTCATACAAACGCTTGGCTCGAATCGGCCGATTGTAACGATTGGCATTCTCTGCGGCTTTCTCCAAACCATGGGTGCTAGTAACCTTTAGCTCCTCGCGGACATAGGCATGCCAGTCTGACTCCAACTGAAGAAATTCTTCTTCCGTATCCACATCAAGGTAATCCAGGAGCACGGCCTTCACATCTTCCTGGCGCACGGTCTTCAGATTATCCACCCCCACCGCAACGCGACTCACCTTTTTATCATTCGCCAAACCTGTGTAGAACTTGCGAAATTTCTTTTCATAGCGACTATCATTCATCAAAAAATGCACGAAAGTCCATCCCCAAGTGTAATGCTGGTACATTTCTGTGCTAAGCATTTTGTCTAAGGACATCCACTCTCCCTTGGCAATATCCGTATTCACTTCCGTAAGTCTCCCCTCCAAAACTAAGCCGGAATGAAGTTTCTTCGCGACAGGATCCCACTGGCTCGCGCCATAATATTCTGCCAGAGCTTCGCCAGGCCAATGCGGGTAGGAGAACTCCACGTTTATCAATTTCTGTAAATAGTGGTTGGCCTCATGGAACATTACTTCTGCCGTCAACTGGGGGTCGAGGCGATCATAATAAATATCCAGTTCCAGCGGCTTGACATAGCGGAAATAGCCCAGCACCGAAGACCCGGCACCACTAACTTGGTGAAAGAGTTCGCGGTCGTTATAAAAGCACACTAGTAAGCGCGTTTCCTTCAGATCCGCTGCATAACCCTTCTGCGGCTTGACCTTCCACTCCTTACAAAATTCTCCAAAATACGCCTCCATCAATTCACGGTAGTGGTCGAAAACAAACGGCGGAATCGTGTGTTCGAAATTAAAATATTTGGTTTTTACTTGATAGCGATTCCGCCAAACCGAATGCGCATCAATTTCTTCTACCAACGCGCGCTGCGTTGCAACACGTTTTTGAATCGCTTGGTCACGCACCTGGGGCTTGACCCATTTGCCTTCAAAGGGAATAAGACCTTCCTCAACCCTGGTTCGCTCTTCCTCGGTGGTTGGTTCGAAGGGAGCGTGTTCTTCGCCAAAAAGAAGTACGTCTTCGATAAACACCAGCGGCACCGCAATATCGGCTGTCTTGTAGTGCACCAGGATGCCATCAGCAGTGCGCTCGATGTTCAGTTGGTCAAAAATACGGCCGTCTTTGAGCAGCAAGATATCTTCCTGCGCAAAAGTCGGCGCAGCACCAACACCAAGCAGGAGAAACAGGAGAATGACTAGGCGCATATTCCCTTATTTTATTGAGTTGAGGTAAGCCTTATCCAGAGCATCCCAATCACTCTGCGTCCAGTCATCGAAAGTACGCTCGAAAACCTCCTTGGCAATAGCATCCGCGCGTTCCTTCCAGCCATTCTGTTTGGCTTTAAAGGCCTCATCCTCTTCCTCTTCGGTCTCCGGTCCATCATCTTCTCCCGCAAGGTCTGCATCAGCAGCTCGGATGGCTTCTTCTTCCACAAGAATTTGCTTGAGGTTGCTTAAGTACTCGTGCATCAAACCACTTGAAAGTTTATCCTTAGCGCCTTTCCCAACGAGTAAGTAACGCGTAAAAGCACTGAATTCGCTATAGATAGAGCGGTTCTCACCCATCTCTTCCGTGGTTAAGAGAAGCATTTTACTGGGCATAGTGAGCGTGCCGTCGCGCAAGGCATCGCGCAGGCTGGCTTTTTCCCGTTGAGCCGCTTCAAATTGCATACGAGAACCCTTTGCTTCACCGGCTCTTAACATGCCGTCTACCCCATTGTGCAACCAAAAGGGAAGCCGATTATAGAGCTCACGATCACGTTCATCAAACCAAAAGCTAAAGGCACGCTCGTTGATGGATCCCATAAACCAATTAGAGAAACCATCGGTGTCTTGGCAAGTAAGAATTTCAATATTGGTAAAACTCCAACCACCGCCACTTTGGAACAGCATCATCTCCTCGCTGCTCGCACAGATACGCACGATGGGCCGACGCACATACTCCTCGCTCCCCACGTAGTCGAAGTTTTCATTCAGCCAATGGAACATGTTGGAAATTTGGTCGACGATTTCCTTGGTGTGCTTTTTGTCCACATGCGACAGCACCAAAAATTCTTTCTGATCATCACTTGTCCAATCCTCTGGCAGATTCGCAAGCGCCTTTTCATGTTGCTCTTTTTCTATGGTTAAACGCAAATTTTTGCGTTCTTCAGGATTATCTGCATTGTTGATGAACTCTCGAAATCCACTGGATACGTCCGTTTGTTCTTCCGTAGCCTCAATCAGTTGAAAGGTCTTTAACTTAGCCTCGAACTCCCTCTTTAACTTGGGGAAGGCATTCTCAAGACATTCAAATTGCACTGCGACATCCACCCCTACGAGGTGGAAGACCCAAGTCGTAATATGTTTCGGACCACCGTAGGAGCTTTTCTCGACCTTAATCTCATACACAGTCACAGCAATATCACGAATCTTCTTCTCGACCTCTTCATCGATAAACCAGCCGCCCCCATCATAGGTTTTGCGCAGATATTCCTCATAATCTTGGTATGGGTTTTCGAGCAATAAGGTACCTGAAATGGTACCGGTGTCTTTGCCATCAGGGTCTTTAAGGTCAAGCTCAATATCCGTTTTCACGCTTTCGCCGGTGAAGGAAATCAGTGTGAGCTCGGGCTTGTGCTCAAATGTAAATCCGAAAGTCTTGTCATTAAAGTGCTCTGCTTTATTGGATTGAAAACGAGCCACAATCCAACGCTCATCATTTTTAATCGGAATCTGCGTCCACTTTTTGGGTGTAGCAATTTTGAATCCAAGTTTCTTATCCTGATATTGTTGTGCCGCCAGCAAAGACGGTGGCATCAAGGAATCCATTTTCTCGGCAAGCGGGGCTTCCCACGACGAAGCCATGAGCGAAAAGGTCAAAAAAATAATGGGGCTAACCATGCCAGCATTATAGACCCCAAACCCAGGTTCTTCCGAAGTACGGACAAAATTGTTTCCCTACTTTTTGAAAAAAAGTCCAACTATTTTGAACCCACGTCGATGGAAAGACTTAACGCGCACCGAAACGGCGCCTACCTTCTTCAGGGACAAGTACTTTCCCTTTCTTGGCTTAGCGCTTAGGATGACGGAATGCCAATTCCCGTCAACCCGGCCCTTGCCGCTCTCTTCTTTCTCGTGCTAACAGCTCCAGCTGGCGCCCAATGGAGTGATAACCCACTCCAAAACACCACCGTAGTTGCCCGCCCCGGGGATCAAGTCCTGCCAAAATCCGCTGTCACCAGTGACGGCGGCCGTTGGGTTGCTTGGTTTGACAATGCCTCTGGCAATTACGATGTGTACGCGCAACGCTTCGATAGCAAAGGCCATGCGCTTTTCGCCACGGGTGGCCTGTTGGTCAGTGGAAACACCCAGTCCTCAAGTTTGGTGAACTGGGATTTGATCGTCGATTCCAGCGACAACGCAGTCTTGGCTTTTACCGATACTCGGAATGGTGGCGACTTGGATGTTTATGCTTATCGCATTTCGTCAGCCGGCAATTTCCTATGGGGTGCAAATGGTGTCACGGTTTCTGTGAATGCCGATTTTGAAGCCGACCCAATGATTACGGAAACGTCCAGCGGAGATTTCGTAGTGGTGTGGCCAAACTATGGCCCAACCCCGGCCATTCGCATGCAACGGATTTCCTCCGCCGGTGTGGCGCAACTTGCCGTTGACGGTGTCGTGATCGCCAGTGAGCCTGGGGTTTCTCCGGCATTCGCGCGGGTTGTGGCCGGCAACAATGGCGAGGTGGTCGTCAGCTGGGTGCGTGACCTAAGCTTCTTCACCAGCATCAAACATCTGCGCGCGCAAGCCTTCCAGCCGTCCGGCGCACCAGCTTGGCCGTTGCCCGTGGAAGTTTTCAATCCCTACAACTTGCCGATTGCCTACAGCCCACAAATGCTCAGCGATGGTGCTGGAGGTGCCGTTATGTGTTGGCATGCAAGTAACCCCACACGCGGCGGCCTATTCGATGCATTTGTGCAGCACTTGGATGCAAGTGGCTTGGAGTTGCTGCCACACAATGGCACGCTCCTCTCCACCGCAGCTGGCATGAGTCACATTGACCCAACCGCAGCTTTCAATGCCGCCACTGGCGCGATTGTGGTTTTTTGGAGTGAAAAAAATAGCGGCCAATCGCTTAGTGGTTGGTACGCCCAGCAAGTCGATTCCTTTGGTGCCGTCAGCTGGGGCGCCAACGGCAAACAAATCCTACCGGTCGACTCCGCCACCAAGTTCCTCAGTCAAGTGGCCGCTGTGGGCGACGGCGCGGTGGGCATTTTGGGTTGGTCACCCACTGGCACCTATGGCCAAGACGAAATCATCTCCACACGCCTCAATGCCGCGGGCGCAGAGGTTTGGGGTGGCACACGCGATCTATGCAGTTTGCCCACCAACCAATCCACACGGATGACGTCCTCGGTCAGTGCGGACGAGGAAGTCGTGGTCTTCTGGGAAGACAGCCGCAACGGTTCTGATGATATCTTCGGCCAAAACATTCACGCCGACGGCACCCTTGGTGCCGACTACCTTGCTGTAGATGTCGCTTCCCTTTCTCTGGCCGCTGGTGGAACCGCCACTCTCTCTTTAGATGCTGGCTCAGCCTTCGCTGGCAAAGCCTATTGGGTTCTTGGCAGCAATACCGGTACTGCGCCGGGGCTCAACGGCCACGGCGTGCACCTTGATTTGAACAACGGGCGGTACTTTCAACTCACCTTCAGTAACCCTACACATTCGTTGCTGAACGGTTTCCGCGGCACACTCGATGCGAACGGGCGCGCTACCGCAGCGGTGCTGGTACCAGCTGGATTCAATCCTGGTTTGGCCGGCAGTCAAATCAATCACGCTTTTGTCACGGTAGAAGCTGGCGGCGTGGTTTCTTTGGTGAGTGAATCCGTTTCTTTCGCACTGATTCCATAAACCCTAGAATCGTGGCATGAAGCGCTCACTGCTCCTGCCTTCGCTCGTGCTACTCGTAGCGCTGGTCATCCTTTTGGCCAGCTCTGCCGCTGGTCCACCCTCCGCCCCACCGCTGGCTCCGGTGAGCGTTTTCTTTGTGCGTCATGCAGAAACGGCTTCCTCTACGCGGACGAATCGCGATCCGGAACTTTCTGCCGTGGGGATTTCACGCGGCCATGCTCTGGCACAACTCCTAAAGACTTGCGGTGCCACCCACCTCTTTGCTTCGGAGTTTCAACGCACCCAAAGCACTTTGGCCGAACTGGCAAAAGTGTGCGGTCTGGAGGTGACCGTAATCGCAGCCAATGATGGAGAGGCCCAGCTCGCTACCTTGCGCGCGTTACCAGCGGGTGCGGTAGCCGTGGTGTGCGGGCATTCGAATACTGTCCCGACGATGGTTGCCGGGCTCGGTGGAGAAATCGCCGATTTGAAAGACTTGCCAGCCGCGCAACAAGTCTTTGCTCATGATGCTTACCAACGTTTAATTCTAGTCGTACTACCCGCCACCGAAGCTGCGGCAGCAAAGACCATCGAGTTACGTTACGGCGCAGATCCCGTTGCTGCCGCGCTGGCCGACTAAACTTTGGTAAGAAGGGCTACAAATACGCCTTCAAAAAATCCCGCTTCATGGCCTTCGGATTCCAAGACAGCCAACACGCGTATCCGCGCTTTGTTGCGCCGCACCAAAGTGGTGTGGAAACGTTCCCAAGAATTGGGTTCCACCAAACGAGCAACCGCACGAAAACTAGATGCTATCGGGCGCCGGTACTCCATGCTGTTGCGCTGAATAACCAGCTGGCATGGAAGCCCTGCAGCACGTAAACGCAAATTTAGCAGCGACCACGCGGCAAGAATCGCCACCGCCGAAGCGCTGCCCCCAAACACCGTGGAGCGATGATTGATATTGGGAAGTAAGGGTGCCTGCATACAAACATGCTCATCATCCGCTTCGAGCACCTCGATTGCCATCGCCGCCGACAAGGGTATGTGCTCGTAAAGGTAGTTTTGGATTTCAGAAGGATTCATGAAGCACTACGGTTTCAAGGAATTGCGAGTGCGCGTAAATCAAGGCGCCCTGCTTTCACCATGGGGCACCAGAAATAAGCGCCGCTAACGGGCTGAGTAAACTCGAATAATGCATCCACAATGCCGTCGTCTAAACCGAGCATGCGGCGGGCAATGGCTTCGAAGGAATCAAAATGGTTGATAAAACAAACGAACATCAAGCCTTCCTGCTGACCTTCCGCCCACGGCATCGAGCGCCGCAAGAGGAATGCCTCGGGCTCAAAGTCTTCCTGCGCAGTACGCTTCACGTGTGCCGATTTCGGTGCCTCGACTAGCTCTTCATGATCACTCCGACGCCGTCCAATGGTGGCATCTTGTTGGGCCTGCGGCATCGCCTCGAAGGCGGATAAATCATGTTGCCACTTCTGTACCGCAACAAAACTGCTGCCATCGAGCCCAGCTCCCTTACCTGCAATCAAAGCAACTTGCGCCGCACGGGCACCTTCCGGGTTTTCAGTGCCATCGATGTAGCCGGTCAAATCCAATCCGCCAGCAAACTGAAATCCATCGCAAACATCGTGAAGTTCAAAAACACCATCCAACTGGCGCGTGAGAGCACGTCCTTGATGGAGCAATTCTCCGCGATCTTGGCCACGTAGCCAACACCAAAGAGCCCCACCAGTGGACGGCATGTGCACGCCAACCCCAGTCATTGCGGGAAAGACGCGCAAACCTGGAATGAGACCATCCAATAGCGAAATCACTGGAAGCCCAATTCCGACAACGCTGCCCTCTGGAACCTCGCAAGCGGCCAATGTGGCGGCGACACGCGCTGCGCTTATGCCAGGCCTAAGGTGGAAGGTTAAATAGCGAGCGTGGGTTGGTAAATCAGCGAGAATTTCTTGCACGGCTTGAAGTTCCGGAACGGGAATTAGTAATGAAACAAATCAGACAAAACATAGCCCTTCGGCACGGCAACATTGAGGGCACTGAGGACCTTGGATTTGGCATTTTTGGTGAGGAAGCGACCCTTACAGGCACGCGTCACCATTTTGTGGGTGAGCTGCTGGGTAGAAACGGCCACCAGATCCTTGGCCGCCAAACCATGCTCGGCCAAAATTGCGGCAAGCGGCTGTACGCCAAGATTCCGTTCGCTGGGATCGGGCATTCCTTAAGCTTTGGCAGGAGTGAAGAAGCTAGTTTTTAGCACGCAAACGAGCGTGCCGAGAAGCATGACCAGCAGCGCCAAACAAAGGCCCACGGCGATGGGTTTGGAAACCGCAAGGGAGGTGGTATTCATGTTGAGTTCTTTTGAGCATAACGCATCCAAAAGTAAATCGGCAGGCCGCTGATTACGGTGAGAGCTCCCCACAGCGCTTCGCTCGGTGCACGCATGACCAGGAACCCAGAACTTCCAAGCACGCCAACGAGAAACACCAACGGGACATAGGGATAGCCGCGCATCGGCAGAGGTACGGCTCCCTCCCGACGCCTCTGCCACATCAGAGCGAATACCGTGAGGGCAGCTGAAAGGCCAAGAGTGAAGCCGATGTAACTCAATAAATCCGCCAGACGAGTCGACCAGACTACCCCCAGTGCCAACACGCCTTGCAGCAAAATGGCGTGACGAAAATTGCCGTTTCGCGGGCGGAAAAATTGTGGGAACAGGCGGTCGTCGGCCATCCGTGCGTATACCCGCGGGCCAATCATCATCATGGCACTGATGGAAGTGAGCAGCGCCAAACCAATCAGCAGCCGCACCAAGAACTGAAAACGACTGCCGCCTAGATGTGCGGCGGCGATAGCGGCGATGTCGACTTTGCCAACCAGCGTTTCCAAGGGAGCTGCGTACAAAAACAAGGTGTTCAGCGCCACGTACAGTGCTGTGACGAGCAAGCACCCACCGAGTAAGGAGCGTTGCAGATTGCGTTGTGGGTTGCGGACTTCTCCAGCGATGTAAACCACTGCATTCCAGCCTGAATAGGAAAACGAAATCCACACTAGGCTGACGGCAAACGCTGCGAAGGGGAATGTTTCCGTGGCAGGGGCAGCCAGAAGATGATCAGGTACCGAAATTGCAGCGGCTTCGGGCATGCCAGAGGCCAGCATCCAAGCACCGTAGCCAAGGAAACTCATTAAGCCCAACACCTTGGTAGCCACAATCGTATTTTGAATCCGCACGCCTGCCGTCACACCGAATCCATGTTGGATGCCGGTGACCACAATTGCAGCCGTAGCAATCCACCGTGACGGTTCACTGACACCAATAGAGGGCGCTAGATAGGCTTGCAAGCCCAAGGCTGCTGCGGCAGTAGGTGCGGAAAAACCTGCCAACAGCGAAATCCAGCCGGCCAAGAAACCGGCCATTGGATGCAGAATTCGGCCGAGAAAATGATATTCCCCGCCGGATTCAGGAAAGCGTCGGGCGAGCGCGCCATAGGAAAGAGTGCCGCAAGTTGCGAACAATCCGCCGAGTACCCACGCCGCGAGCACGCGGGGCCGAGTACCCAAATCTGCAAGAGCAAAACCGGATGTCGTGAAAACGCCCACCCCAATCATGCTTGCCACAACCACCGCTGCGCCACTCCATGGGCCGAGTTGGCGACCTGGGCGCGATTCCAAACTCATGGACGCCGAAACAGAATCAAGTAGTTTTCCTGCAGCTCGTCGATTTTCGGTTCCGCGAGAAACTCAAAGCCAGCTAACTCAATCTCACTCCGCGTTTCGGCTTTGCTAATACGCACGTGATTCAGCACCCACGGACGGCTCGTGCCAGGAATCCGTTCGAAATCGACAATGGCCAGAATACCGCCGGGGCGCAACGCATCTTTTAGCGACGCTAACGTGGTTTGCGGATACTCAAAGTGATGGTAGGTATCACACACGAAAATCAAATCTACACAACCCTTGGCCAAGCCACACTCTGTTTCAGTGCAAGCAACCACTTCCACCCGGCGTAAATTTTCCTCCACCGAACGCTTGCGTAAATGCTCCAGCATGGCCGGGGAAAGATCCACCGCATACACTTTTCCTTTGGCGCCTACCGCATTGTTAAATAACGGCTCAAAGAGGCCTGTACCTGCGCCGATATCCCCTACCGCCATGCCTGGCCGCACATCCAGAGCGGCCAAGATTTGATTGCGCGCAGTGGAGATTTCCCGTGATTCGCCTTCAAATAAATTGACGAACTTTTGAATATCTTCATCCGAAGCCTCCAGGAAAGGCTCGTTGATACCCGGCTTTACCGAAACTTCAGGGGATTTGGAAACTGCAGGATTGCTGCACGCGGCCACACCAAGCAACGTGAACCAAGCAAGATGAAGAGTGGAGAGTCGACGAAAAGTCATGCAGGATTCTAGGACTTCTGCATGATCCGCGCGAACAACGCCGACGCCGTGAAGGCATCCAGCCATTGGCGCAGCGCAGCCCATGGCTGTGCGTCAAACCAGGCACGCTCGGCGTTGGCAAATTGACGCACAAAAGGTCCAAGCGCATAATCCGCCAAACCTGGTTTCGGGCCGCACAAAAAGGCGTCCTCGGTGAGCTTTTGATTCCACTGCCACAAAATTCCAGCGGCCAACCCTCGGTGCTCCTCCATGCTGGCACCCACATAACGGGTGCTGTACTTGTAGCGATCCAGATGGAACTTCAACTCACCATCACATTGGGCAAGCAATACCTGGGTTTCAGCCGTTTGTTTGGCGCCGGTCGGTAACCAACCATGCGGATCATGATTGCCCAAAGTCCAACGCATAATATCTAGACTCTGGTGCAAAACGGAGCCGTCATCCAAAACCAAAACGGGCACCGTTCCCGCTGCTGAAACCGCGAACAATTCAGCTGGGCGGTTTTTCAGATCCACCTCGTGCAGAGTGTAGTTTTGCTCACTAATCGCCAAGGCTAAACGCGCGCGCATGGCATAAGGACAACGCCTGAAACTGTACAGAATCGGCAAGGCTTTAACGCGGAGTGGAGAGATAAAGCTCCTCAACTTTTTTGCGCGCCCAAGGCGTTCTGCGCAAAAACTTCAGGCTTGACGGGATCGACGGATCTAGATTGAAGCAGCGGATTTCAATGCGTAAGCCAAGTTGATCCCAACCGTAATAATCGACGAGACGCATCAGAATTTGCTCCAGCGTGATGCCGTGCAGTGGATCATTCGGTTGCTCCTCACTCATGGATGCTAACTAGAGAAGCACCCTATACAATTTTTGCCCTAACACCCCGAATAAGGAGATATTCATGGCCATATCTAACACCCCAAGCAAGTAGAAAACTGCAGCGATGTTCAGAATAAGTCTACGCCCCTTGAAAGTTTCAAGAACAAAAGCCAGCCCAGACATGCCGATCGACAACACCAGAATGGCAGAATCTAGCGAGGACCATGGGCGAAAGCGCAACCCCCCAGCGAACGGCGAGGACAACAGGAAAATAACCTGAATCGTAATGAAGGTTTTAAATCGCGAAAGCTCCCGCGCGGAGGGCTCTTCAACCTGGACTTCGTTCAATTGAGGATCTGTTTCCATCCAACGACTCCTGAAATAAGAATGTTTACCGCCATATCAATGACGCCAAGTACATACATCAAAGCTGCTGCGCGGAAAATGAAACGGCGCCCGGAACGTGTTTCAATCACAAAGGCGAGCGCGGACATTCCAAGCGACAACACCAAGAGTGATGTATCCAGCATCGACCACAACTTAAAATGAAAGCCACCCGTCAGCCCCGAAGCGCCTAAAAAAAGAACTTGGATGAAAATAAAGGCTTTAAACCGCGCGAGTTCCACGCGCGAGGGTTCTTCGCCAACAAATGCGGCCGGTGAATCGCTCATCCTTG
>CALFOT010000006.1 GCA_937919925.1 uncultured bacterium | reverse complement strand
AGTGGTTTCGGTGGTAGTTGTGTAGTTGTGTAGTTGTGTAGTTGTGTAGTTGTGTGTCCGGTGGGGGCGGACTTGCCGGCTGCGCTCCACAAGGACGGCTACGCCGTTCCTAAGTCGCACTGCTAGCAACCCGCCCCCGCAGAGGAACGCGAACCAAAACATCGCATTTCTACTCACGCACGAACCCAATCACCCAATCAAACTACCCGTCGTCCGCGACTCGCCGCCCTTTCTTGGTCTCCGAGCGTTGTCGCTTGGTATCCAATCTGCGTGTCACCGAACCTTTGGTGGGCTTGGTGGCTTTGCGTTTGCGCGGCCGATAGTTCAACTTTTTTAACCTCGCAATCAGTCGTTCCCAGGCGAGCTCGCGGTTTTGCAACTGGCTGCGCCGCTCCGTTGCCGTGACCGTCACGCCACTGCGTCGATGCACCAGCCTTACTGCAGTTTCGGTTTTATTACGATGCTGCCCACCCGGACCACCAGCGCGGTAGAAGGTCATCTCGACTTCTTTCTCTAATGAGTCTCGGTCGGTGGGGTAGGGGCGAAATTCAGGCATGAAGTGCTGCGCTTGCTGCCCTACAATACCCGTTCATCATGGTCCATAACGTCGTAATCATTGGTTCCGGTCCTGCGGGTTATACCGCGGCAATTTACAACTCTCGTGCTGGCCTCGCCCCGCTGTTGTTTGAAGGCATGCAGCCAGGTGGTCAGCTTACCACCACCAATGATGTGGAAAACTACCCAGGTTTTCCGGATGGCATCACTGGCCCAGAAATGATGGAGGCCTTCCGCAAGCAGGCCGCCAAGTTCGGCACGGAGTTCGTGGAATTCCGCGACATCAAATCGATTGATACTACCCAGCGGCCATTTGTGCTGGAAGATTTTATGGGTGGCCGCACCGAAGCGCATAGCGTCATCATTGCCACCGGTGCGCGCGCCAAGCTGCTCGGTTTGGATAAGGAAAAAGAGCTGATGGGGTATGGCGTTTCCGCTTGTGCCACTTGTGATGGAGCGTTTTTCAAAGACAAGGCGGTGGTCATTGTGGGTGCGGGCGATACCGCCATGGAAGAGGCACTTTTTCTCACCCGTTTTTGCACCAAAGTTACGGTGATTCACCGCCGCGATGTTTTCCGCGCTTCGAAAGTCATGATGGATCGTGCTCAGGCGCACCCCAAGATTGAATGGAAGTTGTGGCAAGAAGTGGTTGATATTTATCACGACGACAAAAAGAAAGTCACTGGCGTCAAGCTGAAGAACGCCCAAGACGGCAGCTTGGAAGACTTCGCTTGCGAGGGCATGTTCGTGGCCATTGGCCATCAGCCAAACACGGATTTCCTCGGCGCGGAATTCGAGCGCGACGCGGTGGGTTACTTAACCCTGAAAGGGGGCACGCGCACTAGCGTCGAAGGCGTGTTCGCCGCCGGTGACGTGCATGACCCGCTCTATCGTCAAGCCATTACTGCTGCGGGAATGGGCTGTGCCGCTGCTTTGGAAGCGCAGCATTATTTGTCGGATAAAGGGCTCGCTTAAGCTGGCGGTTTACGCCGCGGGCAAGTCATTCAGCATCAATCAGAGCTTCCCGTATCGCGGCGGCGGCCCCACGGACTTTCCGTCTTGCCATCAGGGTTATGGGCAGGCTTTGGCGTATAGGTGGGCTCGTTGGCAGCGGAGCGCGGAAGTTTTTTCGGCAACTCCGATTTGCGCGGCTTCATCGGTTTGGCTGGCTGGCGCGGCTTATCCGGATCCAGAACCACGCTGAGTAAACGATCCCAAGCCAGTTGTTCGGCCTGGAGTCCGTGTTTGTGGCGCACGACTTCTTGAAGCTTGCGTACTTCTCGCGCCGCAAGATCAGAATCATCAAAAATGGCCTCGACTTTGCGGCGCAGCAGGCGGTCGTCGCGGAAACAAAAAGCGCCGCCGGGAAATTCTTTGTGGGCAGGGATATCGCTCGCCAACACCGGCGTGCCAGCCAGGGTGGCTTCGAGCAAACTGTTGGGTGCGGCACCTTCGGAGCGGGAAGTACTCAGCACTAGCGCAGCGCGCCGCATCAACGGCAGCAATTCGGCACGTGGGACTTCGCCAATCCAAAAGGCCCAATCCAAGTCCGCAATGGCCGCGCGCAGGGCTTCGCCACAGGCGGTTTCCAATTCCGGTCCGACAAACCAAAGGCGTAGCTGCGGACGTAGTGCGGCGAGCGGTGTTAAGGCAGAGACGGCGTGTAGCGGATCTTTGATCTCGCGCACGCCGGCAGGCACTAACACCAACTTCTGGGTTGCTAGTAAGGCTGGCGCTGCTGGCGGCAACTTGGCGCCTGCGCGGTAAGGCAGCGGGGCGACGGCTTGAAAGATGACTTCCACACCGCCACGAAGATTGGGGAAAAGGTCGCGGGCGCGACTTGCGGCGGATTTACACAGAGCCACGCGCGCGGCAGCATTTTCGACCGCAGCCATGGTGGCGGCGTGGGGCTTGCCGTTTAAATCGGTGCCGGTGAAGGCAATCACATACGGTTTCTTGCGCGTGGTGGCAATCTTTTGCGTTTGCGGACCACAGTGGGCAGCGTGGAAACCCACTGCCAAATCAAACTCTGGCCAGCTGTCGCTAGAGCTACCCGCAACCACGATTTCCACTGAATAACCGCGTCGCTTGAGGCTTTCGGCGATGCGCTGGGCACTAGTTGCATTGCCACGATTATCATCCGCAGCGCACGGCAGCACAAACAACAAGCGGCGTTGGGATGGGGTCATGTGAGGTTTAGCTTACCGCAAGATTGAGGAGGAACTCGAGGTTGGTTTTGGACTGCTGCATACGCTGGATCAGTAGTTCCATACCTTCGACGGGGTTCATCTCGTTCAGAACTTTGCGCAACAAGTAAACGCGCTGCAGTTCCTCCTTGGTGAACAGCAAATCCTCTTTGCGCGTACCAGAACGGTTGATTTCAATCGCCGGCCACACGCGACGATCGGCGAGCTGACGATCTAAAACCAGCTCCATGTTGCCGGTGCCCTTGAACTCTTCAAAAATGACTTCATCCATTTTCGAATTGGTATCAATCAAGGCCGTGGCAAGAATCGTGAGAGATCCACCATTCTCAATGTTGCGTGCTGCACCAAAGAAACGTTTCGGTTTTAACAAGGCGTCGGAAACCAAACCACCAGACATGATCTTCGAGTTGGATGGCGCAACGTTGTTGTACGCACGTGCCAACCGCGTGATGGAGTCGAGCAGAATTACCACATCTTGGCCCTGCTCCACGCGCGCTTTGGCTTGTTCAATCACACGCTCGGCAACGATGACGTGGCGCTCTGGTGGCTCATCAAAAGTACTTGCGGCAATCTCACGGTTTGCGCCAATTACGGTACGCTGAAAATCGGTCACCTCTTCGGGGCGTTCATCCACCAGCAGAATCATCAGATGACAATCTGGGTGACTTTTGCAAATGGCATTCGCAATCATTTGCAGCAACACCGTTTTGCCGGTACGCGGCGGCGCCACAATCAACCCGCGTTGGCCTTTGCCAATCGGTGCAATCAAATCGATGATGCGGGTTTCCACCAAGTCTTGCTCGGTTTCCAAAACCAAGCGATCTTGGGGGTAAAGCGGCACCAAATCATGAAATGGAGCAATGGCGAACTGTTTTTCGGGGTCATCGCCAAACACGGTGAGCACATCGTGCAGCACCAAAATGCTTTGCTCTCCTTCTTCGAGTGGGGCCAACACACCAGAAACAATTTGCCCGGGCTCCAAGTGATACTTGTCGATTAACTCTTTATGCAGCAGCGCATCGGTATCCAAGTTCGGGGTGTAATCATTGACCGTGTGGCGCAAGAAACCGTGGCCATCGGGCATGATTTCCAAGGCACCCTTGGTGAAAAAGACGCCGGCTTGTTCCTGCGAAGCATGAATCAAGCGGCGCAAAATCGCTCCGCGCTGCAAGCCGAGTGCATCTTCAATGCCAGCTTTCTCGGCGAGGTCTTGTAAATCCGGCAACGTGAGCGTTAAGTAAGTGGAGAGGTGCAACTCCAACTTCTTGCGCTTGGTGGCAAAAGTTTTAACGAGTTTTTTATCCCACTCTTCGCTGGGCAAAGGGGGCAGCTGTGCGCCGGTAAGAGTGGCACTACGTTGCTGCTGTTGTGGGGATTCGTTGCTACGCCGACGGCGGCGGCGACTGCGACGGCGGGGATTATTTTCAGCCATGATCTCGGTTTTCCGGAGCGAAGCGGGAGGACATAACTCCGGCTTGTGGTGCGCTGCTAGGAGGTGGGGAGCTTGTCCCAGGATGGCCAGCGCTCCGAGAGGGGGCGCGGCGCCAAGCAGCGAAATGACTCAGCCAGCGTTTGCACCTGCGCTTGCAGGGCAGCGGGACCATTGTCATTACTCACGATAGCATCGGCGAGCGCCTCTTTCCTGTCCACGGACATCTGCGCATCTTCGCGAGATTGCCATTGTGCCTCGGTCCAAGCATGCCGCGCGCAGGCCCGTCGGCAACGTTCCGCCGCCAAAACATGCACGTGGAGCGTTTGATCGCAGATTTTGTCGAGGCCGACTTCGCGTAGCAGGGGAATATCCAGAACGACGAAGCCGCCAGGCCGCTCGAGCTCAAATTTTGCCAAGCCCTGCCAAATTTTTTGACGCACGCGGGGGTGGAGGACTTTTTCCACTTTGGCGCGCGCGATGGCGTCGTGAAAAATCAGCGCAGAAAGTAGGTTTCGGTCGATGCAGCCGGCCCCAGTTCTGACTGAGGAACCGAGCGTAAGTTCAATAGAATCAATGACTTGAGAGACTTGGAGCAGCTGGCCAACGAGTGCATCTGCGTCCAAAAGCAGGGCCTCAAGGGCCGTGACCAGGGTCTTTGCGACACTGCTTTTCCCGGCGCCAATACCGCCGGTGAGGCCTAAGATGATGCTCCCAATGGGTGCAGGTTTGGGTGCCGCCATGCAGGCATCTTCCGTGAGCCTTGACCACGGGGCAAGGCGCAGGTAAAAAAATGCCAGTAAAGGAGTCTGCAACCTACGTCCTAAGCTTTGCTAGATTCTTGTCCTACGGCCGCTGTGCCGAAAATCCCTTGCCCGTCCTAAGGCTCATCATGTCCCAAAACAATCGCGGTGCTGCTCAAGTCAGCCTGATGTGGGTGATCGCTCTAGCGGTCATCATGCTCATGTCCCTTGGTTTCGCATTTTTGCAAAATCAAGCAGGCACTAAAACCAATCAAGACCTGGTTGAAGCCCGAGCTGCAACGGCCAGTGCCAAAGCAGACCTCACAGCTTTGCGCTTGCAGCGCTCTGAGGAGATTCGCCAAATTGGTTTTGCGGATTCCGATGGCTCCACAATCTCCATTGCAGCCATGCAAGCTGGAATCAATGAGTTCACCACGCGCTTTGGGCTCGATGGTGGCCAGATCACTACTTTGGAAGCGTTGGCCAGTCCAGTGTTCGCAAAGCACAGCGAGGTCCTTGGCCAGCGTGATGCCTTGCAAACCGAGGTCAACCAGCTGCGCAATGACCTAGAAGCCCGTAACACTGCTTCGCAAACTGCGATGCGCGAGAAAGATTCCACCATCGCGGACTTACGTCGCCAAATGGAAGATCAGGCCAATACCAAAGATGGTCAGATTGTGGATATTGAACGCACCCGTGATGCACTGCGCGAACAGCTGCGGGATCGCGAAAGCGAAGTCACCAACATCACGGCATTGCTGGATCAGCAAGCTCGCGATGCTGCTGGTGCCTATGCCACGATGTCGCAACGCAATGCCATTCTGTCGAACCGCCTCAATGATGTTGCGCGCCGCGCAGACACGCCCGATGGCACCATCTTGGCTGCCGATAGCGATTTGCGTCGCGCTTGGATTGACCGCGGCAGCAATGATCGCATCACCGTTGGCATGACCTTCGAGGTGCGTAATGCCAACACCAATGCCTTGAAGGGCAAACTGCGGGTCACCACTGTAGAAGCTGGCCGCGCACAAACCGCGGTGATTTCACAAGTGGATCAATACGATCCCGTGCGTGCCGATGACATCATCTTGAACCCGGTCTACGATCCTTCGCGTAAGCCAGTCGCGGCTTTGCTCGGCAATGGTTTTGGTAAGTGCAACGCGAACGACATGCGTTCCATGCTCGAGCGTGTTGGAGTCGAGGTGCGTGAAGGTGTCTCTGCAGAAACGGATTACCTGCTGCTCGGCACGCCTTTCTTCGATGAAGAAACCGGCGACGTCATCAACTGGGACAGCAACGATAGCCACAAGGCTGCTACTTCGTTGTCGGTTGCCGTGATTCCTATGCGCGACTGGAGCCAGTGGCTCGGTCTATAGAGTCTTAGCGGATTCTCAACATCCGGGCTGCTAGAGAAATTCTCTGGCAGCCCGGTCTTTTTTTGGTGGAGAGTAAGGATAATCGTCAGCCTTGAGCAAAAAAGACCCGGTTACGGAAATTGGCAGCATGCCTTTCTCCGCGCACTTAAATGAGCTGCGCCGCCGCTTAGGTCGTAGCCTGCTGGTGTTGACGGTCATCTTTATGGTTGGCTGGATGGGCTTTGGCGAGGAGCTCCAAGAGTTTTTTATGCGCCCTCACCTGCGCGCTGTGGCCGCACTTGCTGGTTACGATCCGCCGATTCTGATTCCTGCGCGCTTGCAGCTGCTATCGCCGTTGGAGAATGTTTTTTACACGCTCAAAGTGAGCGCTTTAGTTGCCGTGCTGATTGGTTTCCCATTTCTGCTCTATCAGATGTGGGCTTTCATTGCCACCGGACTGCTGAAGCCTGAAAAAATCGCGCTGATGCGTTTTCTGCCGTGGTCGGTCCTCTTTGCGTTTATTGGTATTTGCTTCGGTTACTTTTTCCTGGTGCCGTTGATGTTGGAATTTCTTTACGCCATTCCAAATCAGGAATTTGTTCAGCCGGCGTATCGCTTACAAGATTACTTCTCGTTGTTCTTGATGTTCACCGCGGCCTTGGCCTTGGTGTTTCAGTTGCCCATTGTGATGATGGGCCTTGGCAGCCTCGGTTTGGCCACGCCGCAGTTTTTTCGCAAATACCGCCGACATTTCATCCTGGCGGCCTTTGTGGTGGGCGCTGTACTGACTCCGCCAGAACCGGTTAGTCAAATCTTGATGGCCACCCCCACGGTTTTACTTTACGAACTTGGCATCCTGTTGGTGGTTTTTACCGGTAAACCCAAGGCGAAGAAAAAGGAGGGGGAAGAATGACATCTTCAAGTGCGCCCACTTCAGAGGTGCCCACTGCGGTGGTGATTTCGATCGGCGAAGAATTGCTGGAAGGGCGAGTCGCGGATACCAACGCGGGCACTTTTGCTCGGGAATTGTTGCTGCACGGCTTACATGTAAGCGCGCTGTACACCATCGGCGATGGCGTCGGCGAGTTGCAACAGTTGCTCGCAACGCTCACCGATAAAGTGGACGTCATCCTTACCACCGGTGGTCTTGGGCCGACACTCGATGATCGAACGCGTGGCGATGTCGCCGCAGCACTTGGTGTGGACATTGTGCCGGTTCCGGTGCCTGGGGCGATGGCGCACCTAGCGGAGGTTTACGCGCGTTACCACCCCGATCAAGCTACGGAAGAGTTTTTGGCACAGGCGAGTATGCCGGCGGGGGCGGAACCTCTGGCGAATGCAGTAGGATCGGCTTGGGGATTTATGCGGAACTTGGGTAGCCGCAGCCGCTTGTATTGTTTGCCCGGCCCACCGGTGGAATGTTGGAGCACTTTCCGCGCGGGCGGCGCTGCGGCAGATTTGCAGCAACGTTTTGGCGCTGGGGCAGGCTTGGCGCATGGCGTGCTGCATACTGCGGGCGCCCCGGAATCCGTCGTCGAAGAGCAGGTGCGTGAATTTTTTAGCCCCGGCAGCAACCCCAGACTTGGCATCACTGCCAGCGCTGATCAGGTTTCCATTTCGGTATTGGCGCGTTCGGAGCCGGCCAAGGCGTCGTCTGCTTCGGTACTGCTGGAAAGCACTCTGGTGGAACTCCAGCGGCGACTTGGCCATCTCTGGTGGGGCCGTGATTCTCAGACTTTGGCAAGTCTGGTGGTGGAAACCTTAAGCGCTCGTCGGCAAACCGTAACGGTTGCCGAATCTTGTACCGGCGGTCGTCTCGCTGCAGCGCTGACAGGCGTCGCGGGCGCTTCTGACGTGTTCTCTTTTGGTTGGGTGACTTACTCGAATGAAGCGAAGCAACAGCAGCTTGGGGTGCCGCAGCAGTTGTTGGTGGAGCATGGCGCGGTTTCTGTAGAAGTCGCCGCAGCTATGGCGGAGGGCGCGCGGCGGGTTTCCGGCGCGGACTGGAGTTTGGCCATCACTGGGGTTGCGGGACCGGATGGTGGCACCGCGGAAAAACCGGTGGGTGCGGTTTGTTTGGCCATTTGCGGGCCGAATACAGCCTACACTCTGGTGCGTCAGCAATTTGCCCGCGCTGGCCGTGATGCAATCCAGCGCCAATCCGTGCGCGATGCCTTGGATATGCTGCGCCGGGCCTTAGCTGGTCTGCCAGCTCTTGGTTAGCGGTATTCTCTCCGTTTCGGGCTTGCCGAGTCGCTTGCGGCTGCGTAGAATTCGCGGCTCAAATAACCTGGTGGTGTAATTGGTAACACATCTGGTTTTGGTCCAGACATTTCAGGTTCAAGTCCTGGCCGGGTTGCCAAAAAAGGAACCGCTGCAAGTTTTTTCTTGCAGCGGTTTTCTTTTTGGCCAGCCGCATCAGGGTGATGGTTATAGAATCGGTTGCGCTACGGCATTGGAAATATCGCTGGAGTGATCCAGGTTCAACGCCACCGCCTGTCCATATAAAGTGCTGCCAGAAAGCGCATTGGGGATCAGGGTCGTAAAGCCAAAGCGGTTGTTGATGCTGTAAAATAAGGGTGAAATGATATCCAAATCCACGTCTAAAATTCCGTAGGGAGTATTGCTTGGGCCAGCACCGTTGAGCGAGAATACGAAAACCACTCGAGCGCCGGTTTTGAGGCCAGCTATGGAAATGGTGGTGAGTGTTCCGCCAGCCAGGATTGGGTACGCGAGCACGGGGGCAGAGATTTCCACCAGTGCAAAGGCGGTGCGGCCACTGCCGAAGTCGTACCACTGGCCACTGTTGCCATCGAGAAGTCCAAAGTCTTCACTGGCATTGGTGCCTCCTTGGCCCAGAGCCCAGTTGGTGTACAGCACCGGTTCTCCACTGACCCACTCGAAAGTACCTTCCGACTCTTTGTCATTGATTCCAATCCACAAATCGCGGTTATTGGTTTGGTTGCGAATCCAAGTGTTTTCGGCCAAGTCTGAGATGGAAACGAGCGCTCCCCCGAGAGACTGTGCAACGGCTTGTGCGCCGGCCCAGTCTGATTCACCCAACAGGTAATAAGGGTGTTGGTTGGCGGGGTTGGTGAAGGTATCCACAATTGCCACCGAACTGTCGTCGACGTGCACGTTATCCACCCACCACTCCTGGGCGTATGTTCCGTAGAAGTAGATTCCCACTTGCACATTGGTTTGTCCAAGGTAAGCAGACAAGTTGATGCTTGGCCCATAACTACCATTGGCCAGGGAAGTGTCGGTCCAGACCGTATTCCAGGTGAGGCCACCATTGGTACTGAGTTGGAAACTGGAAATTCCGTCCCCATAACCGGCTGGGTTGTTAGCGAGGTACGTGGCGTAGTTTGTTTGCCCATCAAAGTGCAAAAACGCCATTGGCATTCCGGCAAGGCTAAAACTAGGTGACTCTAAGCGGTCCTCTGTGGTTGGCCCGGATTCATCCTCATGCCAGGCTCGGCCAAAAAAATCGGCAATCCACCCCTGAGACGGATAGCCATTGACGCGATGATGAACCCATCCAGTCGGGGGAACCCCGCTAGAAAAGTTTTCTTCCAAGACTGAGGTTTGGCAATAAAGTTGAGCGCCGCAAAGTGTGGCGACGAGCAGGAACGGTAGGCAGAGCGAGGATTTCATGTGCGAAGGGCTAAAAGGGAGTGGCGCAGACGCCAATTCCAATTAACTCAAGAAGCGCAAAGCCCCAAAGAAAGCCCCCAAATCGGCTTCGCAAAATTCTCCTAAAGTGGCAATTTGGGCAAGGCGTCGGCCCGAGAGATAGCGACTTTGGCCAGCTAATTCGAAGCCCCAGGCGCGGGCACGAGTGAGGAACTCCAAGGTGGTCAGCCCAGCCGGTACTTCAAAAGTTGTGATGGTGGGCGACGCAAACGCTTCGGGAGCAATCACCGCGAGCCCGCACAGGCGTAATTGTTGGCGGATATAATTTCCGAGAGCACGGTGATTACGCAGGCGTTGCGGCGCACATGTGGGGTTGCACGCATGGCGCAAGCTCACTGCCAACGGTAATAACAGCTGGGAGCCAAGAGTGTGTGGTGGCTCCACAGCTTGCCAGGCTTCGAGCAAATCAAGCGAAGGCGGCCAAATGGGTGTGCCCGGGTTCGCGTGGGTGTGGGCGCGGATTTGCTCCACCCAAAATGGTGCGGCAGCCACAATCGCAATGCCGGGAAGTGCTTCCAGAGACTTGCCCGAGCTACTACTCACCAGAGCGGCACCCAGTGGAATTTCCGCAGCACCTAAACTACTCGTGCAATCCAAACACACCGCAGTGGCCTCAGTATCCACCAGTTCGAGCAAAGCCGCAGCTGGATTGAGCACACCCGTACTAGACTCTAAGTGCACCCCCCAAATCCAAGCCGGCTGACGTTGCGCGAGTAAGGCTTCTAGTTTTTCCAGTGGCCAACACGTTCCCCAGGGTGCGCGCAAAACTTCATAGTGGAGGCCAGCGGCGGCGGCGTGTTGGACAAGACGATCACCGAATTCTCCAGCGCTTAAAATAACGCCAGGAGCTGTTTTTGCATTCGGCAAGCGTAGCAATGCTTGCGCGATGGCGTCGTTGGCAAGGGTGCCACCACCAGCAAGGAGCGCAACGTGGGCCGGCAGCTGCCAGGCGTGCAAATTGCTGCGGACTTCTTGATACAGGCGAAGGAACTCAGCACTGCGGTGGTAGATGGGCGCAAGACCAGCAGCAGCTTGCACGCGTGCGTGTAGACGTGCAGGCCCCGGCAAAAGATTCAACAACTGCGGCGCGACGGGCTGCAACTTTTCGGTCATGGCTTCGCGGCGCAGACCAGCGGGTAGGCCTTCGGTTTTGACGCGCATGGGTGAGAAGAAGGAATTACCACAGGCCACCGGTGGGCCGAGTTCTTCAAAGCCGAGTTTGTGGTACATCGGTAGCTGCTCGCGCACTCCAGAAATCCACAACTCGTGATAACCATGTGCTACCGCATGGCGATAGGCCGAGGCCATCAGGCGGAAGGCTATGCGCGAAAAACGTAATCCCGGAGCAACGCAGAGCAGCCGAACCTCCAGTGGGTGGTCGGCGATATCTTTCATCAGCGTGCCCGCGGGCAAACGGGATTCCACCGAAAAGGGTGGGCTGCCGTGCACCGCAATCACGCCCACCAACTTGCCATCACTTTCGGCGAGGAAATATTCGTTTTTGCTGTCGAACTTATCGACGTGATGACCGCTACCGTCGTCTTGATATTGGCCGAGCTCTGCCACAAAAGTGCGGTGTAATAAATCAGCAATGGCTTGCTGGTCTGTGTTCTGTGATTCCCGAATCAGCACCGAGTTTGGTTCTGCAGCAAGGCGCGGGTTGGGGGAGACCATGGCCTATGCTACCTCCGAATCTAGCGGCGTTGCCAGCGGCAGAAGCGGAAAGTCAAGCCTTGCTCGTGGTGGGGCTCACTGCTGGTCACGCGCACGAAGGTGTCCAGCGGCGGGAAAAACACCTCACAATCAAACTCGGCATCGATTTCGGTGATCAGCAGCTGGGTGCACCCGGGGTGTTGCAGAGCAAGTGTGTAAATCATCGCACCGCCAATCACAAAACAATCGCTGCCCTCCTGGACCTTAGTCAAAGCCTGTTCCAAGGAAGATGCCAAGGTGCAGCCTGCGGCCTGAAAATCCGTTTGCCGACTGATCACGATATTGGTGCGCGCGGCCAGCGGGCGGAAGCGTTGTGGAATGGAATCCCAGGTTTTGCGCCCCATGATGACGGTATTAGGGATAGCCTCCGCGGTGGTTGCCAAAGCGCCTTTGGTGATTCGTGCGAAATATTTCAAATCAGCGGATAAATGCCACGGCAGCGTGCCTGCGCGCCCGATGCCACGCGCACGGTCCATCGCGACAATCGCCGTGAAGTTCACACTGCGACCTCAAAGCGGATAAAGGGATCGTGTTGGTAGTGCAGCAATTCGATATCTTCGAAGCGCACTTCATCCACTGGCTTCACCGCGATTTTGACTT
This sequence comes from uncultured bacterium, assembly GCA_937919925.1. Lineage (GTDB taxonomy): Bacteria > Planctomycetota > UBA1135 > UBA1135 > UBA1135. The sequence goes on along the minus strand of CALFOT010000006.1, from coordinate 1,171 downwards.
GCGGCAAAGCCTTGGGGGTACGCTCCAGTTGTTTGCGAATACCCTCTAAATGGTTCAAGTAAAGATGGGCATCGCCAATTGTGTGGGTGAATATCCCGGCCTGCAAACCGCATTCTTGCGCCACCATGATCATCAGCAGCGCATAACTGGCAATGTTGTAGGGTACGCCCAGTGCCACATCGGCCGAGCGTTGGTAAAGCTGGCAGTCGAGACGCCCGTGGACCACATAAAACTGAAACAACAAGTGGCAGGGCGGCAGTTTCATGGCCGGGATATCGCCTACATTCCAAGCACTGACCACGATGCGACGACAGGATGGATCGTTGCGAATTTGAGCGATGGCCTGTTGAATTTGATCAATGCCGAGTCCACCCCAGTTGCGCCACTGATGGCCATAGATTGGCCCCAGCTCCCCATCTTCATCGGCCCAGGCATTCCAAATGGGGGTATGCTCGGCGAGGTCATCGTGGATATTGGTGGAGCCGCGCAAAAACCATAAAAGTTCGCGCACCACGCCCGCGAACAAAACTTTTTTGGTGGTCAGTAGCGGAAAACCATCGCGTAAATCATATTTTGTCTGGGTGCCAAACACCGACAAAGTACCCGTTCCGGTGCGGTCGCCACGCTCCTCGCCATGTTCAAGGATGTAACGGACGAGGTCAAGGTAGGGTTTCATCGGATGGATTCGTTCTGCAGTTAGAGGCTTACTCGCGGCATTCTAGCGCATCTGAGTAAAGCTCTCGCAAGCGTATTTCTTGGTGCGGATCAGAGCCGCAGCTTGCAGTTCTTGTGGGCTCCAGTTGCCATCATGAAACACATAGCCCAGGGCTCTGCCGAGGGCAGCGGCCAGCGCATCGAGATTGGGTTCCAAGCCGAGTGCGGCAACGCCGGGATTGGTTTCCGGCCGCTGTATGACCAAGGAGCCATGAAAGAGGATCCAGCCACGCTGACGTCGCGCAGCGCTGCCGAGTAGTTTGCGTTGTGCCAAGATGAGGTCCAGCGGCGAGCTGTCCTCAAAACACCAAGCACTGCCTGATCGATCCGAGCGCAAGGGCGTGTGTGCGCCAGATTTTTCCGCGAGGCTTCTGGGATTGCCGTCGCGTAGAGAAATCGCAAGTCCGGTTTGGCATTCCAGCTCGGCACGGATGGCCAAATGGATCATGGTCATGGC
>CALFOT010000005.1 GCA_937919925.1 uncultured bacterium | reverse complement strand
CAGAAACAAGGCGGGGAAGCGTGCGCGTTGGATTGCCACCCCGCTATTATGAGGCCGATGGACATCCAGCGTCTCGAAGGTTTGCGTGGTTGCGGTGGTGCGGGCTTTCCAGTCCACATCAAGTGGCGCGCGGTTGCCGAAGAAGCTACTCCCGTGGGCGGCAAGGTGGTGGTGTGCAACGCCGATGAAGGGGAGCCCGGAACCCTCAAGGATGGTTGGTTGCTTTTGGAACAACCGCGCCGCGTGTTGCTGGGTATGCAACGTGCCGCAGCCCTGGTCGGCGCAACGCGCGCTTATGTGTACTTGCGGCCCGAATACACCGAGCAACTCCGCAGTTTGAAAAGCGCCATTCAGGATTTGGTGGTCGATGGATTTATCAGCCAAGGCTCCGGCGCAATCTGGAACGGGGCCGGTTTCCCCGGACGCTCAGTGCAGCGCCCCGAGTTTCCCTTACCACCGGAGGCTATGCCGGCAATTCCAGCGGCCGCGGCGACTGGTCTGCCGCTACGGCTCGATATCGTTATAGGCGGTGGCGCTTATATTTGTGGTGAAGAAACCGCGTTGCTGGAAAGCATGGAAGGGCGTCGCCCGCAACCGCGCCACAAACCGCCGTACCCTACGAAGAGTGGTTTATGGGGTTTGCCAACTTTGATGAATAACGTGGAAACCTTTTGGTGGGCTGAGCGCATTTTATCTGGCGATGTTCCAACTCCGGGCTCGCATCGCTTGTATTCGCTTTCCGGCGACGTCGAGCGCCCCGGCGTTTATGAAGCACCCGTAGGCATTACCGCACGCGATTTAATTAATCATTTTGGTGGTGGCGTAATCGGGCGCGTGCCCATCGCTTGTTGGATTCCTGGCGGCGCGGCCACCGGCGTGTTGCCGCCCCGTTGTCTGGATACACGACTCTCTCCGGAGGGATTAAAGGAGGTAGGCACTTCTTTAGGCACCGCGGGCGTGGTGGTGCACGCCGAGCCAACCAGCCCAGTGGAAGTTGCAGCAGAAATCATGAAATTTTTTGCCGAGGAGTCTTGTTCCCAGTGCACCCCCTGTCGCTTAGGCAATCGCGCCTTCGCCGAGTGGATGAGCGGCGCTCAGGAGTGGCCAGCGCCCGAAGTGAGTGAGCGTTGGCTGGAAGCGATGGAGTTAGGGTCCATTTGCGGATTGGGTTTTACCGCACCACTCATCGTGCGGCAAATGCAGCGTTGGTTCGGGGAAATAGGTGTGCAATGAATCATCCCAAAATCCATTTGAATTTGGACGGCCAGGAAATGGAAGTCAATCCTGGCACCACTTTGCTGGATGCTTGCCGTGAGCGCGGCGCTTCGGTCCCAACCCTGTGTCATGAAGATCGGTTGGAGCCCTTCGGCGGCTGCCGCATGTGTTTGGTGGAGCTTGACGGCGCGCCGCGTTTGGTGCCGGCATGTAAAACACCAGCGTCTAACGGCATGGTGGTGCGTTCGGCTTCCGCAAGCTTGGAGCGTGTGCGCGGCACCATTGCGGAAATGCTGATGGCGGAACATCGCCCTGCAAGTGGCGGGCGCCCCGATGCCATGGAGAAGGTTGCCAAGCGTTTTCAACTAGGCGCACCACCGATCCAATTTCCATTGCGCGATGAGTACCGCGACCGGAATCGTTTTATTGGTTTCGATACCAACGCCTGCATTTTGTGCAATCGTTGTGTGCGCTACTGCGATGAAATCATGGCGGTCACAGCATTGGAACATTTTGGTCAAGGGCCAAATGCAATTGTGCAGCCTACCGATGGGCTTTCGTTTTTGGATACTTCGTGTGAGTTGTGTGGCGGCTGCATTTCGAGTTGTCCGACGGGCGCACTCTATGAGAAGGAGGCGCATGGAATTGCCGAAAGCGCGTGCGAGACCACCCGCACGGTGTGCACCTTTTGTGGCGTGGGCTGCGTGATTGATTTGAACACCAAAGATGGCGCCGTTGTGAAGGTGACTGCTGAAGTGGGTGTAGGCCCCAACGATGGCCACCTGTGCACCAAAGGACGCTTCGCCTGGCAATTCATTCATCATGGCGATCGCCTTACCGAACCTTTGGTGCGCGGGGAGGATGGCGTTTTGTATGTGGCCACGTGGGAAGAGGCGTATGCGCGGGTCGTGGAGGGCTTGAGCAAGGTCAAGGAATCCTATGGTCCAGACAGCATCGGCTTTTTGGCTTCTAGTCGTTGCACCAACGAAGATGTTTACGCGCTGCAAAAATTAGCACGTTCTGTCATGGGTACCAATAATGTGCATAGCTGTGCCGCCACCTGACACGGCCCTACGGTATACGGCCTGGTCAGGTCGTTAGGTGCGGGCGCAATGACGAATTCCATTGCTGAAATCGAAGATACTGATTGTATGTTCGTGATTGGTAGTAATACCACCGAAGCCCATCCCGTGATTGCTTTGCGCATGAAGAAGGCACTACGTCACGGTGCCAAGTTGATTGTGGCCGATCCGCGGCGCACTTGGATGGCGGAGCACGCCGCGATCCATCTCCAGTTGAAGCCGGGTACCGATATTCCGTTGGTGAATGCCTTGGCGCATGTCATCTTGGCTGAGGGTTTGCAGGCGCAGGATTACATCACCAATCTCACGGAAAACTACGCAGAATTTGCGCAAGCAGTTTCTGAATGGCCGCCGGAACGCGCGGCAGAAGTTTGTGGCGTCAGCGCAGATGACATTCGTGCGGCCGCACGCATTTACGCCACGACGGATCGCGCTGGCATTTACTACACGCTTGGCATTACCGAGCATGTCTGCGGCGTCGATAATGTGCGTGCGCTCTCGAATCTTGCTCTAGCAACCGGGCATCTTGGGCGTGAGGCCGTCGGCGTGAATCCATTGCGCGGCCAAAACAATGTGCAGGGTTGCAATGACATGGGCAACAACCCGGTGTACTTGCCAGGCTATCAATTGGTAGAGAAGGCCAACAGCCGCGCGATTTTTGAACACGCTTGGGGCACACCGCTCAGTGCCGTTCCAGGTTTGCGCCTGGATCAAATGATGGATCGCATGCACACCGGCGAACTGCGCGCGTTTTATGTGATGGGGGAAGATCCGTTAGTATCCGAACCCAATTTGGCGCATGTGGAACGGGGTTTTGAGAAAGTTGATTTTGTAGTTTGCCAAGATATTTTTCTCAACGAAACATCACGCCGTTTCGCCGATGTGGTTTTACCGGCAACCTGCTTTGCTGAAAAGGATGGAACGTTCACAAACTCGGAGCGCCGCGTTCAGCGCGTGCGCAAAGCGGTGGATGCACCAGGCAATGCGCGCGCCGATTTGGAGATCATCTGCGAAGTCGCCAAACGTCTTGGTGCGCACTGGCCAGCCACAACAGCAGAGGCGGTGTGGAATGAAGCTGCTGACTTGATGCCAAACTTTTTCGGCATTCGCTACGATCGTATTGAACAAGAAGGTTTGCAGTGGCCGTGTCTAGATCGTGATGATCCGGGCCGCAAGTTTTTGCATGAAGGTGCGCCGATTCGTGGCAAGGGATTGTTCTACGGGGTGGACCATGTACCGCCATGGGAAGAGCCGGATGCCGATTACCCATTTTTGCTCACCACCGGCCGTACTTTGTACCACTACAACGCCGCCACTCAAACTGGGCGCAGTGATGGCCTGGTAGATAAACAGTCCTCGAACTTCCTTGAAATCTCACCGGCCGACGCCCGTGACCTTGGTCTCGTCAGTGGCACCTTGCTGGAGGTCGCATCGCGGCGCGGCAAGATCCACGCGCTCGCAGTGGTGACCGATCGCCTGTCCCCGGGTGTGGTGTGGATGCCGATGCACTTTGCCGCCTCACGCGCCAATGTTTTGACCGGCGATGGCCGGGATTCTGAAGTTGGCACCCCCGAATATAAAGTGACTGCGGTACGCTTAACATTACATGGGCATTGAGGGCATCCTGGTTCTGACGCTGGTCGTCGCGATTTTGATCCTTCTCGTAACCGAGAAGGCCAGCATTGATGCAATTGGCATTGGCCTGTTGGTGGTTTTGGTTGGCGCTGGCCAAATTCTGCATCTATTCAACCCCGAGTTTGATCCCAAACTTCATTTGCTCGGCCCCAAAGAAGCCATGGCCTTGTTCGGCAATTCGGCAGTGCTGACCGTGGCGGCCTTGTATGTGATGGGGGAGGGATTATCGCGCACCGGAGCCGTTGAGTTTTTTGCGCGTACGGTATTGCGGGTCTCCGAGGGACGCGAGCGTCGGGTTATTTTGGCGGTAGCGCTCACCGCAGGCGTGACTTCGGCTTTTTTGAATAACACGGCAGTGGTGTTGGTGTTTATGCCCGTGCTCGTCGACATGGCGCGGAAAACTGGCATTGCCATCACGCGCCTGCTGATTCCCATGGCCTTTGCCACGATCCTTGGCGGCATGTGTACTTTGGTGGGAACATCTACCAACCTATTAGTAAGTGGCATGGCTACCGAAATGGGTTATGAACCAATCGGCATGTTCGAACTTTCGCCGGTGGGCGTTCCGCTGCTCCTTGGCGGCGTGCTGCTCATCGCGATTTTCGCGCGTAAATTATTACCCAAACGGCAATCGCTGACCACAATGATGGGAGGCTCCGATCTCCGCGAGTATGTCACGGAATTGCAGATTGGTCCGCAATCCCCTTTGCGTGGGCTCACCTATAAAGAAGCCTTTGTGGATGTGCGCGCCAACCTACTCTTTTTCGCGCGCGGCGAAGAAATGGTGTGGCCGCCTTACTTTAATGAAACGATTGAGGAAGGCGATGTCGTCATGCTACGCGGCACGGTCGATCACCTTGCTGGCCTGCAAAACGAGCTCGGCCTAAAGCTCTTTACCGAAGCGCGCTTTGATCCCAAGAGCATGCAGTTCTTTGAACTCGCTGTTTCGCCACACTCGCCGATGGTCGGGCGCATGATTGGGGATCTCCATTTGTGGCGCGATTACGGCGCCATCACGGTGGCGGTGCTGCGTAATAACCAACACATTCGCGAACGCGCATCGAAGAAAATTCTGCAACCAGGAGATTTGCTGTTGGTTTGCGGCGAGGAGTCGTCGCAATCACGTCTGCGTGCAAGCTCGGATTTTTTCTTGCTGACGGGAGCGCATAACTGGGTCATGTTGCGCGGTTTGGCGCGCCTCTCGTTGATCATCACGGTGGTCATCATGGCGGCCTTCTCGCTGTTCTCGATGACCGGCCATGCGGATCTCCTACCGTTTGCGGCCTTGATTGGCGCCGTCGCCATGATTGGTAGTGGCTGCCTCACGGCGCGGCGCGCCTATCGTGCGATTGATTGGCCCATTTTGCTTTTTATGATTGGCACCATTGGGCTTGGCAATGCCATGAAAAATTCGGGAGCCGCCACCCTCATTGCCGATGGCTTTGTGCACGGCCTGCGCGATTTCGGGCCGATGGCCGCGCTTGCTGGCATTGGCATTCTCGGCTCCGTGCTGTCGTCTGTGATTAGCAATCAAGCCGTTGCGGTGTTGTTAACCCCGATCGCGATTGGGGCTGCAGAAACCATCGCCCGCGATCAGGGGCTCAACCCCCATGAAGGAGATGGTTTGGCCATCACGCGCACATTCATTTTGGCTATTGCTATGAGCGCGTCGGTTTGCTTCGCCACGCCAATCGGCCACCAATCCAATTTGATGGTTTACGGGCCAGGTGGTTATCAGTGGAAAGACTTCGTGAAAATCGGCGTGCCTTTAAGCATTTTCGCGCTCATCGTGATTGTCTTCGCAATACCTTGGATGACCGGCGCGTTTTAAGCGCGCGATTAGGGCGCAGCCACTTCAGCTTCGACATGCACATTGGTTTCGACACGCACATTGGCTTCATGGAGCCATTGATAGAAACCAGATTGCACCGCATAAGCCCGGCGGTCTACGGTGTTGCTTGCCATCCAACCGCTGCTCGGATCGATGCCGAGCAAATCGTAGTTGAGCCAATAATCGAATTCTCCACGCGCCTGAATTTCACGCATCGTGGTGGCTTGGCGCAAAAGCACTGCGGCCATTTCGGTTACTTCCAGGTGTATGAAAAGAGCGTCGAAGGTGGCGTCGCCAGTGGCTTCCGCGCCACGGATGCGACCGGTCAGAAAGCCCTGATCGGTGGGGTGGACCAGATCGCCGAAATTGGTGCGTACATCCCCCCAGCCAGCAGTTTCCACGCGCACAATTTCCACGCCCTCCCCGCTGAGGTGGAGCAGAATATCGGACATACCTAGGCTAAAAGAAGCGGCTTCCGCTGGGAATCCTTGTGAGTAGCGGGATTCGGCCAGGAAGCGGTTTGCCAAATCGACGGCCTGCTCCAAGCGCACGAAGGAAGCGTGCTCGGCGGTATCTGGAGCGGCTTCGCGGAGGCGGTAGAGGCGCACAGGTTCGGCCGAACAGGCGGCAAGAACCAGGAGAGGGAGCAGTACTAGAGGGCTGATTTTCATCGCTAGAAAGGGTTTCCGCAGGCTATTCTCGCTTCTTTTGCAGCTGCGAGCAAGGCCCGAGTTATTTTCCAAATAGAGCGGAACCCAAACCCCAATATTGGGTTATCCTGCGCTCAAAGTCATGAATCAACTCGGACAAACTTTTCTTATCTTCGCAGTCGGCCTGGCAGGCGGACTCGTCGGCTCTGTGCTGCTGTCTTCACCGACCAACCATGTAGAAGATGCCGCAACTAGCGCTCCTGGCAGTAGCCAGCAAGCAACCAATGATTATGCGAAGGTCCTGGATGGGATTCAAGGCGACTTGGCCATGCTCACGGATGAAGTTGCGCAGCAACGCAACATGATGCGGGCCCTGGATTCGCGGATTGCCAGCACCCAAGCCACTCGCAATGATGCGCGCTTGGGCGCCGTCGGTGTAGAGCTGGATCCGCTGGCCGCTCTGAACCCCAGCGAGATTCCTTCCGGCCAAGGATTTGATGCCGCCGTCAACGCGGCCATTGAAAAGCGCGAGGCCGATGAAGCTGCAGTGCGTGAGGCGGAGCGTGCCGCGCAACGGGAAGAGCGGCTGAATGCGCAAATGGAGAACTACATCAAGGAGTTGGGCTTGGATGCGAATCAGGCGGCCGAAATGAAGACCATCCTGAACGACGCCACCGTGGCGCGCACCGCGTTCTTCAACGAAATGCGCGAATCCGGCTCGATGGATCGGGAACTGATGCGTGAAAAGATGACGGAACTGAGCGATACGCAAAACGAGGCGCTTGGTAATGTGCTCAATCCAACTCAAATGGGGCAGTACACCGAGATGTCGGCGAACTCCGGCTTTGGCGGCGGCCGACGCACTGGTGGTACCGGCGGCGGCGCGCGTACGAACGAGTTTTAAAGGCACGCGCTCGGAATCGTTCACTGCACCGAGGTCATGTGGATCCACATGACCTCGGTTGTTTTTCCGTCGGGGTAGCTGTTGGTCATGGTGTAATCGAACGCACCATCCTTTAGTACCGTGGTACCCAACACGTTGATGTCCAGCGATGGATCATTCCAATCTTTGCCCGGGCTGCTGGCGCGCATGGTAGCCGTGGTTGCATCCCAATCGCCGTAAGACACACTTTCCGCTTCGCCGCCGGAATCCTTCCAGCTTTCAGCCCATTGCGCGCGCCCGGCATCCCAACTTAGGACTGCCGTGCCGGTGAAGCCGCCCTCGAAGGTCGAGGTGAACTCCCACACCAACGTATCTGCCACGCGCTGAATGTGATAAGTGGCTGCGAATTCCTCTTCGATTCCAAGCATTTTGTGCGTGCCAGTCCAGTTGCCTTCAAAACCAGAAACCGTATCTAAGGGCGTTTCCGTAACTTTCGCAGTGCAGGAAAACAAGCAGACGGCCGCGAACAACAAAGTTGGGGTGATGTGCATCAGGTTTACCGTGGCGCTAGTTCCGCGCCGACGCGGTTAATCATACTTTCAGGAATTGGGCGACAGCCTTCGTTGGCGGCGACAAACATAGCTTCCGTGGGTTCGAGGCCTTCGTTGATGGCGCGGGTCAATGCCCAAACAGCAGTTACGCGGCCGCCGGAGCGGCAATGCAGCAAAGTGTGGCCGGGATTTTGCTCCAGCGCGAGCGCCACGGCGTGCGCATCTTCCAGAGTGAAACCGTTGCCGCTCACTGGGATTGAAATGTAATTCAATCCGGCAGCTTGGGCGGCCGCAATCTCAGCTTGTACGCCAGGTTCGTTCGGCGCCTGCAAGTTGATGATGGTGGTGTAGCCCATGGCTGGCAGTGCGGAAACTTGCGCAGCCGTAATAAAGCCGCCGCCCGCAACTTTGCCGGTCAAAACCGTGAAGTTTGGGATTTGAAGGGAAGCCGGCGGCGCAGGATCTGGATCCGTTGCCATTTTGGAGCTAACCATGGCGCTCTCGGAAGTTTCCGTTGGCTCCGAGCCGAAGCCAGGAATCGAAGAACAGGCGGCGCCGAAGAGCAGGACTGGGAGCAGGAGGAGCTGCTTTTGCATAATGGAATCCTAACAGCGTGCGGCCATTGTGAAAGTTTTGCGATTTTCGATATGCTCACAACATGAAACGCATCGCGCTCTTCGCTGCTCCAGCCTTTTGTTTTTCCATCACGTTGCTGGCTGTGGATTTTGCCGAATCTCAAGATCCCGCCCAAAAGAGCCCTGGCTACGATGACGGCCCGATGTTGCCTGGACAACCCTGGCGCGTGCATGACAACAAGCGTCCGCAGCCTGCGAAAGTAGTTTCTGCCCAAACCCCAGGCGGCCCACCTTCGGATGCGCTGGTGTTGTTCGACGGCACGGATTTATCCCAGTGGCAGCGCGGTGATGGCGAAGCCGCCAAGTGGATTTTGGCCGACGGCGGCATGGTGGTGAATGGCACCGGCAGCATTGAAACCAAGCAGGTGTTTGGCGATTGCCAGCTGCATGTGGAGTGGGCCACGCCGGAATCTGCTCAAGGCGATTCGCAGGGTATGGGAAATAGTGGGGTATTTTTGATGAATCTCTATGAGATCCAAGTGTTGGATTCGCATAGCAATATCAGTTACGCCGACGGCTCGGCGGGCTCCATCTATGGGCAGTATCCACCCGATGTGAATGCCAGTCGCGCACCGGGGGAATGGCAGGTTTACGACATTGTGTTTACCGCCCCGCGTTTTGATGACAATGGCCAGCCGATTCGTGCCGCACGTATGACTCTGCTGCACAATGGCGTATTGGTGCACAACAACCGCGAGATTCTTGGCCCCACCACGCACCGCAATTTGCCGCCATTGGGAGGTACTGCCGTGACCGGGCCGCTGAGTTTGCAGGATCACGGTAATCCCGTGCGTTACCGCAATATTTGGATTCGCGCGCTCTAATGGGCGAGTCCCTGGGCAGCTCCCGTCCTCATGGGTAGACAACTTTTTTTAGCCATTCTCTGGAGTCAAATAAATGAATCATCCATTCCTTATCTTGTGGTCTCTCTCTTGCCTTTTAGGCGGGGAGTGTAAAGCTACTCCTCATAGCGGCGCTTGGGGGTGGGGATTCTCAGCCAATCTTCAGGAACATGTTGCCCAACATGAAGAAGTTTTCATCCAATTTGTTGATTCATTTGGACACAGCCTTTTAAAGGAGGACGGTCTTCACGGGCACTTTCGCAAAAAAGAAGCACAGATTTCAGAAAAATGGTCGGATACGGAAAATGGGTTTCTAGTGAGGTTTCTGAAGCCATCGAAAAGCGATAGTTGGCGTGCAACCATACACTTTTCTTTGACTGCGGGTGGGCTTGATCTTACTGCAAAGGTAGATTTGGGATCGTTAAATGCGGCCTCTGGCGAACCAGTAATCGTAGAGCTGTTACCCGAGGAGAAAATTTTGTTTTCGGGATATGTCCTCGATGAAAAGGGAAACCTTATTCCTCATGCACAGGTGATTTATTTCAAAGATGGCGACCCAGAGCATGTTCTTGAAAGAACGCATACCCTGCGCAGCGGAGGGTTTTGGTTCGAGAAGTGGGAGTGGGAGGACTTGCCTGTGGTTCTTTCCATAACTCGCGATGGTTATGAACGAGTAGACAAGTTCGTGGAAAAGGGCGATGAGATTTTGGTTATTGTGATGAAGAAGGGTACTCCTGTTAGTGGGCAAGTGATTCTGCCCGATGGAATTATGGATGCCACCCTAAAGTTTCGTTCTGGTATTGAGGTTCAAACAGCAAAAGTTGGTCCAAGCGGAGCGTTTGAGGTCTTTGGCGTTGGCCCAGGAGATTGGGATGTATTCTTGGAGAGAAACTCGATTTCCATTTCGTTGGGTAGCCACACGAGCGTCCCTGGAAAAGACCTTCTATTTGACGCTAGGCCATATTCAAAAGCGATTCGATTTGATGTTCTGAGTTCAGAAAAAGAGGAGGGGCTAACCGGAGCTTTCGCTTTTAAGACCAATGAAGGTGAGTATCAGGAAATTCCTCTAGACAGTTTCGGTCCTGTTCTGATTCCCTCTACCATCTCGGAAGGAACGATTCTCTCACCTGGATTTCTTGATCAAATTGTCGTTTTCGATTCTTCTTACAAGAAGGTTCTCCTTGACCCAGGGATTGCGTGCATGGTTCATGTGATTGCTCCTCCAGAATTTGCCGATCTTGATGTGTTTCGGGTTTCGGCCAAAAGCGTTCAGAGTGTTCGTGGAAAGCAGATTCAATTGGATTTATATGTAGATTTTTATGCGCGCCAGTTCTCTTCCGAAGCAGTTTTTTGTCATCTAGGCGAGTTTAAATTTTATGCAACCGTGATGGGTTTAGGAATACCAGGAGAGTTCACCTATCCTCGGCTCATAGATATCCATACCGAGTCGGGATGTTTTTTGGTGGAAAGGGGGCTCCAATCAGACTTCAATCTGACTTTTACTCCCGAATGGCTGGCTAAGGTGAAACCATTCTTGAAGCCATCCAAATGAGGTTCTGAACCCATCCTCCATCAAGAGGCCCGTGCGTTTTCGTACCATCTGGATTCGCGCACTACTCCCTCTGTGTCAATATCAGTGAGACGCTTCTCCCAAATCAATTACTGTAGAGGGCGGAGGATGAAACTTACTCATGGAAGGCGTTGCCGCGGACGCGCTTCGCGCGCAGCTGAACGCCAAATCCGTTGGGCAGATAGGAAGAGGGCTTGCAGTTATTCTCAATAGGCCTGGTGGGCTTGAAATGATCTAGTAGTGCAAATTGTCTAAATTTTGAGGAACAAACTTCTTTGTTATTAGAGCGTTCACGTCTAAACGCGTTGTCTCTCAAATAGGGCAAAACATGAACGACAAAGCTGTTAGAGGTGAAAACCTTCAGCACTAGGCTCTTTGACGTTAATATTTTACGAAATATTGACAACAAATGAGATTGTCGCTAAAATAGCGGCCTTCGTTCCCGACAAGAGCATAATGAAGCTAAACCTCGATAACGCCGTTAACTACCATTATGGACAATTTCCTCCCAAGCAGCTTAGCTATCAAGGGATTGTGCGTGAGCTTCTTGCGGCTACGGATGCCGTGGCGCGCTATGACCAAATGCTCAAAAACATGCACAATAGCGAGATTTTGCTCGCTCCTATGAGGAATCAGGAGGCTGTTATTTCGTCAAGAATGGAGGGGACTATTAGCACGATGGATGAGATTCTCAAGTATCAAGCAGACCATGGGGAAGATGGCGGGGCAGATGGCGGGGCAGGTGTGAACGTTCGCTCAGAAGTTATTGAGACAATCCTATATGAAAGGGCGTTGAGAAATGCTCAGAAGGCAATGGAGGCTGGCTATCCCTTGTCGCTCTCCTTAATCAAAACCATCCACCAACAATTATTATCCTTCGGAAGGGGAGCCTCAAAGTCGCCCGGCGAATTAAAGAAGGAGCAAAATTACTTGGCTGATAAACATAAAGGCTCCGTCCTATTTGTGCCGATTCGACCAGAAAAACTTCAAGATGGCTTGGATGAACTATTCCGGTACATCGAGGATGAAAGCCAACCGGTGTTAATCCGAACGGCGTTGGCTCACGTTGAGTTTGAAGCATTGCATCCCTTCAAGGATGGAAACGGTCGAATCGGACGCATGCTAATCACTCTGATGATGTGGTCTGCGGGGACAATCTCGGCTCCACATTTTTACGTTAGTAGTTACTTTGAAAACAACAAAGATCTCTACATAGACATGATGCGAAATGTCTCAGAAAACGGAGCTTGGGAGGAGTGGTGTGGTTTCTTTTTAGCAGCAGTGGAGGAACAGGCGGTGCGGAATTTAGAAATCGCAGAGAATATTCATGATCTCTATGAGGAGATGAAGGTTCGATTTTCAGAGTTATTGGCTTCCAAGTGGAGTGTCAGTGCCTTGGATTTTGTTTTCACAAATCCGGTGTTTCGAAATAGTCGATTCACTAAGACAAGTGGAATCCCGGAAGCATCAGCCGCTAGATTTACTCGGGTTCTTTTGGACAACGACTTACTGACAATTGTTGAGGAAGCATCAGGTAGGCGTGCAGCACTTTATTCATTCGAGCCTTTGATGGAATTGGTACGAGTGTGATGAATGGTAAGTTGATTTTTTAGAATGGCAAGTCAACTGCCCAACCAGATGAGATGAGAAGGCCAATCTCCGGTCAACGCAGTATCCTCGAAAAGTCTGCAAAAAATCAAGCGTGCTCGTGTGGCACAAAACGGAGATCGACCATGAAACAGATTAGCACAAATCTTACATACCTGAGTATTGGTTTGGACATCGGCGATAAGCGCACCGTCCCCAGTGTCGAATCGCCTTGGAGGTGGGCACCCACAGCCCTTGGATGAACGAAACTCTTCAAAGCTTTGGCCATGAGGTCTTCGTCGCAAATCCACGCAAAGTGCCTTACACGTCTTGCGCGCTTAGACCCGAATCTTCTCTACAGATTTAACATCGAAAGTCTGAATCGCGACATCACCTCATGTTCCTACGCGCTGGGGATGCCGGCGTCGCTGCTGTTTGGTTTGTGGAAATCACCACGTGAGTACAAGCCATTGCAAGATGCAGGAGCATCTAAAGTATCTCAATCCTAGAGGAATCAGCGAATACGAACAGATGTCGAGTCAACCGCCCGATCGGACCGACCTCAACTTGCACCGATTCTTAATGGGGATCATGAAGAGTGCGCATGGAAGCCTGGCGGAGGCTCGACATTTTCCGTACTTGATTCGCCAAGTCTTGCTTGATAGGAGTAAACTTCTCATGGAAGCCGTTGTAGCGGACCACGCTTCGCGGGCTCGGCAGCTGAACGGCAACCCCGTTAGAATGATAAAAGGCAGGGCTATTATGGAAGTCATGTTCAGTGCAAGATGAAGAAAGCTTCGTTCCTTTCTCCGAGCGGTGTTTGCCTGGATAGTTCGTTGCCTCGGTTGCTTTATAGATCTTGTCATTGAACGAGTTTCACTTTCGGTAAGGGAGGTAACTGTCCGGCGAACCCCATCTTTTCTTGGCTCCCCGGCCATTGCATGCTCCC
>CALFOT010000004.1 GCA_937919925.1 uncultured bacterium | reverse complement strand
CCGCTTGCGCCCCAACCACAGCCACCGCTTGCGCCCCAACCACAGCCGCCGCCGCAATCGCAGCCGGTGGCTAAGCCCGCGCCGCAGCCGCCAGCCGCGCCCATCAGCCAATCCATTCCAGTCACGCAACCCGTGCTGGACCCCGCATCCGAGCCAGCACCCGTCGTCGAAGTGATTGCACCGGGTGAGCGTATTTTCAAAACTTCTGGCCGCACTTGGAGTCATTCCGCAGATGATCTTTTTGGTCTGGGCGGTGAGCTTCATCCAGATGATCAAAAGGACCACGGGCTTGAAATTTGCAGCGCTGATTTACCGTGGCTGAATCCTGGCGATTCCATCATTTCGCCGCGCCGCGGGCCATGCCGCATTAAACGAGTTGAGGATGAAGCACGCCAGATTGTCGCGAAAGATGAAAACCAACAAATGATTGTGATCACCTTTCGCGAACTATTAGCCGAGTTTCAATTTGACGACGGCAACTAATCGCTTCTTAAAGAATGTCAAGAATGCCCGTTCCAGTTTGTTGATCCGTCAGGGTGGAAACGGCTGCACGGTAGTTGATGTTTTCCGCGAAGGCGGAGTTCCACGGCAGATCGTTTTGATCGGCAACCATGCCCAAAGATACGGCGGCGAATGCACGTCCGAGGGCAGTCAGGCGCTCGTTTTCCATCGTTTGCACCAAGGGCGCTACTGAATTTTTATCGCCAATAAAACCGAGTGCTGAGGCCACCGCGGCGAGCACCGCTAAACGCGGCCGCTTGCCATTTTCCGGGCAGAGGTAACTGAGCAAGAGGGTGTTGGCGTTACGATCCTTCATTAACCCAAGTCCGATGGAAGCTTGTTTCAATAAGTCTGGATCGCGTTGCGATTGCGCCACTAAGTCACTGATGAACGCGCTATCTTGTCTTGAACTCAACAAGCCCAAGGCGACCGCAGCATAGCCACGGAATTGGGAGTCCTTGACTTTGCTCATAGCCGCACGCAGGTCGCTGGCTGCGGCTTCATGTCCCATAAGGCCTAATGCCAAGGCAAAAGCTGCTTTGCGCTCTGGATCTTTGCAGCGCTGGAAGGCAATGAGAGTGGCATCTCGGACTACAGGTGGAAGGCTTTGGTCACGATCGTTGAGTTGAAAAGCCATCACCCCCAAGGCTAGGCCACACCATGGTTCATAGAGAGTGCTGGATTTTTTCATGCGCTCCATGAGGAACTTGGTGACATCTAGACGTAACCTAGGGTCGGCCGTGCCGAGGTCCGCCAGCGCAATGGCAGTGAAGTTTTTCTCCTGTTGGTTTCGGCCATGGTCAGACAGGCTTTGCAGCATTCTGAAAATTTCTAGGTTCCGGGGGTCTTTGGCAGTAGCCAACATGCCAATGGCTTGCACTGCTGATTGCCGAATCAGTATGTTTTGCTTGGGTCGGTCCTGCAGGATTTTTAGCAGCTGGTCGATCCTTGCTTCGCGCGTTGCATCGCCCCCAGGCACGTTGCGGAGTAGTTTCGCCATTGCGTTAGGGACATGCGCTAACACCAACTCGGATTCTTGATCGGCATCGAGAAACGCGCCGAGCTTGTTCACGATTTCCGTAGGATCTTCAAGGTTCAAAATCCCCAGCGAAATCACACAGGCAACGCGGATGTCCTTGGCGGCATTCTGGTCGCTCATCAGCGTTTCAAACAGAATTCCAGCCACTTGCGCTTTGATGCGCTCTTCACTGGAAGCTTTGCCAATTAAGCCCAGACTATAAGCCGCGAAGGTTCTGCTACGCAGGGGAATTTCGGTGCGTCCAAATAGCTGCTGGGCAGCTTTGCTATCGCTGAGGATTTCCTGCAGCAATGGAAGCGAAAACTCATCTCCCAAAATGCCATAGGCAAGCGCCGCCGTCTCCGCAATTTCTTGGATGGGTGATTGCAGGTATTGTGCCAATAGCGGCCGCGCTTGGCTGGCTTCCAAGCCAACTTTGGCCAGAGCAATCAGCACAGAGGACTGGACGTCGCGGTCCGGTTCCGCGTGGATTAGTGCGAGGAGCGCAGGAATGATGATGTCTTGTCGCTGCGCTTGAGTCGGAGCATTGCTCAGTACCGCTCGGGCTCCGGAACCGAGGCCGATGAGGCCTCCTACCTCAGTGATGTTGCCAGCATCATGCACCCGGGCTTTCAAATTCAAGAAACGATCCTTGTTGAACTCCCACCAAAATACCCAAGAGGATAAATCCACCGGCACGGACCCTTTGGGGGTGGTGCCCACAGGGTTGCGTGGCTGCGGTGAGCTTGGCGGCAGCGGGGGTAGTGGGTGTGGAGTGGTAGGGGGGGCACTTGCCGGTCCTTTGGTGGGACCCGTTGGCGTAGATGGGCCAACGGGGGAAGGCGGAGCTGGCGGTGCGGGAGTGACGCCTCCTGGAGGCACGACATCGCCGGGGCCCTTGTAGGTGCCGCCGTGGGCACACAGGTTGGTGGTGCAGAACAAACACCCGCAAGCCATAAGCAGCAGCGTAAGGAAAAAATGTTTCATGATTTGGTTCCTGGAATTGGGACACATTGATAAAAGCAAAATTTGTGCCAACTCATAGCTAGCAAAATAGGGTAGAAAAGTTCCGATGCCGGAACAGAAAAACGTGTGGCAATAAAAAACCGGGAAGACTTTGGAAGTCTTCCCGGGAAGGGTTGGCGGCTTGTTGGTGTAGCCGCGCGGTTTGAGTTCTACAGGATGTCGAGAATGCCGGTGCCAGTTTGCTGGTCGACCAAGGTCGAGACCGCAGCCATGTAGTTCAGGTTTTCCCCGAACACGGAGTTCCATGGAAGGGCATCTTTATCAGCCACCATGCCCAGAGACACCGCAGCAAATGCGCGACCGAGTGCAGTAATGCGGTCGTTACCCATGGTGTCGACCAAAGGTTGTACCGAATTCTTATCACCGATAAAACCGAGAGCCGTAGCCACTGCGGACAGTACTGCCAAACGAGGTTTCTTGCCATCTTCTGGATTGAGATAGCCGAGCAGTTTGCTTACCGCGTTGCGATCTTTCATCAAGCCGAGACCAATCGACGCTTGCTTGAGCAGATCTGGTTCACGTTTGGACTCCTCAACAATTTCGCTGATGTAAGCCATGTGTTCCTTCGCGTTCAGCAAACCAAGGGCAATCGCGGCATAACCACGATAAGTCGTTTCGCTAACTCGATCCATGGAATCACGGATGTCATTCTTAGCTTGTTCGTTGCCCATCAAACCCAGTGCAATCGCGTAAGAAGCCTTGGATTCTGGCGATTTCGTCTTGCGGAATTTATCCAGCGTAGCATCCATGGCAGACGGATGGATAGCCTGGCCAGCATCATTGAGCATGAATGCCATGACGCCTAGGGCCAGTCCACACCAAGGTTCGTAGGGAGTGGACGACTTCTTCATGTTGTCCATGAGGTACTCAGTGACAACTTTCAGTGTCCCATCAGGATCCGGGTCCGCGACACCAAGGTAGGCCATGGAAATCGCAGAATAATGCTTCATCTGCTGATCCTTCGCTTTGTCGGCGGTGTTTTCCAGGACTTTAAAAATTTCCTTATTGCGCGGGTCGTTAGCCGTGGCCACCATGCCGATGGCTTGCACCGTTGATTGACGAATCAGGGTCTTGCGTTTTTTGTTTTTTAGAATCTCAAGGAAACTATCGATGGTCTGGTCACGCGTGGCATCGCCAGGGGGAACATTGGCCAAGAGTTTGGCCATGGCGTTGGGAATGTGCGCAAGGACGAGGTCGTCCTCCTGATCCGCAGCGAGAATCTCACCAAGTTTGGCGACCAATTCCGTAGGCTCCGGCAACTCCAGGATGCCTAGGGAAATCACGCAAGCAACACGGATGTCTTTAGAAGCGCTGGTGTCCGTGATGAGGAAGTTAAAAAGGAGGTCGGCAACTTCCATTTTAATTTTTTCATCGGTAGAAGCACGACCAATCAACCCTAGGCTATAGGTTGCAAAGGTACGACTACGTACCGGAACTTCGCTACGACCTACACTTTTCTGTGCCTCTTTACTATCTTGAAGCAAGCCGATGAGCAGCGGGATGGAGAGTTCATCCTTGAGGATGCCGTAGGACAAGGCCGAGGTTTCCGAAACCTCTTGCACCTGGGCATCGAGGTTTTTGGTGAATATTTCACGAGCTTTTTCTGGTTGCTCGCCAATTTTGGCAAGAGCAATCATCACGGCGGTCGCGATATCACGGTCGTCTTCCGTTTCTACCAAAGCCTGCAGAGCTGGCACGATGATGTTTTGAATCTGCGGTTTGGTTGGGGCTTGCGTATTGGCTACTTTTGCGCCACCGCCGAGGCCAACGAGCACACCGGTGCCATCCGTTTGAGTGCCGCTATCGTGGACCTTTGCTTTCAGGTTCAAAAAACGGTCTTTGTTAAATTCCCACCAAAACACCCAGGTGGTGGTGTCTGTAGGTGGAGGGCCGCTGGGGCCAGTGGTTGGGCCTTTGCCGGGCGCACTTGGCGTACCCGGAGTACCTGGGCTAGCTGGCGTGGCAGGAGTCGCTGGGGTACTCGGAGAACTTGGGGTGCTCGGAGTACTTGGCGAAGACGGCGAGCTTGGTGCTGCTGGAGCCGCTGGTGCGCCACCAGGAGGGACCGTGTCGCCAGGGCCTTTGTAAGTTCCGCCGTGAGCGGAAAGATCTGGCGCACTGAGGAAAAAGAATCCTCCAATGACCAGGGCAAGTGTGATGTACCAACGTTTCATGTTTAAAGCCCTTGAATGGGACGTCCTGTTAACTGCAAAGATTGTACCAACAAAAATCGCGCCCATAGAGGCCGTTAAGTTCCCGTATGGGAACACCCGAGTTCTTCTTTACAAGATGGTTTAGTGGAACTGGGATGTCCGGTTATGCGGAAGTTCTCCACAGGGTTTTCCACAGGGCTTTCCACAATGACCTGTTTGAGCGGACAAAGTGCCCTCAAAGGCGTTCCAAAAGTAGCACCCGCAGCCCCCACGCAATTTTTAAGACAACATAATATATATTATCGGACGTTAAACCAGGCAAGGCCGGGGGGCTCTAGATTTTGATTGGATGCGGAAATACCGCCCTATTCTGCGGCAGCCTTCACCTGGACCTGTGGCAGTAGCTGTTTTGGCAGCCATGCTCCAAGGTGAAAACGGGCGTTGCGCCACGAACCCATGAGGCAATCCCCGACGGTTGGGTGGAATTTATGAGCTGCGGGGATGCCGACCACAGCGACCAGCTCGCCGTCTTCCGCCTCAACCTGTAGCGGAGCCACCGACTTGAGCCAAGCGATGGCCTCTTTGGCGGCACCTTGCTTTTCCAGTTGCTGGTTCAAGGCGACTACCTTGCGCAGCAAAGATCCGCTGCCTTCTTGCAGGGCGTTGATGGTTTCTGCCAAGGGTGCTCCTTGTTCCTCAAGCAACCAGGTGGCAAACCCATCCAAATGTTCCATCCTGGTAGCCAGAATCTCAAGGTTCTGAGAACGCAACAAGTAGCCTAATAAATCGCCGGCACTGACTTCTTCGGGATCTAAATTGGCGCCGCGCGTGGCCAGCAGGTGTTCCATAAAAGCGCCAATTTCGCGCGCTTCATGTTCTTCGATGGTGACACCGGCCACTTCCTTTTCCCATAGAAAAGTCGCTAACCACATGGACATGCCCGGTACATCATCGGGCCCGATGGTTTCCTTTGCAACTTCACTTCCAGGAGCAATCTCGGCAAAAGGATCACTCTCACCAAGTGGCACACCCAAGGTGCGTTCCAAGGCTTCAAAGCTGCCAGACAAATCTTTGCCAGCACGGCGCGCCTGCTCGAAAGCTGCCAACGCGGCAGCAATTTCTTCCTTGCTGACTTCCTCTTCGACGCTTGGCAGCGCAGAGTTTTCTGCTGATTCCAACTCTTGAAGGGCGCTGACGTTTTGCAACGTAGCTAAGGCTGTGCGAATCGGTTCGAGGTTTGCCGTCGTTGCAAATGCCAATTGATTGAGCGCTTCGGTGGCGCCAAGTTCCACTGCTATTTCTAGCAATCGATCGGCATTCCAATGGGCTTCCCCCGCCAAGGCGATTTCGAGTTGCTCCAGTGCTTGGGCAACCTGCAATTGAGGCTCGGGCTGTTCGCGAAAAGGCAACAAAAGGCGTTCGCTTTGGCGCTGCGAAAGCTTGGACCGCGGCTGTTCCGCACGCATGCGTGATAAGTCAGATGCCAGCGCATCGCCGAGTCCGTCGGCGGCAATAAATACCACACTAGGCAGCAAAACATGGGTTTCGCTACTGCCTTGGGCGCAGCGCCCAACAATCACTAAGTTGTCGTCGTGGGCCGGCAATGGACGATCCAAACGAATTTGGCGGCCGCTCCACAGGTCTTCCAGAATCGGTCGTTGCTGGTCATCGCAAGCCACTGCTTGAAAAATACCGAAGAAACTCTCCAGCAAATACTGCCAGATATCTAGGTCCTGCAAATCATCTGGAGCCCAGGCCACCGCCGGTGGAGCGCCAAGGGATTCAGAATCTCGTTCGACCAAAAACCACTCGCGAAAACGCAGTTTGGTGGGCGCATCGTTCACGCTTCCATCGAGGAAAAACTCATGCGCTTCTTCATATTCGAGGGCAAGATTCGGATGAGCGAGAACCCGCTGCTCAAGTTCGGCGAGCAGTTGGTTGAAATCTTGTTGGCCTAGAGGTTCTGACATGATGCCTAACCTGTCATTTTAGGCTATTCGCAGAAAAAAGGCTAGCAGCTCCTCAAGTCTTGAAATAGCGCTTAGCTTTGATGCAACGCGGAGGTTTGTGGGTGCATGGAAAAGCAATGCGGGCGCATCATGAGGCGCTTAGGCTCCATTTCCGCAATCCACTGCGAATAGATGCGTTGCCAGCAATCGAGTTCCGCATTCTTGGTCTCGGTGAGCACCACTTCAAAACACTCTCCCTGCCACCCGCAGCGGATCGAAGCAGAATCAAAATCCTTTGTTTGCATTTGCAACCACAGGGCAAGAGCCACAGCCGCTTCTGCTTGGTGAATGATGGGTAGCCGTTCTCTTGCTTCTTCTGGGGTGCCCAGACCCAAAGCGCAGGCAAGCAAAACCGCTGGCGCCTCTCCAAGCAAAATCCGCTGACGTGGTGGAGCATGGTGAAGCATGGAGCGCAGCCAATCTAAGCGCCCAAGCAGCAGCAAATCTTCATCCATACGCTGACGGAGGCGGCTCTGTTCGCTCTCGGGAACGCCAATCTCAATCCAACCACTTAACAAACCTCGCACGCCACGCAAGCGGTGCAAATTCATGCTGAAACAGCGATCGACTAAATCCTTAAAGGGTTGGCCAAACGGTTCCTCGGCGGAATTGATTTTTCCCACAAGATTTTTATAGCATTTTGGACTGCTCTCACGCAACCCTTCACTGAAAAGTGGTGCCGGAGGGGGGACTTGAACCCCCACTCCCTTGCGAGAAATGGATTTTGAATCCATCGCGTCTGCCATTTCGCCACTCCGGCTTATTCGGGCTCGACATTATGCCAGAGCCCGAACTAGATGAAAAGGGGCCAGAAGGACTCCTTTTCCGAATCCAATTATTTGGCGATTGGTGGACTGGGGCCGTTCCAGCCATCGACAAGACGTTGTCCAACGCTAATGAGAATGAACACCACTTCGACTGCCCAGAAAGTGATCAGAGCGAACAAGGCTCCACTCGTGAATCCGTAGCTGTGTAGGCCCACGCTCAGGAGGTTGACCCCCCACCAGGACATGGACACCACGACCGCCCCAAGGATGCACATCACCATGAAGCCATGTTCCCGAATGTAGCCACCCATGCGCGCATGCAGGACTACGAGGAACCACAGGCAAATCAGCAGAGCACCGTTTTCCTTAGGATCCCAGCCCCAGAAACGTCCCCAGGAATCATTCGCCCAGACGCCACCCATGATGGTGCCAAAGACTGCGAACAACAGACTGAAGCAAACCACCCCGTAGGTCATGCGCGTGAGACCTTGGTAGAAGGATTTATCGTTTTTGCGGAAACCAAACAGTTTCGCCAGCACCCACACGTGCGCTAAGCCACCGGCCAAAAGACCGCCAGCGTAACCGAGTGCAATCGTAGTGACGTGAATCGCCAAGTAGTAGTTGGTGTCCAGCACGGCCACCACCGACGCCATGGTGTCGCCCGCAGACTTGATCTCTTCCAGCTCGTATTTACCAGCGAAGAACATGCCTGCAGCTCCGAGGATGGCAGCAACGGGAAGTGCAATCCGTTGTTTCGTGAGCCATTCCATTAACAAACTCACCAACACAATGGAAGATGTTATGAAAAGGATGGTGTCGTACAAAGTGACAACTGGCGGACGTTCACGAATGATACAGCGCATGGTGATGCCGTAAACGTCGAGCGTAAAACCGCCAAGTACACACGCCCACGCAAGCCACCACAGCCAGCGTTGACGAGGCGCCATCCAAGTCACGCCGCAGAGCAGGAACCCCAGCATGAACAAGTACAAGGAATTCCAGAACACATCCGCTTTGTACAAGCTTACTTCGAGGGGAATTTTTCCATACTCGCCACGCGCTTCGGCCGCGGCCACGATGTTGTCGTGAAATGCGCGCAAACCAGATTTGAAGGCCTCTGGATCTGTTTTGACTTGTTCCAGCTGTTCCAAAGAAGCGTAGAGCTCCATTTGCAACTCGAGATCCGGTACCCCCTGAAAGCGCGCCAAGATGAGATCTGCCAGACGCCACCAAGTGTCTTGATCGGTTGCCGTAGCTGGAGGTGGCAAAAAGGTTAACCCATGCTGGTTTAATTGGAGTGCGTTGTCGAGCTGACCGAACAACGCTTGAGCAGCATTGAAATCGGCAGGATTTGCGCCATCACGACTGCTTGCAACTACCGCTTGAATCGCGGCGGCTTTCTCAAGTAAGTGGGAAATGCCAGGACGCTTTTCACCTAGCAGGTCCTGGAATGTCGGGGTGCTTTCGGTGTTAAACGTGAAGCGTGCAATCGCCATCGCGCCGACTAAATCTTTAAACTCGTGAATGTCACGCGCCAACTTGATGATTTGGCGCTCGGTAGCATTACGCTGTTTGGAGTCGATCGCAGAAATCTTGGAACCTTGCGCTTCCAGTCGTTCCAAACCAGGCAGCAAATCGTTGTAGCTATACCATGCGCGTTTGCCGGTGGCAGGAATATCAATGGCCACCAAGACTTCATCAGATTGGATTCGAAAACACGGGTAGGTCTTCGCTTGCTCAGGGAAAAACATGACGTCCAACAACCACTCCGGAGCGGAAAGACGGGTGCCATCCTCAAGCTTCAAAGTACGCTTGCCGTTGAAGATGAGCAGGTTTAAGCCGGCAATCGAATCCATCGGTTTGACGCGGCCGTCGGCTTGCACCGGCAGGGTTTGAAACAACTCGATTGTTTCGGCATCCCAATCGAAAGTTCGCTTGGTGTATTCTTGCGCGAAACTAGGCGCACAAACAAGAAGCATCGCAATGATGCCACCGAACATGGAATTGAGGTTTTTGTGCTTACTCATTTCGAGGCTCCTGCCGCAAGGGTGCGGCGGCGTTGACTCTGCGTACGAATGAAGGCAAAAAGACGGCGGCCGAAGGCTAGCAGCAGGCCCAATGTGATGACCCACAGGCAGTATTCCGGCCACTTGTCGGAAGGGTTACTCACTACCGAGAAAACGGAGTATTCCCGCCCCCCTTGAGTGCTGCCAAAACTGGATTGGAACAACACCACTCCCCCTTCACGTAGCGGCTCATTCATTTGAATGAGAACTGGGCGTTCCGTACCTGCAGGGCTAATCTGAGTGACTTTAGAACGATAAGACTTTGCCATGCTCATGCCTGGGTGATCCTCCTTAATGAAGTCATCCAGGCGAATCGTAAACGGCATCATGTAGCGCGCATGGCGCATGTCAATCGCGAACGAGCGTCCATCGACGGCGACCGCCCATGGTTGCCGTTGGGCTCCCCACAGCAGGGCTTCCTGCTTCATGCCGTCGGCAGTGGTGATGTTGGCGTGCAGGCCAGCATCGTTGCGTTCGGATTCAACTTCCGGCTTATTGAGCAAGAAACCATAACCTTCCACCGGAGCACCCGCGGGCTTCCAGTTAGGGCCGACTGGCAAAACGCTACAGTTGGTCAGGAAGTTAGAAAGCACCAGATCAAAGGGCAAATCTGGCGAGCTGAAGGTGCGATGGCCGTCGTCACTGAGGTCACGCAGCAAGTAATCGGGGATTACCAATTCCTGAGTTGCCCCGGGGTTGTTGAGTTCCCAGATTGCGACTTCCCACAGCGTGTAACTTTCGAAGAAGTTGGAACTGTCGGTTTCTACAACGCTGAGATGTCCTTCCTCCGAAGTGATGATTTTGGTAAGACCGGAGAGTAGCAAAAGCACAATTCCGGTATGCACCAGCAAAACGCCAGTATTACGCAAACGCCACTTAATCCGCACAAAGCCACCGCATATCAAGTTGATACACAACAAGCTCATGCACAACAAACCCCCGGGGAAGATTGGGATGCCATGCCAGGAAATCCACCAGGAGTGGAAGAACATTTCTTTGGCTTCGTGCAAGCCGTTGTCGATTTGATACAGCGTGCCGAAAATGGTGAGCACGAAGAGTGCCAACAGCAGCAAGCAGCACAACCAGAAGGAACTAAAGATGCGGAAAAGCGCACCGCCGAAAGTGGTCTGTTTTTTAGCCATGACTATTCCTCCAGGGATTCTACGAACTCGATGAAGTGCTGCTTTTCACCAGCCATTTCATCGGAAGGGCCGACCATTTTTACAAAGGCACTACCCGTAGAGCGCACCAAGGCGACTCCAAAAACGGTGCGCGCGAGGCCGTCGTTATCACCCATTCCTTTGTAGTTGCCGGTGACTTCGATCATGGACGCACTCACCCCAAACAAGTTGACGGTTGGTAAGGCAGCGATTTCCGTAGAGGTTAAATCGGGCAGGCCGACTTCACCCATCCAACGGTTGAGGTTCGCGGCAAGACCACCGGCTTCCCCGCCAAGCAGAATCAAGTAACACTCGCTATCCCCCGCCAGGAGATTCAAAGTCCGCATGCTTTTCTGCGGACCAACACTCCAGCCTGCAGGCATGGTGTAACCTTTCTGCTGCGTTCCAGCCGCGCCCTGGTTACTCGCTGCCGCGGGCGCAGTGTTTGCCCCTGGCTCGCGGAGAGAAGCGCAGAAAGCAAAAAAATTGCTCCGCTCCGCGTTCACCAAATCGGTGGGGCCGTTCATTTTGACAAAGATGGTGAACTGCTCGCGACTCAGGATGAGGCCGAGCATGGACCAATCTGGTTTCGGCTCGCCACCCATGCCGCTGTAGGCACCCTCCAGCTGGAAAAAGGACGCGTCATAACCGAGCACGGACATCGTAGGAATGGCGTCCATTGCGGCTTGATCAATCGCGCCCAAACCCATTTGGGCGCGCCAGCGATTTACATTCGACAACGCGCCACCACCGTTGCCGCCGAGCAGAGTGAGCGTGCATTCCGAGTTTGGGTTTCCTGCAGGAACAAGGTTGGCAAGGCGCATGGAAGTTGGCGCTTTACTCTCCCAGCCAGCCGGCACAATCCACTCCAAAGGCGCGGCGTTGGGTGCGGCAGTACCGTTGCTTTGCGCATCGGTACTGTGATTGTGTTGCCCATCTGCAGCAGGAGTCTTAGCAGCTCCAAAGCGGTCTGCGCTCGTTGCACCAACTTCTGCGCGGCCGTAGCTACGGGTCAAGTCTCGCTGCACTTCAATCTCTGCGGTGTCGCCTACACCACAAGCAGTCAGCGAGACCAACACAGCGCTACCAACTAGGGATTGCCAGGATTTTACAAACTGGAAACCAGGGGCCTTTCGAGGGGTCGTTTTCATTTCAAGGGCCAAATTAGGACCGGCGCAGGTGTGTCAATCGCGAGGGGTTGTTGCGAAATGAAATGCGCCAGATTCGAGGAGTTTACCTTCTCAAGACTATTTACTCCACTATTACCTGGAAACTTTTATCAATCTTCCTAAACACGTTTGTGTGAGGAATTTGCGCCGAGAATGCAGGTCTTCCGCGCTGAGGCACAAGCCACTTTCCAACTCGAATGGCCCATCCCCTTTGGGGGGCAATAGTTGCAGTTTTGCTTGTGCAATCCAGCGCGCGTTACGCAGCGCAATGGCGTGCTTGGCAGTCGCAATGGAATCGACTCCAAGACGATTTTTCAGCGGCGAAAATTCTAGCGCGCGGTCGGCGCGTTGGACCATGGATGTCTCCGCTAGCGGTAAAGCATCGAACACAAAGCTTTCAAATTTAACACCCTCACGGGGCTCTGCCACCATGCCTCCTTTGGGCAGCGCCATCACTTGTTTGCGCGCAAGGTGAAGCGGCAGACGTGCTTCCGCCATTTCTTCGACGAAGTTAAGTTCGAAGGCGTGAATCGCAATATTGCCTGCGCAATAACGCAAGCCACCATCTACGTTACGTTGCGCTTGTTGCTCGGCAGAAATATCGCTGTACTCCACACAACGCTTGCGCCCTCCTTCTTCTTGTACAACCAGGCCAACTTTTTCACTGGGATCAGTTTTCTCGACGACCTTCACCGACATACGTGCGCCTTGCAGCAAATGGTGACCAAGGAAAATGGGATCGGCAATCCAGACCAAAGGGTTATCCACTTGGCAATAGAACAAGGTGGCGATTCCATCTGCGCGTAACTTCGGAAGCAAACCAGATACTTTCAAAGCACGATAAACGCCGCCGTGTCCATCAGGATTACGAAACAAGCGGTCGGGACTAGACAAGAGCAAATCGCCGTTTGGCGCCAGTGCAGGCATGGTGCCTTGGCAAACGAAATGTACCGTTTGTAAACCTAAACCGAAGTAGCTGCGTTTTTCAAAATAACGCTTGGTGTCTTCGTGATTGCTGGGACTGGTTTGAATGATCCACTGCAGTCGACAAGCATAGAGTTCCCGCAAGCGTCGAATCTGGCCAGCGAACATTTGGAATAAACTAACGCCACTCATGGCACCCAATGGAAATGCACCCTTGGGGCCATCAAAACCGAGCCGTGATGCTTGCCCCCCAGCAACCGTAAGAACCGCGATTTCGCCATTGCGTAAAGCAGCTTCACCCGCGCTACGAGCTTGCTCATGGCCCGCTTCCTGCGCAGAGGAAGCGGGCAGCAGCGTAGGCGCCGCAATACGACTGATGTCCGTGACATGGACTTTGCGCAAGGCTCGCATTTGGCGCTCGTAGAGCTCCCAATCAATTGTTTGAATATCAGCCGCAAGGCGTTTTACGGCCTCAGAACCAATCTCTTCGGCTGCAGTCCAAACCGAGCTTAAACCTCGCTCCTGAACGGCTGCCTTGATTTCCGCAATCGAAACCAACTGACTAAGACACTTCGTCTTCGTCCCCGATACGCGCAAGCGCTTGTTCGAGAAGGTTGACCAGCAAATCTAGTTTGCGCTCAAGAATCAGCTGGCGCTTGGTGATTTTTTCGACCACCGGTGGCAACAAAGCCTCCAAAGTGTAGTTGTTCACCATGTTGATGATCTCCGCGCGGGAGGCATCTGGCAGTTTGTGGAAGTGGTAGTGGTAGGCGTTATCAAGAGCGTCTTCGGTGATATGAAGAGCATCCTTGGTAATGCTGCTGAGCTCGTTGTGGTCGTGCTCAACTTTGTAGACTTCCTTACGGAAGGACTTCAGGGCTTCGGCGAATTTTTGTTTCACAATGTTCTCCGTTGAGGAGTTGGAGACTTACTCAAACTTACGAAATGCGAGGCTCACATTGTGGCCTCCGAAACCAAGCGAATTCGACAGCGCCGCGCGGAAATTTTTCTCGCGTGGTTCCCCCGGAATGTAATCCAGGTCGCAGCCGTTCTCGAGGTCCGGGTTTTCGTAGTTTTGGGTTTGGTGTGCGACGCCCTGGTAAAGGGTGAGCGCAGTGGCAATGGCTTCCACGGCAGCGGCAGCACCAAGAAGGTGGCCGAGCATGGATTTGGTTGACGACACCGCGGTGGCCCGCGCTGCGTCTTCGCCGAGAGCGATTTTGATGGCCAACGTTTCCACCATGTCATTCAACAAAGTTGAGGTGCCATGGGCGTTGATGTAGTCAATCTCGCTGGGGTTAAGGCCGCCATCCTGCATGGCGAGCGTGAGTGCAGCAGCTGGTCGTTGACCGCTACGGTCAGGTGCGGTGATGTGGCCGGCATCATCCGTTTGGCCGAAACCAGCAACTTCGCAGTAAATTTTCGCGCCACGTGCTTTGGCGTGCTCCAATTCTTCGAGCACTAAAACGCCTGCGCCCTCCCCCATGACAAAACCATCACGATCACGGTCAAAAGGCCGAGAGGATCGCTGTGGATCATCATTACGTTTGGACAACGCTTTCACAGATGAGAAGCCAGCAAGGCAAAGATCATTGGTGGTGGTTTCAGAACCACCCGTCACCATGACCTCGGCGCGGCCAGAACGAATCTCACGCATCGCCAAACCAATTGCATGACCTGCAGAGGCACATGCCGAACTAGTCAGGAAACAGGCACCCTGCAATCCCAACTCAATGGCGACGTTGGCCGCCAGAGCGTTGCCCATGGTGTTGGAAATGAAAAAGGGTGAAACGCGCCGCGGTCCACTTTCTTGCAGTACGACGTGCTGATCGAGGACGGTTTGAATGCCACCAATGCCGGTGCCAAGAATGGCCCCCGCCCTACTGGCATCCAAGTCTTCTATGCAAAGACCGCAATCCAACCACGCTTCACGCGCTGCAAGAACTCCAATCTGGCTAAATGGATCAAGACGCCGCTGCTCCAGCTTGGAGAAGTGGTCATCAGGGTGGTAAATCACGCCGCGCAGTTCCGCAGCGAACTTCGTGGCGAAATTGGTGGTATCCCACCTTTCGATCAACCTGAAACCGGTTTCCCCCTTGAGCAATCTTTCGAAAGTGAGGGGAGCGCCGATGCCTAAGGGCGTCAGCGCACCGATGCCGGTTATGACAACTTTGCGTGCCGTAGCGGCCATTTCAAATCCGGATGGTTCCGGTGAAGGCATGCAGCAGCCTAGCTGCCAACCTTGCCTGAAATGTAGGAGATAGCGTTGCCGACGGTTTGAATTTTTTCGGCATCTTCATCTGGGATGGTGATGTCGAAAGCGCTTTCAAATTCCATAACCAGCTCAACAGTATCGAGGCTATCAGCGCCAAGATCATTGATGAAACTAGTTTCGTGAACGAGCTTATCGCGAGAAGCACCCATGTGCTCGCATACGATCTCGTAGACCTTTTCTTCGATGTCAGTCACTTTGAATCGGGGAGGTTCTTCGGGGTTACTGCCGTAGCAGTTGGAGTGGGCAACAGATGCGCCAGAAGTGCGATTGTAGGAAAGCGGCTAGCCTAGGGAAAGTCCCCCATCGACTAACATCACCTGACCGGTGATATAGCCACCACCTGGACCGAGTAGAAAACGGGTTATACCCGCAATATCCTCGGGGTTTCCAGGTCTGCCAAGCGCGATTTTTGCAATCATGGCTTGGCGAGCTTGTTCCGGCAGTTCGCCGGTCATATCCGTCTGAATGAAGCCTGGGGCCACCACGTTGACGGTGATGCCACGGCTACCGAGCTCCAGAGCGGCCGACCGCGCCATACCATGGAGGCCGGCCTTGGCAGCGCAATAGTTCACCTGACCGGGGTTACCAGTAGTGGCCACCACCGAACCAATCAGCACCACGCGCCCGGCCTTTTGGCGCAACATAGGCTTGGTGACGGCCTTGAGGAAATAAAAGCTGCCGTTGAGATTGGTGTTGATGACGCTTTGAAACTGCTCCGGACTCATGCGCAGCAGCAAGTTATCGTTGGTGATGCCAGCGTTGGCAACGAGGCCATCCACTCCACCCCAGCTCTTCACCATGGCATCCACGGCCGCCTGGGCGGTGGATGGATCGGTGATGTCGCCTGCGATGGCTAAGAACTCGCCGCCCATTGCAGAAATTGCAGCGCCGGTTTCTTCAAGGTTCCCAAGGCTGGTCGCAAGCAAACAAACCTTGGCACCATGTTGGGCCAGTTCCAGGGCAATCGCTTTGCCGATACCGCGCGACGCGCCGGTGATGAGAAAACGCTGATCTTGCAGTTCTTTCTTCATCGAATGGTTTCCATGATTTGCGCTAATGCGGCGGCTTCGTGAAGGGTGATGACTTGGGCCTCAGGCGAAATTTTGCGTGCCAAAGTAGCCAGCACGCGGCCAGGAGCCAACTCCAAAAAAAGCGTGTCTGGTTTGGAGGCTACCATCTGCGCGAAAGATTCTTGCCACAAAACCGGCGCGCAGAGTTGCGCCACGAGATTTCGTTTGAGCGTGGTGGCATCGGTGGAGGCTGATGCGGTTGCGTTTTGCCAAACTGGGCAAACGGCCGGTTGAAAGTGGATCTCTTCCAAGGCAGCGGCGAGTTTTTCCGACGCCGGGCGCATGACTTCAGAATGGAAAGCGCCGGCCACATTGAGCCGTATGGCCCGTTTGGCACCGGCTTCTTTGGCGCGGCTTTCGAGTAAGTCCAGTGCCACTAGCTGTCCACTCACCACCAGTTGTCCAGGCGAGTTGAGATTCGCCACTTGGCAAATGGAACCACTTTCAGCAGCCACTTCCGCACACAGGGCTTCCAGCGGTGCGCGCTCCATGGCCATCACCGAAGTCATGCCAGAAGGCATAGCATCCGAGGCCGATTGCATAGCTGAGCCGCGCAAACGAACTAGGCGCAAGCCGTCGGCAAAACTAAAAACTCCAGCGGCAGCCAAGGCGGTGTATTCCCCTAAAGAAAGGCCGGCGGCCATGACAGGCTGAATCTTCTCGCCAGCTTGCTCTTCGAGGGCGGCCATGGCCGCTAGCGAGCAAGTGTAGATGGCGGGTTGCGCAATATCCGTGGCGGTGAGCTCTTCCAGAGGGCCTTCAAAGCACAGTTTTGCCAGCGGCAAGCCCAAAACAGCATCGGCTTCTTCGAAACAAGCCCGGGCGGCTGGGCTGCTGTGGACAAAATCCAAACCCATGCCTACACCTTGAGCGCCTTGCCCAGGAAACAGAAGTCCAAAATGCATTGCCATGATTCTTGGGATTACCAGCGCAAACGTGCACCACCCCAAGTGAGGCCGGCGCCAAAAGCAGCCATCACGACTAACTTGCCTTTTTCGATTTTCCCAGCTTCAAGGCATTCGCACAATGCCACCGGCACCGAGCCTGCCGAGGTGTTGCCGTATTTATCGATGTTGATGAAAACCTTCTCCGTGGGCAGATTGAGTTTTTTCGTGGCGGTTTCCAGGATGCGCTTGTTGACTTGGTGCGGAACCACAATGGAAAGTTCCTCCACGTCCTGGCCTTCCATGGCCCACGCGATCAACTCCGTCATGCGCGCAACGGCAAAGCGATAGACTTCGCGGCCCTGCATCCGGAGTTGGTGGGTGCCTTCGGAGAGTATCTCCGGGGTGATCTGCTCCATCGCCCCACCGCGTGGGCGGGTGATGAATTGCGCACCCGCACCATCTGCGCCGAGGGTGATGTCTTCAATCAATCCCTGTTGGCAAGTGGCATGGGGTTGGAGCAACACGGCTCCGGCACCATCGCCGAAAATGATGGAGGTACCACGGTCGTATACATCAATGATGCGCGACAAGCCTTCGCCACCAATCACTAAGACATTTTTGTAGGTGCCCGTGGCGATGAACTGGCGACCGACGGACAGGGCATAAAGGAACCCAGTGCAAGCGGCTTGGATGTCAAACGCGGCCGCGTTTTTGGCACCAAGGTTTTCCTGCACAATGCAGGCTGTAGCGGGTACACCAAGGTGATCACCAGAGACGGTGGCCAGAATGATCAAATCAACTTCACTCGCGGCGACTTGAGATTTATCTAAGCAGCGCTTGGCAGCAGCTGTGAACAGATCGGAGGGTTTTTCACCATCCGCGAGCCAGCGGCGTGCTTCAATGCCGGTCCGTTGGATAATCCACTCATCCGAAGTTTCGAAAAAGCGCGTGAAATAGTTGTTATCCACCGAACGCTCGGGAATCGAACAACCATAGCCAGCAATGCCGACATCAAGAACGGTAGATGGCAAGGTCATGAAACAATCGGTGCTTCGTTTTGGTGGGCGGCGAGGCTTTCGAGGATGTGTTTGTTGACGCCCACTTGAATATCCTGACGGGCGGCTTCTAGCGCGGGCAATACGGAACTTGCGGTGGAACGTCCATGGCCGATCAGCACCACTCCATTGACACCCAACAGGGTGGCACCACCAATCTCAGAAAAATCAGCAGCTCCCAAAAGTTGCCGCAGCGTTTCTTTGACCCCAGTACTAGAGTCTTGGGAACTCGCGGCCCCCACCAAGTATTCGGCAAAGCCTTCCACAACTTTCAGCACCATGTTGCCAACAAAACCGTCAGCGACAAAAACTTCCGCTTGGCCAAAAAACAAATGGTTGCCTTCCACGTTGCCAATGAAGTTCAAAGAGGATTGCTCCAAAGCGGTGTAGCAACTCTTCAGTACATCGCTGCCCTTACTTGCTTCGCCGCCGATGTTCAGTAAGCCGATTCGCGGTGTGTTGTGACCAAGCAAATCTTTTGCGTACGCAGAACCCATCAGGCTGTACTGAAACAAATGCTCTGCCTTTGGAGTTGGGTTGGCGCCCGCATCCAGCAAGACGAAGCGACCACTTCGGCCGAGCATAGTGACGGCAATTGCGGGGCGGCGAATGCCTGCGAGCATGCCTAAGCCCATGGTTGCCGCAGCGACGGTGGCTCCAGTATTTCCGAAGGCAATCAAACCGCCGGCTTCACCGGCTTGCACGGCCTGTACGCACAGAGCGATGGATGCATCTGGTTTTGCGCGTAAACCAACGACTGGCTTTTCATCGCCGGCAATAAAAACTTCCGTGTGTCGAATCGGAGGGATTTCCGAGAGCCCCATTTCCTGGAGCTGTTTGGTGATCACATCCGTGGGGCCAACAAGCAGTAGCTCATCAGGTTGGAACGCACCACTGAGGATGGCTTCACCAACACCTTTGAGAATTTCGAAGGGGGCAAAATCCCCACCGAGCGTATCGACCGCGATTCGCATCGCGGCCTAAAACTCGTCTTTAACGATGACCTCGCGGCCAGCGTAGTGGCCACAGTTGTTGCAGACGGTGTGCGGACGACCAGGTGAGCTGCAACGCTCGCATTCACGTATCGAAACGTGTTTGGTTCGGATTCCGGCGTGAACCTTGCGGGCACGTGACTTGGAGCATCTTCTTTTTGGGACAGCCATGACTTAAATTTAACGTGCCGTGAGGGGCAGATTGACCGACCATTTTCCCCAACTTAGGGCTTCCGGTCAAGGGGTGGTTTACAAGCTCTTTTGAAAGGCGTGGACGGCATCCGGCAGAGTTTCGCCCATTTTACCCTTACCCTGGGCAAAATCCGGCCTTCCACCCCCACCACCGCCAATTAATCGACCAAAGGATTTGGCCAAATCGCCGGCTTTATGGCCAGAATCCTGCTGGCAAAGGATGAGATAAGGTACCTCGGTGGAGTTCCCTCCAGTCAGTAGCACCACGCTGGGTAGTTCCTTGCGGGGCAAACCATCGCCGAGGGCACGCAAAGATTCCGCATCGAAATCAGCAAAATGTTGCCAAGCAGCGCTATCCGTGCTGGCTTGCAAAGCGCGTAAAACATCCTCGGCGGAAGGGCCGGCAACGACTTTGCGCTCTTTGGCATCCTTCAGTTGGAGCTTGAGGTTTTGAACTCGCTCCAGCAAACGATCGGTGGGTGCTTTTAGCTCTTGGGCGAGGGCTTGCAGATGCGCGGCGTCGGCGCGGAAGGTATCCCAAGCAGCAAGCCCAGTGACGGCCTCAATACGGCGGACCCCAGCAGCAAGCGCACGGTCTCCAAGGATGCGGAAAGGCCCAATACTGCCAGTATTCTGCACATGGCAACCGCCACAAAGCTCTTTTGAAAACCCAGGGACATCCACAATGCGCACTTCGGCGCCGTATTTCTCGCCAAACAAGGCGGTAACACCTTCCGCCTTTGCGGAATCCAAACTAGCCAAACGCCATTCCACGGGTGTGGACTTAAGAATCTCGCGGTTCACCAACTGCTCAATGCTCAACAAAGTGGCCGCGCCTAATGGCTCGGGGTGCGTGTAATCAAACCGCAATCCGACTGGACTCACTTTGGAGCCAGCTTGGTTGACATGAACGCCGACGACTTGTTTCATAGCAGCATGCAACAAATGCGTGGCAGTGTGATGCGCTTGCGTGGCTTGGCGTGCGCTTTGGTCATAAGCAGCCGTGACCGTTTGGCCGAGTTCCAAATCCACCAAGGCACGCCCATGGTGAAAAATGATATTTTCTTGGCAACTAGTTTGGGTGACTTCGAAGACGATTTTGTTTCCGATGAACAGTTGACCGCAATCTCCAACTTGCCCCCCACCCTCGGCGTAGAAAACGGTTTTGTCAAGAGTGACGAAGCCCTCTTGTTGTGCGACCAGGTGGTCCACCACTTGATCGGAATGCACCAAACCACAAATGCTCGCAGCAACAGTGCTAGAGGTGTAGCCGCAAAATTCGGAGGTCTTCGCGCCTGCTCCACGCAGCCGGCTTGGCAACGATTGGGCAAATACATCTGCGGAAATATCGCTACTTGCACGTGCCCGCTCTTTTTGTGCCGTCATGGCCGCATCGAAACCAGCCTGATCCAGTTCCATGCCAAACTCGGCAACAATCACACTACTGGTATCAAGTGGGAAGCCGTAGGTATCGTGCAGCTCGAAGGCCAAATCACCAGGAAATACGCTCACGCCTAGTTCTTTTTGTGCGGCGATATCGGCCTCCAATCGGGCGATGCCGCGTTCGTAGACATCGCGAAAGCGCGCCTCTTCTCCTTCGACCAAGGCTTGGATGGTGCTTGCTTGCGTAATCAGCTCAGGATACGCAGCGCCCATGGACTCTTGTACCGCCGGCAGTAAGTTCGCCAGAAAAGTTTGCTCCATTCCCAGCTCGATGCCATCGCGCACCGCGCGGCGTAAGATTTTTCGCACCACATAGCCGCGCCCATCGCGCCCCGGCATAGCACCATCTGCAATACAGAAAAATACTGCACGGCAATGATCTGCAATGCGCCGCATACGCACGCCATCTGCGCCATCAGTTTGGTAAGTCTTTTGCGAACTTTCCTCAATCGCATGTAAAATTGGTGCAAACAAATCGGTTTCGAAGTTATTCGGAACATTTTGTGCCACGGCCGCAATCCGCTCCAGACCGAGGCCGACATCGATATTTTTCTGCGGCAGTGGGGTGAGTATTCCACCCTCGCCGCGATCAAATTGCGTGAACACACAGTTGCCGACTTCCAGAAAACGCCCTGGCAATTCTTCTAAACCAGCATTTCCTGGAAGTGCTTTGTGCGGCTCTTGATCCCAGTAAATTTCCGAACACGGACCGCAAACACCATTCGGGCCTTTTGAGGGTGCACACGATGGCCAGAAGTTTTCCTTTTCGCCAAAGCGGTAAATCCTATTTTCTGCAATCCCGATACCATCTTTCCAAAATTGGAATGCTTCGTCATCGTCGGCATAAACGGTCACGCAAAAGCGCGCAGCATCCCAGCCCAAAATTTCGGTGAAAAAATGCCACTCCCAACGGATGGTTTCTTCTTTGAAATAATCTCCAAAGGAGAAGTTGCCGAGCATTTCAAAAAACGTGTGGTGGCGTGGTGTTACGCCGACGTTCTCAAGGTCTGGCACCCGCAGACATTTCTGCGATGTGGTGACGCGAGTGAAATCCCGACCGCGACCAAGGAACTCATCCTTGAATTGGTTCATACCCGCCCCTGTAAATAACAGAGTCGGGTCATTCGAAGGGATCAGGGAATCTGAGGGTAAACGAAGGTGTTCCTTGGCTTGGAAGAAACCAAGGAACGCTTCGCGAATCTCAGCAACCTTTTTAGGTTGGCTCATGCAGGGTGTTGAGAATCAGGCCTTTTTAGCGGTACTACGTTTTTTGGGAGCAGCACCAGCTTCAGCGACCTTAGATGCAGTTTCTTTCTCAGGGGTGGATCCCACCTGAGGCTCAGGGGCAGATTCCGCCTGAACATCGGTGATTCTAACCGGATTCATCAGTTCGCGGATGAACCCATCCAATTCCGCGGCCATTTCTTTGTTCTCACGCAATAAAGTACGCACACCCTCACGGCCTTGGCCAAGGCGAATCTCGCCCTGATCAGGATGGTTGTAGCTGAACCAGGCGCCAGATTTTGAAATCAAGCCGTA
Organism: uncultured bacterium; assembly: GCA_937919925.1. Taxonomy (GTDB): domain Bacteria; phylum Planctomycetota; class UBA1135; order UBA1135; family UBA1135. Next base: position 3,910 of record CALFOT010000004.1, on the reverse strand, counting down.
CTGCAGACCCAAATCGATGATGTCGCCTTCGGTACTGATGCCCTGATTGAACAGGATGTCGAACTCTGCACGGCGGAAAGGTGGCGCCACCTTGTTCTTGACCACGGTGCATTTGGTGCGGTTACCAATGATTTCTTCGCCGTTTTTGATGGCTCCGATGCGGCGCACATCCATACGAATAGAGCTGTAGAACTTCAGCGCACGACCACCTGGAGTGGTTTCCGGGTTACCGAACATCACGCCGATTTTTTCGCGCAATTGGTTAATGAAAATCACCACGGCATCGGTTTTTCCAATCACGGTGGTGAGGCGACGCAGCGCTTGGGACATCATTCGGGCTTGAACACCAACGAAGGTATCACCAATTTCACCCGCCATTTCGACCTTCGGCACCAGAGCAGCCACCGAATCGATGACCACCACATCTACGGCGTTGGACTTGACGAACTGTTCACAGATATCCAGAGCCTCTTCACCAGTGGAAGGCTGTGAAAGGAGGAACTTATCGCCTGAGATATCGATACCTAGTTTTTGGCCATACTCAGGGTCAAAAGCGTGCTCGGCATCAATATAGAGGCAGAAGCCACCTTCTCGTTGTGCTTGGGCAACAACGGACATGGCCAAAGTGGATTTGCCGCTAGATTCTGGGCCATAAAGCTCCACCACTCGCCCACGAGGCAATCCTTTGCCACCCAAAGCCGCATCCAGGCCAATGGAGCCCGTGCGGATGCCACGGACTGGCCCCATATCGTGCTTGGATAAATCCATAACCGCTTCCGTGCCATAATCCTTGTGGACCTGAGCTAAAGCAGCTTGAATGGCCTTTACTTTGGCATTGGATGTCGTTACGACATTTCTGCCAGTAGGTGTGTGTAGGGTTTTTTCTTTCTTGGTAGCCAAAGCAGTTCTCCGTGGTTTTCAGGAGTGTAAGGGTTTTGTTAGGGAAAACAAGGCCCCATTCCCAAACTTTTCACAAAGCAGACGCGCGCCCTTGGGAGTGGGCACAGGAAACCTCTCAGGCTTATGCAAAGCGCAGGAACTCGCGGAATTCATGGTAGCGCGTATCGACCATATGGCGGGTGGAATGTTCCAAACCAGCCGTCGAAAACTGCTCCACCGTAAGGGATGCACACACCGTGCCATAAGCCATAGCGCGGCGCAGGGACTCCATGCTGAAGCTGTCGCTTTCGGCGAGCGCCCCCATCATGCCACCGGCAAAACTATCGCCCGCGCCGGTGGGATCCACTACATTTTCCACCGGGTAGGCAGGCAGGCCAAAGCGCCCATCCGGCGTGAACAAGAAGGAGCCATGTTCACCCTTTTTAATCACAATGACATCGGGCCCCATTTGCTGCAGTTTGGCACCAGCCTTGAGCAAGTTGTGCTCGCCAGTCAGCATGCGGGCTTCGCCGTCATTGAGCACCATGCCATAAACCAGGCTCATGAGGCGTTCGAGATTTTCGCGGCTCGTGTCAATCCACAAATTCATGGTGTCGGCAAAAGCTACAGCACGCGGGAACTGTTCCAGAATCGTCAGTTGAGTGCTCGGGCTCATGTTGGCCAAAAACAACAATCGCGAATCCTTAAACGACTCGGGCACCAGAGGCTCTTCAAGTAGCACATTGAGCTCCGTATTCAGCGTTTGCGCTTCATTCATGTCGCCGACATAACGGCCACTCCAACGGAAAGTCTGCCGATCAGAAAACAGCTGCAAGCCGCTTAAATCGGTACCGCGTTCCCGCAAAGTAGACCACGCGCTGGGCGGAAAATCGCCGCCAACATTGGCTGCAAGGCGCACATCGGTAAACAGGGATGCGGCGAGGGAAAAGTAAACGGCCGAACCTCCGACGACACCTTCCACCGCGCCGGTGGGCGTGGAGATGTCATCAAGACCGACGGAACCAAAAACTGCAAGACTCATTGTTTTTCTCCAGTGAGGGAAACGCGCGCGCGGCGTTCCTTAGATGCGACCCAAGTGAGGCCACCGATGAGGCCGAAGCCAACTTGGGTCGTGAGGCGAAAAATGACGGACACCGCCACGCCTAGAGTGAAGCTGGAGCCGAAGCTCTCAAAAAACCATCCAAACAGGGATTCACCAACGCCCCATCCGGCGGGTGCCAAAGGCAGTGCTGAAACGGTTTGGACAATCGGGAAAATGACGAAATTTTCGCCCAGCGATAAGCCTGCGCCGAGTGCTTGGCCGATAGCCCAAAAGGACAGAATACCGGAGATTTGTAAGGGCCAGGAAATTGCGATTGCAGCAAGCACACTGCGCTTGTGATCACGATACACCGTGATGGCGTCATCAAGCTTCTGAATCACGGTTTGTGCGGGCAAATGAGCCACCAACCAATTCACCCCAAAGGCCGCGCGGGCGCGTCGCGATAGGTAGATGGAGGCGCCGCCGATGGCAATGAGCAATAAGCTGAATACGAGAATTGTGAGCTGGCGCAGTCCGCGCACACTGCTGATGCGCTCCATGTACCAAAACACGCCAAGCACCACTGCCGCGATGGTGATCAACGCAAACAGACCAATCAGGCGATCCACAATGACCGATAAAGCAGCGCGCCAACGATTCCGTTCTAAGCCGCGCGTGACCATCACCGCGCGGACCAAATCGCCGCCGGTAGAGCCGAGCATGACGTTGTTGAAAAAATAGCCCACAAAAGACAGCTTCAGGGCTTGTCGATAACCAACCGGCACCGCAGCGGCGCGCAGCAGCAACTGCCAGCGGAACGCAGCCGCGAACAGCAGCAAAGTCCACAGCGTGACACCAATCAAATACCAGCCGAGAGTGAGGCTACGCACGGCGGTGAAGAAGCCTGGATGGAGCACCCAACCATGGGTGAGAGGAGGCTTAAAAATTCCCCCATCTACAGTGGTGAAAACCCAATCTTGACTGCGCCAATCGCCCTCGAAGTTACCGAGAATAAATTCCGCGGGAACCTTGGCAGTGGCAGCGGGGACCTCGAGGCGGTCGGTTGTTTCGATTTGGTTGACGACAAACCAAACCAAGCCAACCGCAATCGCGATTTTAAGGAGGCCCTTCAGGAAAGATTTCACAGCTGTGAAAATAGATCAGGAGCGGCGCGCCTTGTTGTGCAAAAAATTCAAGCTGATTTGGCAGGCATCCGCAACCCGCGGATCCGGAGTGCCTTCACAAACTTCAAAACTTTGGATGACGATGCCTAGAGCGGCTGACAAAACAACTGTGTCGCCATCGCCAGAGCCCAAGCCGAATCGATGCGCAAGGCGACCAAGTGCTGTTAATACGCGAATGCCACTGAGGACATCTGGGAACTGGGTGAGCTGCAGCTGCTCGACTGCGGCAATGAAACTAGCGTGGTCGGTAGCTGCATTTAATGCACCCACGGCTAATTCAAAACTTGCACCTTCTTGCGCCGCACTCCAAGTCACATTTTCAGTTTGCGCCCAAGTACCGGCCAGGCGCAGCAACACATGGGTGGCGGCAATCCGTGCCTCGCGGTGTTCATCTTGAGTGAGCTCCATCAACATCCAGGCGCAGACTTCGATGGCGTAGGCGGGGTCGCTCGCATCCACGCCATTGATTTGCTCAATGATGGCAAGTTCTAAATCGCGGTGATCCTCTACGGCATAGATCCCATCGCCACTGGCGCGTGCGGCCGGATTACCGAAGTAAAAGGCTGGTGGCACCGATAAATGCGCCGGGCTTTGCGGCTGCCAATCCGTTTGAGTGTGGATAGCAGCTAAATCGCGCACGGCATCCATCGTTGGGAGCGAGCAGGATGCTGCCAGCCCGAGGGCAATGCAGGTGACAAGTTTGGGTAGCAGCATGGCGTAAACCTAAGCCGCAGGATAGACGATTGCCAGGGGCAAAGTCCACCACAGGCTGGGATAGCCATGAGGGTCACAAGGATGGTGGAGG
>CALFOT010000003.1 GCA_937919925.1 uncultured bacterium | reverse complement strand
CCGGTCCGGCAGATTTAACGCCGGTGTATTCATCAGCCGCGCCGGTACTTGCAGATGCGGCAGAATCACCACCGAAACCGCCAATCAGCACATTGCCAAGTGAACGGTTCATCGCCTTACACATCACCATAGTGAGGATCAAACCTGCAGCACCTACCAAGGCACCAGCAACAATCAGCAAAGAGTTGCCAATCACAAAACCGGCCATCGATGCAGCCAGGCCGGAGTAGGAGTTCAGCAGCGAAACCACCACGGGCATATCGGCGCCACCAATCGGCAGTACCGAAACGATGCCGAACAAACCTGCACCCAAAGTGAGTGCGCTGATCATCAGGATGGCGGTGTTGCCGTCGGCGTAAAACATGCCGTAGACACCAGCGCCAATGCCGCCGATTAGCAATACAGCCGTAATCAAGTGACGCGCAGGCAAGATGATGGGGTTGCCAGAAATCTTGCCGGATAGTTTGGCCATAGCGACCAACGAGCCAGTGAAGGTAACGGTGCCGATGAGGATCGACAGCACGATCGCGATGGCCCAGACTTCGCCACCGAGGACGACGTCGCCCGAAGCAGCAGCAGCGTTTGCTGGAGTGAGGGCGGGTTGGTGACGGCCCCAAAACTCGGTAACGGCAACGAAAGTCGAAGCCAAACCACCGAAGCCGTTGAACAAGGCGACGAGCTCGGGCATGCCGGTCATTTCCACGCGTTTGGCCATGATGCCGCCGACTAATGTGCCGAGGATGATGCCAACCACAACGGTGGTCCAATCAAGACCCACGCCACCTTCAGGAGCCACCAGAGTGACGACGATTGCCAGCAACATGCCAACGGCAGCAAGTTGGTTGCCCGAGCGCGCGGTGCGCACCTTCGACAAACGCTTGATACCTAGAATGAAAAGGACAGTGGCGACTAAATAAAGCAGCCCGGCAGGAGTGAACTTCTCCACTTACTTGCCCTCCTTCTTTTTCTTCTTGCTGCCGAACATAGCAAGCATGCGGTCGGTCACCATAAAGCCACCCACCACGTTGATGGTTGCAAGCGCAATCGCGATCACACCCAAAATGGTGGAAGCCATGGAGTCATGAGCAAACTGCGCGCACATCAAAGCACCCACAATGGTAATACCCGAAATCGCATTGGCACCCGACATCAGCGGAGTGTGCAGCGTAGGCGGGACTTTCGAGATGAGTTCATTCCCCACCACAATGGCGAGCAAGAACACGAAGAGCATCAGAAGCAGAATCATGGCTCTGGTTGGGTAAACGGCTAGGCGGTTGCAGGTTGCAGCGCGGCTGCGGTAGGTGCGTGACGAACTTCGCCGCCGTGAACGGCAATCGAAGCTCCAATGATTTCGTCGTCGAAGTTGAGGCGCACTTCGAGGTTGTCGTTTTCCTTAGTTGGAACCAAGTGATCCACGACATGTTGCACGTTGCGTGCGTAAAGTTCCGAAGCGTGCGTAGCGACGGTCGACGGCAAGTTGGTGGTGCCCACCAGCTTCACGCCATGTTTGATCACAATCTTGCCTTCTTCGGAAATATCGCAGTTGCCGCCTTGCTCCACCGCAAGGTCCACGAGCACGGAACCGAACTTCATGGTTTTCACCATGGCTTCAGGAACCAAGACGGGCGCTTTCGCACCGGGCACTTGGGCAGTGGTAATCACCACGTCGGCTTGCGCAACACTGGCGCCGACGGCTTCCGCTTGGCGCTTTTTGTATTCATCCGAAGCTTCCTTCGCGTAAACGCTAGGTTCGGTGGCACCATCATCCGATTTCACTTCGATGAACTTGCCACCCAGAGATTCGACCTGCTCTTTTACTTCCGGGCGAATATCAGTGGCTTCGACAATCGCGCCGAGGCGCTTGGCGGTGGCAATTGCTTGCAAGCCCGCAACGCCTACACCAAAAATCACCACGCGGGCAGGTTTCACTGTGCCGGCTGCAGTCATCAGGAGCGGGAAGTAGCGGCCGAGTTCACATGCGCCAAGTAGCACAGCTTTGTAACCGGCAATGTTGGCTTGGGACGACAGCGCATCCATTTTTTGTGCGAGCGTGGTGCGTGGCACCAACTCCATAGCGAACTGTGATCCGCCGCCGCCCAGAATGCCGTGAACGGCATCGGGCTCCATGGCGGACTGCATGAAGGAGATCAAAACCGAACCCTTCTTAATCGCAGCGCCTTCTTCGCGGGTGGGTCGGGCGACTTTCAACACCAAATCGGCTTTGCTGCAACCGGTGGCGTAATCGGCGACTATTTCAGCACCAACAGCGGTGAAAGCAGCATCGGGCACGGCACTGGCGCAGCCAGCATTCGCTTCAACAAAAACAGAAAAGCCGCGTTTCACGTAGCGGCCTACAGTCTCGGGAGTCGCGGCAACGCGGTTTTCGCCAGCGCGGCTCTCTTTGGCAACAAAGATGGAAGTCATGATTTGAGCGGTAGGTTCGGAACAGGACGCCCAATAAGGTAACGTTGCCGCTCTTTTTTTGAG
>CALFOT010000002.1 GCA_937919925.1 uncultured bacterium | reverse complement strand
AAACTATATATTGAGCCCATCGGAAGGAATCATGGGTCGACTTGAAAAACAAATCATCATTGGTGCACTCGTCCTGGTGGGCGTTCTACTCTCGGTCGTGGTCATCAAGGGTCTCAAACCTCGCAGTGGCAACCCCGCGGTAAAGCCCCCCTTGTTAGTGGTGGATATTCCGCTAGTGGGGCCAAAATCTGCTGCGCAACAGCCACCGAACATTCCAGAGACAAAGTCTTGGCCGGTCGAGCCACGGAAAACACCTGCGACGGTGGTGGATATTCCGCTGCAGCCGGTTGTTGCGCCTCCGCAAAAACAGCCCGTCTTGGCCGGCACTCTGCCCAAGCCGGGTCCTCGCAGTTACACCATTCGCTATGGCGATACGCTTTCTGAAATCGCCCAACAGCAGCTCGGCTCCAGCAAGCCTACTTTTGTGCAACAATTATTGGATGCCAATCCTGGCGTGACAGCCCAAAACATCAAGGAAGGCGATGTGCTGATTTTGCCCGCTGTTGCCACTCAATTGGCAAATAGCGCTGCTTCCACTCGCGCCATGGACAGCGGCAAAACGGCAGCAGGTGGACGCAATCACGTCGTGGTCAGTGACGATTCCTTGTGGAAGATTGCGCGTAAATACTACGGCGTTGCCAGCACCGAGAAGAACATTGATCGCATTGTTGCTGCCAACCCCCAACTCACGGCTGGCAAAAACTCTGTGCTTAGGATTGGCAGAGTTTTGGTGATTCCCGAATAGGGCCATATGTTTCCTTCCGATCCCGAGCGGCCACGCCACATCCTCGGGATCAATTCTGGCACTTCCGCCGATGGCGTCGACTTGGCGTTGATTCGCGTGACCGGTCGCGGCAGGCGCCGGGAAGTAGAAGCGCTGCATGCTGGCAGCGCTGCCTTTCCCAAGGATTTACAGCAAGCCATTCACGCCGCTTGCGATTGGAGCTTGGCCGATGTCGCCCGGTACCACCACCGACTGGGTTCTTTTTTTGGTGTTTGCGCGCGCGATTTCCTGCACTCGGTGGCAGTGCCGCGCGAGTTTCTCACTTGCATCGGTTGTCATGGCCAAACTGTTTTTCATCATGGCGGCAACCCACTCGATGGCAGCTTGCAATTGGGTTGTTTGTCCACTTTGGCGGCCACCGCCGGCGTTTCCGTCGTGGGAGATTTTCGCAGCGCTGATTTAGCGCGGGGCGGTCAAGGTGCGCCGATCAGTCCCTTCGCAGATTGGGTGTTGCATAGTGGCAGCGGCAAAGAGCGCGCCATTCTCAATTTGGGTGGCATTGCCAACCTCACTTTATTACCGGTCGACGGCCCCCCCGTGGCGTGGGATTCGGGCCCGGCGAACGGCCCATTGGATGCTTTGATGCGCGCGGAATGTGGTTTGAATTTTGACGCTGATGGGGCCCTGGCGCGCTCCGGTCAGGTGATTGAATCACTGTTAATCAGCCTGCAGCAGGATGCTTACTTCACCCAAGCCCCGCCCAAGAGCACTGGACTGGAACATTTTGGCGCGAATTTTATAAAAAAATTACGCGTAAATTTGCCCTCCGCCAAGTTGGAAGATTTGCTTGCCACTTTGGTGGAGTTGGTGGCTTGGTCCGTTTCCAGCAGCTTGAAAGTTGCCGGATGGCAAGGCGGGGCGGTGTATCTGTGCGGCGGCGGCGCGCATAATTTGGCGATTCGAGAGTCTTTAGACCGACATTTGGGGCTCATGCGCATATTTTCTTATCAAAAACTTGGCTGGAATCCAGATTTCCGCGAAGCCGTTGCTTTCGCCCTATTAGCCGATGCTTTCCTGCTAAATGAGCCTTCGACGTGGTCCTCAACCACCGGCGCCAGCAGTTCTGCGGTGCTCGGAGTGTGGAGTCCGGCAGGCATCTCTTGACCGAAGTTCTGTCGTTCTTATGATGTTGCCTGCCTTGGTGCGCACACTAACGTGCGCAGCCCCGTGCATTCCTTCCATTACCCGAGCCCAAACGTACCAGGGTAGAACATGAGCCAAATCCGGACTTCGGCCCTTCGCCTACTAGTAGGCGCCTCCCTCTTCACCTTTTCCGCCAACCTTGTCACTGCTCAAGATGCGCAGCAACTGCTCGACCAGGGCATGTCTGCTTACCATCAAGGCGATTACGAGGCTGCACGGAGTAAGTTCCGAGAGATTGTCGCTTCTAATCCCGCCAACGCTGACGCGTTGCAAATGCTTCACAACAGCGAAGATGCTCTGCTTGAGCTCCTCGTAGCTGGTGGAGAATTCGAAACCTTCGCGCGTGAAGTTCTCGCAGCTGCCCGTGTGGAAGGCCGCGACAAGATTCGCGACGAAAGTGCTGCCGCTGCCGCTGCCGAGGATTGTTTCTCGGATAGTTATGCAAAGCGTGCACAAGCGATTTTCGCATTAAGCCAAAACTACGGTCCCTTTGGTGCTGTGCCATTGGTTGCTGCTCTAGGCGACGCCAGTGAGAGCAAGCGTCTCGCAGCCATTTACGCTTTATCGCGTATGGGCTCGAATGTGCTGTTGCCGGTGCTTGCTGCTAGCCACTCCACCAATACGGAAGTGCGTCTGGGCACCTTGCATGTCCTGCATGCTCTGTCGCTTGCAGATGCTCGCTGCGCCGCTCGTATTGCCGACATGGCTGCGAACGATGCCGATGGCTCGGTGCAAGCGATGGCAAGCTCGATTTCCACGGCCAATGGCGGTGTCGCTGGCGCGCTGGCAAACCAGGGTTTGGCTTACTTCTACCATGATCTCAAGCTTGGCCTTTCGCCGGTTGAAAACTACGGTGTGTTGTGGACCATCGATGGCCGCCGCTTACAGGCCTACGAACTTCCCCAAGAAGTTGTCGAACTGGAAATGGCCAAGCATTACCTGCTGCGTGCCATGGAGCTCGGTTCTGATTCCGGTGCAGACTTGGCTTTGGTTTACGCCAGCCAAATTGCAGTGCTGCATGGCTTGGTGCAAGGTGGCGCAGATTTGAATGCGCAACTCACCGCACAAAGTAATGCGCTGTTAACCATCAACCATGAAGACGTCAACCGAGCCCTTCACATGGGTGTCGACGGCGGCCACATCGCGGCTTCTGAAGTCCTGATTCATACTCTTGATGGCGCGGGTGGAAAAGAGTGGTCTGGCTTTCAGGCAGCTCTCGCAAGCCCGGTACCGAGCGTCAGCCACAGTGCTGCGATTGCTCTGGCCCATCAAGGCGATTACTCGGATGTTGTCATCAGCAACCTTGCAGCTGCTTTGTCCTTGGATGCACAGCGCGTAGTGCACATCATTGATCAAGACGACCGTCGGGCTACCCAGCTTGCAGCCGACTTGTCTGCGATGGGTATTGATGTCGTGCGTGCCAAAGATGGTGCCAACGGTTTGGTCAACATGAACCTCGGCATCAATGTGGATGCCTTCGTGCTGGCGAATCCGCTCTCTGATCTTTACGCCAGTCGCGTGATTTCAACCTTGCGTTTGGATCCACGTTTTGGTGCCACTCCAGTGTTTGTTTACGCCAATGAGAATAACGGCGATCTAGATGCCAACGTGGTAGAGAGTCTCGATGCCGGTGGGGTGCAGGATAGTTTCATGGATCTTGATGCTGAGCGTGAGCGTTACATTACGATTGCTACCGATGCGGCAAAAACCTTGGCACACGCCGCCCATAAGGGGCAAGCTGGTGCTGCTGTGGCGGCCATGAGCGCTGCGCTTTCGCGTGCAGATAGCATTGCAACTTACGCAGCCTATGGTCTTGGTTTCGCTGGCGATGGTAGTGCTGCTCCAGCGCTTGCAAACCTAGTTGCCGACACCAGTCGCGACTCCGGGGTGCGTGCTGCTGCTGCGAATGCTTTGGCCAACCTTTACGCACGCTCTGGTGCGGCAGTCGATGCCTCGATCTTCCAATCAGCCATGATGGAGGGCGATGCAGCACTCGCGGAAGCGTGTGCACGGGCCATCGGCGTCATGGCTGGCGGTCATCTTTCCGCTGGCGTTTCGGTGCAGTAGACTACTGCCCGCGGGGTCACGCCCGGCCTTTCAGAGCCGGTCCGCTGCGGTGGACCGGCTCTTCTTTTGCCAGAGTAGCTCAGGGGTAGAGCACCGCTTTCGTAAAGCGGCGGTCACGAGTTCAAATCTCGTCTCTGGCTCCAAATCTTGCCGCCTGTTGGTTCGTCCAGTGGGCGGTTTTTTGTGTGTGTATGTGTGTATGTGTGGCGGGGGCGGCTTTGCCTAACGCGCTCCGGCAGCGGCGGCTGCGCCGCCTCGCAAGTCGCGCGGAAGGCAAACCGCCCCGCGGACCGGGAGCCATGAGGTGGAAATCAGCGCACGCGCAAAACCGCTGCTGGATGTTGGGGAGGCGGAGGTTGGCAGCGCAGATGTCGCCGGCGGGGGGCACATGCGAATATGGGGGAATGCGAAGAGGGGGAATGCGAAGAGGGGGAATGGGGCCATATAGTTGGGCCTTCCTCAATGTATTTTGCCTCGCTATTCCGGTTCTCAAGCGGGGGGCGCCTTTGGTGGGGGCGCGCTCAAGGGGATATTTCGCTCCTGTAATGGGCGGGCCGCGATGCCGCCCGCGGCGATAGTTGGTCGGGGAGACAGGATTCGAACCTGCGACCCTCTGCTCCCAAAGCAGATGCGCTACCAGGCTGCGCTAC
>CALFOT010000001.1 GCA_937919925.1 uncultured bacterium | reverse complement strand
CGGGTTCCGAAGCCTACTATGCTTTCGATTTCGGTAATGTACATTTCATTTGTTTAGATTCCGACAGCACCGATCGGAGTCCAACTGGAGCCATGGCCACGTGGCTGGCCGCTGATTTAGCCGCAACCGCTCAGCCATGGATTGTTGCTTACTTCCATCATCCGCCTTACACCAAGGGCACCCATGACTCCGATAGCCTTGCGGATAGTGGGGGGCGCTTAGTGGAGATGCGCGAAAACATTTTGCCAATTTTGGAAGATGGTGGCGTTGATTTGGTTTTCTCTGGCCATAGCCATTCTTATGAGCGTAGTTTTTTGATTGACGGGCATTACGGCTATTCGGCATCGTTTAACGCCAGCCATCAGCTCGATTCTGGCGACGGCTCGCCGCAAGGAGATGGGGCTTACGTCAAAGGCTTTGGGCCGCATCAAGGTACCGTCTATACCGTAACGGGCACCGCCGGAAAAACATCCAGTGCTGGCACGCTGAATCATGTCGCCATGCAAAATAGTCTGCGCGACCTTGGTTCGGTAGTTTTTGATGTGGATGCCGATCGTCTGGATGTTACTTTCCTAACTTCCACCGGACAAACCCTCGATCAATACACGCTGACCACCACCGATCAGCCGCCAATCCTTAGTACCAGTGGCATGATTGCTGGACAGCTGGTAACGGTAACCGTTCACCAGGCCACTCCGGGCAGTTTGATCGTGCTGGCCTATTCTTTAACCGGAGCCGGGCCGACGCCAAGCCTCTATGGCGACATTCTGTTGGATACGCCTATTTTCCAGCTGCCGATCTTCACCGCAGATCCTTTTGGTCGTGTGCAAGCTCAGAAAGTTGTGCCACCGGCGCTGCGCGGGCAAACCATCTGGATGCAGGCCTTGGAAGTCACCGGCACTCTGACAGGATTGTTGAGCAACGGTCTCGCCGAAGTGGTGCAGTAGCTAGAGCTAGAAATGGTAACCCACGGCGAGATAACCAACCATGCCGCTGAGGTTGTGGTCGAATCCGGAGCTGGTTGCGTTGTCGCCCTTCAGGTGCGATTCGACGTTAGGCATACCTTCGTACATGAAAGCCGCTTCGACGGAAAAATTTTCGTTGAGCGCCATGTTGAGGCCCGCCCCCGCACCCCAGGCCAAGAAACCATCTGACTCGAAATTGCTTTCTTGAAACTCCAAACCAAAGTTGTAGATCAACTGCGTGGAGAGGAATACCGTAAGGGCACGATCGCCAAAGTAGCGGCGCAGGCCCGCGTGAATTTGATTGCCGCGAATCGGTGAAGTATCGGCAGCTACGTGATATTCACGCGCATCGATACTCACCGTGGCCGAAAACTGATTGCCAATCAAGCGCTCGAGCTCCACACCGTAGGAGCTAAAGCGCTCGAGTTCTTCACTGGTGCTCAAGGTTGGAGGCGTGTTGACGGTATCGTTGGCTTCAATATCGATGCTGCTATAGACCCCGCTGCGAAATTTGACAGTTTGGAAACCAGAAACACTCTGCTTTTTAATACTGGAATAGGGAGGGATGAAAGTGCACGAGCCGCCGAAACCGAGGGCGAGTGTGAGTAGGCCGAGCGCGAGGTTATTCCGCATGATGCAGAGGATAACAGCGCTCGGCCCTGCTGGAATATCACTGAATCACAATGACCTTCGGTTCGGTGGTGAAATGATTCACGCCATCGGTCAAATAGCCCTGTACGAAAAAATGGCGATTGGCCAAGCTTGGGTTGTTGGGAACCACAAAACTAAGGCTGAGGCTGCCGAGGGCATGGTAGCGCTTCACCGGGGTAGGGCCAATTTGGAGCGGAAGTCCCTGAAAAACGCCCCCGATTGGAGCGTCACCGCTAAAAATAGCCACACTGAAACCGGGGAATCCGCTTAAATCCACCGTGAAGACGCTGCCAAGGTCTGGCGTGGTATCACTCACCACCAACTCACTGCTAAAACTTTGCTGCAGGCTCACGCTCGGTAAAGAGTCGAAGACCACCACCGCTTCATTGGCCTGCACGGTGACATACAGCTTGTCGTGGGCGAACACGGCATCATTCGGCATGCTGTAACCCAGGCCGCCTAGAGGTGTGGTGGAGAGGAGTTCCTCATTGAGGAGATCCACGAACACCAATTCATTCGCCGTAAAACCGCACACGGCAAGCAGCTCTTCATGGATGGGTTCCAGCGCCAAACCGAAACCATCCACACCTGCTAAATCAATCGCTCGATCAAGATTGCCGAGTGCATCCAAACGGTACAGGCGTCCCAAGAAATCAAGCCCTGCTAAGTAGCCGCGGCCATCTCTCAAACGCACAACTTCCTGGCCGCTGGGATAGCCGCTAAAGTTTTCCATACGCTCGGCGTACCAACTATCGTCAGCTCGCAGCCCAGCGCGGTCATGGCGAAACAAACCACCTTTGGAGCCATCCCAATTGGGTGTAAACTCGGAGGTCGGAACCCAAATTTCGCTGCCGACGGCCACCATTCGCCCATTCGAGCGGAACAGCGTGTTGAAACCGGCGGCGGAATCGTAACTGAGTGTGGCAATATCGATTGCGTGTACATCGCCGCTGCCGTCGGCGGTGCTGATCAGAAATTTACCGTCATGCACAAGGATGCCAAAGGGATAGCAAGTGCCTAACACAAAAGGATCCGGTAATTTCACCGTGGCCACGACCACATGGGCACTATCCCAAATCGTCACGCTGCCGCTGGTGGAGTTGGTGACGGCACCGTAAACCAGCGCGCCGTTGGGCGCATAATAGAACGCGATATCCTCTGGGTAGAGGCCGACTGGAATCGTTTGGACAACCAGATCGGTGGCTGGGTCAATCACCGCAACCGCGTGATTTGGGCCTGCAAAATCGCCAGCAATCGCCACGTAAATGCGGTCGGTCACAGGCTCGTAGCTGATGCCAAAGGGCTTCGCGGAAAGCAGCGGATCGCCGAGGCCAACTAGGGAAATTTCTTGTTTGAAGGATTGCGCGGTGAGGGGTGTCGCGCACAGGCCGGCCACGAGGGCCACTAGGGTACATGCAATTCGCATGGGAATCTCCTCCGGGTGTCTCGCCCGGTTTTGGGTGGGTGCTTCCAAGAGGACAATGCTCCGACTGATGCAATGCAGCTCAAAAAGCTCCAGCGCAAATACGGTGGCGGACCCGTGGAGGAATTACACCTCCTTCCAAGTCCAAGTGGGTTAGCGAATGGTAGTGAACAGCGACAGCTTGTCGCGTGGGGGAGTATATCCATCCGCTCCCGCGGGAGCTTCAAGATGGCGTCGAAAAAAAACGGATGGGAAAAGAAAAAGGTCCTCCCTCAAAGGAGGGAGGACCGAAGGCAACCAGGAAACTGCTTAGAGAACCACTAAGGCAAGCGAGTTGGTTAACGCAGTAGACGTTAAGTCTGCTCCTTGCGAGTAAATCGTGAAGCCAGTGGCGCGGTTAGGGACGCCGGTGCTCACAGCAGCGGTGCCTGCAGCATTGGCCGTCAACACAGGTAGCTGAGTAATGGGCACGCTCATGTCAACAGGGCCGAAAGGAGTGTTGGTTGGGCCAGCACCCGTGAGTGAGTAGGCAAGCAAAACACCACCACCAGCAGTGGCATTGGTTACGGTCAAAGTGGCCGTTCCGCCACCGACTAGGCCAGAAATGGCGTAGTGGAGGGAGCCACTGCCACCGCAACCACCGCTTTCTACCACAACATTATCGACCCACCATTCTTGAGCGTAGGTGCCGTAAAAGTGGAAAGCCACTTGCACGTTCGTCATTCCATCCCATGCCGACAAGTCGATGCAAGGGCTGTAACTCTCAGGAGTGGGGTAGGAGCTGAGGGTAGAGGTGTCGGTCCAAACAACCGTCCAGTTGGCACCACCATTCGTGGTGACTTCCACGTTGGAGACGCCGTCGCCAACCGAAGAGGGGTGATTGGCAAGGTAAGTAGCGAAGACCGTGTCGCCATCAAAGCTCATTGAGGTTCCCAAGGAGGAGCTCAAATTCATCACCGGGCTAATCAGGTGGCTATTAGAAGTTCCGTTTGAGGAGTACTCATCTTCGTGCCAAGCCCAGCCGGTGTGGTCGGCGCTTGGATCGATGATGCCAGGAATCCAGCCTTGCTCGAGAGGGTTGGTGCTGGAGTAGGTCCAGCCGGTAGGTGGAACCACACCGGAATTGAAATCTTCGGTGAGGATTTGGGAGGAGGCGGAGCCCGCAAGGAGTACCGCTGTAGCAAGGGAGAGCATGAGTTTCATTCGTTGGACAGGTAATGGGCGCAACGGCCCGGTACGAGGGAGGCGCAGAAGGGGGAATCCTGCAAACTGTCCAGATTATGAACTTTTTCCCGGCACGGGGGATGAAATTTCTCGAATCCTGGAAAATCCATTCCTCTCCCAAATGGCCATAAGGCAGGTGGAGGCGGTTATTATTCCAAGTTCACCTTGCTGGCTTGTCCAGATTCAATGCGTAGAGTTATTGGATTTCCGATGGCGGCGGGGGTTATGCCCCGCTCCTTCTCCTCTGAAGTAGGGGAGTAGTGCACATTTATTTCATAGTTGCCAGGGCAAACCCTGGGGAATTCGCAAAGCCACAGACTTGCGGCGCTGAATGTTCCGCCTAGAAAAACCCAGTCTTCATCGATCATGGATTTGAGGCTAATGGAATACTGCCCCTGGCCGGGCTGACTTGGAGGAGTGAAAGCCGCGATCAGGCTGCCATGCACTGGAACTACCACTTGTGCGATGGGCTGTGCAGGATTGAGATCCTGAAGATAGTAACGCCCGGCAACCATAGTTTGGACACGGACCATCTCTGATGAGAGCCCGCCAGTCTCGAAGCGACCCCCTCCGAGGTTGTGCGTTGAACAGGAAAATTCTGAATTAAGAATGGAGACCTGGGCATCAGAAATGGGATTACCGGCTTCATCCTTCACTTCGATGATGACACGTAAGGCCGGTTGCAGCCGGAATTCAACCGGCAATCCGTCGTAGGGGACCACGTAGTCTTTCACGAATAAAATCGCCGATGATTGATGACTGAGAACCAAGGTGTTGGGCTCCTTCTCCTGGACCAAACAAGAGAACTCACCAGAATTGTTGGTCCATGACAGGATTTGGCCACCAAGCTGGACGGTTGCGCGGATCAAGGGATGGCCTTCGAGGTCCGTAACTTTGCCGCTGAATACGCGGCCGACATTGGTGAGATCGACCACATGGCGACGGCTTTCTTCTGGCTCCAGCGGCCGTAAACTTTCGTGGTAGTAGACCACTCCTCCGATAATGCCATGGATCTCAAGGTCTAGTTTTAAGTTCGGCTTGATGCTTTGAAATACAGCAAGTCCCTGTGCGTCAGCCTGCGCCACGAGAGAGTGGCCAATGTTGTCGTTTAGTCCGGGCGAAAACGTTCTTGATTTTTCTTCGACGTAGTCTTGCAGGTCAACCAAATCAGCAGCCGGTCCGTGAATCATTATCGAGTCGCTTTTTAGTTTCACTCGGAACGCACTTACTGCGACACCTGCGGGAGGAACGAGTTCCACCTCAAGCCGATTACCCGCTTCCATAACCACCACTAAGGGATCGGGTGTTGGGTCATTCAATTCTTGCTCCATTGGCACGAACCCTGGCGCGACGAAACGAAGGCGAGTTAGGTTTTTGGGAACCCATGGCAAAACACCTTCGCCTTCAACATTGGTTGGCTTACTTTGAATTCCGGCAGCACTTGCAATCCCTAGAGCTATGGGCTGGTGGTTGTGCGTAGTCATTACAAAATGAATCGGTCGTACCGCGGTCATTTTTATCAGGCCTAGGTCCCCATTCGGCGGCACCTCTACGGTTTCCAGAAGCAGAATGGCTTGAGTACCATAAATCCTGGAACCAAAAAACAAATTCAAACTTGCCACCTTCGCTGGGTCAAATTGAAAAGTGAAGTCACCGTTTTCGTCGGTCTCAGTGCTTTGCTGCACCAGTTGCCTCCCGTCGAGAGGCTTGAAAAGGGCGGATAGGCGGGCATGATGGATCGGAATTAAGGACTGGCTGGTTACCAAGCGCCCGCGAATGTTCGCCGGTTTGGCGAGTTCGATGAATAAATCGAGTGGGGGCGCTTCCAGTCGAAGCTCGCTTGGAGCAGCAGTCAGCCGGCCACTGTTCGCGCGCAAAATAGTATGGCCATGAGGGAGTTGCAAAAAACCACTCCAGCCGTCGGGCAAATCGGCAAACTGAAAAGAGCCGTCGGGTAGGGTGGAGCAAAAGAGGAAGCCAGCACCTTGCGAAAATCCAATTTCTTCCAGGGCCTCTTGCGGTAAGGCAGTGTTGTCAAAAAGTGGATGGTCCGATCTTAGACTGATGCGTATCTTGCTTGGCGGCGCACCATCTGCTTGGATCACTTTGCCGGCGAGCCTATTTCCAAGCGGCAGAATAATTTCAAATCGTCCTGGGGTCAGACTAAGTGCATGGAGGGAAACCGGCCGCGCTCTTACTGAGATGACCAGTGTTATTGCCGTGTGGTCGCTGGGAAACTCTACGTTACCAAACGAATCCGTCATTGAACTATGTACGAGAGATTGTCCGCGGCAAATCAAAATGGTTGCCTTGGTTACGGGATCACCGTTGACTTCGCGTACTTCAAACACGGTGAGGTTTTCATTGGCTACCTCCAAATCGGTTCGCTGGACAGTAGGAATCTCAGATGGAACCAAGTCGCTAGGCTGGTCTGCCTCCAGCTGCGTGTGAAGTTCTACGGATTCACTTTGGCGCACTACTGTTGAGGAATCTAGAGTGGAGCTTGGATGCGAGCTCCACGGGCCAAACAGAAAGAGGAGCAGAAACAAAATGGTTGTCAATGCAATCCACGCGGCCACGAGGGATTTTTTCATTGGGTGTATTCACCTCCGAAAGAGGATTTGATTCTACTCGGCTTTTGAATAGCGAGGAGTGATAATCCTTTGATGGTGCGCTAATGCACACCTAGGGAAACTCTGATTTATTCGCACGGTGGCCCAGCGGCAGTAGCTAACTCCAATACCGCGAGCACCGTGGGAGCACGGTCTAAGGCAGAGTGAAAAGAATGGGCTCCGGTAAGGGCGCGGAGTTGCTGAATATTGCCCGCACGTACCGCACCACCCACTACGATTTCGATCCGCTGGGAAGCATGCGCGACTAAGGTTTGTAAAACGGCAGCACCCTCAAGAGCGGTTGTTGCACCACCTGAAGTGAGGATACGTTGCACGCCGTAATCGCTGAGCAAATCACATGCAACGAAAGGATCGGGCAGCAAATCAAAAGCGCGATGGAAAGTGACCGGGAGGCCATCGCTAGCGGCAACGAGTTGTTGCAGCGTGGGGAGATCGATTTGATGATTGGGCAATAAACAAGCGCACACAAATCCGTCTACGCCGAGCGCGTGGGCGCGTTGGATTTGCGCACACATGGTTTGCAGAGTGGCGCTATTCACCACGAAGGCGCCAGGGTTTGGCCGCACCATGATGAGTAGTTCTAAATCCGTGGCCGCACGGGCTGCGGTAATCAGTTCTTCACTAGGCGAAAGGCCATCCAAATCCAAAGCAGAGCACAACTCTATGCGCTGCGCTCCGCCAGCAGTTGCGGCGTGCACGCCGCTGAGTGTTTCCGTACAGATTTCTAAAAGGCTCAATCGTGCTTCACGAATTCGGCTTGCAAACCTTTTAATACATTTGGGTCTGCCAAGGTCGTGACATCACCAATTTCTTTGCCTTCGGCAATATCCCGCAACAAACGTCGCATGATTTTGCCACTGCGCGTTTTGGGTAGTTCGGGTGTGAAGGTGATGCGCTCTGGCCGCGCCAAACCACCAATCTCTGTACCCACAAAGGCGCGTAACTCTTGTTCCAGTTGCGGCGACGCAACGTAGCCGTGGCGCAGAATCACAAAGCCAATCGGAGCTTGGCCTTTCATTTCATGAGCAACGCCAACCACCGCAGCTTCCGCAACGGATGGGTGCGCCACCAACGAAGATTCAATTTCCATGGTGCTCAAACGGTGCCCAGAAACATTCATCACATCATCGACGCGGCCAAGGATCCACAAGAAATTATTTTCATCTCTCTTGGCGCCGTCGCCAGCGAAATACTTCCCTGGAAAACGCGACCAGTAGGTTTCCTCGTAACGTTTATTGTCACCCCAGAGGCCGCGCAGCATGCTTGGCCAAGGGCGGGTTAGCGCCAGGTAACCGCCGCCTGCACCAATGACCTCCGAACCATCTTCCTGGATGAGTTTGGCCTCTATTCCGGGAAATGGCGTGGTTGCTGAACCTGGAACCGTGGTGGTGATGCCAGGCAAAGGCGTGATCATGATGGCGCCGGTTTCGGTCTGCCACCAAGTATCCACGATCGGACACTTGCCGCCGCCGATGTGATGGAGATACCAAACCCACGCTTCTGGGTTGATGGGTTCACCCACCGAGCCAAGCAAACGCAGGGTAGACAAATCGTGCTTCGCCGGATGTTCCTCACCCCACTTCATGAAGGCCCGAATGGCAGTGGGAGCGGTATAGAAAATCGAAACTTTGTACTTTTCAATCAGCGCCCAAAAACGATCTTGGTGGGGGAAGTCTGGTGCACCTTCGTAGATCACTTGCGTGGCGCCGTTCGCCATGGGGCCAAATACGATATAAGTATGACCAGTAATCCAGCCAATATCGGCCGTGCACCAGTACACATCTTTTTCCTCTTTTAAGTCGAAGACTAACTTGGTGGTTGCCAAAGCGGCGGTCAAGTAACCCCCGGTGGTGTGCACGATTCCTTTCGGCTTGCCGGTGGTACCACTGGTATAAAGAATAAACAATGGATCTTCGGAATCCATGGCAAGCGGTGTGCACGTATCCGCCTGGTTAGCAAAAACATCATTCCATTCCACATCGCGCGCGGTGGCAGGAGCAGCAGAAGTGCAACCACCTCCGCGTCGCAACACCACCACATTGGTTACCGAATCACACGCTGCAACGGCTTCGTTGACCACCGTTTTCAAATCTAATACTTTGCCGCGTCGCCAGCAGCCGTCAGCGCAAATCACCAGTTTGGCTGTTTGGTCTTGAATACGATCCTTTAGTGAAGTAGGGGAAAAACCCGCAAAGACCACCGAGAAAATCGCACCGATACGCGCGCACGCTAACAAAGTCATGGCCAGCTCCGGCACCATCGGCATGTAAATAGCAACACGATCGCCTTTGTTCACGCCTAGAGATTTCAAGCCATTGGCAATGCGGCAAACATTGCGCAGCACCTGGGAGTACGTTAACTCACGGGTATCACCTTGTTCCCCTTCAAAATAAAAAGCAATCCGTTCGCCGTTGCCAGCAGCAACATGACGATCGAGGCACTGCACACTGGCATTGAGTTTGCCGCCGACAAACCATTCTGCATAGGGCAGATTCCAGTTGAGAACCGTATCCCACTTGCGATCCCATTGTAGTTTTTCAGCCCAGGAAGCCCACCATCCTTGCCAATCCTCATTGGCACTTGCGTAAATGGCGGGATCGGCAACATTGGCCTGAGCGACAAATTCTGCGGGAGGAATAAATGTGCGGATTTCCGATAGCAGAGTGTCAATCGTTTTTGCTTTGGGATCAGTCATCGTTTATTAAGGCCAGCGCAAACTCCGCGCGAGGAATCAAGAATGAATTGCGAAAGCTCACGCACCCCGGCGACGGGACTATCTAGCCGCGCCTTGGCTTCGAGGCGCGCGTTGGCGCCCGGGCCAAAGATGCAACGCAAAGCCCGGCGGATGGCCGCACTTTCCTCGGCATCGATGCCGGCACGCGTGAGGCCAATGCGGTTGACGCCGCGCCAACGCACTGGATGCGCTCCGGTTACGATCGAAAACGGGGGCACATCGGAGGTCACCATGCTGCCGCCGGCAACCATGCACAAACGACCCACCCGCGTGAATTGATGGATCATGGCATTGCCACTGAGAATGCTGCGCTCGCCGATGGAGGCATAACCGCCTAAGGCGATGCCGTTCACTAACACGGCGTGGTCGCCGACGGTGCAGTTGTGGCCAACATGTGCGCCGGCCATCATGCGCACGCCCTTGCCAATGACGGTGCTGTTGCCTTCGCCGGTTGCGCGGTTGACGGTTACATGTTCATGAAAGTGACAGTCGGCGCCGATGCTGACCAGCGTTCGTTCCCCATGATATTTATCATCCTGGGGCTCGCCGCCGAGCACGGTGCCAGCACTCACCTTGCAGCGCGGCCCCAATTCGGTGCGGCCAAGAATGTGCACCAGCGGGCCGATGCGGCAGCCGTCGCCAAGGACGGCTCCAGATTCAATGACCGAGTAGGGTCCGACTGCCACATCGAGACCCAGCTCTACGCCCGGGAAAACGGTGGCCGTAGGGTGGATTGTGGCTTCCATGAAATGGCCGTTCATGAAAGATAGTGTAGATAATCGTCTGTCCAAGGAGAACCTCAATCGTAGGATGGCGGAACCCGTTTTGTCCCCTTCGGCTCTCCCCGAAAAACTCATCGTGAATCCGCGCGCAATGCTGGCCGTAATCGGCGGCCTTTTCCTCCTGTTTCCAAGTCCACTTCAGGCTCAAGATTCAGGTTACACCCGCACCTACGTAATCCAGGCCGACGGCGCTTGGGTGGCTCCGGGTGTGCGGATCGAACCCGCCTTCGTCAAGGTGAGTGCTGGCAAGATTGTGTGGGTTAGTGCCACCGACTTACGTCAAGAGCGCACCAATATGTTGGGGAATACCTCCATCGATCCGCTGATCAAAGTCAACGGCTTTCTTGCTCCCGGGATGGTCGATGCCTGGACCACCATGGTCCCAGCGGGTTATGCGCAGGATCCCCATGCAGCCGCCACCCAGCAGCTTCAGGATTCCCTACCCATGCAGGTGGCCAATGAAGATGAGTTGCTGGTGGCGCAGGTCTTGGCCGCGCGCCAAGCTGGCATTGCTGCAGTCTTTTTATCTGCCGCACGCGATGGTTGGCGGCGCGGAGTGGGCACCGCGGCGGATTTTTCCAGTCTGGATTTGCCACAAGCGCAGGGGGAAGGCGCACTGGAGTTCGCCGTGGGAGCACAGGGCGATCGCGGTTTGGAGCGCACTTTTATGATCGAAGAACTAGAGGCCGCTTTTACCGAAGCCGCAGATTGGCGCGGGTCCTGGGATGATTTTGATGAATCTTTGGAAAAATACGGCAAAGACCTCGAGAAATACGAAGAGAGCCTCACCAAGTACATCGCAGAAAAGAAAAAATTCGACGAAGAAGCCAAAAAACCTGGCGCCCAGGCACAAGAAGGCGAGACTAAGGAGACTAAGGAGAGTAAAGAACCCACTGCCCCTAAGCGCCCGAAATATCCCATTGAACCGCAAGTCACTGCGGCGCGAGATTTGCTTCTCGGCGCACTCGATGGCAAGTACCAAGTGCGGATCCACGCCGACACCGTCGCCGATATCCAGCGCGTGATCGCCTTGAAAAAGAAGCACGGTTTCCATTTGCTGCTCGTCGGTGGCGGCTCCGCCGATTTGCTTGCTGACGAACTCCGCCTAGCCGAAATCCCAGTGATTTTGTCGCTAGGAGATGATTTGCATGCCGCCCCTCCGGTAGAGCGCAGTCTTGCCAAGCGCTACACCGCCTTAGTAGATGGGGGAGTTGAGGTGGCCCTGGCCAGTGGCGGCGCAGAAGGTTTGCACATGCTGATGCTCACCCGTGCCGGGGAGCTCATTGCCGCTGGCTGCGATAAAAACAAGGTCTGGGACTCGTTAACTTCGATTCCGGCCCGTCTGCTAGGTCTGAATGACTACGGCAGCCTGCATCGCGGCAAAAGCGCCACGATGATTTTATTTGAAGGGACTAGCCCCTTTGATGCTTCCGCTCTCATGAAAACCCACAAGCCGAAGTAGTGATGCTTCTTTCCGCCACTTTCCTACTCGGTTGTGCAGCTGCGGCCATGCCGGCCCAGCAAGCAATCATTCTGCGCCCCGACGCCATCGTTGCCGCCGACGGCAGCCTGCAAAAAGGCATGGCTGTGGTGATCAAAGACGGCAAAATCGTCGAGGTTTCCGCCAACCCCAGCGCGCAGGGCTCGCAAGTCCGCCTCAAGGGAGTGTTGGCGCCTGGAATTATTGATGCGTTCACTGGGCGCGGGGCCGATTTTCTGCTGACGGAGCAATCGGATGCCGCAACCCCAGACTTACGCGCCGCCGATGGCCTGGATTTGGATCATCCCGCTTGGCAGGCTCTGCTCGAGCGCGGCGTCACCACGGTGCATATCACGCCGGATCCCACCAATGTTTTGTGTGGTTGGGGAACGGTGGTTTCCGTTGCCGGCGACAACCGCAAGGCACGCATTTTGAAGGCGGCCAGTCGCCCGATTGCTTCGTTGTTGCAGTCTTCGGTCAACGATGATCGCATCGGCCCCACTTCGGTGGCGGGTGCGATTGAGCGCCTCAATCAAACGATTGCTGCGGTGGGTATGGATAGTTTGGAAAACTCGGCTTGGTTTTTCGTCGAAAATACCGAGGGCGTGGCCGCTGCCAAGGAAATCATCAGCAGCAATAAATCCAACAAGTTTCAGATGGTGCTGATGGGCGATGTCGCAAGTTATGGCGGCGCGGTTGCTGGTCAACTGGTGGGCATCCCCACTTTTGGCGGTGGCATGGTGGCGCGCCACGCGGAAACTTGGAAGCGTTTGCACAAGTCAGGAACCACTTTCGCATTTGGCTCGCGCGGCGGTAGTGGCGAGTGGAGTTCCTTGCGCACTTCGGCCATGTCGCTCTCGCGCTTTCTTGGCGATCCCGGTGCGGCTTGGGCCGCCATTTCTTCCAACCCAGCCAGGATGCTTGGCATGGGGGAGGTACTCGGCAGCATCGCCGTCGGCCAACGCGCCGACCTGGTGCTGTGGTCTGCACACCCGTTGGATGCCGCCGCAGCGGTGGTGTCGGTGATGATTGGCGGCAACACGGTTTACCGCGCGACGCCGCCGGAGGACAAGTCATGATGTTTGTTTCAGCTCTCACTTTGTTTTGGCTTGCCGCCCCGCTGGCGCAAGAACCCATGAGCATCGCGGTCGATCGTTTGTACGTCGGCAACGGTGAAGTCATCGATAACGCGGTCGTGATGCTCGCTGATGGCAAGATTGTTTCCGTTGTTCCTGGTGTGGCTCCCAGTGGCGCGTTGCACATTGCTGGCGCCACGCTCACTCCAGGTTTGGTGGATGCTTTCTCCTTTATGGGTGTGGGTGCAGGCACTTTGGAGCAATCCCGCGAAGTCACGGCTTCGATGCAGCTTGCCAACTTCGCCGATTTAGATAGTGAAGCGTTTCAGCACGCCATCGATTCCGGAGTTACCAGTGCTTATCTTTCGCCCGATAGCCTCAACGTGATGGGGGGTATTGGCGCTTTTGTAAAAACCAGTGGTGGCCAGCCAGCGGATCTTTTTGCCGACAACGCCGCACGCGTTTTGAACGCGCGCGCCGGTTTGAAAGTCACTTTGGGAGGCGATCCCTCGCGCGGCAACTACACGCCATCGGGTCAGTACACCACCAGCTTCAATGCCCGGCGGCCGAATACGCGCATGGGTACTGTGTGGGTGGTGCGCCGTGATTTTTATCGCGCCAAGGATTACATGAAAGCGCGCGAACAAGGCTTGCCGGTTTACGATGCCGATTTGGAGGCTCTCGCTGCCGCCCTGCGCGGAGAAATCCCCATTCGTGTGCAAGCACGTCGGAGTCACGATGTCGAAACCGCGTTGCGGCTGCAAGAAGAACTTGGTTGGCCCAATATGATTTTGGAAGAGGCGACCGAAAGCCACAATCTTGCTGCACAATTGGTGGCCGCCAACGTGGCCGTGGTTTGCGGCCCGGCTTATGATTCCCTCGGCCGTTCCACTGCACGTGGACCGAGTCAACTTGAAATCAAAGCGTTGGCCTCTCCTGCGGCGGTGTGTTGCGAAGATCTTCATGAACACGAAGAGGGTGCTCCGAGTTTCTTCGAAGAAACGGGCGCTTATCAGCTCAACGATTTCAGTCTCGACATGCTGGTGTTATTAGCGCCGCGTTATGCCACCGCGTACGGTTTTGCCAGCGGGCGTCGCAGTGAAGGACGTGGTTCCACACCGGCCTTACCCGCCTTATTGCAGGCCGGCGGCGTCAACTTGAGTTTAGGTGGCGCCGAAGCTCACGATCAGTCCCTGACCGAATCTAGCCTCATCTACCAAGCCCGCTCCGCAGTGCGCTGGGGTATGGCACCGGCGGATGCAATCGCGTCCATCACCTCGCGCCCCGCAGCTTTGTGCGGCATGGGCGATCAACTCGGTCAACTCAAAAGCGGCTTCGACGCCGATTTAGTTCTCTGGTCAGGCGAACCTCTCGCCGCCGACTCCAAACCTCTTCTCGTGATCCTCGACGGCGTCATCGTTGTCGATAACCGCCCTCAGGACTAATCCCGAGCATGCGTACTCCAGCAATTCTACTTACTACTCTTCTGCTTTCTGCTCCTGCCTTTGCGCAGGGCGGCAACATCGCTGTCCGTGCGGGCAAGCTCATGAAAGCGGATGGCTCCATCCTTGAAAACGGCACCTTGGTGATTGAGAACGGACGCATCTCCGCAATCTCAGCAGCCGATGGTGGCGAACTCGAAATCCCCTTCGATGTTCTACTCAACGAGTATCCCAATGCGGTGATTTTTCCGGGCTTCTATGAAGCGCATGCCGACCGCGGCATGGATCGCTCCAATGAAAATGTGCCCATCGCGCCGTTTTTGGATGTAAAAGATTCCATCGACCCGGTGTCTTTCTTCTTTGAAGACGCGTTACGCGCTGGCACTGTGGCCATCGGCATCATTCCCGGCAACAACACAGTGATTGGTGGTGTGGGCCGCATCGTGGCCCCAAGTGGTATGACCATCGAACAGATGACTCTGGATGATGGCATGGGTATGAAAGTCGCGATTGGCCCCAAACGTGGTTGGAGTCGCAGCGCGCAGCTCGCTGAGTTACGCGAAACCTTCGACAAGCTGGATCGTGATCTACGTTTGCTTGGCCGCAAGCTGCTGGAAGCAGGGGCTACACGCGCGGATCAGAAAAAGGCCGGTGCCGAAGAGGAAGAAGATCTTGAAGATGGCGATTCTTGGGATAGTGCCGGCGGCGTGATCCGCTACGGCGATGATTTTCCCGGTAAGGAATTGATTTCCGAAGAGGATCTGGATGATGCACAACGCGGTTTAGTGCGCATGCTCAACGGCGAAGAGCGGCTCTGGGTTTGGGCGCCGACGGCGTCGGATGTGTTGCACGCAAACACTTGGTTGACAGAGCACAACCTCCTGGCCAACTCCATTTTGGTGATTACGTCAAGTGCTTGGAAGGCTGCGGATTTGCTCGCGGAGATGGGGTGCGCAGTGGTCATTGATGGTGATTTGTGGCATCTCGAACGCGATCCAGTGAGCTGGAAAGAAATCAAAACATTCGCTCCCACCAAGCTGCATGCCGCCGGGGTGCCGTTTGCGATTTCCAGTGTGTCGGGCCGCATGGGCCCCGATCGCTTGGCTTACCAAGCAGCGCTATGTGTGCGCGAGGGCTTGCCCCGCGAAGTCGCACTCGCTGCCGTCACCACCATTCCAGCGCACCTGTGGGGTTTGGATTCCGAACTCGGTGATTTCAAAGAAAACGCCGACGGCACTTTCGTCGTCTTCGATAAAGATCCGCTTGCTACCGATGCACATGTTTTGGAAGTCTGGATTCGTGGCATAAAAAGTTACGATCGCAGCGAAGACCAACGTCTGCAGCGTCTTGAGGAGGGTCGCCTAAAGTGAACCCATTGCGCCTGTTTTTCGCTGGTTTAGGTGGGGCTGCGCTGGTTGTAGCTGCTGCCACTCTGTACGGCGACACCAACTCGCGGCCGGATGGGCCGGAAACCTTGGCTCTGCAGGGCGAAGGTGCTGCCACGGCCTATCACGCTGCGTCCATTCACACCGCGAGTCGCCAAGGCGTCGTCCAAGATGGTTACTTGGTGGTTCAAGATGGCAAGGTTGTTGCCGTCGTTGCGGATGCTGCGGCCTTGCCGCCCTTGATTGCGATGGTGGAGTTGGGCGACGCTCATCTTGCGCCAGGATTGGTTGCTGCCGATAGCACCGTGCAAGGAAATTATGGCCAAGGGGATCGCTCGATGGCAGCATTTTTGATGGCTGCGGATTCCTTTGATCCTTGGGAAGATACCTCCAAGGTGATGGAACGAGGCATTACCACCTATTACCTTTCGCCCGATCGCGCCCGCTTGATTGGTGGGCGCGGTGCGGTGGTGAAAGCGGCTGGTGCCAAACGTTTGTTGTTGGCGCAAGGCGACTTGCGGGTGAACTTGACCCCATCTGCTTGGAACCCACCGGATTATTTCCGCCCGCCGATGCCACCCACGGAAGAGAACCCCTTGCTTCCGGCTATCCGTCAAGCTCCGAACTCCCGCCCCGGCGCTTTGCGCGCGTTGCGTGAGGCGTGGAGTTCCTTGGATCAAGCGCAAGCTGCCGGCGAGCCGAATGTGGCAGGCCTGAACGCTTTCCGGGAATCCGATAGCGCTCTGCGCTTGGTGGTCGATACTGCCGACGAAGCCGCGGCAGCACTCGAGCTGGGTAGCGCTTGGGGACGGCGTTTGGTGCTCGATGGTTTAAGCCAAGCGAGTGCCGCAGAAATTAAAGAGGTCGTGGGCGATAGCGAAGTGATTTTGTTGATGGAAGTGCCGCTGTTTAGCTCCATGCCGGAATTGAATCGCGATTGGCAAGCACCCTCGGATCAGCAAATGCACGGTCTGGATGCTCACACTCAGGTGGCTTTACGTCCGGG
The DNA here is from genome assembly GCA_937919925.1 of uncultured bacterium. Classification (GTDB taxonomy): domain Bacteria; phylum Planctomycetota; class UBA1135; order UBA1135; family UBA1135. Next base: position 19,133 of record CALFOT010000001.1, on the reverse strand, counting down.
GCGTTATGGTCGTTGGACTTGGTTGCTGGAAGCTGCCGCAAAGGCTGTAGGTTCTGGTTTGGGTGAAGAAGCCGCGCTGCGCGGCATTACTGCTGTGCCAGCTCAGATGTTAGGCGTCGGCCAACGCGTGGGTAGTTTGAAAGCTGGCCTGGATGCGGATTTTCTAATTCTTGATGCTGCTCCTCTCGATCCGGCATGCTCGGTGCGCGCGGTTTATATTGAAGGCGCCAAAGTTTGGTCGCGCGCTGCGGTCACCAACTTGAAGACGGATGCCGTGGTGGTGCGTGCTGGAACTTTGTGGACTGGCAAAGGTGCACCGCTACAGGGTGGAGTGGAAGTTCTGCTTGAAAACGGCCGCATTGTCGCGGCTGGGCACGCGGTACCGCATCCTGCTGGTGCGCGTTTGGTAGATGCTGGTGCGGATGCCCACATCACTCCTGGCTTCATTGATAGTCGCGGTTTTCTCGGCACCGGTGGGGCACCGCGCATCAACGACCGTGTCGATCTGGGTGCCCTCACCGATGGCTCCTACTTTTCGGAGATGTGGCGTCCGGTAGCGCAAGCGGGCATCACCTCGATGGTGCTCGGGCCGAATTCTTTTGCGCCTACTGGAACCCGCGCAGCGATTGTGAAAACAGCAGTCACTCCGGCGGCCGAAGGTTCGCTCAAGGATCACCAGGTGGTGTTCTTTGATATCCGCAATAACGATCGCGCTGCCACGCGCGGTAGTTTGGCCAAGCAGCTGCAAGGAGGCAAAAGCTACGCGGATAAGTGGGCGAAATACCGGGAAGAACGCGCCGCCTGGGAAGCTGAGCAGACGAGCAAAGAAGCGGAAACGCGGCTGACGCGCGAAAAAGAATTGCGCGTGCGTTTAGCCCAAGGTTCGGCGCCTGTCGTGGAAGAAGTCGTGGAAGAAGTTGCAGCGGCTGCAGTCGTGGAAGAAGTCGTGGTGAAGGCCGTGGATCCCATCAATGGTTTGTGGGAAGGCATCATCGAGCACGAAATGCTTCCAGAGCCGGTGGCCGTGAACGTACGGATTCACCATGAAGGTCGGCGGGTCACGGCGATTCTCAGTTCGCCAGATGATGATTCGGGTCAAACTCTAGAGGCTGACGGCACTTGGGAGAACAACAAAATCCACATTGAAATTGCTACGGAATTCGGTAGCGTGATGGTTGATTGTTCATTGATTGGGCCAGATTCGCTGGCGGTGAAAGTCGAACTCGCCGGCATGGGTTCGGTCGAGTTTCAACTTGCACGCACAGAAATTGAAGGAGCTGGTGCGGCGGTTGCCGCGCGCAAAAAGTCCAAAGTCGAAGAAGGTCCGCAGCCGCCCACTATGAACTGGGGGCTGGAAGGTATGCGTGCTCTTTACGAAGGTCATGCCGTCGCCGTGGTTGCCGCTTCGCGCCAAGATGAGATCACCGAGGCCATCGAAGTTTTCGCCGCAGAAAAGTTACCCATGCACCTGATGTACGCGGATCAAGCTCTGGAAGTCGCTAGCTTGCTGCGTGCAACGAACACCGGCGTGGTGGTTGCTCCTGGCGTCACCCAGCGCGAAGATAATCGTGATTACGTGCCAGCGGCGGAACTCGCCGCTGCCGGTATTCACGTCGCCTTCCAATCCAATGCGGTGATTGGCGCACGTTTTTTGCCGAGCGTTTTGCAAATGGCCACGCGCTATGGTTTGGGAACGGAGCAAGCTCTCGCCGGCCTTACTGCAGATGCCGCAGATATGCTCGGCCTCGCTGATCGTATCGGTCGGGTGCAAGCAGGCTTGGATGCCGACTTGGTGATCTTCAACGGTCATCCTTTTGATCTGCGCAGCCGCGTAGAGATGGTGTTTGTGAATGGCCGGGAGGTCCCGCAAGAATGATTCTTTCCGCCCTGCTCCTCTGTGCTGCGCTACCGCAACAGCCTGCTGCCAAGCTCACGGTCTTTAAGGCTGCAAAGGTTTATACCGCCGATACCGCAGGCATGATCAACCGCGGCATGGTGATTGTCCAGGACGGCGACATCATCTGGGTGGGTCGCGCAGCCGATGCGCAAATCGCGGAAGGCATCCCGGTGGTGGATCTTGGCGACGCCTGGCTGGTACCGGGCTTGATTGAGCCGCACAACCATATTGCCGGTTCCTTACGCGATCTAAACGATACGGTTTTCCTTACCAACCCCGAGTTGCACACTGCTGAAGTTCTCGAACCGAACAACCCTTATCTTCAAGATGCGGTGGCGGGCGGTATCACTACAGCTTTGTTCATTCCGGGATCCGGTTCCAATATGGGTGGCTTCGGCATGCTCGTGAAAACGGCAGGGGATACGGTTGCCGATATGGTGTTGCGCTCTCCAGGCTCGTTGAAGATTGCCCAAGCAGGTAACCCGGAACGTTACTCCTTCGGTGTAGCGCGTGCGCTGATGAATTGGAACACGCGGGATACTTTGAAAAAAGGTCTCGCCTGGGCGCGCGCTTACCAAGATGGCGAAGCAGAGTGGGATCCGAAATGGGCAGATTTTATCGGCCTCGAGCAGGGAAAAATCCCAGTCAGTGTGCACACGCAGATTTATCAAGTTGCGTTGATGACGGTGAGTATGCAGGTGCAAGAGCTGGGCTTGAAGTCGTTCATCGACCACGGCACCTTTGATGCTTACAAAATCGGCCCGTTGGTGGCGGACATCGGCGTGCCGGTTATGAATGGCCCGCGTCAGTTTTGGTTTGACCGTTCCACTTCCCAGTTTATGGGTTGTGCAGCAGGTTGGTTTGAGAATGAGGGCATCATTCTTGGTTACAACACGGATGCCCCGGTGATCCCGCAAGAGGAGTTGCCTTTTCAAGCGGCCATGGGGGTACGTTTGGGCGCAGGCAACGGTCTGGATGCGTTGCACGGCATGACCGCCAACGCTGCCAAAGCTTTACTGATTGAAGATCAAACCGGCCGTTTGGTGCCAGGCCTTGATGCTGATTTAGTGGCCTGGACCGGTGATCCGGTGGATCCACGTTCCTCGGTGCTCAAGGTTTGGATTGACGGCAAAAAAGTTTACGACATCGAAGAGGACGCGCGCCGCTACTAATGTTCACCGTTTTCCTGGTCACCGCACTCCTGCAAACCCAAGCGCCAGCCGCACCTGGCTTGGCGTTGGATGTGGCGGTTGCGTTGACGATGGAGAATCGGCAAGTGGTGCGTAATGCGCGTATTTTGATTGATGCTGATGGCGTCATTGTGGAAGTTGGCCGGCAATTGGATTTGGCGATTCCAGCTGGTTGGGAATGGCTCTCGTACCCGCACTCCTACGCGTGGCCCGGCGGCATTGATTTGCATTCCCACACGCACACTGGCGGTTGGGGTGATATCAACGACATGGTGCATCCGGATAATCCGGAACTGCGCACTCTGGATACCATCGTTGCGGATAACCATCTGCATCGGATGGGGCGCGCTGGTGGAGTTACTTTGGTGAACGCGATTCCCGGTTCCGGCACCAACATTTCCGGTGCAGGTACTTTCATCAAGTTGCGCTCCAGAAATACCACCGAAGAAGTGGTGTTCAAATACCCCGGCTCGGTGAAGGTTGCACAAGGCTACAACCCCGAACGCCGCGGTGATCTTGGTGGTACGCGCATGGGTATGTGGTGGATGTTGCGCTGGTACCTCGACCGCGCCGCGGAAGTTGCCGCAGCCGATACCTTGGATGAAAATCCAGCACTTGCAAGCATCGCCGGCATCTTTCAACAGAAGCACCCTTTCCTCGTGCACACTGCAGGTGCGCGCGATACCTTCGGCACGGTGCGCATGTTTCAACTGGAAGCACAAGTACCCGTCATCGTCAGCCATGGTAGTTTTAACGGCTATATGGCTGGCAAAGAAATCGCTGCGCTGCATGCACAGCTCAACATCGGTCCGCGTAACTTCGATTACAGTTTCAACCAAGAGCAGCGTTTTCGCGGCTTGGTGGAGGCTTACGAAAGCGCCGGCAACACGGATATTTCCGTACAAACCGATGCCGGTGTGATCCCGCAAGAGGAGTTTGTCTATCAGGCAACTCTGGCCGAACGTCTCGGCTGCTCTGCGTGGCTTGCACTCGAATCACTCAATGTAAATCCCGCGCGGCAAGGCATGATCCATGATCAGGTCGGCCGTTTGCTTCCCGGATTGTTGGCCGACATCGTGGTCAGCACCGGACAACCGCTCGACCCGCGTTCTGCAGTCGAGCTTGTGATTGTGGAAGGTGAAATTGCCTATGACATTCATGATGGCCAGCTCTACTAACCGTCATCCCCAATCCTGATGATGCTCGCTTCCCTACTACTACTACTACTGCCGCCGGCTCTGCCTGTCGCGCAAGAACCCATCGAGCGCGATCCAACCGGTCGCGCCGTCATCTACCGCTTTGACACTGTCGAAACTCTCGATGGCGCTGCACTGCAAAATGTTTCCGTGCTGGTGCGCGACGGCGTGATTGAGCGCATGGGGCCGGCCGTGGTGATTCCCGCAAATGCTGAAATCCACGATTACCGTGGAACCGGCAAAATGGCCATGCCGCCATTCGTGCTCACCCATGCTGATTTTTTGATTGGCGATCGACGCGGCAATGGGGGCAACGGCCGATTCTTGGCGGTGGACTCCATGTGGCTTCCAGAAAACTGGAGCCAAGATTTGCTTGAGGAAGGTGTGCTGCTGGTTGGAGTGGATCCTCCCGGAAGTGGTTTGCCAGGCCGTTCCTCGGTGTTGCTTGCCGATGGTCAAGTGGGCGTGCCGAATCCTTTGGTTGCGGATTTGCACTTAAAGGTGATGGTGCCAACGGGCTCCTCCGGGAAACGCTTGGTGCGCGATGGATTGAAAGCCGCCGATGAAGCGATTGAGAAAGAAGCCAAGGCGAAGGCTGATTGGGAAAAAGCGCGTGCGGATTGGGAGGCTGCTCAAAAGAAAAAGGCTGAAGAAGCCGAAGCCGCCAAGAAAGCAGATCCGGCCAAGAAAGTTGGTACCAATGGCGACAAAGCTGCTGCGGGTGAAAATGGCGAACAGAAGGGCGACGCCAAAGGTAAAGACCAAGGTGAGGAAGAGCCACCCAAAGAATTTGTCGCGCCGAAGCTAGATCCGAACATCGAGCCGCTGGTGGATTGGGTGCGCAAAGAACGCGTCGCGCAAATCTGGCTGGACTCGGCCTCCGATTGGCTGCATTGGCAAGATCTACTCGGCGAGCGCGAGTTGCCTTACGAATTGGTGCTGCGTCATGGCAGCGGCCAAAACTTTCACGAGGTGGTGGAGCAAATCGCAGCGACGGGCTTTCGGGTTGACGTCATCGCGGACATTTCCTTTTTGCCCTACACCCGCACGCGCGCCAATCTTCCTGCCGAGCTGGTGGCCGCAGGCGTAAAGCAGTTAGTGCTATCGCCCACATCGGAAAACTTGAGCGGTGTGCGCAGTTACCGCATGGCGGTTGCCCTCGTGGTTGCCGAAGGTCTGGATCGCGCCATTGCGTTGCGTGCCATGACTCTCGAACCCGCTGCTTCGTTGGGGCAAGAGGAACGCATCACCGCGCTTGCGGTTGGCGCCCCGGCAACCTTTGTGGTGTGGAGCGGCGATCCACTCGATCCTATGAGTGAGGCGCTGCTGGTGCTGTCGGAAGGGGAAGTCCTTTACGATCGGGTCAAAGCCGAGAAGGAGGAACAACGATGAATTGCGCTATGCGTGTGTTATGCCTGGCAGCTGCCGTTTGGGCGCTGCAAATCCCTCTCACTGCGGCTAGCTATGCGCTGCAAGATCCACCGCCTACGCCGGATCCGCTACCCGTGGTCGAAGAACCACCGCAACCAGAAGATGCCGATATCACGGTGACGGAAGAAGTGGCAGAAGCCGCAGCGGAAACGGTTGAAGCAGAGGATCCCAACGCCGTCGATCCGAATAGTCCGTACTTGGCGATTTATGGTGCCGATATTCATACCGTTACCGATGGAGTCATTCGTCGCGGTGTGGTGTTGTGTAAAAACGATCGCATTCTCAAAGTGGGCACGAAGGTACGCATTCCCAAAGGAGCGCGACGCATTGATGCCCAGGGCATGCAGATCTACCCTGGTCTGGTTGGCGTGGATAGTTCCGGGATTGTGCACGGTGGGGGCATCAGTATTCGCGATGATTTTGATCCCTTTGCCTTGAACGTGGATCTAGGTTTGGCCGGCGGTCTTACTTTGGTGCAATCTGGCGACGGCATCGCCAAACTTACGCGTGGCACTTTAGACGGTGTGCTGGCTGGCCAGACTGGTTGGGTGAGTTTGGGTTACTCGAGTAACTCACCGAGTGGTCGTCGCAAACTGCGCGAAGATTTGCGCATCGTGCGTGATCATCTGCGTGATTTGCGCGGCTGGGAAAATGACAAAGCCCTGGGTGAAAAAGTTGCCGAAGCACCCGCTGCAAAAGGCATCAATCCGCAATACTTGGCACTCTTGCAGGGCAATGCCGTGGCTCGCTTCAACGCCAACTCCTTGAAGGATTTGCTGGCCATCTGTGACTTCCTGGAAGAATACCCGATGCAGTCGATTATTTTCGGTGGTCAAGAAGCGTGGGCTTGCGCTGGACGTCTTGGTCGTGTCGGTGCCCAAATGGTGATCACGCCGCGCGCCAAAGGATGGGCTGATCAAACACTCAACGCACCGAGTGGCTGGACGATAGAAAACGCCAAAATCCTGTGGGAGCATGGTGTGCCATTTTCCATTTTGCCGGAACAACGTTGGATTTCCACCGGTGGTTTGGCCGGACGCGACATGCTCACGTTGCCGATGGAAGCGGCCTTCGCTATTCGTGGCGGGCTGCCTCAGGAGGCTGCTTTGCGCGCCGTCACTTTGGATGCCGCCAAGATTCTCGGTTTAGAAGATCGCGTTGGTTCGATTGAAGCCGGTAAAGATGCGGATCTCATCATTTGCGACGGTGATTTATTCCACTATCGTACTTTTGTACAGTGGAGTGTGGTCAACGGCAAAGTTGTTTACGACAAACAAACCGCACCGTATTTTGCGCATATCCGCCCGCGTCAGGCGAATTCCTTGGAGGAGGTGCTCGAAGAAATTGAGCGGGCTCTTGATGTCGAGGAAGTCACGGATGAGAGGATCGAGGAGTCGGTTGCGCCGGCCATCGACGAACCTGAAGCAAGCGCCGGAACTCAGTAAATCGCCACTTGGCAGAATTGGTAGGGAGGTGCATAATCGTTTCTCCCTTTCCCTTTTCTCGAACTTGGCTAACACGGTACTCGCAGTCGGCAAACGTGCTCCCGCATTTACGTTGCCCAATGCTCATCATGAGCGCACCCGCTTAACTGATTTGCGTGGCCGTTGGGTGGTGCTGTATTTCTATGCAAAAGACAAATCGCATGGTTGCGCCACACAGGCGCGAGATTTCCGCGATGCCCAACCGCAGTTTGATAACAAGGGTGCCGTCATCCTTGGCGTCGGCCCGTGTTGTAGCGAGAGTCATGCGCGTTTTAGTAAAGAGGAAAAACTGCGTTTCGATTTACTGGTCGATCGTGATTCCAGGCTCGCAATCCGTTATGGCGCCTGCAGGGAGAAAGGGCGCTCTGGTTTTCGTTATTATGGCATTGTGCGGTCCACATTCCTCATCGACCCATCCGGGCGCATCGTGCACATCTGGGATAACCTGCGCGTCAATGGTCATGTTGCACGGGTCCTGAAACGCTTATCCGAGGAGCTTGATAGCTAAGTATGTACGGCGATCTGGGCCCTCTGTTGCATAGGATTTCCGGTGCCATCACTGGTGGCCGCATCCATAACTTGTCCACCGAAGGAGCCCAACATCTGTTTGCGATGTTGCTGGAAGGGCAGGGCAGCGATGCTCAAGTAGCCTTGTTTTTAGCCGCCATGCGCGCCAAAGGGGCCACTGCTGAAGAACTGGTTGGAGCCGCCACTGCTGCTCGTGGGCGGGTTGAGTTTCCGGAATTGCCCGAACGTTGTGTGGTGGTCGCCACGAGCCGTCAAGGCAAGCGGAAGAGTCCACCCATGTTGATTGCCGCTGCCGCAGCAGCTTCGGCAGCTGGCGTGCAAGTGTTATTGCAAACCGCCCCTGGTCTCCGCACCGGGCGGGTTACTGAGGGTGATGTATGGCAGCGTTTAGTCGGTCCGCTGCTCGGCAAAGCCGCCCACACCCAAGAGATGCTAAGGAAGTATGGCTTGGCTTGCTGGCGCCCAACCTTGGCCGATCCAGGCTGGCAACGTCTGCAACGGATTGAAGATGAAACCGGTATCCGCGGTATCCCGGATGTCGTCACCAAGTTGCTCCTGCCGGAAGGTGCGCGGGTGGTCGCAGCGGCCTTGCCCGGCCCCGTTCTCGGGCTAGCTGGCGACGCCTTCCAAAGCTTGGGGCATGATCAAGTCTTGATCGTGCAAGGTGTGGAAGGTTCGGTGGATCCGTCCATCGTGGAATCCACGCGCGGTTTGCGCTTGGTTAATGGCGTCAAGACTCCGTTTCGGATTCGCCCGGCTGATTTCGCCTACTTCGAAAGCTGCGAGCCACAACACCAGCATGAAGACCCGATTGAAGCGGGGATTGTGGCTACTCACCGTTCGTTGTTGGGGTCTGCCGGCAGTGAAACCTGCTCGGCATGCTTGACTGCTGCAGTGCTCATTAGCGTGGTGGAGCCGGATCTGAATTTGGCAACTTGTTTGAGTATGGCCATCGAGGCCGTGGAATCGGGCGCCGCAGATGCAAAATTGCGGATGCTTATCGCGAACTGAGCGCTTTCTTCCGGTTTTTTTGCTGTGCGATCCATTTCCGGCGGTTCGCTAAACTTACCGTCCCTGTAGGCGTTCCCGCTTGGGAACCCTTTGTGCCGCCAACTCCACCCAGGAACTGGCATATCATTTGCATAAACGAAGCCATGATTCCCCGATCTACATTCTGTGCTCTCCTGTTGCTCGGTGCGTGCAGCCAAGAACACGCTTCCTCTCCGGCCACGGCTGTTGAGGTGGCTGTGGCAACGGCTCCTCACTTGCCCATCGCCATCGACAGCACGCGCATCGCTCACTTGTTGGATTTGGGTTCCGGAATCTACTCTGGCGCCATGCCCTCAGGCCCACAAGCCTTCGCTGAACTTGCAGCGTTGGGGATCAAAACGATCGTGAATGTGGATAGCGCTCGCCCAGCGGTGGAGTTAGCCGCTGCAGCAGGCTTAGTCTATGTGCATATTCCCTTCGGCTACGACGGCATTCCCAGCGAAGCGGCACTGGCTTTTGAACGCGTCATCCGCGAATCCGCTCGACCGATTTACTTTCACTGCCACCACGGCAAGCATCGCGGGCCGGCTGCGGCAGCACTGGCACTGCGTGCAGCCACTGGATGCGGCGCGGAGGCGGCTAAGGCCGTGATGACGGCAGCGGGCACCAGCGAAGACTATAAGGGTTTATGGCGCGACGTCGCCGCTTGGGAGCCAGCCGCCAAAGGCACGTTGTTGCCTGAGTTGATGTCGATCGCCAAAGTTGCCGATTTCCCGGCCAGCATGGCGAAAATCGACCGTATCTGGGACAACCTGAAACTGATCCGCGCCGCCCAGTGGCAAACTCCTGCTGACCACCCAGATCTTTCCTTGCAGCAGGAAACTCTGATTCTGTCGCAGCAACTGCACGATAGTGCCAGCATGCTCGCGGCGGAGCTACAGGAAGACCGCGAATTTGAGCACCGGCTCGAAGAGGCTACCGAGCTTGCAGATTCTTTGCACCAGGCCTCCCGGGAGGGCAACGTGGAGTTATTGGAAACGCATTATCTGGATTTGGCCGCTTCCTGCAAAAACTGCCACCGCGACTATCGAAACGAGTAGTCACGGCGGCAGCCGTCAGGGGGGTGCGAGCGCTTAGTATTCCAGGTAGGCAATACGGCGGCTATCCGCACCAGGCAAATCAGCGTAAATCTTTCCGGTTGCAGGGACATACACCCAGCCGCAAGTGCCGTTGAGTACTGGCAAAATCTCTTCCGGCCCCATCGAGCGAATGCTCTGCAGATGGTTGACGGGGTTTACCGGTATCTGATTCAGGTAGGGGCCGTAGTAGCGGTCTTCCGCGTGTTCGAGGTTGTCGGTGGAACCATTGGCACGGCTCAAACCCACCAGCTGCGCTTCGATTTCACCCATCAAAACTCCAGGCATCAGGGGCACATGGTTGTGCTCGTGGTCCATCGAGTAGCGGAAAACGGCGGTGCGCAACACCGTCAAGCTATCCTGCAGCGCGATATTTTTCTCACCGGCGTTGCTTGAGGAGGGCACAGCGGTCAATACAGCCACTGCAGCCACACAAACGATGGTGACGATGGTTTCGATTAGGGGGTGACGATGCTTCATGGTTTTAGGCTCCAGGGTTGTATCGGTGATTTGCGATTTCCAACTTAACCCTGAAAAAGTGGTGATTTTTCGGCCATTGGGGTCGAAATTGGATCTCCCCACCTACCCTTTTTCGGCATTTTGCTGCAACTCCTCGACGATTTTGACGAAAGGATGGGTGCCCAGGGGCAAATCCGGAGTGTCCCAGGGGCGAATTCGTGTTGCGGGCCGCTTGCTCAACTTGTCCTAAAGGCGGGGAGACCTTACCTTCTGAGCCAATGCAAGGCGCGCCCCTCCTTAGGTGCGAACAATTTCGTCTTGAAGTCTCCGGGTAAGCCGGAAAGGGCCAACGCCAAAAAGAAATGCAATTCATCATCGCTGAGAAACCCAGCGTCGCTGCCGATTTGGCGCGCGCGCTGCCAGGTACCTTCGAACAGCTCGATGGCTACTGGGAAGGTCCAAACCACCTGATTTCCTGGGCGATTGGTCACTTGCTGGAGCTGTGCGAGCCCGAGGATTACGATCCAGAGTTGAAAAACTGGTCGCTGGCAAACCTGCCGGTGCTGCCAAGCCCCTTCAAGCGGCGTGCGCGGCGTGGTCAAACCACTCAGTTGCGTTTGTTGAAAAAACTGGCCGCACGCAAAGATGTGGATAGCCTCGTCAATGCTTGTGATGCTGCTCGCGAAGGCGAGCTGATTTTCCGCGAGATCGAAGAGTATGTGGCTTGCGGCAAACCGGTCGAACGCTTGTGGTTGCAATCCATGACCCAATCCGCCATCCGCGAGGCTTTTGAGGAACTGCGGCCGGGCAAGGATTTTGAGGGCCTCAGTGCCGCGGCTTATTGTCGTGCGGAAGCCGATTGGTTGATTGGCATTAACGCCACCCGCGCGATTACGCGCCGCTTGAAAGGCCGCCGCGAAAAAGGCGTGTGGTCAGCAGGTCGTGTGCAAACACCTACCTTGGCCTTGATGGTGCACCGTGAGCTGAAAGTCTTGGCGCACGTGCCGGTGTTGTTCTGGCGTTTGAAAGGGGAGTTCACCGCCAACGGTCACACCTACGATGGCCAATATCGCTCCATCCGTTCTGGCAAAGATGCCGAAAAGGTGTGGGATGAAGCCACCGCCAAAGAGATTGCGGCCGCTTGTCTGGGCAAGAGCACTTCCGTAGAGGAAAAAGTTACCGAATCGAATCGCGCGGTACCGCCACTGCATTCGTTGACTTCTTTGCAAAAAGAATGCAACAGCCGTTACGGTTTGTCGGCGCGCCGCACTTTGCAGGCCGCGCAGCGTTTGTATGAGGCGCATAAAGTGCTCACTTACCCACGTACAGATTCTTCGTGTTTGCCGAATGATTATCGCGGTCACGTGGATACGGTGGTGGCCACCATTGCCTCCGGCGGTTTTGCCGCATCGTTCTCCGAAACCGAGCGCCTTGAAGAGTTCGATCACGCCGCCCAGTTATTGCAAAAGCAAGGGTTGAGCAACACCAAGCGCAACTTCAATGATGCCGGTGTGAGTGATCACTTTGCGATTATCCCTACTGGCAAGGCACCGGATTCTCCACTCGGCGGCGATGACGCCAAAGTGTTTGAAATGGTGATTCGACGCTTCCTGGGCGCTTTCTTGAAGCCCAGTTGTTGGCAGCGCGTGGTCCGCACCACCACCATCGCGGTGGATGCTGCAGAGCATTGTTTCTTTACCGAATCCAGCCGCATGACGGAACCTGGCTTTCAGTTAGTAGACCGACGCCCACCCAAGTCCGAGCAGTTGGAGGAACTGGGTGTGGATTCTGGCACCGCCACAAGTGGCAAGACCGTCAATGTCAGCGTGGAAGATGATGCTACGCGCCCAGCCAAACGATTCACCGAAGCCGGCTTGCTGAAAGCAATGGAAACGGCGTCCGACGTCGATTTGGATTCGTGGGATGAAATCGACGACGATGAAGCTCTGCGCCAAATGAAATCGAAGGGCTTGGGTACTCCAGCCACGCGCGCCGAGATCATTGAAGCGCTGATTGCGAAGGGCTATGTGCTGCGCAGTGGCAAGACTTTGCGTGCGTCGTCCAAAGGCATCACCTTGATTGATTTTCTGGATCGTTTGCATGCCGATGGCATTGCGCAAGCTGAGCTCACCGCCGAGATGGAGTCGCAGCTTTATCAGGTGGAGAACAATCAACTCGCGCGCGCGGATTACATGGCCGTGATTGAAAAAATGGTGTGCGAGTTGGTCGAGAAGTTACGCAACTTCGATTACGAAGATCTGTATACCGAAGAAGCTCCAGTTGGCGTTTGCCCTCAAGATGGAAATGCCATGCGCGAGGGTTTGAAGGGCTATCGGTGCGTGCGCAAAGCGAAAGGAGCACAGTATCAACTGTCCATCAAGAGTCTCGGCAAAGAAGCCAAGGTGCCGCTTAAGGAATTAGCCACTTTGTTCGAACACGCCCTGCAAGCACGGTCAGAGGTCAATAGCGTGGAGCTGGATGTCAAACGCACCAATGCACATCTAAAGTTTATGATTGATGAGGTGCGTATGGTGGATGAGTACATCGCCGAGTTGCTGCCGATCCTCAGTGCCGTCGCTCCGGCGGATTCGTTGAAAGAGGATTTGAAAATAGAGGCTGTCGAGCCCGATGCCTGTGGCTACACCGTGTGGAAGGAATTCCGCGGGCGTTACATCAACCGTCCTGTCGCCGAGAAGTTGTTGGCTGACAAAGATTCTGGGCCGCTTGATGGTTTTGTGAGTATGCGGGGGGAAACCTACGCTGGTCGCATCAAAGTCGATGCCGAACTCAAGTTAGAGTTCGAGCCGGTCAAAGACTTCAAAGGATCCGATGACTCCGGTGCGGTTGCGCCCGAGTTAGTTTCTTACCCAGTGGATGCATCTCCGTATGTGCCGTGCCCTCTAGGCAAAGGCATGATTATCGAAACCCCGACGCACTTCGAATCATCCGAAGGCGGCAAAAATAGCATTAAGATGCCCCGCACGGTTTGTAAACGGGAGATGCGGCGGGTGGATATGTTGCCGTACTTTGATGTGGAGATTGGCCATACCGATTGGATCGAAGACTTTATTTCCCGCAAGGGGCGCAACTTCACCGCGCGCTTGGTGCGCAAACCAAACGGGCGTCACGGCTTTGAATTTAAGCCGCGTGAGGGCGGGCCAAAGAAGAAGGTCACCAAGAAAAAAGTCGCCGCGAAAGTGGTGAAGAAAAAAGTGGTGAAGAAGAAGGTCGCCAAGAAGAAAGTCGCCAAGAAAGTCGCCAAGAAAGTCGCCAAGAAGGTGACCAAGAAAAAGGTCAGCAAGAAGACCGCCGCCGAGTAGGCCACTCGCTAAACTGCGAGCATGACCACCACCCGTATTGCCATGTGGTCGTGCCCGCGCACGGTTTCCACGGCATTGCTGCGCAGCTTTGCCGAGCGCCCCGACACCATTGGGGTAGATGAGCCTTTGTATGCCCATTACCTTGCAACTTCGGGGAAACTACACCCGATGCGGGAAGAGATCCTAGCTTCCCAACAACAGAATTGGTCGCAGGTGGTGGAAGAGGTGTTGCTCGGCCCGTGTGAACGGCCGTTGCAGTTTGTGAAGCATATGGCGCACCACTTAGAGGGTGGCGTGGATACTTCCTTCGCGATGGCCCCCAGCATGAGGAATATTTTTCTGATTCGTAATCCCCGCGAGATGTTGGTGTCGTTGCAACGCGATCTCGGGGAGCTGGAACGTTTTGATACCGGCTTTGGCAGGCAGTTGGAGTTGTATCAACGTTTGCGAAAAGCAGGGCGCTGTGCGGCGGTGGTGGATTCCAGCGAACTGTTGGCGAATCCCGAAGGCATGTTGAAAACGATTTGCGCCGCGGTGGGCATCGATTTTCATCCGTGTATGTTGCAGTGGTCGGCGGGCAATCACTCCTGCTATGGTGTATGGGCACCGGCGTGGTATGCAAAAGTGCTCACCTCAACTAGTTTTCGCGCGTATCAAGCCAAGACTGAACCCTTCCCGCCAGAGCTTGAAGCTCTGCATGATTGGGCCTCCACGATTTACAAAGAATTGCGCGCCGAACGCTTGCAAGCATCATGATCACCGCCGCCAAACTACTGGAACACGCCCACCAAGCGGCGGCCTTTGCACATTGCCCCTACAGCCATTTTGCCGTGGGTGCAGCCACTTTGTGGGAGGATGGCTCCATCACCACCGGCACCAATGTCGAAAACGCCGCCTCGCCGCTGGCGGTGTGTGCGGAACGCAATGCCATCGCCACCGCCGTTGGTTTGGGGCATCGGCGCTTATGCATGGTGGCGGTGTGGGCCGATGTCCCGGATGTCGTCACACCCTGCGGCGGCTGTCGACAAGTGATGCTCGAGTTCGCGCCACCCGATTTGGCCGAGCTGAAAGTTGTGATGGGTGGTCGCGGCGAAACCCGTATCCGCACTTTGGCGGAGCTGTTGCCGGAGAGTTTCCGTACTTATTGAGCGCCTAAACGTGGCAGCAGAATTTCTTCGGCAAGGCGCGCGCTGAAGCTGGCGGCGCCGCGCGGCGAGTAGTGAATAAAATCACGGAAATCCAGTTCGTCTTCCATCGGCCATGCATCTTGCAACACAATCAATTCCACGCCCTCCTCGGTGGCGGCGGTAGTCATCCAAGCCATGTAATCGGCATAAGCGCCTGGTTCGAATAGTGGCAGCAATTCGTTGTACATGGGCTGGTGCAGAAGAATCAAGGTCACCCCATTTGCTTTGCAAGTTGCCGCAATGTTGTGCAGTTCCTCACGCCATTGTGGCGAAGTACGAAACATGCTGACGCGATCTTTCTCGCGCTGGTGAGAAGTGTTGGAAAGTAGTTGATCGACTGGCACCGGGATTCCGAGTTGGTCGAGTTCATAAACGCCGCCGAATGGGCCCGTAGGGTGGGAACCGGTAAGCTCTCCCTGCATCAACACCCCCGATCGAATCCACAAAGCTTCTACCCCCCAATCCAAACCGCGCAGAGCTTCGCGTAATTTGCGGCCGTTGAGTTGTGAGGCATAGCGAATCAGATCAGGCAAATCGGCGAACCAACGCCAAAAAACTTCGGTGGGGGTATGGGTGCGGCGATTGGCATCCCATAACATCGGCACAGCTTCGAGAATCAACAGCTGCGGGCGGTCTTCGCGGAATACGGTTGCAGCAAGACGAGAAAATACTTCCGGTGTGGCGTTAGGCATGGCCAAGTTCCAACATTCCACCGAGCGGCCGAGCGCGCCGCTTAGTTGCGCGCTGATTAATTCCGGCACCACACTGTTGCGCGTTGCAGAAGTGCCGAAGAACACCACATCGACGGCATTTTCTGAATCGCGGAAGCCGTCGGCAACTTGTAAGTAGGAATGATTGGGCACGTGCTCCCAACGTAAGTGGGTTACTCGGGCAATCGCGTTGCTGGCCACTAAGGCAACGCCAGCACCGATGAGGAAGCGTACGAAGTAGAGTAGTGCGGTTTTTCCCATTAGAATTGGAAGTAGATAAAGGGTGTGGCTTCCACTGAAAGTAGGCCGAACATGCCGATGAAGATTAGGAATAGAGCTCCTTGTACTTCGGGGAGTAGGCGGCTCCAGCTATGGCGGATGCTGTTGCCGTAGTATTCGCTGCAGCTGGTCATGGCGACGGCCAGCAGTAGCAACAGTACGCCGCGTAGAGGTACATCCGGAGTGTTTCCGAGTGGACTGCTGAAACGCATCAAAGCGCGACCCACTTCGGCCACATCGGCAAGCGAATCGGTGCGGAATAAGGGCATAGCCAAAATCCAGATGTGGAAGGTGATGGCACGCTGCGACCATATTTTGAATTGCGAATCGGAGCTGAGATTGACCTTGCCACGTTGTTTTCGCCCACGTTGATAAAAGCGCGAGCAACAAATCGTGATGCCATTGACGATACCCCAAATCACAAAGTTAATGCCAGCGCCATGCCATACTCCGGCGCAGAGGTTGGTAAGCATGATGTTGCGATAGGTTTTTTTCTCGCCACCGCGGCTGCCACCGAGAGGAATATAGATGTAATCGCGCATCCAGGTTAATAAAGTGATATGCCAGCGGCGCCAGATTTCCAAGTTGGTGCGCGACATAAACGGGTTATCAAAGTTTTTCGGCAATTCGTAACCGAGCAGGCGGGAGCAGCCGATGGCGATCTGAGAATATCCAGCAAAGTCACCAAAAATTTGGAAGGCAAACGCGTAAATGCCCGCTGTAGCGCCGAAAACACCGTATTGCTCGGGGTTTTCATAAAATGGTGTAGCAAGCTGGGCGCCGAGGATATCGGCAATCAATACCTTTTTCATCAAGCCTGACAGGATGTCATAAGTTCCGGCGGAGAGGTCTGCTCGGGAGGGTAGCGGGTTTTTTTCAAGCTGCGGCAGCAAATCTCGGGCACGCACAATTGGGCCGGCAACCAGTTGCGGGAAAAAGGCCACAAACAGGGCAAAATCCAGCGCCGACTTTTGTGGGGTGAGTTTGCGGAAATAAATGTCCAGCGTGTAGGACATCGTTTGGAAAGTGTAGAAACTAATTCCCACCGGCAAAATCCAGCGCAGCGTGTGGATATTGCCCTGCAGGCCAATGCTATTGATGAGCACGTTGGCGCTTTCAATAAAGAAATCCATATATTTGAACGTGGCCAACATGCCAAGGTTCACGATCAAACTGATGGCAAGTAATACGCGGCGTTTACTTTGCTCCTCGGTTTTACCGAGGGCGCCACCGACAAACCAATCCACTGCGGTGCTCAGCCAAATGAGCAAGAGAAAGCGATAATCCCATTGTGCGTAGAAAAAGTACGACGCTGCAAGGAGGAAGATTTTGCGTAGGCCTGCAGTGCGTGCAAGGGCCAAGTTCCCGAGGAAAACAATCGGGAAAAACACCAGGAAGACTAGGCTGTTGAAAAGCATCGTGGTTGCCATCCACACCGGAGATGGCGGCCAACGGCGATTATAGAAACTCGAACAGGCCTTCGAGAGCTTAGACTAGGTGCGTGAACCTTCGCTCTTGGCCAGTTGCCGTTATCTTCCTTGCATTTTGCACGCTGTCAGCGTGTGTAAGCCCGCAATCGGCATCATCAGCGGCCGCAGCATCGGCAAAAAGCCCCGCAACGCTGCGCTTGATGACCTTCAATATCCGTTATGGCAGCGCAGAAGATGGGGTACATGCTTGGCCCGCCCGTCGGCAGCTGGTGGCGGAAATGATTCGCCGCGCGCATCCAGATGTGTTGGCGATTCAAGAAGGCTTGGCCTTTCAGTTGGAGGAACTCGCCGCTGTGTTGCGCGACTACCGCAAGCTTGGCCAACATCGTGATGGGGGATTAGGTGGCGAGTTTTCCGGTTTGTATGTGCGTGAATCTAGCGTGCAGGTACTGGATTGGGGCGAGTTGTGGTTGTCAGCCACACCACACCAAATCGCTTCCCGTGGATGGGATGCCGCCCTGCCGCGGATGGCGGTGTGGGTAGATCTAGCCATCCCAGCGGAATCGGCGCTGGCAAATCCGCGCGCTACCCTGCGCGTATATGGCACGCATTTTGATCATCGCGGTGTGGAAGCACGCTTGCAAAGTGCGCGCTTACTGGTGGAGCATGCAAGGAGTGGGCCGCCGGCGATTTTTATGGGAGACTTCAACGCCGAGTTTTCTTCGCCGCCGCTACAAACCTTCGTTGCCGCCTCCTACACTTCCGCTGTGCGCGCCTGCGATCCCTTCAACACCCTGGGAACCTTCAATGGTTTTCTAGATGCCGACGGCGGCCGACGCATTGATTACATCCTCTGTGCGCCCGGGATCCTGCCGCTCACCGCGCAGATTCACGCCGATTGTGTAGACGGCATCTGGCCGTCGGATCACTTCCCGGTTTCCGCCACGGTTCAGCTTGGGCCATAGATCAACATCACGGTGTATCTTGGGGGCATGTTGCGCCGCCTGCTCTGGTTGTTCATCCTCGCCTCCATTTCCATTCTTGCCGCGCCTCCGGCTGCCGCGCAAACGCAAACCGTGACTTACACGCTGGATGATCTGTGGTTGGATCCCAACATCACTCGTCCTTTCGATCCGCCTCAGCAAATGACAGGCACCTTCACCTGGACTTACACTCCTGGGGATTTCGAAAACGGCAGCGGCCAATTCCTTTCCCTTGATATTCCTTGGGCGCATCCCGCTCTCAACGAGTTGGCGATTACGATCGATTTGGACCAAATCGAGTTCAGTCTCATCGGGAACTTCCAAAACTATAGCGCTGATGTCTCGCTGTTTTTGCAGACGCCTTTGGATCCGGGGCACGCTGCCAGTCTCGACTTGGTCCGCTCGAAGTTCACGATTGAAAACGGGCAGGCCTGGCAAGGCGTATGCCTCCGTGGCAGCATCGTTCCGGATACCGCTCTTGATCTGCTGGTGAGCGGCACTTGCCCCAGTCACACCATGACCGTCGCACGCGTGACCCCACTCGGACTTGTCGCGCCGCTTCACGCTAACGGTGTCGGCAACATTCTGGTTCCGAACGATCTACCTTGCGCCGGAACCCTGCTCGGTTTGAACAACAGCGCTTCTCTTGGTGTACTCGTCACGGCCAATGCTGCCGGCACCGCCACCTACAGTGCCAATCTTCCCCCGCGTGTTTGCGGCAATGTATTTTTGCAGGCGCTGGATCTCTCCAGCTGCGGGACCAGTCAGGTAGTCAAGCTGGAGTAGGACTTTTTCCATGTAATGTTGGGTGTAATGGAAGTGGGTGGATAGGCGTCGCTCCTGGAGAACGCTATCCTCTTGGGCTAAATGTCCCCGTAGCTCAGCTGGATAGAGCACCGGTTTCCTAAACCGG